>NZ_JBWJZE010000004.1:0-480628 GCF_056429085.1 Bradyrhizobium sp. CFUWI
CCCACCCCCAGCTCGCCGTCAGTGCCGCGATTTTCCGCGACGGCAAGGTGCTGCTGACCCGCCGCGCCCGCTCGCCGGCGAAAGGGTTCTATTCGCTGCCAGGAGGCCGGGTCGAGTTCGGCGAATCGCTGCACCAGGCCCTGAGCCGCGAGGTCGACGAGGAAACTGGGCTCCGAATCGAGATCGTCGGCCTTGCCGGCTGGCGCGAGGTGCTGCCCGCCGCGCCCGGCGCCGGCCATTACCTCATCATGTCCTTTGCGGCCCGCTGGGTGGCCAGGGAGCCTGTCCTGAACGACGAGCTCGACGATCACCGCTGGATCGCCCCGGACGCCCTGGCGAGCCTGGGCGGCCTCAAGCTGACCGGGGGGCTGGACGAGGTGATCCAGTCCGCCGCGCGGCTGATCGGGGCCTGACCTAGCGGCGAGCTCGCTGCAACCTCTCCCGCTTGCGGGAGAGGTCGCGCCGGAGGCGCGGGTGAGGGCTTCCTCGTCTAGGGGAATTGTCCCGTTGTGGAGACAACCCTCTCCCCAACCCTCCCCCGCAGGCGGGGGAGGGAGCGCACTGCCGATGCAGCAGCTACCGTACCTTGCTTCTCCAGATGGGAGGGGGCATACACCCCGCCGATGTCCACGCGATTTCTGGCCATTTTTGTCCTGATTCTCGCCTGCGCCTGCGGCCCCACGCGGGCTCAGGACGTGGCGGCGCCGTTCGACGCCGATTTGCAGCGGCTCGCCGAGATCCTCGGCGGCCTGCACTATCTGCGCGGCATCTGCGGGTCCAACGAGGGCAACAAATGGCGCAACGAGATGCAGGCGCTGATCGATGCCGAAACCCCCTCCGGGGAGCGCCGCACCCGCATGATCGCCGGCTTCAACCGCGGCTATAACGGCTTTCAGCAGACCTATCGTAGCTGCACGCCGGCCGCGACGGTGGCGATCCGCCGCTATATCGAGGAAGGCTCGAAGATCTCGCGGGATCTGACGGCGCGCTACGCGAACTGATTCTCTCTCTCCGTCATTCCGGGGCGCGACGAAGTCGCGAGCCCGGAATCCATTCATCCATCATCTCTGTGGCGCGATGGATTCCGGGCTCGCGCTGCGCGCGCCCCGGAATGACGAGACAGGATCGGCGCGGCGGCGCGGCGGGAACGCTGTCATCGACTTTGTTCACAGCCGTTAACCGTTCTTAAAGATGTGGCCTAGCGGTCGTTAACGACCGTGCTAAACCTCTCGCACAGCGCATCGCCGTGGATCGCGCCCCAGCCCTGATCGAGTTTCATGAGCCAGCCGATTTCCTACGCCCCCGCCCGCGCACCGCTGCCCGATCACGAGCAGAAGCAGGCCGCACTGAGCTATCTCAACGAGGCCTGGGCCGAGGCGCGCCATGACGGCGTCGACGGCGACTGCCTGGCACAGGCGAGCTTGTTTGCAGCCTTTGCCGAGCTGGTCGGCACCTATGGCGAGGACGCGGTCGCCAAGTTCGTCGAGGGCTTTCCGGGCCGCATCCGCAACGGCGAGTTCTCGGTCGACATCTGCAGGCAGTAGGTCCTGCCGAAAATGACCCCGCCACGCGGGCGGGGCCAGTCAACGGATGAATGACTTGGCGAACAGCTTCGCGAAGTCTGCAGGCATTGTCGCACGGAAGCCGTTTCCCCCCGACAAGCATTAGTCTCGCAAGGGCCGGGAGATGTTCCTGCCGGAGTCGGGAAGGCGCTCCCTCCTTCGAAATCGCCGCTCCCGAGTTTTCTCGTCTCGGGAGAGTTAATCCGTCTCGATCGGCAGCGCCGGGTCCCGCGCCCATTCGCCCATCGAGGCGTCGTAGAGCGTCAGTCTGTCGTAGCCGAGCTGCGTCAGCAGAAACAGATCGATCGTCGCCGAGATGCCGCCGCCGCAATAGACAATCACGTTCTTGTCGGGCGTGACGCCCGCAGCAGTGAATTTGGCTTCGGCATCGGCAGGCGTCGTCAAGGTCTTGTCGGCATTGACGAGCGTCGCAGCGGATACGTTGACGCTGCCGGGAACACGGCCCGGCCGGCCGTAGCGGCTCGGCTCGAGGCCGCGATGAAACTGCGGCCCGAGCGCGTTGACGATCACCGTCGCGGGATCGCCGATCCGCGCCTTCACCACTTCCTTGTCGACGAAGAAGCCGGCACGCGGCGCGGCCTTGAAGGTCGTCGCGGGATAGCCTTTCGGTGCGCCCGTCTCGATCGGCCGTCCCTCTTCCTTCCATTTGTCGAAGCCGCCGTCGAGCACCAGCGCATCGACGCCGAGCGAGCGCAGCATCCACCAGAACCGCGTCGCCCACATCATGGTGCCGATGCTGTAGAGCACGACGGTCTTGTCCGCATCGAGGCCGTGGCGGCCGAAGGCGGCCTCCAGCTGGGCCACACCAGGCATCATGAAGAAGTGTTGCGACGAGGTGTCGGAGAACTCGCCCTGCAGGTCGAGGAAATCGGCACCCGGAATGTGCCCGGCCGCGAAGGTCTCGTCGCCGGGCACCGCGCGGTAAGGCACGTCGCTGCCGGCGGGCACAGGTTCGTTGTAGGTCGTGCAGTCGTAGAGGCGGAGATTGGGATCGCCGAGGATGGCGGCGAGCTGCTCGGTGGTGATGAGGGGTGATGGTTGGGACATCGGACTGCACTTCCGTTCGAGAGGAAATCTAGACCCATCCCCTTGTCATTGCGAGCGCAGCGAAGCAATCCAGGCTGCCGCCGCGGATGGATTCTGGATTGCTTCGCTGCGCTCGCAATGACGGGTGGGGAAGCAGTCTGCATCCCCCACATCAACCTACGGCTTCAGCGTCTCCAGAAACCGCACCGCTTCGCCCTGCGCGGGCGTCACCAGCTCGCCCTGCCACATCACGCGGCGGCCGCGGATGAAGGTGCCGACGGGCCAGCCGGTGACGCGCAGTCCGTCATAAGGCGTCCAGCCGGCCTTGGACGCGACCCATTGATTGGTGATGGTCTCGCTGCGCTTGAGGTCGACGATGGTGAAGTCGGCGTCGTAGCCGGCGGCGATGCGGCCCTTGCAGGCCATGTTGTAGAGGCGCGCGGGACCGGCGCTGGTGAGGTCGACGAAGCGCGCCAGCGAGAGCCGGCCCGCGTTGACGTGGTCGAGCATCAGCGGCACCAGCGTCTGCACGCCGGTCATGCCGGAGGGCGAGGCCGGATAGGTCTTCTGCTTCTCCTCCAGCGTATGCGGGGCATGGTCGGAGCCGAGCACGTCGATGATGCCCTGCTCGATGCCGCGCCAGATGCCGGCGCGGTGATCGGCGCCGCGCACCGGCGGGTTCATCTGCGCCAGCGTGCCGAGGCGCTCGTAGCATTCGGGAGCGGCCAGCGTCAGATGGTGCGGCGTCGCCTCGCAGGACGCGACGTCCTTGTGGTCGCGCAGGAACTCGATCTCTTCCTTGGTGGAGATGTGCAGCACATGAATGCGCCTGCCGGTCTCGTGCGCGAGCTTGACCAGGCGCTGCGTCGCCATCAGCGCCGCGGTTTCGTCACGCCACACCGGATGCGAGCGGGCATCGCCCTCGATGCGCAGCGATTTGCGGTCGTTGAGGCGGTACTCGTCCTCGGCATGGAAGGCGGCGCGGCGGCGGATCACCTGGAAGATGCGGCGCAGGCTTTCGTCGTCCTCCACCAGCAGCGCGCCGGTCGAGGAGCCGATGAACACCTTGACGCCGGCGCAGCCGGGCGCGCGCTCCAGCACCGGCAGGTCCTGCACGTTCTCGCGGGTGCCGCCGATGAAGAAGGCGAAATCGCAATGCATGCGGTGATAAGCGCGCTTCACCTTGTCGGTGAATTCGGTCTCTGTCACCGTCAGCGGCGCGGTGTTCGGCATCTCGAACACGGCGGTAACGCCGCCCATCACGGCGCTGCGCGAACCGGTCTCGAGGTCTTCCTTGTGCGTCAGGCCGGGCTCGCGGAAATGCACCTGCGTGTCCATCACGCCGGGCAGGATGTGCAGGCCCTTGCAGTCGATCACCTCGGCGGCACTGCCTTGCGACAAAGGACCCAGCTCGGCAATACGGCCACCGGTGATGCCGATGTCGCGAACACCCTCGCCGTCCTGGTTGACGACGGTGCCATTCTTGAGGATCACATCGAAGCGCTGGGTCATGGCTGAAGGCCTCTCTCGTCCCCAAGCGCAGGGCTCGAGGTCTTGTCGTTTATGCCTCGCGGGCTTACGTTCCGGAGCAACATGTCGCAAGAGATTTTCGCATGAAATCAGCGTTTCTTCCCGACCGGGGCGTGGTCAAGGTCGCGGGCGAGGATGCGCGCAACTTCCTCAACGGCCTGGTCACGACCGACGTCGACAGGCTGAAGCCGGGCCTGGGGCGATTCGGCGCGTTGCTGACGCCGCAGGGCAAGATCATCGTCGATTTCCTGATCACCGAGGTGCCCGCGGGCCATGGCGGCGGGTTCCTGATCGACTGCCCGAAAGCGCTGGCAGATAACCTCGCCACCAAGCTGAAATTCTACAAGCTGCGCGCCAAGGTCACGGTGGAAACTCTCGATCTCGGCGTGCTCGCGGCCTGGGACGGCCAGCCCGCGGCGCAGCCGGATCTTGCCTTCACTGATCCGCGCAACGATGCGCTCGGCTATCGCATCCTGGTCCCCGAGGATCTCAAGCAGAAGCTGTCCGACCTGATCGGGGCCGAACTGGTCGATGCCGCCGAATACGAGGCGCACCGCATCGCGCTCGGCGTGCCGCGCGGCGGGCTCGATTTCATGTACGGCGACGCCTTCCCGCACGAGACCAACATGGATCGTCTCGCCGGCGTCGATTTCGACAAGGGCTGCTATGTCGGCCAGGAGGTCGTCTCGCGCATGCAGCACCGCGGCACCGCGCGCACCCGCAGCGTGAAGGTGCTGCTCGACGGCGCCTCGCCCGAAGCCGGCGCGACCATCCTCGCCGGCGACAAGCCGGTCGGCACCATCGGCTCGACGTCCGGCGGCAAGGGCATTGCCCTGGTGCGCATCGACCGTGTCGCAGACGCGCTCGATGCCGGCCAGCCCCTCACCGCGGGCGGGCTCGCCTTGAAACTTGCCGACCCCGACGTCGTGCGCATTCCAACCAAGCCCTCCATCGCATGAGCCGCGCTCCCCGCCTGCATCCCGACGGCCTGACACGTTGCCCCTGGCCGGGCGATGATCCGCTCTATGTCGCCTATCACGACACCGAATGGGGCGTGCCGGAATATGACGACCGCGCGCTGTACGAGAAGCTGATGCTCGACGGTTTTCAGGCCGGCCTGTCCTGGATCACGATCCTGCGCAAGCGCGACAATTTCCGCAAAGCCTTCGACGATTTCCAGCCGGAGAAGATCGCGCGCTACACGCCCAAGAAGGTGCATGCGCTGATGAACGATGCCGGTATCGTTCGCAACAAGGCCAAGATCGACGGCGCGATCCTCAGCGCCAAGTCGTATCTCGACATCATGGAGAAGGGTCCGGGCTTCTCGAAGCTGCTGTGGGACTTCATGGACGGCAAACCCAAGGTCAACCATTTCAAGACCACGGGAAGCGTGCCCGCCTCGACGCCGCTGTCGGTGCAAATCTCGAAGGAGCTGTCCTCGCGCGGCTTCAAGTTCGTCGGCCCGACCATCGTCTATGCCTTCATGCAGGCGACAGGCATGGTCAACGACCATCTCGTCGACTGCCATTGCCACGCGACCTGCGGCAAGACGCAGCGCAAGCCGCGCCTCAGGGCCAAATGACCGCGAAGAAGACCGCGAGCGAAGCGCCGTCCCGCGCCTGGCAGCGCATGCTGTCGGGCCGGCGGCTCGATCTGCTCGATCCCTCCCCGCTCGACATCGAGATCGCCGACATCGCGCACGGGCTGGCGCGCGTCGCGCGCTGGAACGGGCAGACCACCGGCGCGCATATCTTCTCGGTCGCGCAGCATACGCTGCTGGTGGAGGCCGTGCTGCGGCACGAGATGCCGCGCGTCGATCAGCGCATGCGGCTCGCAGCCCTGCTGCACGATGCGCCGGAATATGTGATCGGCGACATGATCTCGCCGTTCAAGGCGGTGCTCGACGGCCACTATAAGGCCGTGGAAAAACGCCTGCTCGGCGCCATCCATATCCGCTTCGGGCTGCCACCGGTACTGCCGGAAGAGACCACGCAGGCCATCAAGGCCGCCGATCGCGGCGCGGCCTATCTGGAAGCGACCGAGCTTGCCGGCTTCAGCGAAAGCGAGGCAAGGCGGCTGTTCGGCAAGGATCCCGGCCTCACCGACAGCGTCCGGCGCGACTACCTGACGCCCTGGACCGCGGCGCGGGCCGAGAAGCAGTTTCTGGAGCGGTTCGGCGCGGTGTTTGCGTAGCTTCATCCCTTGGTAGGGTGGGCAAAGCGAAGCGTGCCCACGAGACCAGGCGGGATGCGCGCAATTGCGAGACGGTGGGCACGGCGCTTTGCGCCTTTGCCCACCCTACGAGCGCTTGTTATAGTCGCGGCAAAAAGGTCCGCCATGATCCACGTCTGCTCCCTCGCCGCGCTTCCCGAAACCGTCCGTCTCACCGGGGCCAGCCATGTGCTGACCGTGATGGCCAATGTCGAGCAGGTGGCGCGGCCGGTCTCCGTGCTGCCGGCCAATCATCTCAAGGTGTCGATGGACGACATCACCGAGGAGCTGGACGGATTCGTCGCACCGTCCGAGGCGCATATCGATCAGGTGCTGAGTTTCGTGCGCGGCTGGGACCGCAGCGCACCGCTGGTGGTGCATTGCTATGCCGGCATCAGCCGCTCCACCGCGAGCGCGTTTGCGGCGGTCTGTGCGCTCAATCCAAACCGCGACGAACTCGAGATCGCCAGGAAGATCCGCGCGGCCTCGCCGATCGCCTCGCCGAACCGGCGCATCGTCGGCCTTGCCGACCGAGCCCTCGGCCGCAACGGCCGCATGCTGCGCGCGCTCGACGAGATCGGCCCGGGCGCGATGATGGTCGAGGGCCGCCCCTTCGTGATCGAGCTCGAATGACAGCTGGGCGCTACATCGCAGGTGCGCTCGTGCCCGGATGTCTCCGCATCGTCATAGCCGGGCTCGTCCCGGCCATCCACGACCTTTGTCGCTGCACCAAGAACGTGGATGCCCGGGACGAGCCCGGGCATGACGGGTTTGTGGCAACATCTGCGATCATCGTCGCATGAGCGAGGCGCTCCTGACGCCGATCGAGATCGGCCTGACCGCGGCGATCGTCGCGATCGAGGGCCATGAGCCGCTGATCCTCACCGCGCTCGGCAGTGACGGGCTGGCCGGCCTGCCGTTCGGCCCGTTCGACGCACTCGCGCACCGCACCTTCGAGATCGGCCTGCGCGCCTGGGTCGAGGAACAGGCGGGCTTGCGGCTCGGCTATGTCGAGCAGCTCTACACCTTCGGCGATCGCGGCCGTCATGCCGAGGCCGGCGACACCGGGGCGCATATGGTGTCGATCGGCTATCTCGCGCTGACGCGTGCGGTGGATGGCGAGCTCGCAGCCAACGCGGCGAGCTTCGCGCCATGGTATCGCTTCTTCCCCTGGGAAGACTGGCGCGAGGAGCCGCCGGCGATCATCGCCCGCGACATCATCCCCGCGCTGACCGAGTGGGCCGCGGAGGAGACGCCGGAGACGATTCGCGCGCTGCCGCGCAAGGATCGCGTGCGGTTCTGCTTCGGCCTCGACGGGGCGGCCTGGGACGAAGAGCGCGTGCTCGACCGCTACGAGCTGATGTACGAGGCCGGGCTGGTCGAGGAGGCGCGGCGCGACGGCCGCCCTGCGGCATTAGCGCGCAAGACGCTGCCTCCGCTCGGGACCTCGATGCGGTTCGACCACCGCCGGATTCTCGCCACGGCGATCGCGCGGCTGCGTGCAAAACTGAAGTATCGTCCTGTCGTGTTTGAACTTTTGCCGCCCGAATTCACACTTACCGAACTGCAGCATACGGTGGAGGCGATCTCCGGCCGGCATCTGCACAAGCAGAATTTCCGCCGCCTGGTCGAAATGGAAGCCCTGGTCGAACCGACCGGGGTGATGTCGACACAGACGGGCGGACGGCCGGCGGCGCTCTACCGCTTCCGCCGCGACGTGCTCCAGGAGCGGCCCGCACCGGGCTTGCGCGTACGCTCCCGGCGCTAGATCCTGGGATTTGCGCGATCGGCCCCTGCCCGCCGGTCGCCTGGAGGCTTCATGTTCGACGGCCCGTTTGACGTCTTTGCGCTGATCATCGCGATCGTCGCCTTCCTGATCGCAATCAAGGCCTCCAGCCAGGCGGCCGAGCTGCGCCGGCGACTGAACGGGCTCGAAGAGAGATTCTACGCGCAACGGCCGGTCCAGCCGCCGCCGCTCATGCCGGTGCAGGAGCAGGCGCCCGCCTCCGCGACGATGGCCGCCGAGCCGCCGCCGCTTGCGCCTGAGTCCGAGCCGGCGCCGCCTCCGCCCGTCACCGAACAGGCGTCCCCTCCGCCGCTCGCAGCGAGCGTCTCCGCCGATGCACCGCCTCCCCTGCCTGCGGCCGCGCCTGATATTCGAGAACCCGGCTTCGAGGAGCAGCTCGGCACGCGCTGGGTGGTGTGGATCGGCGGCCTTGCGCTCGCGCTCGGCGGCTTCTTCATGGTGCGCTATTCGATCGAGGCCGGCCTGCTCGGCCCCGGCGTGCGCGTGTTCCTGGGCGGCCTGTTCGCAGCCGCGCTGCTGGGCGCCGGCGAATGGACCCGGCGCAAGGAGAGCATCTCCAACATCGCGGCGCTGCCGATCGCCAACATCCCCGCGATCCTCACCGCGGCCGGTACGGCGGTGGCGTTCGCCACCATCTATGCCGCCTACGCGCTCTACGGCTTCCTCGTGCCCGCCACCGCCTTCGTGCTGCTCGGCATCGTGGCGATGTGCACGCTCGCTGCCGCGCTGCTGCACGGCCCGGCGCTCGCCGGCCTCGGCTTGGTCGGCGCCTTCGTGACGCCGGTGCTCGTCTCCAGCGGCAAGCCGGACTATTGGGCGCTCTACGTCTATCTCGCCGTCGTCACCGCCGCGAGCTTCGGCCTCGCCCGCATCCGGCTGTGGCGCTGGCTTGCGGTCACCACGATCGCCTTCGCCGTGCTCTGGCTCTTCCCCGGCCTCGACGCCGAGCAGGTCCAGGTCGCGCCGCACGCCTTCCATGTCATCGCGGGCTTCGTGCTGGCCGCGCTGCTCGTCGTCTGCGGCTTCATGTTCGGACCTGCCATCGAGGACGGCGAGATCGAGCCGATCTCGTCGGGCTCGCTCGGTGCCTATCTGTTCGGCGCGATGCTGATCGTGCTGTCGAGCGCGCATGCCGACCTGGCGCTGATCGCCTTTGCGCTGCTGGTCGGCGGCACGCTGCTCGTCGCCTGGCGCGCGCCGGCGGCGACCGGCGCGCTCGGCGCGGCCGCAGCGGCGGTCTTCATCGTGTTCGCCGAATGGGCGGTGCGCGCCAATCCTGACATGCTGGTGCTGCCGGGCGGTGCGATGTCCGGCGTCGGGCCCAGCGCAACCGACAGCTCGGTGACGCTGCATCTGGTGACGGCCGCGATTTTCGCCGCCGGCTTCGGCATTGCCGGCTTCCTCGCGCAGGGCCGCTCGAATTCGGCGATCATCCCAGTGGTGTGGTCGGCTGCTGCGGTCGCAACACCGATCGCGATCCTCGTTGCGCTCTACGCGCGTATCGCCCATCTCGACCGCTCGATCCCGTTTGCGATCCTCGCGGTGCTGCTCGCCGCGGCCTTCGGCGCGGCGACCGAGGCGCTCACGCGCCGCGAGACCCGGCCGGGCAGCATGATCGCCACCGCCTTGTTCGCAACCGGCACGCTCGGCGCGCTGGCGCTGGCGCTGACCTTCGCGCTGGAGAAGGGCTGGCTGACGATCGCGCTGGCGCTGATGTCGCTCGGCACCGCCTGGATCTCGCTGCAGCGGCCGATCCCGTTCCTGCGCTGGCTCGCCGCCATTTTCGCCGGGCTCGTCACCGCGCGCATCGCCTACGACCCACGCATCGTCGGCGACGCCGTCGGCACCACGCCGATCTTCAATTGGCTGCTCTGGGGCTACGGCCTGCCGGCGGCCTCGTTCTGGGGCGCGAGCGTCTTCCTGCGCCGCCGCGCCGACGATCCGCCGCTGCGCATGGTCGAGGCGGCCGCGATCCTGTTCACCGCGCTGCTTGCCTTCATGGAGATCCGGCACTTTGCGACCAATGGCCGGATGACCTCGCCGCCGTCACTGCTCGAATTCGCGCTGCAGGTCTGCGTCACGCTCGCAATGGCGATCGGGCTGGAGCGTTTGCGACTGAGGAGCCACAGCATCGTGCACAATGTCGGGGCGGTCGTGCTCACGGCGATTGCCGGGTTCATCAGCGTGTTCGGTCTCTTGATCCTGGAGAACCCGATGCTGCTCTCCAGCGTCAATGTCGGCGGCCTCGTCTTCAACCTACTGCTGCTCGGCTACGCGCTGCCGGCGGTGCTGATGCTGCTGCTGTCCTATGCGGTGGCGGGCCATCGCTCCGTCGCCTACGCCAACACGATCGCTGGCGGCGCGCTGGTGTTCGCGCTGAGCTATGTGACGCTGGAGATCCGCCGCTTCTATCACGGCCCGGTGCTGCTCTACGGCGGCACCACGAGCGCCGAGCAATACACCTATTCGATCGGCTGGCTGGCGTTCGGCGTGGTCCTGCTCGGCGTGGGAGTCCTGGTCAATTCGGAGCGTGCGCGGCTGGCCTCTGCCGCCGTCATCGCGCTGACCATCCTCAAGGCCTTCGCCGTCGACGTATGGACGCTGACAGGCGTCTACCGCGCGCTGTCCTTCATGTGCCTCGGCGTCGTGCTGGTGGCGATCGGCTGGCTGTACCAGCGCATCCTGTTCCGGCGGCAGGTCGTTCCGCCGCCGGCTCCGCAGCCGAACGTGTAAAAATCAGGCCGCGCGGACCGATTGCAGGAACTGCGCGACCTCGACCTTCAGGCGGGTGCTGTCGGTCGCCAGCGACTTCGCTGCCGAAAGCACTTCACCCGAGGCCGAGCCGGTGTCGATCGCACCGCGCTGGACGTCGGTGATGTTGGACGAGACCTCCTGGGTGCCGAGGGCGGCCTGCTGGACGTTGCGCGAAATCTCCTGCGTCGCGGCGCCCTGCTCCTCGACAGCGGCGGCGATGGCCGAGGCCACCTCGGACAACCGCTCGATGGTACCGCCGATCTCCTGGATGGCGCCGACGGATTCCTGCGTCGCGGCCTGAATCCCCGCGACCTGCGCCCCGATCTCGCCGGTCGCCTTCGCGGTCTGCTCGGCCAGCGCCTTGACCTCGGATGCGACGACGGCAAATCCGCGGCCGGCTTCGCCGGCGCGCGCCGCCTCGATGGTCGCATTCAGCGCCAGGAGGTTGGTCTGGCCCGCGATGGTGTTGATCAGCTCGACGACGTCGCCGATGCGGGAGGCCGCCTGCGACAGCGCGTTGACGCGGTCGTTGGTCCGCGCCGCCTGCTCGACGGCTTCCGCGGCCATCCGCGCCGAATCCTGCACGCGGCGGCTGATCTCGGTGATGGACGACGACAGCTCCTCCGAGGCGGACGCCACGGCCTGGACGTTGGTGGAGGCTTCCTCGGACGCAGCCGCAACGACGGTTGCGAGCTGCTGGCCGCGCTGCGCCGTACCGCTCAGCGTAGCCGCGGAGGCCTCGAGCTCGGTCGAGGCCGACGACACCGTCTCGACGACCTCGCCGATCATGGCCTCGAAATTGCGCGTGATGGCATCGACGCGGCGGCCGCGTTCGATCTTGGCCTCGGCGTCGCGCGCGGCCGCCTCGTCGGCGGCCTTCTTGGCGATCAGCGCCTCCTTGAATATCTGCAGCGCATCCGCCATCGAGCCGATCTCGGTCTTCTCGCCGCGATGCGGCACCTCGGCGGAGAGGTCTCCCTCGCCGAGCGACTGCATCGGCTTGATGATCGAGGCAATGCCGCGAGAGACGTCACGCACGAGATAATAGGCGGCGCCGATCGCGATCACGACGGAGAGGACGATGATGCCGACCAGCACGCGGAAGATCAACGCGTAGCTGTCGGCCGCCTGCTTCGTCTCCAGCTCGGCGCCCCGATTATTGAGCTCGATGCCCTTCTGCAGCAGCGGATCGGCGGCCTGGGCCATCTTCGCGACCTTGGTCTGCAACATCTCGTTGGCATCGGTCGGGAAACGGCCGACGCTCTTGCGCGACAGTGCCATCGTCTCCTGTACGCCGTTCAGATACTCGGCCCACGCCTTGCTCCATTGCTCGTAGAGTGCGCGCTCTTCCGCGACCGTGATCAGCGGCTCGTAGACCTTGCGCGTCTTCTCGATGCGCTCGCGCAGCGGCGCCATGCGTTTCTCGGCGGCGTCCTTGCCTTCGATGCTCTCCTGCATCAGGTGAAGCCGCAGGACGACGCGCAGCTCGTTGATGTCGGCGCGCATGGAGCCGAGCGCACGCACGCTCGGCAGCCAGCTCTGCGCGATCTCGACCGTGTGGGCGTTGATGTTCTGCATGGTGCCGATCGCCATCACGCCGACACCGGCGAGCGAAAGAACGAGGACCGACAACACGGTCAAGAGCTTGAAGACGATCGACAGTTTCGACATCACACGAATCCTAACGATGCTGGCAACGCGCACGTCACCCTCGCCACAAGCGTCCCGATGGACGACCGAGCGGAGGTCAGTTCAACAATGCTGGCTGGTTCTCATCCCGTAAGATTGGACCCATAATTGCAAACAGGCGTTAACAGGAAGCTACGTTGAATTACGGAATTCGGCAGCGCCGCCATCATATGTTCGGCAACCATCTGTTGCAGGACGGCAGCGATCGCGCGGCGCCATTACCGCGGCACCGCCTTGGGTATCTCGAACAAGGATGGCTGGCGACTCAGGCCGCCCGCACCGCCTGAAGGACGCGCGCGACCTGCCGAGGGAATATCGCCGTCAGGCGGCACGCACGGTGTCGAGAAACTTGCCGACCTCGAGCTTGAGGCGGTTGCTGTCGCCGGACAGCATCTGGGCGGCGGACAGCACCTGCGAGGAGGCCGAACCGGTCTCGCTCGCGCCGCGCTGCACGTCCATGATGTTGGACGACACCTGGTGCGTGCCTGCCGCCGCCTGCTGCACGTTGCGGGAAATCTCCTGCGTCGCCGCGCCCTGCTCCTCGACGGCAGCCGCGATCGTCGAGGAGATCTCCGACAGCTTCTCGATGGTGTGACTGATGTCCTTGATCGCACCGACGGAATGCTCGGTGGCAGTCTGGATGCTCGCGATCTGCTGGCCGATCTCGCCGGTCGCCTTCGCGGTCTGTTCAGCCAGCGCCTTGACCTCGGAGGCGACGACGGCAAAGCCGCGGCCCGCCTCGCCGGCGCGCGCGGCCTCGATGGTTGCGTTGAGCGCCAGGAGATTGGTCTGACCGGCGATGGTGTTGATCAGCTCGACCACGTCGCCGATCCGCGCCGCAGCGGCGGAGAGCTCCCCGACGCGGTCGGTCGTGGTGCGGGCCTGGCTCACCGCCTCGCCCGCGACGCGGGCGGATTCCTGCACCTGGCGGCTGATCTCGGTGATCGACGACGACAGCTCTTCGGTCGCCGAGGCCACCGACTGCACATTGGTGGACGCTTCCTCGGAGGCGGAAGCAACCATGGTGGTGAGCTCCTGTCCGCGCGACGCGGTTGATGTGAGCGTCGACGCCGAGGCTTCCAGTTCGGTCGAGGCCGAGGACACGGTATCGACGATCTCACCGATCGCGGCCTCGAAGCTGTCCGCGAGCTTGTGCATCTCGGCCTTGCGCTGCGCAGCCGCGATCTGGTCCTGCCTGATCTTGGCCTCGGCCTCTTCGCGCGCCTTCTGTTCTGACACGATCTTGAATTTCTCGACGGCCGCAGCGACGCCGCCGACCTCGTCCTTGCGGCCGAGCCCGGGCAGCACCACGGAGAAATCGCCGCCGGCGAGCTTGTCCATGGCCACGGTGAGCGACCGGATGGGCCGGGCGATGGTCAGGAACGACATCAGCCAGGAGCCGACGAGGACGAGCATGGCGAATGCGCCGACCAGCATCGCAAGCTGCTCGCTCGATCTCATTTGGTCAGCGGCCGCGGCATTCTTCTCTTCGGACCTAAGGTTCGCGTAATCGGCGATCTGGCTGATCAGCCCGTCCAGTTGGGCTGCGATCGGCAGCGTGAGCTCGCGCGCCATGCGAATGGCATCTTCATTGAGCTTCGCGGCGCGCGGCGCGGCGTCTGCACCGCTCGCGTCCAAGGCTTCGCCACGGACAGCGGCGATCTGCTGCGCAGCCTTTCCGTAGTCCGCGGCCAATGATCTCAGTTTCTCCATCCGGGCGCGGTTCTCGGCCTCGTGAGAAAGTCTCAGCATGGCATCGACCAGCAAGCCCATCGAGGTCTGCTGATTGCCCAGAGCCTGGATGGCCTTCTGAAGATCTGCCGCGTTGTTGGCGAGACGAAGGTCCCGCACGGCGAGTTGCATGCCGCGAACCGCAACTTCGGCCCTGATTGCGTCGCGGGCGATTTCCCGCTGCGCAAGTGCGCTCTGGCTGGTCTCGCGGACGCTGGCATTGCCGAGCATCTGGCTTGCGATCATGGCTGCAACCAGGAACACCCCGAGCGCTGAAGCAATCGCCAGCTTGGTCCCGATCCTCAAATTCTGAGCAAGGCTCAACATGGGTCTCTTCCCCCGAAGGAAATGCGCGCAGCCGAGTCGTTGTCGGCTTCCCTTGGCGTTGATCGCGCCCTTGCCCAAAAATTGAGCGCCTCACATTCCGATTTGGTTAACGAGGTCCCTCGCAGAAATACTGATTTTTACCACAAACGATTGAACTCGAAGAGAATTTCTCTCGCCTTGGTTGTAAATTGCAGCTGGAGGTCGGGTTCAGGAAGCCTTGCATCCGGCGCTCTCGCCGACGAGGCTGATGCGAAAGACCGGCTTCTTGTTCTCGTCGAGCAGCTCCATGCACCACTCGGCGTTCGGCTTCAGGCTGCGCGCGATGCCGCCGAGCAAGTTGGCGCAGACCTCCGTCATCTCGTTCCAGGCGGCCGCGCGATCCTCGAACTCGTACGGCTGGTCGGCGGCGCCGGAATAGCGACCGGTACTGATGCGGAAGAAGTACAGCGACATCGTTGAACCCTTTTATCGGGCCGCGCCCCCCGGCCGTACGCAAACTGAAGCGCGAACAACTACCAACGCATGAAAGCCGCCGTCCGTATGACTACGGCGCGGCGGCTTCGTGTTCGATGGAGGTCTCTATCGACAAAGTGTTGCGGGCCGCCCCGCAGGGCCGTCTCACTGGGTCGAGCGGCGCAGCTCCAGCGGAGCCTCGTTCTTGGCGGGCTCGGACCTGACTTCGGCCTTCACCGGCTCGAGCCGGCTGCTCTCGACGCGCGGCGTCTCCACGCGCGCGGCGACCTCGGTGTTGGCCGGGCTGACCGACCCGGTGTGCTCCGGCCTGCGCAGCGAGCGCGGCCGCGCCGCAGCGCGCGCCATCAGCATCTGGTTGCCACCCTGATGATGGAAGTCGCAATAGGCGAAGCCCATGCCCGACACGGAGCCGCGGAAGCTGCGATCGTCGGTCTTTTCCAGGTTGAAACAGGGCTCGAACGGAATCCCCTTGATCGAGGCGCAGACGTTCTGGCCGCGGATCTGGAGCGTATTGCCGGGCAGGCGGAGATGCTTGACCGGGCCTGCGCCCGAGAACTGCACCGCACCGGCTGCGCCGAGATCGTCGAGGATGCGGCCTGCACCGCGGGTGCCGTCGAAACAGGTGAAGGCAAACACTTTGCCGGCGACGAAGCGACGGGCCTCGTCGGCGTTCATGCTTCCGGCAATGGCCGGCGCAAACGTTGCTGCCGCCGTGACAGCCCCCAACACAATACGCGCAAGCATGCTCAACTCCGAACCGACCCCCGCAGCGGGCGATGCCTTATCTCTTTACCCGCTGCTTACCATACCAACCATGGCGACATTGAAGCAGCTTGGTTGGTAAAGTCTGAACGCCGTTAGACAATTTTTACCACGATGCGGCCGCGCACCTCACCGGCCAGGATCTTCGCGCCCCAATCCGAAACCTCGGCCAGCGAAATTTCCTTAGTAATTTCAGCAAGTTTTGCCCGATCCAGATCGGATGCGAGGCGCTGCCAGGCGGCCCTTCTGGGCTCGATCGGACACATCACGGAATCGATGCCGAGAAGGCACACTCCGCGCAAAATAAACGGGGCCACGGAGGACGGCAGGTCCATGCCCGCCGCCAGGCCGCAAGCCGCGATCGCTCCGCCATATCGCGTCATCGAGAGCAGATTGGCGAGGGTGGTCGAGCCGACGCTGTCGACGCCACCGGCCCAGCGCTCCTTGGCGAGAGGTTTGGCCGGCGCCGACAGGTCGTTGCGGTCGATGATTTCGGCAGCTCCCAGGTGCTTCAGATAGTCGGCCTCCGAGGCCCGGCCGGTCGAGGCGATGACGTGATAGCCGAGCTTCGAGAGCACGGCGATCGCGACCGAGCCGACGCCGCCGGCGGCACCGGTCACCACCACCGGGCCGCTCTTCGGCGACAGGCCGTGCTTCTCCAGCGCCAGCACCGAGAGCATCGCCGTGAAGCCGGCGGTGCCGATCGCCATGGCATCGCGCGCCGAGAGCCCTTGCGGCAACGCGACCAGCCAGTCGCCCTTCACCCGCGCCTTCTCGGCATAGGCGCCGAGATGGGTCTCGCCCATGCCCCATCCGGTGCAGACCACCTTGTCGCCCGTCTTCCACTGCGGATGCGAGGAGGCTTCGACCGTGCCGGCGAAGTCGATGCCGGCGATCATCGGGAAGCGGCGCACCACCGGCGCCTTGCCGGTGAGCGCAAGGCCGTCCTTGTAGTTCAGCGTCGACCATTCCACGCGGACGGTGACGTCGCCGTCCATCAGCTCGGCTTCGTCGAACTGCGTGAGCGCGGCGGTGGTGCCCTTGTCCGCCTTGTCGATCCGGATCGCCTTGAATGTGGCCACGACTGAACTCCCTGACTTGTTTGTCGTGGATGTTTAGCCGATCAGGCCGGCTGCGCAACCGCCCGAGCCACCGGTTTCTCCACGATCGGAAGATTGATCAGCGCGGAGAGCACACCGAACAGGATCGAGAGCCACCAGATCGGCGTATAGGAACCGAATTTCTCGAACACGATGCCCCCTAGCCAGACACCGAGGAAACCGCCGACCTGATGGCTGACGAAGGCGAAGCCATAGAGCGTGGCAAGCCAGCGCGTGCCGAACATCAGCGCCACCAGCGCCGAGGTCGGCGGCACCGTCGAGAGCCAGGTCAGGCCGGAGATCGCACCGAACGCGATCGCCGAGAACGGCGTGATCGGGAACGAGATGAAGGCGAGCGTCGCCAGCGCGCGCGTGAAGTAGATGGTCGAGAGGATGTAGCGCTTGGGCACCGAGTTCTGGAGATAGCCGACGCTCAAGGAGCCAATGATGTTGAACAAGCCGATTGCCGCGATCACCCAGCCGCCGGTTTGCGCGGAGATGCCGCGATCGACCAGGAAGGCCGGCAGATGCACGGTGATGAAGGCAAGCTGAAATCCGCAGGTGAAGAAGCCGAGCACCAGCAGCACATAGGAGCGGTGGCCGAACGCTTCCGCAAGCGCCCTGGTGAAGCTCTGCTCATCCGCGGGCGCGGCGTTCGCCGAATGTGCCACCGGCGGCGTCGAGAGTGCCAGCGACAGCGGGATGATCAGCAGCATCAGGAAGCCGAACACGGAGAGCGCCTGCTGCCAGCCGAAATTGTCGATCAGCGCGACGCCGATCGGGGCGAACAGGAATTGGCCAAACGAGCCCGCGGCGGTGCCGGCACCGAGCGCAAGACCGCGCTTCTCGGCCGGCAGGAGCTTGCTGAATGCCGACAGCACCAGGTTGAAGGAGCAGCCGGCAAGACCGAAGCCCACCATGACGCCGGCACCAATGTTGAGCGAGAGCGGCGTCGACGAGTAACGCATCAGGATCAGGCCGCCGGCATAGAGCAGCGCGCCAACGCACATCACTCGGAACAGGCCGAAGCGATCGGCCACGGCTCCAGCGAAAGGCTGGCCCAAACCCCACAGCAGGTTCTGCACCGCGATCGCGAGCCCGAACACGTCGCGGCCCCAGGAGAATTCGTGGCTCATCGGCTGCACGAAGAAGCCGAGCGCCGAGCGCGGACCGAAGCCGAGCATGCCGATCGCACAACCGCACAGAATGATGACGGCCGGGGTGCGCCAGTTGGAGGAACGCTGGGCCGGAGCAAGTTCGCTCGCTGATGTCGACATGGTGCTCCTCGTCTGTCATTGGCGGAGTCGCAAAGCCGCCGCCGCGAGCGTGCCATTTAATGCACTTGCATGAAAATCCCAAGCTAAAAACGGTTGCATTCCACGAGGAGCTGTCGCCGGAGCATTGCATTTCGATGTGGCCTCGAGGCATCGGCCCGGCCTGACGGAAATGTGTGCGGCCGGATCTGGCGATCCCCGGCAGAGCATGCTATGTTGATTTGCTCAGACTGAGTATATTAAACCCGATCAAGTCCGCGCTGGCCACTCGGCCGGCATTTTCGGGCCTTATATATACTCAAACTGAGCATAATAAATCTACAAGGGAGGCTTCGATGCCGATCGCTGGAATTTACGGCCCCGACGACTTTGCCAACCGGCCCCAGGGCCAAGTCACCGCCTCCCCCCGTGCCGCACCGGCACGAACGGGAGCCGCGCTGCCGACGCCCTCACTGGCATGGACGCCGGAGGTCGCACGCGCCACCGCGCCGCTCTATGAGCGCGTGAAGCATGTGATCCCGCCGATCGAGTGGCCGCTGATGGCGCCGACGATCCTGGCGATCAACGAGCTGAAGCGCGCCCGCGGCGCGGTGATCCTCGCGCACAATTACCAATCCCCCGAGATCTTCCACTGCGTCGCAGATATCGGCGGCGACTCGCTCCAGCTCGCCGTCGAAGCCACCAAGGTGAAGGCCGGCATCATCGTCCAGTGCGGCGTGCATTTCATGGCGGAGACCTCGAAACTGCTCAATCCGGACAAGATGGTGCTGATCCCCGACGCACGCGCCGGCTGCTCGCTTGCCGCCAGCATCACCGGCGCCGACGTGCGGCTGCTCCGCGAGCGCTTCCCCGGCGTTCCTGTCGTCGCTTACGTCAACACCTCGGCCGAGGTGAAGGCCGAGGTCGACATCTGCTGCACCTCGTCGAACGCGGTGCAGGTGGTCGAGAGCCTTGGCGCTCGAAGCGTGATCTTCCTGCCCGATCGCTATCTCGCAACTTACGTGGCCTCGAAGACCGACGTGAGGATCATCGCCTGGAAGGGCGCCTGCGAAGTGCACGAGCGCTTCAAGGGCGAAGAGCTGCGTGCTTTCCGCGAGGCCGATCCCTCGGTGCAGATCATCGCGCATCCCGAATGTCCGCCGGACGTGCTGGCGGAAGCCGACTTCACCGGCTCGACCGCGCACATGATCAACTGGGTGCGTGAGCGGCGGCCGCGGCGGCTGGTGATGATCACGGAATGCTCGATGGCCGACAATGTGCGCGCCGAGCTGCCCGATGTCGAGATGCTGCGCCCCTGCAATCTCTGCCCGCATATGAAGCGCATCACGCTCGCCAACATCCTGGACAGCCTGCTGACGCTCCGTGAGGAGGTGACGATCGATCCCGCGCTCGCGGAGAGGGCAAGGCGATCGGTCGAGCGGATGATCAATCTGAAGAATTGAGTGCGAAGAGCAGCAGCACACACAGCTGTCGTCCCGGACAAGCGCAGCGCAGATCCGGGACGGCGGAGTGAACGGAGAGAATTATGACCAACAACATCCACAACCTGACCCGCACCGACGACGTCGTCATCGTCGGCGGCGGTCTTGCCGGATTGTTCTGCGCGCTGAAGCTTGCGCCGCGGCCGGTGACCTTGATCTCGGCCGCACCGCTCGGACAGGGCGCCTCATCCGCATGGGCGCAAGGCGGCATCGCGGCGGCGGTGGCCGAGGGCGACACGCCGGAGGCGCATGCTGCCGACACCGTCGCGGTTGGTGGCGGTCTCGTCGATGAAGCAGTTGCGCTTGGAATTGCACGCGAGGCCATACCTCGCATTCACGATCTCCTGTCCTATGGCGTGCCGTTCGATCGCGATCTCGAAGGAAAGCTCGCAGTCGGGCGGGAAGCTGCGCACTCGGCCCGGCGCATCGTGCATGTGCGCGGCGACGGGGCGGGCGCCGCGATCATCGCAACCTTGAGCGAAGCGGTGCGCCGGACGCCGTCGATCCGCGTCATCGAAGGATTAGTCGCCGAAGCCCTCTTGACCGGGGATGGCGCCGTCACCGGGCTTCAATTGCGCGACGCCGGCAATCCCGCGGCACGGCCGCTCCTGCTCGCCGCGCGCGCAGTGGTGCTTGCCACCGGCGGCATCGGACATCTCTATGCCGTCACCACCAACCCGATCGAGGCCAGCGGCTCGGGCCTTGCCATCGCGGCCCGCGCCGCCGCCGTGATCGCCGACCCCGAATTCGTCCAGTTCCACCCGACCGCCATCATGACCGGAGCCGATCCGGCGCCGCTCGCCACCGAAGCCCTGCGCGGCGAAGGCGCAACGCTGATCAACGGCAACGGCGAGCGCTTCATGGCGGCGCGCCATCCGCTCGCGGAGCTCGCGCCACGCGACATCGTGGCCCGCGGCGTGTTCGCCGAGATCGCGGCCGGGCGCGGCGTCTTCCTCGATGCACGGGCGGCGCTGGGCGCGCGCTTCGCCGACAGGTTCCCGACCGTGCATGCGAGCTGCATCGCCGCCGGCATCGATCCGGCGAGGCAAGCCATCCCGATCGCGCCCGCCGCGCACTACCATATGGGCGGCATCGCGGTAGACGTGCGCGGCCGCAGCTCGATCGACGGGCTCTGGGCCGGCGGCGAGGTGTCGTCGACCGGCGCGCACGGCGCCAACCGGCTGGCCTCGAATTCGCTGCTCGAGGCCGTGGTCTATGCCGCGCGTATCGCGGACGACATTGCCGGCCATGTGCTCCCCTCGCCTGCCCGCCTTCCCGATGCACCGATCGCCTCAGGCGGCGGCGCGCCGGATGCCGGGGCCGTGCGGCGGCTGCGGGCGATGATGAGCGCTCATGTCGGCGTGATCCGCGACGATCACGGTCTTATGGAAGCCGTGCGCCACTTCGCCACGCTCGAACGCGAGGCGACGAGCATTGCGCTGCGCAACATGGCGACGTCCGCCCTGCTTGTCGCAGCCTCGGCGTGGAGCCGGCGCGAAAGCCGCGGCGCGCATTTCCGCATCGACCACCCGACGGATGATCCCGCGCTGGCGCAGCGAACGATGACCACGCTCGCTGCGGCGCGTGAGGTCGCCGAAAGCCTGAGCGTGCGGCCATTGCCGCGCAGCGCCCAGCCCCTGATCGCCTGAAGGAAGCCCCGATGACCCCGACCTCACTGCTCTATCCCGACGCCTTCCTCTCGCCGCTCGCAATCGACGCGGCCGTGCAGCGCGCGCTCGACGAAGACCTCGGCCGCGCCGGCGACATCACCTCGCTTGCGACGATCCCGGAAGCGACCAGGGCCCAGGCGGTCCTGGTCGCGCGCCAGTCCGGCGTGATCGCCGGCTTGCCGCTCGCGCTCGCGACGCTGCAAAAGCTCTCGGCCGACATCGAGGTACGCGCCCATGTCCGTGACGCCGCACGCGTCGCACGCGGACAGCAGGTGCTGACGATCTCGGGCCCCGCGCGCGCCATTCTCACCGCGGAGCGGTGTGCGCTGAACTTCGTCGGCCGCCTGTCGGGCGTCGCAACGTTAACGGCGGATTATGTCGCGCGCACCGAAGGCACGAAGATGCGCATCTGCTGCACGCGCAAGACCACGCCGGGTCTCAGGGCGCTGGAAAAATACGCGGTGCGCTGCGGCGGCGGCTTCAACCACCGCTTCGGCCTCGACGATGCGATCCTGATCAAGGACAACCACATCGCGGTCGCCGGCGGCATTCGGCCGGTGCTTGAGCGCGCCCGCGCTCACGCCGGCCATCTCGTCAAGGTCGAGATCGAGGTCGACACGTTGTCGCAATTGCGCGAGGTGCTCGACACCGGGCTCGCCGACGCCGTGCTGCTGGACAACATGGACCTTGCGACGCTGCGGGAGGCCGTCAGGCTCAACGAGGGCCGCCTCAAGCTCGAGGCGTCCGGCGGGGTCACGCTCGATTCGATCGCCGCCATCGCCGCGACCGGCGTCGATTACGCGTCGGCCGGCGCCCTGACGCATTCAGCGCCGAATTTCGACTGCGCGCTGGATATCGAGGCGTGATTGGCACTCTAACGCCTCCACAACGTCATGGCCGGGCTTGTCCCGGCCATCCACGCCTTGCCACACTGCACGGAGAACGTGGATGCCCGGGCCTTCGCCGCGCCGAAGCGGCTACGGCCGCGCAGGCGGGACAAGCCCGGGCATGACGACCTCTTTTTGAACGGCTACCTCCGCTCGCTCGCACCCAACTCCGCGGAGCTCTTGGCTTGCTGGGCGAGCTCGGCGGAGAGCGCGGCGGTCTGGGCCGGCGTGCCCCAGCTCGGCTCTTCGCTGCCGTCGCCCCAGGCGCGCGGGCGGTAGAAGGTGTGCACGCCGGTCTTGTACATCTTCTTCATCTCGGCGACCCAGGACGGGCGCACCCAATAAGCGTGATAGTGCGTGGACTTGCCGACCTCGGGCAGCCAGATCTGACCGTCGAGCATGGCCTTGGCGATCTTCTTGGCGCGCTCCCACATCTCGGGCTCGCGGATCACGTCGGTATTGTTGTCGCAGGCAAAGGTGAACTGGCAGGCGAGATGACGATGCTTGTTCTGATAGACCGCGCCGCACACGGTGTCCGGATATTTGCCCGAGAACACGCGGTTCATCACGACTTGCGCGACGGCCATCTGGCCGCGGACGGCCTCGCCGCGGGACTCGAAATAGACGGCCTCGGCGAGGCACTTCTCGGACTTGGCGCGCGACTTGTCGTCGAGCGCGAGCCGTTCCGCCGGCGATCTCGTGCGCTGGTTGTCGGCATTGACCTCGCCCTTCGGCGCAACGCTCTCGCCGCTCTCGACGTCCTTGGCAATCTCCACTGTGGGCGGCGTCAGCGCGGCCGTCGCCTTCATGTCGGGATCGGGCATCACGATCAGCGGCTCGGCGCCGGGTTGCCAGCTCTCGATGCTCTCCAGATTGCCGCCGAGCGAGGAGCTGCCGAAGAACAGGTTCGAGGTCTTGACGCTGAAGGGATCGCGCGACGGCGCGGGCGCCGGTGCAGACCGCTTGAACGCCTCGAGCGGCGCGGTCGCGAGCGCGCGCGCGGCGTCGCTGGCCTGCGGCGCGTTGGTGTATTGCGGCAGCGGCGGCGCGCGCAGCGCTTCCTGAAGCTCGGGGTCGAGCGCAGCCGCTGATTCCGGCGACATCGGCCGTGGCAGGGCGGCGGTCTTGGCGCCGAACACCGAGCTGTTCGACGTCGCGGGATCTTCCTGCGCCGGTGCCGCAGCGGGCGCGGCCGTCTCCGGAGCCTCGCCCGGTGTAACAATTGCGAGGCGATCGCCCTTCATGGAGCGATCGACCTTGGGAAAATCGGACGCCTGATAGCGCGGCGCGGTCTGCAGCGCCGGATTGCGGCCGATCGCGCCGGTGACGTCGCGGCCATCGAGGCTCGCGAGGCGCACCATCGCGCTCTGCGGAACCGAGGTGCCGATGGGGCGCGAAAAACTGTAGGTCGCGAGCTGGATCGAGGACGCCGCGGAGAACACCTGCTTCTGCCAACGCTCGGCGACGCCGGGTTGACGCGCCAGCAAAGAAGCAATGTCCTGATAGCCGGTCTCTCTCGGCATCAATGCGAAGATGCAGAGACCGATGCCGAAGGACGCGAACCGCGCGCCCTTCGGATGGTTACGCAACACTGACATCAACACGCTCACGCTACGCTTACGCTCGTCTGATCGAACTCAGTACATCCGTGCAATTCGATCCTTATCGTAAGTATCTAATTTAGGTTGCCGGGGCGTTAATCCGCGTGGCGCATACGGCACACTCAAGCGAACACAGGGGTTTTCACGGGGCGATGTCGCGCATTGGTAAATGCGGCCTCATGTGAAGCGGTAAACGTCCGGTCAACGCGTATGGTGAAGGAACTCTTGCGCATGCGTATCGTTACGGGACGCGTGGTGAGTTCCCGGTGCTAGCATTTGCACACAGCGCTTCCACGCCACAGCTGTCATGCTCCGCGAAAGCGGGGCATACAGTACGCCGCGGCTTCTCGATTCAATCAGTGCTGCCTCGGCGTACTGGATCGCCCGGTCGAGCCGGGCGATGACAGCGAGTGTGTGGCGAGCGCGTCCCACGATCTCCGTCATTGCGAGCGCAGCGAAGCAATCCAGAGTCTTTCCGCAGAAGCAGTCTGGATTGCTTCGTCGCAAGGGCTCCTCGCAATGACGAGAGGAGAGACCGTCGCTCAAAATGAAAGAGGCGGGGTTTTGGCCCCGCCTCTTTTGCATTCACATCTGCGCTCGACTTACGCCTGGCTTGCGATCTCCTTGCCGAGCGCGGCTTGTGCGGCGGCAAGGCGGGCGATCGGCACGCGGTAGGGCGAGCAGGAGACGTAGTCGAGACCGATATGGTGGCAGAAGGCGACCGAGGCCGGATCGCCGCCGTGCTCGCCGCAGATGCCGACCTTGAGCTTCGGACGCGTCTTGCGGCCGCGCGCGACGCCGATCTTGACCAGCTCACCGACGCCCTCCTGGTCGAGCGCGATGAAGGGATCGACCGAGAGGATGCCTTTGGACACGTAGGTCCCGAGGAAGCTCGCCGCGTCGTCGCGGCTGATGCCGAAGGTGGTCTGCGTGAGGTCGTTGGTGCCGAACGAGAAGAACTCGGCCGACTGCGCGATCTCGCCCGCGAGCAGACAGGCGCGCGGCAGCTCGATCATGGTGCCGACCTGATAGGCCAGCTTGGTGTTGGTCTCGCGCATCACGGCCTGTGCGGTGGCATCGATCCGCGCCTTGACGAGATCGAGCTCGGCCTTGGTCGCGATCAGCGGCACCATCACCTCGAGGCCGACGGCCTTGCCGGTGCGCTTCTCGGCCTCGACCGCCGCCTCGAAGATCGCACGCGCCTGCATCTCGGCGATCTCCGGATAGGCGATCGCGATGCGGCAGCCGCGGAAGCCGAGCATCGGATTGAACTCTGAGAGCTCGCGCGCGCGGTCGGCGAGGCGCCGCGGGTCGGTGTTCATGGCGCGCGCCACTTCCTCGACCTCGGCGTGGGTGTGCGGCAGGAACTCGTGCAGCGGCGGGTCGAGCAGGCGGATCGTGACGGGCAGGCCCTTCATGATCTCGAACAGCTCGACGAAGTCGGCGCGCTGCATCGGCAGCAGCTTGGCGAGCGCGGCGCGGCGGGACTGCTCGTCCTCGGAGAGGATCATCTCGCGTACCGTGCGGATGCGGGTCTCTTCGAAGAACATGTGCTCGGTGCGGCAGAGGCCGATGCCTTCCGCGCCGAACTTGATCGCGGTGCGGGCGTCGTCCGGCGTGTCGCCGTTGACGCGGACGCCGATCTTGCGGACCTGATCGGCCCAGTTCATCAGCGTGCCGAACTCGCCGGACAGCTCCGGCTCGATCATCGGCATGCGGCCGGCGAGCACCTGGCCGAGCGAGCCGTCGATGGTGATGACGTCGCCGGTCTTGAAGGTGCGCGAGCCGATGCTCATGGTGCCGCGGCCGTAATCGACGCGGATGGTGCCGCAGCCGGAGACGCAGGGCTTGCCCATGCCGCGGGCGACGACCGCCGCGTGCGAGGTCATGCCGCCGCGCGTGGTCAAGATGCCTTCGGCGGCGTGCATGCCGTGGATGTCTTCCGGGCTGGTCTCGATGCGGACCAGGATCACCTTGCGCCCATCGGCCTGAAGCTTGGCCGCTTCATCCGAGGAGAACACGATCTCACCGGAGGCCGCGCCGGGCGAGGCCGGCAGGCCGGTCGCGATCACGTCGCGCTTGGCGTTGGGATCGATGGTCGGATGCAAGAGCTGATCGAGCGACGACGGATCGATCCGCGTCACCGCTTCCTTCTTCGAGATCAGGCCTTCATTGGCGAGCTCGACCGCAATGCGCAGCGCGGCTTTCGCGGTGCGCTTGCCGCCGCGGGTCTGCAGCATCCACAGCTTGCCCTGCTCGACCGTGAACTCCATGTCCTGCATGTCGCGGTAGTGCTTTTCGAGCAGCGTGTAGATCCGCGTCAGCTCCTTGAAGGCCTCCGGCATCGCCGATTCCATCGACGCCTTGTCGGAACCCGATTCCTTCCGCGCTTCCTCGGTGATGTCCTGCGGCGTGCGGATGCCCGCCACCACGTCCTCGCCCTGCGCGTTGATCAGGAACTCGCCGTAGAGCTTGCTCTCGCCGGTCGAGGGGTTGCGGGTGAAGGCAACACCGGTCGCCGAGGTCTCGCCCATGTTGCCGAACACCATGGCCTGTACGTTGACCGCGGTGCCCCAGGATTCCGGAATTTCGTGCAGTTTGCGGTAGGTTACCGCGCGCGCATTCATCCAGGATGAGAACACCGCACCGATCGCGCCCCAGAGCTGGTCGTGCGGATCCTGCGGGAAGTCCTTGCCGGTCTCGCGCGCGACCGCGTCCTTGTACTTGCCGACCAGATCGACCCAGTCGTCGGCGGACAGATCGGTGTCGAGCGTATAGCCCTGGCTGTCCTTGAAGGTGTCGAGGATCTCCTCGAAGTGATGATGCTCGAAGCCGAGCACCACGTCCGAGTACATGGTGATGAAGCGGCGATAGCTGTCATAGGCGAAGCGGCGGTCGCCCGACAATTCGGCCAGCGCTTCCACGGTCTGGTCGTTGAGGCCGAGGTTGAGCACGGTGTCCATCATGCCCGGCATCGAGGCGCGCGCGCCGGAGCGCACCGAGACGAGCAGCGGGTTCCTGGTGTCGCCGAAGATCTTGCCGGTCAGCTTGCCGACATGGTCGAGCGCCTTCTCAACCTGCGCCTGCAGCTCCTTCGGATAGGTCTTGCCGTGGGCGTAGAAGTAGGTGCAGACCGAGGTCGGGATGGTGAAGCCCGGAGGCACCGGCAGGCCGAGATTGGCCATCTCGGCGAGGTTGGCGCCCTTGCCGCCGAGCAGGTCGCGCATCTCCGTCCGGCCTTCGGCCTTGCCGTCGCCGAACGTGTAAACCCATTTGCCGGCCTTGGCCGCGGCTGGCGCCGCCTTCGCGGGCGCAGCCTTCTTCGGAGCGGGCCTGGCAGCGACCTTCGGCAGAGCCGCCTTGGTCACAGCCTTTGCCGCCGGCTTTGCTGCGGGCTTGGCAACAGCTTTGGCGACCGGCTTCGGCGCGCTCTTGGCCAGCGCCTTGCGGGCCGGCGGCGCGGCCTTCGCGGCGGCGGAGGACTTTGATTTCGCTGGCATTTTCGCTGGGATTTTCTTGGGCTTCGAGGCGGCTTTGGCCATAGCTTGCACACAACCTGCGAGAGGAATGGGAAATCGCGGGCCTTACACCACTTTGGGCGGGCCCGCGCAAGTCGGACAGTTCCGAAAAGTGAACGCCTAGAAGCGGAGCCACTTCAGGAGCCCAAGCCCGATCGCGCCGTTCACGATGAGGAAGATCGCGACGATCAGGTTCAGAAGCCGCGGCATGATCAGGATGAGCACACCCGCAATCAACGACAGGATCGGCGAAATGTGGGCGACGGTGATGTGCATGAACTATCTTTCTGTGGAGGGGGGCGAATCGCGGGCGGATCATATCCCTCCCGGTTCCGCGAGTAGAGACGCGCAACGGGTGATGCAGGTTCCGGCGCCCACGAAAACTGCCTGAAATTGCCGCGAATGCGGCAGGGCTTTTCCCGGAACATTGCCAACACGCATGCATTGGCAACCGGTCGCGCCACTTGCGCGTCCGAACCATCACCTCGAAGGAGTTGTCCATGCGGAACAGGATTCTTGCTCTTGCAGCGCTCGCGGCCGCGATCGGCTCGCCTCTGGCGGCGCAGGCGCAAACCAGTGTCACCGTCGGACGCGCGCCCGCCGTGGTCGACAGCGGCCCAACCATCGCAGTCGAGCAGCGGCCGGCTTTCCGCGATTACGTCGTCGAACAGCGTGTGCCGGCCTTCAGCATTCCCGATCGTGTCGTCGTCGGCACCACCTTACCCGAGGCGGGCGTCACCTATTATGACGTTCCGCAACGTTTCGGCGCCACCACCTATCGCTACACCGTCGTGAACGGCGAGACCGTGCTGGTCGAGCCGCGCTCGCGCCGCATCGTCGAGGTGCTGGACTGAGACCGACCAAGTGAGTTCGACTAGATGTCCGGCGCGTCACATCAGGCTGGCGCGAGCAATTCAATCGGACATCAGGCCCCGCCCGGTCTTCCCCCCGCCGGGCGGGGCACTTTTGTGCGCGGTTGTCATTCCGGGGCGCGCGAAGCGCGAGCTATGGTGCGCACTTGCGCACCTGAGAATCCATCGTGCCACACGTGTGAGGAAAAATGGATTCCGGGCTCGCGCCAAGTGGCGCGCCCCGGAATGACGGTTGTGCTTGTTGCGCTGCCGCGCCTCAATCCTGGATCTTCGAGAAATCCGCGACCGCGCGCGTGGCGCTGCGGATCTCGTTCAGCAGCTTCAGCCGGTTCTCGCGCACCTTGGAATCGTCGTCGTTGACGCGAACCTTGTCAAAGAACGCATCGACCGGCGGACGCAGTTTTGCCATCGCGCTCATCGCGGCGGCAAAGTCCTCCTTGGCGACGGCGGCGCCGGCTTCCGCCGTCACTTCGTCGATCGCCTTGGCCAGCGCTTTCTCCTCGGCGAGGCCGTAGAGCGCGGCATCGGGTGCGCCGTCGAACAAGCGCTTATCCTTCTTCTCCTCGATCGCAAGGATGTTGCTGGCGCGCTTGGTGCCGGCGAGCAGGTTCCTGCCGTCGTCAGTGTCGAGGAATTTGCCGAGTGCTTCGACGCGGCGGACGATCATCAGCAGGTCGTCCTGGCCGCCGAGCGCGAACACGGCATCGACGAGATCGTGCCGCGCCCCCTGCTCGCGAAGCTGAACCTTGAGGCGGTCGGCGAAGAAGGCGAGGAGATTGTCCAGCACAGCAGCAGTCTTACGGTCCGATCGACCGAAGTCATTTGACGATCTTGCTCTCTCGGCTTCCAACAATTCATCGACGCGAGAATCTCCTCCCAACGCATCATCGAGCGTCTGGGCTGCCTCGAATTCGCGATCCAATTCTGGATCTCTCAAGTGATCGCCAACCGTCTGCGCGGCGCAAGTCAGAAGGGGCTTCAGATTCAACCGCAGTCCATTCTCGATGATGAGCCGGATTACGCTGAGCGCTGCCCTGCGCAAAGCGTACGGGTCTTTACTTCCGGTTGGCTTTTCGTCAATCGCCCAAAAGCCAATCAATGTATCGAGCTTGTCTGCAAGAGCGACAGCCACACTCACTGGATCAGCCGGAACTCGGTCACTCGGTCCTTGCGGCTTGTAGTGCTCTTCGCAGGCGGCGGCGACCGATGGATCCTCTCCTGACGCAAGCGCGTAATACTTGCCCATCAGACCCTGCACTTCCGGAAACTCACCAACGACTTCGGTCAACAAGTCGGCCTTCGCCAATATTGCAGCGCGCTTGACCTTCTCAACGTTCGCCTCAATGAGCGGAGCAATCTCGGCTGCTAGCTCTGTAATGCGTTCGATCCTCTCCGCCTGGGTGCCGAGCTTCTCGTGGAACACGATCTGCTCGAATTTCGGCAGACGCTCCTCGAGCTTCGTCTTCAGGTCGGTCTCGTAGAAGAACTTCGCATCCGACAGCCGAGCGCGAATGACGCGCTCGTTGCCGGCGATGATGGTCGCACCACCATCGCTCGCCTCGATATTGGCGACCAGGATGAACTTGTTGGCGAGCTTGCCCGTTTTGGGATCGCTGACCACGAAGCATTTCTGGTTGTTGCGGATGGTGGCGCGGATCACTTCGCCCGGCGTCGCCAGGAATTCCGGCTCGAACGAGCCCATCAGCACCACCGGCCATTCGACCAGGCCGGCGACCTCGTCGAGCAGGTTCTGGTCTTCGACCAGCTCGAAGCCTTGCGCGAACGCGAGCTGCTTGGCGTCGGTGAGGATTGCGTCCTTGCGGCGCTCGGGGTCGAGCACGACCTTGGCGTTGAGCAATTTTGCTTCGTAGTCCTCGAAGCGGCGCACCTGAATCGGCGCCGGCGCGAGGAAGCGATGGCCGTACGTGGTCTGGCCGGTCTCGATGCCGTCGACCGAGAACTTCACGACGTCAGGCTCTTCGGTCTCGAGCCCGAACGTCGCGGTGATCGCGTGCAGCGGACGCACCCAGTTGAGCGAGCCGGGCTTGCCCGAGCGCGCGCCCCAGCGCATCGATTTCGGCCAGGGGAAGGTGCGGATGATGACGGGCAGGATTTCGGCGAGCACGTCGATCGCATCGCGGCCGGGCTTCTCGATCAAGCCGATGTAGAAATCGCCCTTGGGATCGCGCTGGATTTTTGCCTCGTCCAACGACTTCAATCCCGTCGCCTTCAGAAAGCCCTGCACGGCCGCATCGGGCGCGCCGAGTTTCGGGCCGCGTCGCTCGGTCTTCAGATCGGGCTGGCGCGCCGGGATGCCGTGCACGGTGAGCGCGAGGCGGCGCGGCGTCGCGAACGCCTTCGCGCCCTCGTAAACGAGGCCTTCGGCGACGAGCTTGTCGGTGACCAGGCGGCGCAGATCGTCCGCCGCCTTGGCTTGCATGCGCGCGGGAATCTCTTCGGAGAACAGTTCAAGCAAAAGATCGGGCATCAGGCCGCTCCGCCCGCTTCAGTATGGATCCAGGCCTCGCCGCAGGCTTTTGCCAGCTCGCGCACGCGAAGAATGTAGCTCTGCCGCTCGGTCACCGAGATCACGCCGCGCGCGTCGAGCAGGTTGAAGACGTGGCTCGCCTTGATGCACTGGTCGTAGGCCGGCAGCGCCATCAGGTGCTGCTTCCGGTTGCCGCCTTCGCGCCAGCCGGCGTCGAGATATTTCTTGCAGGCCGCTTCCGCCATCTTGAACTGCTCGAACAGCATCGCGGTGTCGGCATACTCAAAATTATGCCGCGAATATTCCTGCTCGGCCTGCAGGAAGACGTCGCCATACGTGACCTTCTGATCGCCATCGCGGCCGTTGAAATTGAGGTCGTAGACGCGGTCGACGCCCTGCACATACATCGCGAGGCGCTCGAGCCCGTAGGTGAGCTCGCCCGCGACCGGCGCGCATTCGAAGCCGGCGACCTGCTGGAAATAGGTGAACTGGCTCACCTCCATACCGTCGCACCAGCACTCCCAACCAAGGCCCCAGGCGCCCAGCGTCGGGCTCTCCCAATCGTCCTCGACGAAGCGGATGTCGTGCACGGCGCTATCGATGCCGATCGCGGCGAGCGACTTCAGGTACAGCTCCTGAAGGTTCGGCGGCGACGGCTTCATGATCACCTGGAACTGGTAGTAATGCTGCATCCGGTTCGGATTCTCGCCGTAGCGGCCGTCCTTGGGCCGGCGCGAGGGCTGCACATAGGCGGCGTTCCAGGGCTTCGGCCCGAGCGCGCGCAGCGTGGTCGCCGGATGGAAGGTGCCCGCGCCCATCTCCATGTCGTAGGGCTGCAGGATCACGCAGCCCTGCTCGGCCCAGAACCGCTGGAGCGCGAGGATGAAGCCCTGGAACGAGCGTTCCGGGCGCATATGGGCGGGCAAGGAGGCGTCCATCGTCAGATCAGGCTCTCGCGGGGGTTTTGAATCGCGCGGGACCGTATCGACGGCGGGGGTGGGAATCAAGGCAAAGGGGGCGGATTCGGCCGTCATTCCGGGGTGCCCGCAGGGCGAGCCCGGAATCCATTGCGCCGCTCGCTCCGTGGTTCGATGGATTCCGGGTTCTCGCTTCGCGAGCCCCGGAATGACGATTGAGCGGAGTGCCCCTAACCCGGCCGATACGCTCCGGTCACGGGGTCACGTTTCAGCGTCTGGATATCCCCCGCGTGGGCGGTCTCGGCGACGCGCGACAGGCGCATCTCCTCCAGCTCCTGGTTGATTTTGACGGCGGTCTTGTAGGCCCAGCGGACCACGGCAAGCCCACCCAGCACGCCCGCGAAAGCGACGAACGGCGGCATCGGTCGATCCTTGTCTAGTGCTCAGCCCCCGTGAGCATTCTCGCGCAGTCCGGGCCGCGCCGCAATTGGCATGGCGAGGGGCGAAATGGCGCGGGACGGCGCCGGCTAGAACCCGAATTTCGCCCAGATCGCCCGCGTCTCGACCGCCGAGATCAGATCGTCCGGCAGCCCGGCCATCGTTTCCAGCGCCGAAAGCTGCCCGGCGCCGGGCGATTTCCGTCCCAGGAGACCGGACAGCAGCCCGGTCGGCTGCGCGATCACGGGGGTGAGAACCTTCTCGCCATAGCGGGCACGAAGAGTTGAGCGCAGATCGCCGATGCTGTCGGCAAGTCCCAGCGCGACCGAACTGTCGCCGGCCCAGTATTCGCCCGTGAACAGCGTATCGTCAGAGCCGTTGAGGCGCGCACCCCGGCTCTCCTTCACCAGCGAAATGAAGATCTGGTGGATCTCGCGCTGGATCGCCTTCAGCTTGGCGACGTCGTCCGGATTTTCGGGCAGGAACGGGTCGAGCATCGCTTTGTGCTCGCCTGATGTGTAGAGGCGCCGCTCGATGCCGAGCCGCTTGATCGCCTCCTGGAAGCCGAAGCTGCCGCCGACCACGCCGATCGAGCCGAGGATCGATGAGGGATCGCAGATGATCTCGTCGCCGGCGCAGGCGATCATGTAGCCGCCGGAGGCCGCAACGTCCTCGACGAACACCAGCACCGGCAGCTTCTTCTCCGCCGCGAGCTGCTTGATGCGCAGATAGATCTGGCGCGACTGCACCGGCGAGCCGCCGGGCGAATTGATCACCAGCGCCACCGCCTTGGCGTGACGATACGAGAACGCGCGCTCCAGCACCCTGGCGATTCCCGCAAGCGTCAGACCCGGGCGCAGCGGCGTCACCGCGCCGATCACACCGGAGAGCCGCACCACCGGCACCACCGTGGTGCCGGGGCGGAAGCGCGCCGGCAGATATTGCATGAGCTTGTCGGCCAGGCCGGAACTCTCACGATCGCTCAATTGTTCGGCCATGCCATTACCTCTGATTAACCATTTCTTATCACGCGAGTGTCATTGAAAGTGCCTGGAACGTGTTTTGCAGAATACCCGTTGGGAAGCTGCAATAGACGGCGGAGGAAACGCCATGAAGATCTATCTGCTGTTGCTGCTGATCGGTGCGCTTTTCACGGCGATTCGCTTCACATCTGCGCCAGAGCAGCAGACGGAATCGCTGCCGCAGTAAGCCATCACGGTTCCAGCGGCAACGCCGCCCGTCCCTCCAGAATAGCTTTCACCTCATTCCTTGGCACATTTGATTCGTCGTTGAGCATGAGGCCCGGCAGCAATCGCGTCGGGGCCCGGCCACCTTTGACCGCACGCACCAGCACGCGGATCGCGGGCCGCCCCGCTTCGCCGTGAACCGGCAGGATCGAGAGGCTGCCGAAGCCGCGCGACAATGCCGCCAGGACATCGGCGATGCCATCCGCACGCCAGATCAATGTCAGCACGCCGTTCGATCGGAGGATGCGGCGCGCTGCATGCACCCACGCATGCAGAGTCTCCTCCGTCGCCACATGCGCGATGTGACGCGCCTGATCGGGCGAGCCGCGATGCCGGGCCGGATCGTTGAAGGGCGGATTCATCAGCACCACGTCGACGCTGTCGGGCGACAGTTCATTCGACGCAAAGGCCTCGGCACCGGCCGTGACGTCGAGCACGATCGTCTCGGCGGCAATCGCATTTGCCGCCGCGTTGCCGCGCGCGAGCTCGGCCAGCTCCGGATCGATCTCGACCAGGCTGAGGGCGACACCGGGGACGCGGCGGGCCAGCGCCAGCCCGGCCGTACCGACGCCGGCTCCGAAATCGACCACACGGTCTCCGGGGCGGGCCTCGGTTGCCGCCGCGAGCAGGATGGCATCATGCCCGGCGCGATGGCCGGACCGCTTCTGCTTGAGGCGCAACTGCCCGCCGAGAAAGGCGTCCTCGGTAATATCTGCCGCCTCACTCATCGCCGCGCAGTTCGTGGCTGAGGCCGGCTTGGGTGAGGAGTTCCCTCGCCTCCTGGGCATCGTCCTCATGGACGAGGATCCGCCGCGGCAAGATACCGAGCGAGCCCTCGATGATGCTCATGTTCTGGTCGAGCACCAGATGATGGATATTGGCGCCATCGAGCAGCGCGCCGATCGCCGACACCAGCACCATGTCGTTGGTCCGCACCAGTTCACGCAAATCGCAGGTCTCCTGCCTGAAAACGCGGCAGCGGCAAATGTCAATGGTTCCGCAGCACTTGCCGCATCCGCCGCCAGTTTCTATTGTCTTTCCGTCAGAATAGCCCTTCCGGGGCAAATATTGGAGACCGGCGTGGCCGTCATCGTACCTTTCGAAACTCCCGGCGCGTCGATCGAACAGCTCGTTGCCCTTGTCGCCCCTGACATGGAGCGCGTCAACGCCACGATCCTGTCGCGGACCGGTTCCGACGTGACCATGATCCCGGAAGTCGCCAACCATCTGATCTCCTCCGGGGGCAAGCGGCTGCGGCCGATGCTGACGCTCGCCATGGCCAACCTCGCCGGCTACACCGGCGACGGCCACATCAAGCTCGCTGCCTCCGTCGAGTTCATGCATACCGCCACGCTCCTGCACGACGACGTCGTGGACGAGAGCGAGATGCGCCGCGGCAAGCTGTCGGCGCGCATGCTCTGGGGCAACGAGGCGAGCGTCTTGGTCGGCGACTTCCTGCTCGGCCAGGCCTTCCGCATGATGGTCGAGGTCGGCTCGCTCCGCGCGCTCGACATCCTCTCCGCGGCGGCAGCCACCATCGCCGAGGGCGAGGTGATGCAGCTTGCCGCCGCCAAGAACACCGCGACCACCGAGGACGAATATCTCGCCGTGATCCGCGGCAAGACCGCCGAGCTGTTCGCCGCCGCCTGCGAGGTCGGCCCCGTCATCGCCAACCGCCCGAAGGCCGAGCAGACCGCCTGCCGCTCGGTCGGCATGAATCTCGGCATCGCCTTCCAGCTCGTCGACGACGTGCTCGACTATGGCGGCAAGAGCGCCAAGCTCGGCAAGAACACCGGCGACGATTTCCGCGAGGGCAAGATCACGCTGCCCGTCGTGCTCGCCTTCCGCCGCGGCAACGACACCGAGCGCGCCTTCTGGATCCGGGCGCTGGAGCGCGGCGAGATCGGCGACAGCGATCTCGATCACGCCCTCGGATTGATGAACAAGCACCGCGCGCTGGAGGATACGTTGAGCCGCGCCCAGCACTACGGCGCCATGGCCGTCGACGCGCTGGCGCTGTTCCCCTCCTCGCCGATGAAGAGCGCGCTGGAGCAGGTGGTGGCGTTCTGTCTGGCGCGCTCGCACTGAGCGCGGCGCTTCGGCCGCATGCGCAATCCGCTCTTGCTCTGTAATTAGCCCCGTCATCCTGAGGCGCGACGCCTGTGACGCAACGCGTCCGAGGCGGAGCCTCGACGGATGCACGACCGAGGCTGCAGCCAGGTCGTCGCCCTTCGCGGGCCGCTGAAGCAGCGGCCGCCTCAGGGTGACGGTGATCGACTGGAGCGCGCGGCGACGCTTCGGCGGGATGAATGCCAGCGTGATCTTCCGCCGCATGGATTAAACGAGGGGGCCTTCGAACCTGAAGACTTGCAATCGCGGTCCGCTGCGCTACGAAAACAGGATGATCGAAACCAATATATGGCTGTTCCTGGCCGCAGCCTGTCTCATCGCCGCCGTTCCCGGCCCCGGCATCTTCTACGTCGCGGCACGAACCTTGTCCGAGGGCCGCGCCAGCGGCTTTGCCTCGACCGCGGGCACGGCACTGGGCGGGCTGGTTCATGTGGTGGCGGGCAGCCTCGGCATCTCCGCAATCATCCTCGCCAGCGCCGAGCTGTTCGCCGCCGTCAAATTCGTCGGCGCGCTCTATCTGGTCTGGCTCGGCATCAAGACGTTTCGGAGCGCGGGCCAAGCGCTGTCGCTCGAGAGTGAGCCTGTCGGCGACGAGCGCGCGTTCCGCGACGGCGTGCTGGTCGAGGCGCTGAACCCGAAGACCGCTGCGTTCTTCCTCGCCTTCATTCCGCAATTTCTCGATCCCGCGGGATCGAGCCCCACGCTGCAATTCATCATGTTGGGTGCGATCTCGGTGGCGTTGAACACGCTCGCCGATGTCGTCGTGGTGCTGATGGCCTCCGCAACCCGCACGCAGCTGATCGGACGGCCGCATCTGATGCGGCGGCTCGCCCAGGGCTCCGGCGTCTTCATCACGGGCCTCGGCCTGTCGCTTGCATTGGCGCGGCGGCCGGCCAATGGCTAGCACCCCGCAGAGCCGCTTCTATGAATCGCACGGCCTGCGGCTGCATTACGCCGATTGGGGCAATGAGAGCGCGCCGCCCCTCATCCTGGTTCACGGCGGCCGCGATCATTGCCGGAGCTGGGACGTCATCGCTCGGTCGTTGCAGCGGCATTTCCACGTGATCGCACCGGACCTGCGCGGCCACGGCGATTCGGACTGGACCAAAGGCGGCAGCTACGCCCTGACCGAATATGTCTACGATCTCACCCAGCTCCTCCGCGTCATCGCAGCGCCTCAGGTCACCCTGATCGGCCATTCGATGGGCGGCATGGTGAGTCTGATCTTTTCAGGATCATTCCCTGAACAGGTCTCGAAGCTGGTGGTGCTCGACGGCGTGACCATGCTGCCGGACACGCCGAAGCCGCCGGCGCATGAGCGCATCGGCAAATGGGTCGGCCAGCTCGACAGGCTGCACGACCGCACGCCCCGCCGCTACGCGACCCTCGAAGACGCTGCGGCGCAGATGGTGCTTCACAACAAGCGGCTCGCCCGCGACCTCGCCCTGCATCTCGCCACCCACGGCGCACGACAGAATGAGGACGGCAGCTACAGCTGGAAGTTCGATCCGTACCAGCGCGCATCGGCGCCGCACCGGCTCTGGCCGGACGATCACGTCGCGCTGTGGTCACGCATCGCCTGCCCGACCTTGCTGCTCAATGCCGGCGAAAGCTTTCTCGCCGGCGCCAGGGCCGCAGGCCTGGAGCGTTATTTCCGAGAGGCGCGCGTCGAGACCATCGCCGGTGCGGGCCATTGGCTGCAGCACGACAAGCCGCGGGAGGTGCTGGGCGAGATCAGGCGGTTTCTGGGACTGGCTGAGGACAACGGCTAGCTCAACTGCCGTAGGGTTGGCAAAGCGAAGCGTGCCCACCACTCTCATCGCGCATCTTGGATGGACGTGGGCACGGCGCTGTGCGCCTTTGCCCACCCTACGGCACTACGCAGCGTCGCTACTAGCTCAACGTTCCCGCATGCACCCACCAGCCGGGGTGATCGCGACGAATCCTTTCCGCGGCGGCATGCGCTTCGTTTGCTCCGCCATAGATCGCAAAGCAGGTCGCGCCCGAGCCGGACATGCGGGCGAGCTTGACGCCGGCGGAGTCGCGCAAGGCCTCCAGCACCTCGCCGATCACGGGCTGGATGCGCAGCGCAGGCGCTTCGAGATCGTTGGGAACGCGTTCGAGCACTGCGACCCAATCGGCGATCGATCCGCCCTCTTCCGGCCAGGCTGGAGCGCGGATGACGTCGGTGACGCCGACCAGCAATTCACCGTTGCGCAGCCCCAGTGCCTGGAACACGTCCTTGGTCGCGACCGGCACGCGCGGATTGACCATGACGCAGGCCATGCTGGGCAGCGCGAGCGGCAACAACTGCTCGCCGACGCCGGTCATGTCGCAGGCGCGCGAAACGAGGCACACCGGCACGTCGGCGCCGGTCGCGAGCGCGACCTTCTGAACCCGGGGATCGTCGAGCGAGAGATCGTTGAGACGCGCCAGGAGCCGCAGCGCCGCCGCAGCGTCGGCCGAGCCGCCGCCGATGCCGGCGGCCACCGGCAGCACCTTGTCGAGCGCGAACGCGCCGAGCTTCAGGCCAGGCACCGCCTCGGCGAGCAGCCTGGCGGCCTTGACCACGAGATTGTCGGACGTCTCGCCGCAGGCCGCGGCCAGCGGCCCGGTGGTGGTGAGCTTCAGTTCGCCGCCCGGCTCCAGCGACAGCCGGTCGGCGCAGTCGGCAAACGCGACCACGCTTTCGAGATCATGATAGCCGTCGGCACGACGGCCGACCACGCGAAGGCTCAAGTTGACCTTGGCCCGCCCTTCTTCGATCAACGCCGGCATCGGCGACACGCCCCCAACTTCGCTCAGACTAGCCGCCCCTGCCGTCGTCCTTCTTCTTGTCCGCCTGCGCGGCCGAAGAGTTCGAATTGTCGTCGGCGAGACCATTGGCGATCTTGGCCTCGATCTTCGGCAGCTCTTCCGGCTCGGGCTTGAGATCGCGGGCGTGCGACCACTGGAATTTGGCTTCGAGCGTGCGGCCGACGCGCCAATAGGCGTCGCCGAGATGGTCGTTGATGGTCGGATCCTCGGGCTTGAGGTCGATCGCGCGCTCGAGATTCTTCACCGCCTCGTCGTAATTGCCGATGCGGTAATAGGCCCAGCCGAGGGAATCGACGATGTAGCCGTCGTCGGGACGCTGCTCGACGGCGCGCTTGATCATCTTCATGCCTTCGTCGAGGTTCACGCCCTGGTCGATCCAGGAATAGCCGAGATAGTTGAGGACGTGCGGCTGGTCGGGCTGCAGCTCGAGCGCCTTCTTCATGTCGACCTCGGCCTTGGCCCACTGCTTGGAGCGCTCCTCGCAGATGCCGCGGTAATAGTACCAGACGCTGTTGGCCTTGTCGTTGCCGGCCGGCAGCACGTCGATGCCCCGCGAATAGGTCGCGCCGCAGTCGCCGAACTTCTTGCGACCGCGCTCGATGTTGCCGAGCGCCATGATGGCTTCGAGATCCTTGGCATCCTCCGCGGTGACGCCCTTGAGGATCTTGATCGCCTCTTCCGTGCGGTCGGCGGAATCGAGATCGATGGCGAGCTGGATTTGCGCGTTGCGCTTGAGCGGCGAGGTCGCGGGCACACGCTCATAGACCTTGATCGCCATCTGCGGCCGCTTCACCGATTCATAGAGATCGGCGAGCGAGAGCAGCGCCAGCGGATGGGTCGGCTGCAGGTAGAGCGAGAGCTGGAGATAGACCAGCGCCAGATCCTCGCCGCCGCGGCGGGTCAGCGTGGCGCCGATGCCGTAGAGCGCTTCGGCGGCGCCGGCTTGCGCGGAATCGACCAGCGGCGGCATCTTCTTGCCGGCCCTGGTTTCGCGCAGGCCTTCCTGGATCAGCGGATGGCGCGCGAGCTTCTTGTCGAAGGCCTGATAGACATTGGTCGCGGCAGCCGAGTCCTTGTTGCGCGACAGCCAGCGGCCATAGGCCTCGGTCACGCGCAGCATGGAATCGTCGAGCTTGTAGGCGCGCTCGAAGCGCGTGCCGGCGTCCTTCTCCTTGCCGGAGAGTTCGAGGATCATGCCGGCGTGAAGATCCTTGAACAGCGGATACCATTCCGGACCTGCCAGCTTGTCGATGGTGGCGACACCGCCCTTGGCATCGCCCGCACCATAGGCGGCCCATCCCGACAGCAGCGTGGCGACGAGATCGGTGATCGGACCGCGGATCGACTGGTTGATGTTGGTCTGCGCGGCCGCGTACTTCTTCACCTTGAGATCGTGGACGCCGACGACGAGACGCGCGACGCGGTTGGTCTTGTCGATGGTGAGGATGCGCTCGGCGAGCTTGACCGCTTCGTCGATGTCACCGTCGGCGACCGACGAGATGAAGGCGCGGTCGAGCAGCTCATTGTTCTTCGGATCGGTGCGCAGGGCCGAACGGTAGAATGCGGCAGCGGAAGCCGCGTCGCGCTCGACGCTGGCGTGACGGGCGGCGAGATAGCTGCCGGCACCGGTCAGCGACTTCAGATCGTTTCGGGTCGGAAACTGCGCCGCCGAGTCGGACGGATGGTCCGGCGTCTGCGCCAGCACCCTGCCGGGGACGGTCGCGATCGCTGTGCCCATGAGGGCAATGGCGGCAACAGTCCAGCGGTTGAAACGATTTGAAAACATCAGGGCTCGCCTTGAGTTGGTAGTGCCTGGGTTGCAGCAAAGGGCCGTATCGCATGCGAAGGCGGCCGGAGGCATCCGGACCCGGAACCGTTGGGCCGACAATGCCGCTTTTGGCGCTTCGCCGCAAGGATTCGGACCTGACGCCCGCCTCCGAAAGGCCCAAATCGGCCAAGTCACCGGTCAGGAGCAGCCCCAAGACGCCGCTACTATGGCCTTATCGTGGCCGCGACCCGTCGTCGCGCCCCCGTGCTCACGCGAACGTGCGTCGGATCACTCCGTGATCAGACCCGCTTGCTTCGTCGCCCTTACATCGCCTCGTAGTTCGGGCCGCCGCCGCCCTCCGGGGGAACCCAGGTGATGTTACCGTTGGGATCCTTCACGTCGCAGGTTTTGCAGTGGACGCAGTTCTGAGCGTTGATCTGGAAACGCGGACCCGATCCCTCCTCGATCCACTCATAGACGCCGGCGGGGCAATAGCGATTCGAAGGACCGGCGAAGACGTCGTGCTCGGAAGCCTTCTGCAGGTTCATGTCCGTGACCTTCAGATGGACCGGCTGGTCCTCCTCATGGTTGGTGTTGGACAGGAACACGGAGGACAGCTTGTCGAAGGAGATCTTGCCATCCGGCTTCGGGTAGTTCTTCGGGGCGTAGCTCTTCGCCGGCTCGAGCGTGGCGCGGTCTTGCTTGGCATGTGACTGGGTGCCGAACAGCGAGGCGCCGAACAGCGTGTTGCACCACATGTCGAAGATGCCGAGGCCGGCGCCGATGAAGGTGCCGAACTTCGACAAGAGCGGCTTGGCGTTGCGTACCGGGTAAAGGTCCTTGCCGACGACGGAGTCACGCCACGCGTTCTCGTATTCGACGAGCTCGTCGTTGGCGCGGCCCGCAGCAAGTGCGGCATTGACATGCTCGGCGGCGAGCATGCCGGTGCCCATCGCATTGTGCACGCCCTTGATACGCGGCACGTTGACGAAGCCGGCGGCGCAGCCGATCAGCGCGCCACCGGGGAAGCTAAGCCGCGGCACCGACTGGTAGCCACCTTCGGTGATGGCGCGGGCGCCATAGGCCAGCCGCTTGCCGCCTTCGAGCGTGGCCCGCACCGCGGGATGGTTCTTGACGCGCTGGAATTCGTCGAACGGCGACAGATAGGGATCGTTGTAGTTGAGATGGACGACAAAGCCGATCGACACCAGGTTCTCGTCGTAATGGTAGAAGAACAGGCCGCCACCGGTATCGTTCTTCAGCGGCCAGCCGACCGCATGCTGGACCAGACCCTTCTGGTGCTTGGCCGGATCGATCTGCCAGACCTCCTTGAGGCCGATGCCGAATTTCGGCGGCTCGCTCTTGGCGTCGAGCGCGTATTTCGCGATGAGCTGCTTGGACAGGCTGCCGCGGGCGCCTTCCGCGAACAGCGTGTACTTGCCGAGCAATTCCATGCCGCGGGTGAAGGAGTCCTTCGGCTTGCCGTCACGGCCGATACCCATGTCGCCGGTGGCGATACCCCTGACGTTGCCCGCCTCGTCATAGAGCACCTCGGCTGCGGCAAAGCCCGGATAGATCTCGACGCCAAGCGCCTCGGCCTTCCGCGCCAGCCAGCGGCAGACATTGCCGAGCGAGCCGATATAGCAGTGATGGTTGTTCATCAGCGGCGGCATGATGAAGTTCGGCAGCTTGATCGCGCTGGTCTCGGTGAACCAGAAGAAGCGGTCGTCCTTGACCTCAGTCTTGAGCGAGCAATCGGGATCCTCGCGCCAGTCCGGGACCAGCTTGTCGAGCCCGGCCGGATCGATCACCGCACCGGAGAGAATATGCGCGCCGACCTCGGAGCCCTTCTCCACCACGACGACGTTGAGATCGGCGTTGAGCTGCTTCAGCCGGATCGCGGCCGACAGACCCGAGGGGCCGGCGCCGACGATGACGACGTCGAATTCCATGGATTCGCGCGGGGGAAGTTCTTCGGTGCTCATCTGATCTCAGCCCTTGAGACGGTCCTCGGTCGTTTGCGCCCCCTTGTTTCCGATTTTTCCGGGCAGGACAACAGCGGAAATGCATTTCGCTGGGATGCAAGGCGCCCCAAACTGATATAAAAGTCTGACTTTCCAGATGATCCCCGAACCCGCACCCACCGTCCGAGAGCTTCTTGCCTTCTATCTGGAGGCCGGTGTCGACTGCGCGCTCGCCGAGGAACCGATCGACCGCCTGGCGGAATTGGATGCTCCGCCCGCGGCCCCGCGCGCGGCAGCTGCGATCGAGGTGCCGCGGCCGCTCGCCGCGCCGGCGGTGATGCGCGGCGAAGCCGCGCCTGCACCGGACGTCGCCATCGCCTCGGCACGCGAGGCCGCGCGCACAGCGCCGACGCTGGAGGCACTGCGCGAGCTGATGCAGGGCTTCGAGGGCTGCGCGCTGAAGCACACCGCAACGCGGCTGGTGTTCGCCGACGGCAATCCGCAGGCGCGCATCATGTTCGTCGGCGAGGCGCCGGGCCGCGACGAGGACATCGAGGGCCTGCCCTTCGTCGGGCGCAGCGGCAAGCTGCTCGATCTCATGATCGGCGCCATCGGCCTCAACCGCAGCACCGCCTACATCGCCAACGTGATTCCGTGGCGGCCGCCCGGCAACCGCACGCCGACGCCGCAGGAGACGCAGATCTGCCTGCCATTCATCCAGCGCCATATCGAGCTGGTGAATCCGGATGTGCTGGTGACGCTCGGTAACCCCTCGACGCAGACGTTGCTGGGAACGCGCGAGGGCATCATGCGCACCCGCGGACGCTGGTTCGACTACGAGACAGGGGCGCGCACCATCCGGGCGCTGCCGACGTTCCATCCCGCCTATCTGCTCCGCTCGCCGTCCTACAAACGGCTGGCGTGGCAGGATCTGCGTGCGATCGCCAAGGTGCTGGCGGAAGGCGCGGTGTAACTACACCCACGCCGTCATTCCGGGGCTCGCGAAGCGAGAGCTATGGTGCGCAATTGCGCACCTGAGAATCCATCGAGCGGCAGAGTTAGTGGATGAATGGATTCCGGGCTCGCGGCTTCGCCGCGCCCCGGAATGACACTACCCCTACGTCCCCTTCGGCCGCACGATGGCCCAGCCGATGCGCAGCAGCTGCTGGCGTCCGGTCACCAGCCATTCGAACGCACGCGGCACTTCCGGCACGATGCCGGGAAAGCGCTTGAGAATGTCCGGCGGCGGCGTGCCGGCGGTGTCGGAGGCGCGCCAGACCACGACGCCGCCGGTCTCGTTGAATTTGGCCTGATTCATCCACGGCGTGCGCGCAGGGTCGGCGTCGATGAAAAGATGCGGACGACCGGAATGCAGCGTGATCAGGCTCGCAAGCTGCGTCTCGCCCGCAACGGCGCGCAGGCGATGGTTGGTGCGGCGGGCAAAGCTGTCGTCGAAGAAGTCGGAGATCGCGCGTGCCGGCATCGAGGTCGCGATCTCGCCCGTGCCGGTCCAGGGCAGGAGCAGGACGCCCAGGACGACGCCGATGGCCGGGGCCACGACGGCCGCGGCCCACACCATGCGCAGCATCCGCGCGCGGCGCATCGCAATGAGATCGCCGGCCGCGACCACCACCGCCAGCCCGGACGTGACGAGGACGACACCGGCGCCGCCGACGACGGATTCGAGCCCGAGCAGGCCGGAGATCAGCACCCCGCCCAGCACCGGGGCGAGTGCGAAGAAATAGACGAAGTTGCGCGCCAGCGGCTCGACCGGCGGCCGGTAGATGATCGGCGGCTCCTCGCCCTTGCCGGCAAACAGTCCGGTGTTGAGGAAGGTCAGCGCCGGGATCGCGGCAGCCCCGAGCACGAGGCCGCCGAGCAGCCAGGCCGCATGCAGGGCGCGGGCACTCAGCTCCGCAACTTGCGGCAGGGCCGGCATCGCAAGCGTCTCCGCCCGCATCAGCCAGACCGCATAGGGCAGCGCCAGCACCGCGACGACGATCAGCGCGAACAGCGGATCGAGCGCGCGCAGCGTCCGGCGGCCGCCGCCGGTCGAGACCGCGAACACGACGAGCAGCAGCAGCAGGAAGATCGCCGCGGGCGTCGTCAGCAGCAACAGGCCGGCCTCGATCGACCAGGCGAACCAGGCATTGCCGCGGCGCTGGCCGATGATCTGCCAGGAGTGCAGCAGCAGCAGCGCCCAGAGCGGCCGGGCCAGCACGAGGGGTCCGAAGTCGAGCGCCGAGGAGGAGAAGGCGAGCACCGTCATGGTCAGCAACACGCTGAGCACCGCCTGCTGCGAGCCGACCACGGCGCGGGACAGATGATAGAGCGCGATGAAGGTCGCGATCTCGCAGAGCTCGGCCAGCACATAGACGCCGAACATGTGGCCACCGGCGGCGCGATAGGCGATGTCGGCGAGCCAGACCGGCAAGGGCGGCCCTAGGTCGGTGCCGACCTGGTATTCGCGTCCGAAAGCCAGCAGCGTCGCCAGCGTGCCGGGCGGGCTGCGGTAGAACACCAGCGCCACGAACAGCCACATCAAAGCCTGCAGCAGCACGGCGATCCAGACGATCAGCCGCGGCCGGGCGCGAATGAGCTCGATGACCAGGGAGGTAAACCGCATGCAACGCCCGAAAGATGCAGCCAACCCGTGCAGCCGGCCCTATTCGCTCACGACTACTTTGATAAGGGGCGCTGCGGTTTGTGGCAACTTCGGTGTGCTCGCTCTCCCCGTTCTTACGCGGAGAAGGTGGGGTGAGGGGCTGCATCCGCAAAGACAGTACGAGTTGAACTCGCGGAGAGTCCCCCTCACCCGGATTGCATCTTCGATGCAATCCGGCCTCTCCCCGCAAGCGGGGAGAGGCGCCGCCGCGAGAGAGGAATGCTAAAGGCCTGCCGCGGCGTCGATCTCAACGCTCGCGTCCACCTGCACCTCGACCTCGGTCACCGAGAACAGGTCTCGCACCGGCTCGACGGTCCAGGGCATATGCTTGGCGCGCGCGGCCGCGACCGGGGCAAAGAAGCTGCGGTGGTGGATGGTGGGGCCGAGGCGGTCGAGCGCGTCGAGGTGCTCGGGGACGGCATAGCCCTTGTGCTGCTCGAAGCCGTAGCCGGGACAGTCCTGCGCCAGCGCGCACATCAGGCGGTCACGCGTCACCTTGGCGATGATGGAGGCCGCGGCGATCGACAGCACGATGCCGTCGCCGCCGATCACGGCCTCACAGTCGCATTCCGTGTCGAGCCGGTCGCGGCCGTCGACGAAGACATGCCTGGGCGCCTCCGGCAGCGCCACCACGGCGCGCTTCAGCGCCCACAGCGAGGCGCGCAGGATGTTGTCACGATCGATTCGCGAGGGCGAGGCAACGGCAACCGAGACCTGCGCGGTGGCGCAGATCTTGTCGAACAGCTTTTCGCGCTCCTCGGCCGTCAGGCGCTTGGAATCGTCGATGCCGCGCGGGATGCGGTCGGGGTCGAGAATCACGGCAGCCGCCACCACGGGGCCTGCCAGCGGTCCGCGACCGGCCTCGTCGCAGCCGGCGACCGGCCAGACCCCGCGCTTGATCAGCGCGCGCTCGCGGCGAAAGCTCGGGGGGGCGACGGCAATGATACCTTTCTTGCCGGCGGGAGCGGCCATTGCTTGGGGCGCAGCCGTTTTCGCCTTGGCAGGCGCTGCCTTGTTCGCAGCAGCCTTCTTAGGCGCAGCTTTGGCCGGCTTGGTCGCGGACTTGTCCCGAATCATGGCCGGGATCGTGCGCAAGGGGCCCGGCCTGCGCAACCGGGAACCTCGCACAATTCCCGCTATTCAGGCCCCTACTCCGCCAGATGCACCCGCCGGTCGTCGCCGACATCGATGCCGGGCGCGACCACGACCTCCCAGGGATGGCCGTCAGGGTCGGCGAAATAACCGCAATAGCCGCCGTAATCGGTCTCGTGCGCGGCCTTCACCAGCTTCGCCCCCTTGCCGAGCGCGAAGGCCATCACCGCATCGACCTCCTCACGGGTCCGACAGTTCCAGGCGAGCGTCATGCCGCGGAAGGCCTGCGGTCTCGGCTGGTCCGGCAGCCCCGCGTCGGCCGCAAGCTGATCCCAGCGATACAAGGCGAGCACGGGACCACCGGTATCGTAGAACGCAACCGCCTCGCCGGTCGCCTTCAGCCGCCGCGAGAAACCGAGCGCGTCGTAAAAAGCGATGCTGGCGCGGATGTCGCTGACGCCGAGTGTGATGACTGTGAGCCGCGGCACCGGCGCGTTGAGTTCCTTGAGCATGCGACGCCTCTTCCGTTCCCGATCAGAACAGGCTGAGCTGATCGCCGTTCCGCTTCGGCCGCGCAAAGTGATCCGTCGTCAGCTTGGAGCGGCGCTTGTTCAGCCCGAGCCGTTCGCAGGCGATCTCGAAGCGGCGGCCGATGGTCCAGGCCATCGGTCCGGTGCCCTTCATCCGCTCGCCCCATTTCGCATCGTAGTCGCGCCCGCCGCGCATGTCGCGGATCAGGGTGAAGACGTGGCGGTAGCGGTCCGGATAGTTCGCCATCAGCCATTCGCGGAAGAGATCGCGCACCTCCAGCGGCAGCCGCAGCAGCACATAGGAGGCTTCCTTGACGCCGGCATGGGCGGCGGCATCGAGAACGCGCTCGATCTCGCAATCGTTCAGCGCAGGGATCACCGGCGCCACCATCACGGTGGTCGGAATGCCGGCATCTGAGAGCTGCTTCAGCGCCTCCAGCCGCTTCGGCGGCGTCGCGGCGCGCGGCTCCATGGTGCGGGCCAGTTTCGGATCGAGCGAGGTCACGGAGATCGCGACCTTGGCGAGGTTGCGCTTGGCCATCCGCGCGAGAATGTCGATATCGCGCAGCACCAGCGCCGATTTGGTCACGATGCCGACGGGATGGCCGGCACGTTCCAGCACCTCGAGGATGCCGCGCATGATCTTGTGCTCGCGCTCGATCGGCTGATAGGGATCGGTGTTGGTGCCGATCGCGATCATGCGCGGCTCGTAGCCGGCCGCGGCGAGCTCCTTCTCGAGCAGCGAAGGCGCCTCGGGTTTCGCAAACAGCTTCGATTCGAAATCGAGGCCCGGCGACAGGCCGAGATAGGCGTGGGTCGGCCGGGCGAAGCAGTAGACACAGCCGTGCTCGCAGCCGCGATAGGGGTTGATCGAGCGGTCGAAGCCGATGTCGGGTGAGTCGTTACGGGTGATCACCTTGCGCGACGTGTCGACTGCGACCGTGGTCTTGAACGGCGGCAGCTCTTCCAGGCTCTGCCAGCCGTCGTCGAAGGCGACGCGCGCCTCGGCCTCGTAGCGGCCGCTGGCGTTGGACTGCGCCCCTCGCCCTCGCCGGCGGGCGCGGTCGATGGCGACGCCGAGTTCCGGAAAATCAGAGTCCGCACCCGCCGGCTCGGAGGGCGCCTTGACCGGCGGGTGCTTGAGAGCATGAGAGGATGCTGCTGGACTCATGAACCCAAGATAGCACGCCAAAGGAACAAATCAAGAACACAGATGAAAAATGGAAAACAACCCCATGCAAAGCTGCCCCCCAAATTTCGGGCGCTTTCTCTTGACCTCACGCAACAAGCCTGTCGCAACGATCCCGTTTGATGCCGGACAGGGATCGATCGCGCCGGAACAATGTTGGTGACGATCGCGGGGCGTAGCTCGGCAACAATCGGCAAGAACATGACAAATCAACAACAATCAGCTGCCGCGAGCAGCAATCTCGATCTCCTTGATCGCTATTGGCGCGCCGCCAACTATCTCTCCGTCGGGCAAATCTATCTGCTCGACAATCCACTGCTGCGCGAGCCGTTGCGGGCCGAGCACATCAAGCCGCGCCTGCTCGGCCATTGGGGCACGACGCCCGGCCTGAACTTCATCTATGCCCATCTCAACCGCGTGATCCGCGCGCTTGATCTCGACGTGATCTATGTCTGCGGCCCCGGCCATGGCGGGCCGGGCATGGTCGCCAACACCTATCTGGAAGGCAGCTACAGCGAGCTCTATCCCGAGATCGCCCGCGATGCGGACGGTATGCGCAAGCTGTTCAGGCAGTTCTCCTTTCCCGGCGGCATCCCGAGCCATGCGGCGCCGGAGACGCCGGGCTCGATCCACGAGGGCGGCGAACTCGGCTACGCGCTGGTGCACGCCTACGGCGCGGCCTTCGACAACCCTGATTTGATCGTCGCCTGCGTCATCGGCGACGGCGAGGCCGAGACCGGCCCGCTGGCTGCGTCCTGGCACTCCAACAAGTTCCTGAACCCGGCCCATGACGGCGCGGTGCTGCCGATCCTGCATCTCAACGGCTACAAGATCGCCAATCCGACCGTGCTGGGCCGGATGCGAGATGCGGAAATCCGCGATCTCTTTCGCGGTTTCGGCCACGAGCCGCTGTTCGTCGAGGGTGACGATCCCAAATTGATGCACCAGGCCATGGCGGACGCGCTCGACGTCGCGCTCGCCAGCATCCGTTCGATCCAGCAGCACGCACGCGACGGGCGCAGCAGCGTCGAGCGGCCGCGCTGGCCGATGATCGTGCTGCGCAGCCCGAAGGGCTGGACCGGTCCGAAGGAGGTCGACGGCAAGAAGGTCGAGGGCTTTTGGCGCGCGCATCAGGTCCCCGTCGCCGGCTGCCGCGAGAACCCGGCGCACTTGAAAGTGCTCGAAGACTGGATGCGCAGCTACGAGCCCGAAAAGCTGTTCGACGCCAGCGGCGCCCTCGTTCCCGAGCTTCAGGCGCTCGCGCCTCGCGGCGACCGCCGCATGGGCGCCAACCCGCACGCCAATGGCGGCCTGCTGAAGAAAGAACTGAAGCTGCCGGACTTCCACCGCTTCGCGATCGAGGTGCCGCAGCCCGGCGGCGTCGTGGCCGAAGCGACGCGCGAGCTCGGCAAATTCCTGCGCGACGTCATCCGCCTCAACGCGACGGAGCGCAACTTCCGCATCATGGGCCCGGACGAGACCGCGTCAAACCGGTTGGACGCGGTGTTCGAGGCGACCGAGCGCGTCTGGATGGAGCCGATCGAATCTTACGACGTGCATCTGGCGCAGGATGGCCGCGTCATGGAGGTGCTGAGCGAGCATCTCTGCCAGGGCTGGCTCGAGGGCTATCTGCTCACCGGCAGGCACGGCTTCTTCTCGTGCTACGAGGCCTTCATCCATATCGTCGATTCCATGTTCAACCAGCACGCCAAATGGCTGAAGGTCACGCGCGAGTTGCCGTGGCGGCGCCCGATCGCCTCGCTGAATTACCTCCTGACCTCGCATGTCTGGCGTCAGGACCATAACGGCTTCAGCCATCAGGACCCCGGCTTCGTCGATCTCGTCGCCAACAAGAAGGCCGACATCGTCCGCATCTACTTCCCGCCCGACGCCAACACGCTGCTGTGGATCGCCGATCACTGCCTGCGCACCTACAACCGCGTCAACGTCATCGTCGCCGGCAAGCAGCCGGCCCCGCAATGGCTCTCGATGCGGGACGCAGCCACGCATTGCGATGCCGGCATCGGCATCTGGAGCTGGGCGGGGACGGAACAGGCAACGGGCGAGCCCGACGTGGTGATGGCCTGCGCCGGCGATGTTCCGACGCTGGAGACGCTCGCCGCCGTCGACCTGTTGCGAAAGGCACTGCCGGATCTGAAGATCCGCGTCATCAACGTCGTCGACCTCATGACGCTGCAGCCGAAGGATCAGCATCCGCACGGCCTGTCCGACCGCGACTTCGACAGCCTGTTCACGCGCGACAAGCCTGTCATCTTCGCCTATCACGGCTATCCCTACCTGATCCACCGGCTGACCTATAACCGCACCAACCATGCCGGCATGCATGTGCGCGGCTTTGCCGAGGAAGGCACCACGACGACGCCGTTCGACATGGTCGTGCTCAACGAGCTCGACCGCTACCACCTCGCGATCGAGGCGATCGAACGCGTGCCCGGACTCGCGGCCAAGGCCGCGCAGGCCAAGCAGCAATTCCGCGACAAGCTGATCGAGCATTCCCGCTATGTGCGCGAGCACGGCGAGGACATGCCGGAGATCCGCGACTGGGTCTGGCCCAACAGCTCCGGCGGCAACACGCCTGCCGAAGCCGGCGACTAGCCATGTCGGACACGGTCCTCGTCCTCAACTCGGGATCGTCGAGCATCAAGTTCGGCCTGTTCGAGATCTCGGCAGCTGAGCCCGTCCTGCTCTGCAAGGGCCTGCTCGACGAGCACGAGGCAAGACCGCGCCTCGCGGTGAAGAGCCCGGCGGGCGACGACCTGTTCGCGACACGGAGGGAAGCGCCGGATGCCGGCGGCGGCCATTTGTTCGCCGACGTGCTCGCCTTCATCGAGGAGAGGTTCGGCGCCCACAGCCTGCGCGCGGTCGGCCACCGTATCGTCCACGGCGGGCCGGATTATTCGGGCCCGGTGGTGCTGACGGACGACGTCACCGCGACGCTGGCCGCATTGACGCCGCTGGCGCCGCTGCACCAGCCGCGTTGCCTCGCGCCGGTTCGCGCGCTTGCGGCGATCCGGCCTGCGCTGACGCAGATCGCCTGCTTCGACACCGCCTTCCACCACGGCCTCGCGCCGCCCGCGCGCCGTTTCGCGATTCCGCGGCGCTATGAGCAGCGTAGCGTCCGACGCTACGGCTTTCACGGCCTCTCCTTCGAATATGTCGCGAGCCGCCTCGCCGCGATCGCGCCGGAGCTCATCGCCAAGCGCAGCGTCGTCGCGCATCTCGGCAACGGCGCCAGCCTGTGCGCGTTGCACCACGGCCGCAGCATCGACACTACGATGGGACTGACGCCGCTCGACGGCCTCGTGATGGGCACCCGCTGCGGCAGCATCGACCCCGGCGTGCTGCTTTATCTGCAACAGCACGAGAAGATGTCGGCCGAGGAGATCCAGCACCTGCTCTATCACGAGTCCGGCCTGCTCGGCGTCTCCGGCATCTCCGCGGACATGCGAACGCTGCTGGCGAGCGGCGAGGTCATGGCGCGCGAGGCGGTCGAGCTCTTCACTCTTCGCGCGGCGCAGCAGATCGCGATGATGGCCACAACACTCGGCGGCCTCGACTGCCTGGTCTTCACCGGCGGCATCGGCGAGCACGCCAAGGAGATACGCAGCGCGATCTGCGAGCGGCTCGGCTGGCTCGGCGTGCGCATCGATGCTGCGGCGAATGACGACGCGCGCGAGCGGATCGGCGCCGGCGGAAGTGCTGTCGATGTGTTCGTTATCCCGACCGATGAAGAGATGATTATTGCGCGCCATTGCGCAGCGCTGATCCGAAGCCGCGGCGCCACGTGACATTTTTATGAATGATCTGCCGCAATGAGGCCGTCGCGGTTTCGCGGCATAAGGCTCGGAGCAATCCTCGAGCGGACAGATCATGAAGACCCATATCATCGAAGAGCTCGGACAAGGCGGCATCCTGTTGCCCGCGCTGGTGGCGGAAGGGCTCGCCGCCAACGACCGCATCAAGGTGCGGATGAGCGCACTGCAGGCGGCTGCCCAGCATGCGCAGGAGCCGGGTCGACCCGCGAGCGACCTTGGCGTGGAGAGTCAGACTGCGGGCATCGCGCCCGCGGCGATCGCGGCGCTGATCGGCGGCGCCCGTCTGATCGGGCCGGGCCGGCTCGCGGCTCCCGATCTCGCGACGCTGATGCAGGAGATTGCGGAAGATGCAGCGACCATGATCCGCGCCGTAGGCGCCGGGGCGGCCAGCGAAGGCGAGAGAGCGCAGGCGCGTCTCGACACGATCCGCGGAGCCGGCCTGCTCGACCCCGCCGACGAGATCGCGATGTCGCACATCGTGCGACTGACCGGCGTGGCCGACGCAGGCGGCGACAGCCTGCATCGCCTCGTGATGGATCTGCACAAGCAGCTCAACAGACTGGCAACGAGCTGCTCGGAAGAAACCCTCGACGGCGCCCATGTCTTCGGTCTGCACGGCGACGACCGGCCGGCGGTTGCTGCCTTCATGAAGGGCCTGAACGCGACGCGCGGCCTCAAGTTCAATCATCCGGGCCTCGACACCATGGCGACACGCGCCGACAGTCGGCTGCTGATCCAGAACGACATCGGCACCACGGACGCCCATGTCGTCGTCATCGCAGTGAAGAAGAACGCGGTCACGGTCACCTACACCGACGTGCATCTGGCACGCGCGAAGTTCTTCATCTCGCTGTTCGAGAACTTCGAGGCGACCTGGAGCGGGCTCGATCGTCACACCGCCGCAGGCCTCGGCGAGGACAATTCCTTCTATCTGGTGACCGGGCAGTATCAGTCCGGACACGCCGCCGATCGCAACGAATTCCTCTCCGCACTCGGTGCCGCGCTGGTCTTCCTGATCGACTGGAACAAGGCGCGCAAACTGCTCAGGACCTGGGTTGCCAAGGAGGACGCGGCACGCATCCTGGAATGGGCCGCGCGTCAGCGGATCGGCCACCGCGGCTTCCTCGAGCTCGGCGGCAACGAACTGTTGGGCTCGGCGGTCCGGAACGCCGCCCCCACGCGGATCGGCTTCGGTGAGCGGCTCGACCAGGCGCTCGGCCGCAACGCGGCAATCGATTTTCTGAAGGCGTCTCTGCGCGCCTCCACCGAGGCACTGCTCGCCGGCCGCTCGGTCAGGACGGTGCGCGACCAGATCGAAGCCGATCTGATGCGGCACCTGGATCGCGTCGATGGGGCATTGCTGGCGGCGGTCCTGCGTCAGATCGGCCTCGCCCACGATCTCGTCGCGGCGATCTCGCGCCATATCGCCGCGTTGCGAGCCGGTCAGCCTGCCGACGGCACCCTGCTGACGCAGCGCTGCGGCGTGATCGAGCAAAAGGCCGACAGAATCGCGTTCGAGAGCCGCAACGAGGTCGACCGCCTCAATGCGCGTCCGCTGATCGGCCAGTTGATCGATCGCGCCGAGGAAGCCGTCGACGAATTGGAGCAGGCCGCTTTCATCGCCTCGCTGATGCCGGAAAGGACCGATCCATCCCTGCTGACATCGCTGGCCGAGCTTTGCACGGTGGCAGAGACTGCGACCGAAATCGCCGCGAGCGGCGTCGCCGCTGCGATCGACGTGCCGGAGGGACGACGCGCCGATTCGGAGGACGCGCTCTCCGCCGTGACCCGCCTGATCGACGCCGAACACGCCGCCGACAGCCGCGAACGCGCCACGACCGCACTCGTCTTCCGTGGCGGCTTCGACGTCGCGACCTCGCTGTCGGTGATCGAGCTCGCCCGCGCCGTCGAGCGCGCCACCGATCGCTTCGCCGCGTTCGGTCATCTGCTCCGCCGCCACATCATGATCGATCTTGCAGCTTGAGGGAACCACCATGCATATCGTGCGTATCGGCGGTGAAGCCTCCGAATTGCGGCCTGCCGAAGAGATCGGCGCCAAGGCCGCCAACCTCGCCCGCATGGCGGCACTGGGCCTGCCGGTGCCGCCTGCCTTCGTGCTCCCGGTCAAGCTCTGCGCCGCCATCATTGCCGGCCACGCGCACGCCACGCGACACCTGCGCGACGGCCTGGAGGAGGGAATCTCGTTCCTGGAGAGCGCGACCGGAAGGCGCTTTGGCGACCGCCGGCAGCCGCTGCTGGTGTCGGTGCGCTCGGGTGCGGCGCGATCGATGCCGGGCATGCTCGACACCGTTCTCAATGTCGGCTGCACGTCCGATGCCGTGCATGGCCTGATCCGTGCGACCGGCCGGCCGCGGCTCGCCTGGGATTGCCGGCGCCGTTTCCTGGAGAGCTTTGGCGAGACCGTGCTCGGGCTCGACCAGGCTGGGTTTGCCGCGCGCATCTCCGAGCTCGTCGCAGCCGAATGCGCCGGCAGCGACCGCGAGCTCGACAGCGAAGCGCTCGAGCGGCTCGCCGGCCGCGAGCAGGCGCAGATCGAGGACCACGCCGACGGCTCGCTGGAGGATGCCTTCGCGCAGTTAGAGGCGGCAGCCCAAGCTGTTTATCGCTCCTGGACGAGCGAGCGCGCGCAGACTTATCGGAGCCTCCAGCACCTCGAAACGCTCGAGGGTACCGCCGTGACCGTGCAGGCGATGGTGTTCGGCAATGGCGGTCTTGCCTCCGGCGCGGGCGTGGCATTCTCGCGCGATCCGTCGACGGGCGCGCGGCGTCCGATGATCGACCTCGTGCTCGATGCGCAGGGGGAAGACGTCGTTTCCGGAAGGCGCGCACCCGATACGACCGAGGCCATCGCCCGCGAGTTGCCGAAACTGGAATCGGAGCTTGGCGATATCCTGAGGCAACTCGAGCGCGCGTTCGCCGACGCGCAGGATGTCGAGTTCACGGTCGAGAACGGCAAGCTCTGGATCCTCCAGACCCGGACGGCCAAGCGCACGCCGCGGGCCGCCGTCAGGATCGCGATCGACTTCGTTCATGAAGAGCTGATCTCGAAGGACGAGGCATTGGGACGGATCGCGGAGATCGACCTCGCCTCGCTCACCGAAACCCGCTTGGTTTCCTCAGGCAAACCCGCAACGAGTGGCATCGGCGCGTCCGGCGGCATCGGGATTGGACGGGCGGCGTTCTCGTCCGAAAGCGCTCAGCGCCTGTCAGCCGCGGGCGAGCCGGTCATCCTGCTGCGTCCCGATACCAGCACCGCCGATGTCGCGGGATTCGCCCTGGCCGCCGGCATCGTCACGGCTGTCGGTGCGCGCACCTCGCATGCAGCCCTGGTGGCGCGGCAGATGGGCAAGCCCTGCGTGGTCGGCTGCCGTGAGCTGAAGATCGATCCCGTCGCGCGGCAGGCCCAGCTCGGCCAAGTCAGCTTTGCCGAAGGCGAGTGGATGACGATCGAGGGCGACGCCGGAGAGCTCTATCTCGGACGCTGCGAGACGATTCGGACACGGCCCGAAGCCGAGCTCGCCGAGATCGCCGCCTGGAGGGCGCAATCCGGCCGACATGACCAGCTCGCCGCCGCGCCTCAGTGAGTGCCGGTCAGGAGTTGGAAACTCCCCATCGCGACCTCGATCAGGATCAGCACCACGACAGCAATCTCCAGGCGGAGCGAGCGCTGGGTGTCGATGATGTCGGTGAGCGCGTTGGCGGTCTCCGACACCGCGGTGAGCTTGCGCTCGAGCGTGTCGAGGCGCTCCTTCAGCTCGTACTCGTCCTCGAGCCGGGAATAGAGCCGGTCGAGCTCGGGCTTCTCCCAGAGCACGTCGGGCTTCTCGGCGATCGCGACGCGGCCGGCGACGCGCTGCTGCACCAGCAATGCGTTGCCGATCAATTGCAGGATGCCCTTGCGCCGTTGCGGCGTGCGGCCGCGTTCGGCGAGCTCCCGCGCAAAGGGCTCGATCACATCGAAGACCGCGGCGACGCGGCGCTCGTCGCGCGCCAGCGACGTGCTCTTGGCGAGCGCATCGGCAACCAGCAACAGCCGGTCGTCGGAGAATTTGGCAAGGCAGATCGGCCCGCCCGGCTGGATCGCCTCGGCGGCCTCATCGCTACAGAGCTGGGCCTGCGCGATCTCTTCTTCGTAGGGGCTGAGCTCTCCGGTCACGCGTGACTTCAGGTTGTCGATGAGAGCCTTCTCTTCCGACGGCAGCAGGCCGATCAGCACCACGACGCCGTAGCGGAAGATCACGGCCAGACCGGCATGGACCCGGAAGGCCGCCGGCGTGGAAGAGACCAGCGTCCCGATCTCCAGGCCGGAAGCATTGATGCGGTCCCCCAGCATCAGCGCCCGGATCCGCAAGCTCGGCGCAGCCTCCTGCTTCGGCGATGCTGGCGCCATGCCAGCGGCGAGTTGATCGGCGTTCATGTGAGGCCTCTCCCGGCACCAGGATCGCACATTTTCCGTTCGACCTCATCTGGCGAGCTTCGTCCTTGTCTGCGAGAGGCCGACTGCCCGCACGCAGCGAAGTGTTGCCATGAAACTTCGGGTTAATAACGTCGGGATGAACTTGTGCCGAAACATTCGGCAATATCACCTGCCCGCGCGTGACCCATTTGGCCACGATGACTGGCTGCGGTTTACCATCGCACGCCGAAGCGCCGCCCGAAAGTTGCACTCGGCAACGCGACCGGTTTATGACAGCATCATAACGAGCTACGCTTCTCCCGAAGTGCGGACATTGAAGCCTCAATCATGCTGAGCGTCATCATTCCGACCGAAGGCGTCGAGCAGACGGCGGTGGCGACATTGGCCGCGCTGGTGCCCGGCGCCGCCGCCGGTGTCGTCCGGGAAGTGCTCCTGGTCGACGGCACGCGCAACGGCGTGATCGAGCGCGTTGCCGACGTCGCAGGCTGCCGTTTCGTCGGCTTCGAGGGGACCTCGCGGGGCGCCGCGCTCGCCGCCGGCGCGCTCCAGGCGCGTTCGCCCTGGTTGATGTTCCTGCCCGCCGGCGCCGTGCTGGAAACCGGCTGGATCGATGAGACCACCCAGTTCATCCAGGCCGTTGCGACCAGCGGACGGGATCGGGCCGCAGTGTTCCGCTATGCGCGCTCGCCTTATGCAGATACCGGATTGCGCGATATCCTCCGGGCCGCGGCACGCGGGCTGATTGGCCCGCTCGGCGACCAGGGACTTCTGATTGCCCGTGCTCATTACGACCGGATCGGCGGCTACCCGCCGCAGGCCCGACGTTCCCAGGCACAGCTGCTCCGGCGGCTCGGCCGCTCGTCCCGCACCATGCTGCGCAGCCGCATCGTCATGATCGGCTGAGATGAGCTAATACTTGCCAAAGTCAAATAACTATTTGACAATGGCAAGTATTGAGGTGATCCATGCCGATCGACGGTACCGACGACCACATTGCAGCGGTCCGCGCGTTCAACCGCTTCTATACCCGCAAGCTTGGCGTGCTCGACCAGCATCTTGGAAAGAGCCCGTTTTCCCTCAGCGAGGCCCGGGTGCTGTATGAGCTCGCGCAGCGCGACGACCTGGCGGCCAAGGAGATCGGCAACGAGCTCGGTCTCGACCCCGGCTATCTCAGCCGTATCGTCCAGAGCTTCGATGAAAAGGGGCTGATCACGCGCAGGCCCCTGCCCGCGGATCGCAGGCAATATCAGCTCAGCCTCACCGCCAAGGGCCGCCAGGCGTTCACCAGGCTGAACCTGAGTTCGCAAAATGAGGTCGCCGCAATGCTGGCCCAGCTTTCGGCCAGCGATGCATCGCGGCTCACGCAGGCCATGGCGACCATCGAGTCCGTGCTGGAGCAACGGCGAACCCAGCCCGCGGCTTTCATGCTGCGCAGCCATCGCGTCGGCGACATGGGCTGGGTGATCTCCCGACAGGGCGCCGCCTATGCCGCGGACTACAGCTGGGACATCAGCTACGAGGCACTGGTCGCCGAGATCTGCGCACAGTTCATTCGGAACTACGACGCCGCGCGCGAGCACTGCTGGATCGCGGAAGTCGGCGGCGAGCCGGTCGGCTCGGTCTTCCTGGTCAAGGCCACGGACGAGATCGCCAAGCTGCGCCTGTTGCAGGTGGAGAAGAAGGCACGCGGGCTCGGCGTCGGCCGCGCGCTGGTCGAGCAGTGCATCCAAGGCGCGCGCGAGCGGGGCTACAGCAGGATGACGCTGTGGACGCAGAGCATCCTGGTCGCCGCGCGCGGCATCTACAAGAGCGCAGGCTTCAAGCTCGTGGCCACCGAGCCGCACCACAGCTTCGGGCAGGATCTGATCGGCGAGACCTGGGAGCGTGATCTGTGAGCTTGCTGCGGGCGAAATGCGCATCGTGGCGAGATGCACATTGATGTGCCCTCTCCCCTTGCGGGAGAGGGCGTCTCCGCAGGCTGACACAGATTCGCTTGGGTGATGGGTATGCCTCCGCGAGCGTCAGTGCATGTGGATAGCACCCCTCATCCTGCGCCGTAGCCGAAGCTCCGCTTCGGCGTTCCTAGGAACGGCGGCCGGAGGCTGCCTATGCCACCTTCTCCCACAAGGGGAGAAGGGAAGAAGTCCGTGCCTCGATCAACTGGACATCATCCGCACAACGCACTCACGCCGTCGCGCCCTGGGCCTTCGGCCTTCGCAGATGCTCGTCCAGGCGCGGCATGATCTCGACGAAATTGCAGGGCCGCGTACGGTAGTCGAGCTGGGCCGCAAGGATGCCGTCCCAGCCGTCGCGGCAGGCGCCGGGCGAGCCGGGCAGGCAGAAGATGTAGGTCGCGCCCGCAACGCCCGCGGTGGCGCGGCTCTGGATCGTCGACGTCCCGATCTTGGCGTGGCTGAGCATGTGAAACGCGATCGAGAAACCGTCCATGCGCTTTTCGAACAGCGGCTCGATTGCCTCCGGGGTGACGTCGCGACCGGTGAAGCCGGTGCCCCCGGTGGTGATGACGACGTCGACGCCGGCATCCGCGACCCAGCGGCGAACGACGTCACGGATCGCCTCGACGTCGTCGGTGACGATCTCGCGCGCGGCGAGACGGTGGCCGGCAGCGGTGAGACGATCGGCCAGCGTCTGGCCGGACTTGTCATCCGCCAGCGCACGCGTGTCTGACACCGTGAGCACCGCGATGTTGAGCGGGATGAACTGCTTGGTTTCGTCGATGGAAGCCACGACCTCACTCCTGTTTCCCCAGCCTCCGCCGTCATCCTGAGGTGCGCGCGCTGCGATGCACTTGCATCGCAGGGCGAGCCTCGAAGGATGGGCCAGGGGCTCGTCCTCCTTCGAGGCTCGCCAAAGAGGCGAGCACCTCAGGATGACGCCACTACTTCTGAATCCTAAGATGCACAATCACGCATCATAATTCGTGCTGCGTCGGGGCATGAACTCGTGGCTACAGCGCCCCCGCTCCGAACGTGTTGCAGGCCTGGACCGTGCCCTGCTGATAGCCGGTCATGAACCACTGCTTGCGCTGCGCAGCCGAGCCGTGGGTGAAGGAGTCCGGGACGACGCGGCCCGTCGACTGGCGCTGCAGCGTATCGTCACCGATCGCGCTCGCCGTGCTCAGCGCAGCCTCGATGTCACCCGGCTCGAGGAAGTTCGGACGCTTCTTCGCCTCGCGATTGACCCAGACACCCGACAGGCAGTCGGCCTGCAATTCGACCTTCACCTGGAGCGCATTCGCCTCCGCCTTCGAGCCCGCCTGCTGCTGCAGCCGCGTCACCCGCGGAATGATGCCGAGCAGGTTCTGGATGTGATGGCCGGCCTCGTGCGCGATGATGTAGGCGGTGGTAAAATTGCAGGCGGACTTGCCGGAGCAGCCGCGGAAGCGCGTCTCGACCTCGCGGAAGAAGCCGGTGTCGAGGAAGATGGTGCGGTCCGGCGGACAATAGAACGGGCCCATCGCCGACTGCGCCATGCCGCAGCGCCCGCCATTGGTGGCGTTGCGGAACAGCACGATCTTCGGCCCGGTATAGGACTGGCCCGAGGCCTGGAAGATCTCGGTCCAGCGATCGTCGATCTCGCCGAGAATGCCCGAGATCATGCTGCCCATCTCGTCGGTCGGCGCGCCGCGCTTGCCGGAGGAGGCCTGGCGGTCGGTCTGGTAGCTCGGGGCATGGCCACCGCCGGTGAGGATCTCGGCGCCGCCGATCAGGATGCGCGGATCGATGCCGAAGGCGTAACCGACGAGACCCAGGATGATGATGGTGCCGATGCCGAGCCCGCCGCCGCCGATCGGCAGGCCGAATCCGCCGCCTCCGCCGCCGCCAAAGCCGCCACCTTCGTCGCGACGATCCTCGATGTCGTCGCTGCGGCGGAAGTCATCGTAACGCATGGCGGCCTTCCTTTGGGGTCCCTGATTCAGGTTCGTCGGCTTCGTCGGACGCATGAACGCGAAAGCTCAACGCGCCACACACGTAAAATTTCCGTTGCTTTTATCAATATCGTGGTCGGCAAAAATTGCCTAGTGCGGCAACATGCCGATGCCAGCAATTTTTTCCGAGGGTCGAGCAATTTTTTCCGAGAGAAATTTGCGGCCCCATTGAAGCCATGATTGCTTCCGCGACCCAAGCAAACGCGAAATCCCCTGTAAAACACAGCGAATCCTCACGACAACATGCACGCAGAACGCGACTCGAGGCCTGCTCAGCAAAGCGGCGGGTTAAGTCGATTTTTACTTTGCCGCTTCAATGTAACGGTCAGTCGGTTGTTTGGTCCCGCGTCGCCGACAGCGTCGCCTGAGTCAGAGTTCTTGAGTCATGGTAGAGTCGCGTCGCGGGGCGTCTGCAAGGGCGCCCCGCACAAATTTTGAGTCTCCTTCGCATCGCGTCATCCTCGGCGATTGCGTCGCCGAGATGTCGAAGCTTCAGGCCGGTTCGGTCGATCTCGTATTCGCCGATCCGCCCTACAATCTCCAGCTCAAGGGCGATCTCAAGCGCCCCGACGAATCCCACGTCGACGCCGTCAACGACGACTGGGACAAGTTCGATTCGTTCTCCGCCTATGACGATTTCACCCGCGCCTGGCTGCTTGCCGCCCGCCGCGCGATGAAGCCGTCGGCGACGATCTGGGTGATCGGCTCCTATCACAACATCTTCCGCGTCGGCGCGATCATGCAGGACCTCGGCTTCTGGCTCCTGAACGACATCGTCTGGCGCAAGTCGAACCCGATGCCGAATTTCCGCGGCCGCCGCTTCACCAACGCGCACGAGACCATGATCTGGGCCGCGCGCGACGAGAAGGCCAAGGGCTACACGTTCAATTACGAGGCGCTGAAGGCCGCCAACGAGGACGTGCAGGCACGGTCCGACTGGCTGATTCCGCTCTGCACCGGCGAGGAGCGGCTCAAGGGCGCCGACGGCAAGAAGGTGCATCCGACGCAGAAGCCCGAAGGCCTGCTCGCCCGCGTGCTGTTGTCCTCGTCGAAGCCCGGCGATCTCGTGATCGATCCGTTCAACGGAACCGGCACCACCGGCGCGGTCGCAAAACGTCTCGGCCGCTCCTATATCGGCTTCGAGCGCGACAAGACCTACGCCAAGGCCGCCGAAGCGCGCATCGCCGCGGTCGAACCGTTGCCGGAAGCGAGCCTCGCCCCGTTCATGACCGCGCGCGAGGCGCCGCGGGTCGCGTTCTCCGAGCTGATCGAGCGCGGCATGATCATGCCCGGCACGAAGCTGTTTGACGCCAAGAAGAAGCTCGGCGCCCTGGTGCGGGCCGACGGCGCCATCATGTTCGGCGACAAGGTCGGCTCGATCCACCGCATCGGCGCGGTGGCGCAAGGCGCGCAAGCCTGCAACGGCTGGACCTTCTGGCACGTCGAGACCAAGAAGGGTCTCAAGCTGATCGACGAGCTGCGCGCCGAAATCCGCGCCGGCATGGCCGCGGAATAGCCGCTTCCCCTCCGTCATTCCGGGGCTCGCGAAGCGAGAACCCGGAATCCATCCAACTACAGCACAGGCGGCCCAATGGATTCCGGGCTCGCGCCAAGAGGCGCGCCCCGGAATGACGGCGCGGTTGAAAGCCGCCTCTACGAGGACTAGACTTCCCCGATCAGCCTCCGTCCTGGCCGGCCTGCTCTCATGCGACGACAGTCCGAGACATTGCTGTTGGTGCCGCTGCTGCCGATCTTCCTGGTCGGCATGTTTCCGATGTTCCTGATCGCCCTGCTCGGCTTCTTCGGCCTCGCACTATTCGGCGTGCTCGTGATCTGCGTCGGGCTCGCCAGCAGCAACGAGGCTCACGACAATTTCAATCACGACGTGATCGTGCACGGCTACGCGCGCGGATCGGAGCGCGCCGCGCGGGCCTCCGACATGCATCTCGCCGCGCGCCTCGGGCTGCGCCTGGAGGCGGTCGGCGTGGCGATGATTGTTACGGCGGCAATCGGCCTTTGTTATGCCGGCTGATCTGCGTGGCGCGCAGATACCGCCCGGCAAACTCGCCGGTTGCTCTCTCCGACCCGGTTCGGGCAAGAGAGGCGGCGCGGCAACGACGCTGCATGCGTGCCTGGCAACAAACCCTGGGGAGATCGATGCTCAAATTCTATTTCAACGGATCGCCGAACCCGACCAAGGTCGCGCTCTATTTGGAAGAGAGCGGCCTTGCTTTCGAGCCGGTGAAGATCGACACCCGCAAGGGCGAGCAATTCACGCCCGATTATCTGAAGATCAATCCGAACGGCAAGGTGCCGGCGATCGACGACAATGGGACGATCGTGTTCGACTCGAACGCCATCCTGCTCTATCTCGCCGAGAAGACCGGCAAGTTCCTGCCCGCCGCGAGCCTGCGCGGCGAGACGCTGTCATGGCTGATGTTCGTCGCCACCGGCGTCGGCCCCTATTCGGGCCAGGCGGTGCACTTCAAGCATTTCGCGCCGAAGGACCAGAACCACGACTACGCCCATAACCGCTACCAGTACGAGACCGATCGCCACTACAGGATTCTCGACGCTCACCTCGAAGGCCGCCGCTACATGGTCGGCGACAGCTATTCGATCGTGGACATGGCGCTGTGGGGCTGGGCGCGGATGCTGCCGTTCAAGCTCGGTGACGACGCCTTTGCGCGATACCCGAACGTGAAGCGGCTGGTGGACGAGATCTCGGCGCGGCCCGCCGCAGCGCGCGCGATCGCCTTGAAGGACAAGTTCACCTTCAAGGCCGAGATGGACGACGAGGCGCGCGCCAACATGTTCAAGCACATGACGACCAAGGTCGCCTGATCGCGCGACCTCACCGTCGGGCCACGCGCTTGCGCGCGGCCCTTTGCCTTCAAGACTCAGGCGGCGTGAACCGAGCTCAGGAACTTGGCGACTTCCTGCTTGAGCCGGTTGCTGTCGGCCGACAGCGAGCGCGCCGCGGACAGCACCTGCGACGAGGCCGATCCGGTCTCCGACGCCCCGCGCTGCACGTCGCCGATATTGGTCGAGACGCGCTGCGTGCCATGCGCCGCTTGCTGGACGTTGCGAGAAATCTCCTGCGTCGCCGCGCCCTGCTGCTCCACGGCGGCGGCCACCGTCGACGAAATCTCCGACAGCCGCTCGATGGTGCCGCTGATCTCCCTGATGGCGCCGACCGATTGCTCGGTGGCAGCCTGGATGTTGGAGATCTGCTGGCCGATCTCGCCGGTGGCTTTCGCGGTCTGCTCGGCCAGCGCCTTGACCTCGGAAGCGACCACGGCAAAGCCGCGGCCGGCATCGCCGGCGCGCGCCGCCTCGATGGTGGCATTCAGCGCCAACAGGTTGGTCTGGCCGGCGATGGTGCTGATCAGCTCGACCACGTCGCCGATCCGCGCGGCGGCCTTGGAGAGTTCACCGACATGCGCGTTGGTCCTGCTCGCCTGACCGACGGCCTCGCCGGCGATCCGGGCGGATTCCTGCACCTGGCGGGCGATCTCGGACACCGAGGAGGACAGCTCCTCGGTCGCCGAGGCGACCGCCTGCACATTGGCCGAGGCCTCCTGCGAGGCGCTGGCGACCTCCGTCGACAAATCCTGCGCCCGCGAGGCGGTCGTGGTCAAAGTGCCGGCGGAGGCTTCGAGCTCGTTCGACGCCGACGATACCGTGTTGACGATCTCGCCGACGGCCTGTTCGAACTGGTCAGCCATCCTGACCATGTCCTTCTTGCGGGTTTCGGCCTGCCGCTCCTCGAGCTCGGCCTGCTCGGCGCGCATGCGCTCGGTGTCAATCATGTTGTCCTTGAACACCTGGATCGCCTTGGCCATGTCGCCGATCTCGTCGGCCTTGCCGCGACCGGGGATCTCGACCGCGAGATTTCCGCCGGCAATCAGCCCCATCGCACGCGTCATCGAGGTCAGGGGACCGACGATGCTGCGGGCGATCAGGAAGGCGACGATGCCGCCGAACAGGATGGCCAGACCGCCTGCAATCTCCTGAACGGTTGTCGTGCCGGCGATCACGTCTTCGGCGTGGGTGCGCGAATCCTGATAGTCCTTCTTCAGGGTCGCTTCAGCGACCTTGAGCCGGCCGATGCTGTCAACGATGAGGGGCGCGAGGCTCTTGTGGTAGATCTCGTCGGCCTGGAGCATCGCGGCGGAGGTCGTCTCGAACGCGGATTTGTAGATGCCGAGCGCGGTCTTCACCGGCGCGAGCGTGGTTCGCAATTCGGCTGCCTGCGGGCTCTTTTCGATCGCCGCGAGCCGTTGCGCCGCCCTGTCCACACTGGCCCGGAAGTTGGCCGGCCCCTGGGTGTCGCGCAGCGCCAGGAAACGCCAGTTTGCGACCCGGACAAGGAGGACCCTGGATTCGAGGTCGGCAACGAGGGCTGCGGTGTCTTCGTCGACGGCTGCGCGCGCCGTATCGACCAGCTTGCCCATCTTGACAGCCAGCTCCTCGCCGCTCGGCAGCAACGTCGCCTTGCCCGTCCGCGCCTCGTTGACGGCGTCTCCGAGATTGTCACGCAGGCGTCGCATCTTGGCGACGTCGTCGATGAGGCCGTTGTAGAGCGCGCGCCGCTCCTCCGAGAGCGTGCCCTTGGCGCCGACCCGCAACAGCTCGGTCGCCGCAGTTTCCCGCTCTTGCGCCTCCTTCATCGCGGGTTCGTTGGCATCGTAGACGTAGCGCAGATTGGCGCGCTGGATGGCCTGAAGGTGGGTCGAGATTTCCAGCACCCGCGCCGTGCTGTCCGAGAGCGCGGATTGTCTTGCGACCTGATCCTGCACCACCCGCAAATTCCAGATGGCAACCACGGCCATCACGAGACCAACCGCCACCAGGGCCATGAAGCCTGCGTACAGGCGTCCCCTGATCCGCAAACGAAACTTCGGCATTCCCACTGTCCACCACGATGCATTTCACTTCGAGCGGCCGAACGAGTCCGGCGATCGTCACCGGCCACCCCGGCAGCCGTGAGTCGCGTCCTTGCGACCCACGCTGCACCGCGACACAATGGCGGACACTCGTTAATTGAACCTTCCCATTTTTCGCGCGCGCCAAAGCGGCGCGCACAAAATCTGCTGATTTTGTAGCCAGTTGCGCGACGCCTCGGCGTAAGGCGTGCACCCCCATGCAGATAACCGCATGGGGTTGCCAGAATGCGTGCTTGTTAGATGGTGGCCTCCCGCAATCCGCAGTGCTGAATTCCTGCCTCTTCACCTTCATTTTCGTCGGATGGGCCGCTTCAGCTGAAACTCAATCTCCGAACGAGACGTCCCGCAGTCCTGAAGCTCCCGCTCGCTCATGGCTGCGAGTTGGCAGCGCTGGCGAGAGCGCTGCCGTTGAATCCGGACCATCTCCGCCAGCGATCGGAAGACCGGCACGACCCATGCAAACCGGAGCGGACGCCTCCAGCTGGCGGACCAGATGGCGCTCAACCCGGTCAGCTCGCAGCCCTCATCGCTGCTTGCGGAAACGGGCCCAGCGCCCTCTCCGTCAGGATCGAGTCGCAGTACTCGCGGATCTCCTTGATCTTGCCGTTCTCGAGACGGAACACCAGGCAGTAGTCATTGTCGTAGCGCACGCCCTCAGGCGTGACGTTGTCGCCCTTGGCCTCCACGACGACCACGTCGCCGTCGGCGATGAAGCGGTGCGCGACCGTGCGCGTGCGGTCGCGCAGGCGGGTGCGCACATAGCCGTGCAGATCGTTGAGGATCGCCTCCTTGCCCGAAAAGGTGCGCGACCAGGAATACTGGCCGGTGACGACCCATTTGGCGTCGTCGGCAAGGCTTGCGGTGAACAAGGCGCGATCGCGCGCGGCCGGATCGGGATTGGCGGCAGCGGCGAAAATATCCTGCATCAGTTTCTTGTTGGCGGCAGCGCTCATGGCGGCATCTCCGTTTGGTGAGAACACGGAGATCTTCCGGGAGGGAAGAGAATTCTTCAAATCGATAGAGAATATGATATCTATTCACAGCATGAATTTGACTTCGCTTGACCTCAATTTGCTGACTGCACTCGACGCGCTGCTGCGCGAGGCCAATGTCAGCCGCGCGGCGATGCGGATCGGCCTGTCACAGCCTGCTACCAGCCACGCTTTGCAGCGCCTGCGCGATATCTTCGGCGATCCGCTGCTGGTGCGCACCGGCGCACGGATGGAGCTGACGCCGCGGGCGCAGGCCCTGCGCGCGCCGCTCGCTCAGGCGCTCGACCAGGTGCGCGGGCTGTTCGTGCCTGACGACTTCGATGCCGCGCGCAGCGAGCGGCAATTCCGCCTGATGATGCCGGACTTGGCGGTCGAGCTGCTGATGCCGCCGCTGATGGAGAAGGTGACGCGGGCTGCGCCCAACGTCCGGATCGACGTCGTGCCATGGCGGGGACCTGCGATCTTTCACGCCGAGTTCGCCCGCACCATCGATCTCGTGATCTCGATCGGCAACGCCTTCAAGGGCTTTCACCGCCAATTGCTCTACACTGACAGCGATGCGCTGGCCGTGCGGCGCGGCCATCCCATGACGGCGAAGCTGAAGCGGCGCGAGACGTTCCTCGCCGCGCGTCATGTCGGCGTCATCATTCGCGGCAATGCCGAAGATCTCATCGACACCTGGCTGCGCAGCAAGGGCATCGAGCGGCACATTTCGCTGGTGGTGTCGGGCTATCTCGAAGCGCTGCACGTCGCCGCGCGCACCGACCTCGTCGCCTTCGTGCCACGCCGGCTGATTGCCGCACTGTCGAAGCAACTCGGCCTCGTCACAGTGACGCCGCCGCTCGATCCCGGGATCGACGAGCAGTTCATGTTCCATCCGACCCGGGCGCAGATGGACCCCGGCTCCATCTGGTTGCGACGGCTGATGCTGGAGACGGGACGGGAGCTGGAGCAAGCCAAGCGCAAGTTCTCGTAGGGTGGGCAAAGGCGCAAAGCGCCGTGCCCACCATCTTCCGCGGCAACGAACCGATGGTGGGCACGCTTCGCTCTGCCCACCCTACAAAGCCGGAACGTTGTTACGCCTTCTGCGCTTCCATCACCTTGCGCACCGCGGGGCGCTCCGACATGCGCTTGAAGTGATCGGCGATCTTCGGCGTCGCATTGATGTCGACGCTGTCGCCTTCGAGCCAGGTGGCGATCGTGAACAGATAGGGATCGCAGATCGTGTACTGCTCGCCCATCACCCAGGGTCCCCTGAACATCTTCTGCTCCATCAGCGCGAAGCAGGCCGCCATGGTCTTCGGAACCATCGCCTTCATGTCGGCGAACGAGCTCTCCTGGGTCGCCCAGCGCGCGCCGCGCATCTTGTGGGCATGGTTGATGTGCACGGTCGAGCACAGATAGGAGTTGAACGACTGCACCTGGGCGAAGTCGAAGGGATCGTCGAGCGGCGCGAGCTTCGCCTTCGGGAAGGTCTGGGCGAGATAGGCCAGCATCGCCGGCGTCTCGGTCAGGACGCCGCGATCGGTCACCAGCGCCGGCACGCGGCCCTTCGGGTTGATCTTGAGATAATCAGGGCTGTTCTGCTGGTTGTCCTTGAAGCTCAACCGTTCGGCCGTGTAGTCGGCTCCGGCCTCCTCCAGGGTGATGTAGGTGGCGAGCGCGCAGGTGCCGGTGGCGTAGTAGAGCTTGAGCATGTCGGACCTCGTGGGGAAAATCCGAGGTTAGCGGCCCTCCGCCGCGCCGTCCATAGGCGACCTCTTCGCAGTTGCCCACCGCCGCCCGCCTGTGCCAAGACGCCTTCAATCGGAGGGGATCTCATGACCGTACTCATCGCCGGTGGCGGCATCGGCGGGCTGACGCTTGCGCTCAGCCTGCACCAGATCGGCGTTCCCGTGAAAGTGTTCGAGAGCGTCGCCGAGCTGAGGCCGCTCGGCGTCGGCATCAACGTGCTGCCGCATGCGGTGCGCGAGCTGATCGAGCTCGGGCTGCTGGACAAGCTGGATGCCAGCGGCGTGCGGACGCGCGAGCTCGCCTATTTCTCCAAGCATGGCAAGCCGATCTGGAGCGAGCCGCGCGGGCTGGAGGCCGGCTATAAATGCCCGCAATTCTCGATCCATCGCGGCACGCTGCAACAGCTGCTGCTCGATACCGCGATCGAGCGGCTCGGCCGCGACAACATTCTCACCAGCCATCATCTGACCGGCTGGACCGAGACCGCAGAGGGCGTGCGCGCCGACTTCATCGACCGCGCGACCGGCAAGGCCGCCGGAACCCATGAAGGCGCGATCCTGATCGCCGCCGACGGCATTCATTCCGCCGCGCGAGAAAAGCTCTATCCGAACGAAGGCCCGCCGATCTGGAACGGCCGTATCCTCTGGCGCGGCGTCACTCCGGCGAAGGCCTTCCTCACCGGCCGCACCATGATCATGGCCGGGCATGAGATCCTGAAATTCGTCTGCTATCCGATCAGCAAGGAGCCGGACGCGAACGGCAATCATCTGATCAACTGGGTCGCCGAGCGCCATATGCCGCCGACCTATCGGTGGCGGCGCGAGGACTATAACCGCACCGCGCGCCTGGAGGAGTTCCTGCCCTGGTTCGAGAGCTGGCAGTTCGACTGGCTCGACGTGCCCGGCCTGATCAGAGACTGCCCGCATGCCTATGAATATCCACTGGTCGACCGCGATCCGGTTTCGCAATGGACTTTCGGCAAGGTCACGCTGATGGGGGACGCCGCGCATCCGATGTATCCGATCGGATCGAACGGCGCCTCGCAGGCAATCCTCGATGCCCGCGTCATCACCCGCGAGATTCTCGCGCATGGACCGACCAGCGCGGCGCTGCTCGCCTATGAGGCCGAGCGCCGGCCCGCCACCACCGATCTCGTCCTGCTCAACCGCAAGAACGGCCCCGAGCAGGTGATGCAGCTGGTCGAGGAGCGCGCGCCCGGCGGCTATAAGATCGTCACCGACGTGCTGTCGCAAAAAGAGCTGGAAGACATCGCCGCCAATTACAAGCGCGTCGCGGGGTTTCAGGTCGAGGCGCTGAATGCGAAGCCGCCGATCGTGAGCGCAGGTGCGCGCGCTGGGGTTTGAGCGTTCGCCGCGAGCTCCTGTTCACCTCGCCCCGCTTGCGGGGAGAGGTCGGATTGCATCGAAGATGCAATCCGGGTGAGGGGGCACAGGTCTCACGACAATCTCACCCGGAGAGAGAGACCCCTCACCCCACCCTCTCCCCGTAAGAACGGGGCGAGGGAGCGAAAGAGTGGTGCCCGCCTTACTTCACAGCCCTCGCCGCCTCCAGCAGCCGCTCGCTCGCGCTCGCTGTCGCCAGCACCGTGCCGTCCTCCGCCATCAGCTTCGCCTCGACGAAGGCGATAGTCTTGCCGAGCTGCGTCACCCTGGCTTCGCCAATAATCGTCCCAGGCCGTGCGGGGCTGAGGAAATTCACGGTCATGCTGATGGTGGTCGTGTAGAGCCGGCCTTCGCTCATCACCAGCACCGCCGGCCCCATGGTGTCGTCGAGCATGGCCGAGAGCATGCCGCCCTGAATGAACCCTGCGGGGTTGCAGAACGCCGGCTTGCCTTCGAAGGAGAGCCTGATCCAGCCTTCCTCGGGACGGGCGTCGAGCAGGCGCCATCCCAGCAGCTCGGCACAGGGCGGTCTTGGAAAGTTGTCGAGTGCGGTCTTGACCATTGGCAGCCTCCGGTTCGCAACCCCGATAGCGCAACGCTGCTGCCAGCGTGCTGTCAGGAGGATCGGCGCGGTGGAAGATCCAGCGCGTGTGCGATGACCTTGCGCATGACGTTGGGCAGCGCTTCGCCGGCAAGGGTCGCGGTCGGCACCCAGCGCATGCCCTCGGGCGCGCGCGTGCGCGCCGCCGCCTTCGCCGTATAGACCACGAGCTCCAGCGGAAAATGCGTAAAGACGTGGGTGACCACGCCCACCTTGCGCTGCCAGCGTGACAATCCCTTCAACTCGGGCGCCTGCCGCTTGGCGGTCGCATCGTCCTGGCCGGCGAGCCAATCCGAGCCGGGCACCTCCGTCATGCCACCGAGCAGCCCCTTTTCCGGCCGGCTGCGGACCAGCAGCTCATCGCCACGCGTCACGACGAAAGCGGCCCCGCGCCGCAACGTACCGCTCTTCTTCGGCGCCTTGCGCGGGAAGGTCTCCTGCGTGCCTTGCGCACGCGCGATGCAATCCTCGTTCAGCGGACACAGCGAGCACGCCGGCTTCTTCGGCGTGCAGATCGAGGCGCCGAGATCCATCAGCGCCTGTGCGCTGTCTCCGGCCCGGCTGTCGGCCAGCAGCGTCGCCGCCAGTTGCTGGATCAGCGCCTTGGCCTGAGGCAGCTCTTGCTCGACCGCGAAGAGCCGCGACACCACCCGCTCGATATTGCCGTCGACCGGCATGGTGCGGCGGTCGAAGGCGATCGCCGCAATCGCCGCCGCCGTATACGGCCCGATCCCCGGCAGCGCGCGCAGGCCCTCCTCGGTGTCCGGAAAGATGCCGCCATGCGCGCGCGTCACCGCGACGGCGCAGGCATGGAGGTTGCGTGCGCGGGAGTAATAGCCGAGCCCGGCCCACATCCGCAGCACGTCATCCTGCGAGGCGCTTCCCAGCGCCGTGACATCCGGCCAGCGCACGACGAATTTCTCGAAATAGGGCCCGACCGCCTTAACCGTGGTCTGCTGCAGCATGATCTCCGACAACCAGACGCGATAGGGGTCCGACGCCTGCCCCGGCGCGGCGCGCCAGGGCAACCGGCGGCGGTGGCGGTCGTACCAGGCGAGCAGGAGGTTCGGGCGTGATGTTGCTTTCGACGGCGCGGGTTCCGGCCTGGCCTTGAGGGCAGATCTGGGGCTCATGCTCTTACCCTAACCGACGTTGAGCCGATCTCTCCACGTCATGTCCGCACTTGTCGCGGGCATCCACGTCTTTCTTCGCGGGAGAACGTGGATGGCCGGGACAAAGTCCGGCCATGACGGCGATGCGCATGTGGCCCGCCCGCCAAAATGCTATAAGGCGCCATGTCCAAATCCGGTCCCATCTTCAAACTCGGCCCCATCAGCGCCAAGCCGCTCGGGATCCTGCTCGACGACGTCTTTGCCGAGGCCTATGCCAAGCAGGGGTTCGCGGCGCGCGAGCTGGTGACGCGGTGGGCGCAGATTGCGGGAGCCGAGATCGCCGCCCATGCCGAGCCCTTGAAAATGCAATGGCCGCGGCCGGTCGAGGGGCAGCCGCAGCAGCCGGCGACCCTGGTGCTGCGGGTCGAGGGGCCGATGGCGCTGGAGATCCAGCACTCCGCCGACGTGATCCTGGAGCGGGTCAATCGCTTCTTCGGCTGGAGCGCGGTCGGCAAGCTGGCCTTCCGCCAGGCCCCGCTGTCGCGGCCCCAGGCCCGGAAGCGGCCCGCCCCGCCGGACCCCAAGAGCGTCGCCAAGGTGGCGGAGAGCCTGGGGGAGATTGAAGACGAAGAACTGAAGACGGCGCTGGCCCGGCTCGGGGCCGCCATCAAGCGAAATTGAGCCTCATTTCGCGGCCAATCTGGACCGATCCCTGTCGCGCGCCATTGCCTCAAACCACGTTTCAAGCTAGCGACAGGCCGCCCGGGAACCTTGCCAAACCTCGGGGCGAGACCACGCCAATTCGGGAGCCGACCGTGATCATCACCCGCCGCGCCTTCACCACGATGCTGTCGCTGACCGGGCTTACCGCGCTCGCCGGGCTCTCGCCGCTCCGCTTCATCTCCGACGCGATGGCGCAGTCGGCCGCCGACGTCGCCAAGCCGGTGTCGCTGCCCGACATGGCGCTCGGCCCGAAGGATGCCGCCGTCACCATCACCGAATACGCCTCGATGACGTGCCCGCACTGCGCCGTCTTCAACGAGCAGGTGTTCCCCAAGATCAAGAAGGAATACATCGACACCAACAAGGTGCGTTACATCTTCCGCGAGTTCCCGCTCGACATCAAAGCCGCCGCCGGCTCCATGCTGTCGCGCTGCATCGCCAAGGACGACGCGCCGAAATATTTCGCGGTCACCGACATGCTGTTCCGCCAGCAGAACGACTGGGTGGTGAAGAACACCACCGAGACCCTGACCCGGATCGGCAAGCAGGCCGGCCTCACCCAGCAGCAGGTCGAAGCCTGCCTGAAGGACCAGGCGCTGCTCGACAAGATCGCCGCCGACCAGAAATACGCCAGCGACGTGCTCAAGGTGGATTCGACGCCGACCTTCTTCATCAACGGCGAGAAGATCAAGGGCGAAACCTCGTTCGAGGAGTTCGCCAAGAAGATCAATCCGCTGCTGAAGAGCTGATTCGCACGCGACAGCTCTGATTCGCGCATCCGAAAGCCGTATCTTTCCCGGCATAAATCCCTTGGGAAAAGCGGCTTTCGCCGGTTGCCCTCGCTGCCCACCGCGGCCATTGTCCAGCCGCATGAGGCGCCTCGCGCGACTCGCCCGGATACCGACATTGCCTTCCATGGTATTGTCCCGGCAGGGGGATTCGCGCCTGCCAACAGAGATGCGTGCTTATGAAAATCACCCGCCTGCGCCTTCACGGCTTCAAGTCCTTCGTTGAGCCCACGGACTTCGTCATCGAGCCCGGCCTGACCGGCGTGGTCGGACCCAACGGCTGCGGCAAGTCGAATCTCGTCGAGGCGCTGCGCTGGGCGATGGGCGAAACCTCTTACAAGAGCTTGCGCGCCGCCGACATGGACGCGGTGATCTTCGCCGGCTCCGGCAACCGTCCGGCACGCAACCACGCCGAAGTGACGATGACGATCGACAATGCCGATCGCACCGCGCCGGCGGCGATGAACGACAGCCAGCTGCTCGAAATCTCTCGCCGCATCGAACGCGAGGCCGGCTCGGTCTATCGCATCAACGGCCGCGACGTGCGCGCCCGTGACGTGCAGATCCTGTTCGCCGACGCCGCCACCGGCGCGCGCTCGCCCGCACTCGTCCACCAGGGCAAGATCGGCGAGATCATCCAGGCCAAGCCCGAGCAGCGCCGCCGCGTGCTGGAAGACGCTGCCGGCGTCGCCGGCCTGCACGCCCGCCGCCACGAAGCCGAGCTGCGGCTGAAGGCGGCCGAAACCAACCTCACCCGCGTCGAGGACGTGATCGGCCAGCTCTCCGGCCAGATGGAAGGCCTGAAGAAGCAGGCCCGCCAGGCGGTGCGCTATCGCGAGGTCGCGGCCAAGGTCCGCAAGGCCGAGGCAACGCTGTACCATCTGCGCTGGATCGGCGCCCATGCCGACGTCAATGAGTCCGGCCAGACCCACGACCTCGCCGTCCGCGAGATGGCCGAGCGCACCCAGCACCAGGCCGAGGCCGCCCGCATCCAGGCGATCCGCGCCGCGGAGATGCCTGCACTGCGCGATGCCGAAGCGCGCGCTGCGGCCGGGCTGCAGCGCCTCACCAATGCCCGCGAGCTGCTCGACCGCGAGGAAGAGCGCGCCAAGGAGCGCGTCGCCGAGCTCGAGCGCCGCCTCGCCCAGTTCGAGGGCGACATCTCGCGTGCCCAGCAGCAGACCATGGATGCCGACGTCGCGCTGCAGCGGCTCGACACCGAAGACGCCGAGCTGAAGGAAGAGATCAAGTCGCGCGTCGAGAAGCGCTCCGGCGTCGACGAACGCGTCGCCGAGGCCGAGGCGGTGCTGACCGAAACCGAGCAGCAATTCGCCGAGCTCACCACCGCGCTCGCCGACCTCACCGCCAAGCGCAATCAGCTCGAGGCCAACGTCCGCACCCACCGCGACAAGCTCGCCCGGCTCGACCAGGAGATCGCGAACGTCGCCGCGGAAGAGCAGAAGCTCACCGAGGCGACCGGCGGCTTTGGCGATCTCGATGAGCTGACCGCGCTGGTCCAGACTGCGGAAGAGACGCTGGCGGCGTCCGAAGCTGCGGCGCAGGCCAGCGAAGCCGCCCACGTCGCGGCCCGCCAGACGCTGGAATCCTCGCGCTCGCCGCTGGTCGAAGCGGACAAGCGCGTGCAGCGGCTCGAGACCGAGGCGCGCACGATCTCCAAGATCGTCAACGGCGAGACCAAGAATCTGTGGCCGCCGATCATCGACGGCATCACCGTCGACAAGGGCTTTGAAAAGGCGATCGGCGCCGCCCTCGGCGACGATCTCGACGCCCCGATCGACCCGTCGGCGCCGATGCGCTGGACCAATGTCGGCCACACCGAAGGCGATCCGGAGCTGCCCGAAGGCGCCGTGCCGCTCGCCAACCACGTGCAGGCGCCGGCCGAGCTGGCCCGCCGTCTGGCCCAGATCGGCGTGGTGCCGCGCGAGCGCGGCGCCGAGCTGGTCTCGCAGCTGAAGACCGGCCAGCGGCTGGTCTCGCCCGAAGGCGATGTCTGGCGCTGGGACGGTTTTGTCGCCGCCGCGCATGCCCCGACCGGCGCCGCCCGCCGCCTCGCCGAGCGCGCCCGCCTCGTCGACATCGAGAACGAGCTGGAGCAGGCCCGCATCGATGCGCAGATCAAGCGTCAGGCGCTGGAGAACGCCGAGTCCGAGCTGCAGATGGCGGCGAGCACCGAAGGCGCCAGCCGCGAAGCCTGGCGCGCCGCGCAGCGCGAGCTCAACGTCGCGCGTGAGCGTCATGCCAATGCCGAGCGCGAGATCAGCCGCCATGCCGCGCGCAAGGCGACGCTGTCGGAAGCGCACAGCCGTCTCGCCGCCGACCGCGCCGAGGCCGAGGCTGCCTACGAATATGCCGAGGCCGGCATCAGCGAGCTGCCGTCGAGCGAGGACACCGAGACCCGTCTCGCCGCCGTCCGCAGCGACATCGAAGGCCACCGCCGGATCGCCGCCCAGGTCCGCGCCGAAGCGCAGGCGCTGGCGCGCGAAGCCGAGCTCGCCGACCGCCGCGTTCAGGCGATCCTCGCCGAGCGCACCGAGTGGCAGAACCGCAAGGAGAGCGCGGCCTCCCATATCGACACGATCCAGGCCCGCATCGCCGAGCTCACGATCGAGCGCAGCGAGCTCGAAAACGCGCCTGCCGTGTTCGCCGAGAAGCGCAGCGCGCTGATTACCGAGATCGAGTACGCGGAGAACGACCGCCGCATGGCCGCCGACGCGCTCGCCACCGCGGAAAGCGCGATGGCCGAGACCGACCGGGTCGCCAAGCTGACGCTCGAGGCGCTCTCCAGCGCCCGCGAGGCCACCGCCCGCGCCGAGGAGCGCATGGAAGGCGCGCGGCGCCGGCTCGAAGACGTCGAGCGCGAGATCCGCGACATGCTGGAGGTCGAGCCGCAGGCCGTCGCAGGCCTTGCCGAGATCGAGCCCGGCGCCGAGCTGCCGCCGCTGCACGACATCGAGGAAGACCTCGAAAAGATGCGCCGCGACCGCGAGCGTCTCGGTGCGGTCAATCTGCGCGCCGAGGAGGAGCTGCGCGAGGTCGAGACCCAGCACAACGGCCTGGTCACCGAACGCGACGACCTCGTTGAGGCCATCAAGCGGCTGCGCCAGGGCATCCAGAGTCTCAACAAGGAGGCGCGCGAGCGGCTGTTGACCTCGTTCGAGGTTGTCAACAACCACTTCAAGCGCCTGTTCGTCGAACTGTTCGGCGGCGGCGAAGCCGCGCTGCACCTGATCGAGAGCGACGACCCGCTGGAAGCCGGTCTCGAAATCATCGCCAAGCCCCCGGGCAAGAAGCCGCAGACGCTGTCGCTGCTCTCGGGTGGCGAGCAGGCGCTGACCGCGATGGCGCTGATCTTCGCGGTGTTCCTGACCAACCCCTCGCCGATCTGCGTGCTGGACGAAGTCGACGCGCCGCTCGACGACCACAACGTCGAACGCTACTGCAACCTCCTGCACGAGATGACCGGCTCGACCGACACGCGCTTCATCATCATCACGCACAACCCGATCACGATGGCGCGGATGAACCGCCTGTTCGGCGTCACCATGGCCGAGCGCGGCGTCTCCCAGCTGGTGTCGGTGAGCCTACAAGAAGCCGTGGACATTCTCGACCAGAACGTGGCGTGAGGCTGCTCTCGTCCTCCACCCATTGACGTCATCATCCGCGAAGGCGGATGATCCAGTACGCCGTGACATCTCGGTTTACGGCACTGTCTCGGAGTACTGGATGCCCCGCCTTCGCGGGGCATGACCGCGGATGATGATCGCCCCCACCCTCCCCGCCGAACTGAAGGCCGCCCTCGACGCCAAGCTGCAGGGCTTTTCCCGCACCGACGCGGCACAGCGGTCGCAGAAGATCTCGACCACTTATCGCGCCGGCGGCGGCTCCGGCGGCGCGATCAAGTCGGAAGCCGATGCCCTCGCCTACGCGCTGGCGCGCATGCCGGCAACCTATGCGGCGGTGGCTGCGAGCCTGAATGCGCTCACCGAGATCGCGCCCGACTTCGCCCCGGAAACGCTGCTCGACGTCGGCGCGGGCCCGGGCACCGCGAGCTGGGCCGCCGCGGAGGCGTTTCCGTCGCTGCAGGATTTCACGCTTCTCGACGCCAATGCCACGCTGAGCCGCCTCGCGCTCGAGCTGGCGCGCGACAGCTCGCGGCTCGCCGAGTGCCGCTATCTGCCCGGCGATGCCGGCGGAAACCTTGCAGAGGTCTCGCAAGCCGATCTCGTCATCGCCAGCTACGTCATCGGCGAACTCGGTGAGACCGAGCAGCGCGCGCTCACCGAGGCGATGTGGGCGAAAGCGCGCCACGCGCTGGTCGTGATCGAGCCCGGCACGCCCGCCGGCTATGCCCGCATCCTCGCGCTACGCCAGCAACTGATCGCGGCCGGCGCCTACGTCGCCGCGCCCTGCCCGCACGAAAAGCCCTGCCCGCTCATCGCGCCCGATTGGTGCCATTTCAGCCAGCGCCTGCCGCGCTCGCAGGCGCACCGCCAGATCAAGGGCGCCGAGGTGCCGTTCGAGGACGAGCGCTTTATCTACGTCGCCCTGACCCGCACAGCGCCCGCAAGCCGCGCCGCGCGCGTGCTGGCGCCGCCGGACGTCGGCAAGGCCGAGATCACGGCCAAGCTCTGCACAGAAGACGGCGTTGAGCTCGCGACGGTACCTCGGCGCGACAAGGCGGCCTATGCAGCTGCCCGGCGCTGGCGCTGGGGCGACACCGTCATGGCCGAAAGTTAACCTCGTTCCTCGCCTTGCCTTGAACTTGGCCGGCTCTCCGTTCGACCAAGTCTAACCCCCCTCCGCGTCGGGCTCTCATCCTGCACCAATCTGGTCTATCCTAGCGCCCGCCTTCTTTCCCCTTCAGGAGTTCTCCATGTCGACCGGCTGGATCGTTCTCGGCGTCATCGTCGTCCTCGCGCTGTTCGCCTTCAGCGCGTATAACCGCCTCGTGGCGCTGAGCCAGCGCGTCGGCCAGGCCTTTGCCGATATCGACGTGCAGCTCAAGCAGCGCCACGATCTGATCCCGAACCTCGTCGAAACGGTAAAGGGCTATGCCTCGCATGAGCGCGGCACGCTCGACGACGTCATCAAGGCGCGCAATTCGGCAATGTCGGCGCAAGGTCCCGCGCAGGTATCCGCAGCCGAGAACCAGCTGTCCGGCGCGCTCGGCCGGCTGATCGCGCTGTCCGAAGCCTACCCGGACCTCAAGGCCAATGCCAATTTCCAGCAGCTCGCATCCGAGCTCTCCGACCTCGAGAACAAGATCGCGGCGAGCCGCCGCTTCTTCAACAGCGCGGTCCAGGAATACAACACCGGCATCCAGCAGCTGCCGGCTGCGCTGTTCGCCGGCATGTTCGGCTTCACCAAGAAGGACTTCTTCGATCTCGGCGCCAGCCGCACCGAGGTCGAGGCCGTACCCCAGGTGAAGTTCTGATTGCCTGATATGTCGATTGTTCTTCTCCGTCAATCCGGGGCGTTGCAAAGCGACGAACCCGGAATCTCGATCGAGATCCCCAATCTCTGGATTCCGGGTTCAGGCCTCCGGCCTGCCCCGGAATGACGGTGATGAGGAAGCAGCCATGGCCGCCTATGGTCTCTACACGCATATCGCCTCGAACAAGTTTCGTTCGATGCTGCTGCTCGGCGGCCTGTTCGCGCTGGTTTATGTGCTGGTCTATGCCGGCGCCCTGGTCGCCGAAGTCTTCATCAACGGCAATGAGACCGTCGCGTACTATCTGAGGCATGCCTTCTCCGACCTGCTCAAGGCCGCGCCCGTTGCGACGATCGTGGCGGCGGTCTGGATCGTGATCGCCTATTTCTTCCATCAGTCGATGATCGATGCGGTGACCGGCGGCCATGACGTCACCCGGCGGGAGGAGCCGCGGCTCTACAACCTGCTCGAAAACCTCTGCATCTCGCGCGGCATCACCATGCCGAAGCTGAAGATCATGGAGAGCCCGGCGCTGAACGCGTTCGCGACCGGCCTCAATCCCAGGCAATATTCCATCACCGTCACCACCGGTCTCCTCGATGCGCTTGATGACAAGGAGATCGAGGCGGTGCTGGGCCACGAGCTGACCCATATCAAGAACGGCGACGTCCAGCTGATGGTGGTCGCCGTCATCATCGCCGGCGTGGTCGGCTTCTTCGGCGAGATGTTCTTTCGCCTGTTCACGAATTTCAACTGGAGCTCCGGCTCCGGCGGCTCGTGGTCCTCGGGCTCCTCCTCGTCGTCGCGCTCGTCCTCGTCATCGAGCGACAGCAAGAGCTCCGGCGGCGGCGCGGTGATCGTGATCATCATCGCGATCGTGCTGATCGTGGTGGCCTGGCTGCTGTCTCAGGTGGTCAAGCTCGCGCTGTCGCGGTCGCGCGAGTATCTCGCCGACGCCGGCTCCGTCGAGCTGACGAAGGATCCCGATGCGATGATCTCGGCGCTGCGCAAGATCGAGAATCGCGGCGAGCTGCCCGGCGCGACCTCGGCCGTGATGGAGCTCTGCGTCGACAATCCCCGCGAAGGCTTTGCCGATCTGTTCGCAACCCACCCCTCGGTGCAATCCCGGGTCGATGCACTGGTCAAGTTTGCCGGCGGTCATGATCCGGGCCCGCTGCCGCCGACCGAGGCAACGGACGAGCCCGAGGCCCCAGCCGACCAGCAGGACGCCCCGCCGCCGCCAAATCACGGCCCCTGGAACGATGCCGGCGGCCCTGTCGCTCCGCCGCCCGTGCCTGCACCCGGCCCCTCCGGAACTGCGAACAGCAACCCCATGGGCACGCCGGCCGGCAATTCCATGGGCAATCCTATGGGTCCTTGGGGGCGTCATTGAGCATGCGGTGTGCCGCCATGCGCGGCAGTTTCGCCGCGATTGGGAAAAACTTCAGGAATTGCCGTATCGACATGCCGAGGAATTGAATTCTCCCTTGTTTCTGCCATGTTCGCGCCCAACAGCAGACTTGGGACATCCTTGGGACATCGATTTGGGGCCCGGCCGATTGCGACCTCGCGATCGGGGGCGCGTTAGGGGACAGCAATGGCAAAGCCGGCAGTGGTTGTGGTGGGTGCGGACAAGGGCGGGGTCGGCAAGACCACGGTGTCGCGCACCTTGCTCGATTATTTCTCAGCCAACAACGTGCCGACGCGTGCCTTCGACACGGAATCGCCCCGCGGAACCCTGAAGCGCTTCCACCCCGACATCACCGAGATCGTCGACATGACGACGACGTCGGATCAGATGAAGATCTTCGATACGCTCAATGCGACCAGCCCGTCGGTGACCGTGATCGACGTCCGCGCCGGCCTGCTCTCGCCGGCGCTCGCCTCGCTGCGCGACATCGGTTTCCTCGACGCCGCCAAGGCCGGGCAGATCACCTTCGCGGTATTCCACATCCTGGGACCCTCGATCGCCTCGCTGGACGAGATCGCCGAGACCGCCGGCTTCATGACCGGTGCAAAATATTTCCTGGTGAAGAACTTCATCAACGACACCCAGTTCTTCCAGTGGGACCAGGCGACCTATAATTCCTACTTCCACCGCATCAAGGACGCCACCGAGCTGACCATCCCCAAGCTCAACGAAATGGCCTATGAGCAGGTCGAGGTGTCCTCCGTTCCGTTCCTGAAGTTCGTCGCCAACAAGGGCATCAACGACGAGGCCGCGAACTATTCCTTCGTGCTGCGCGGCTATGTCCGGCACTGGCTGGCCAACGTCTGGAGCGAGTTCGACCGCATCCGCCTGACCGACATCGTCGGTTCGAAGCCCGCCACCCGCAACAGCGAAAAATAGTTGCGCAAGCCGGGCTGATACGGCTGGATTGGTCGCCAAGTTCGACTGATATAGCTGTCGATGTCCGCAACGCCCGTCTACATCATCTGCTCGCCACGCCCGCAGGTCGGCAAGACCCTGCTGGCGCGGCTTTTGAGCGAGTTCCTGCTGCTCAAGAACGGCAACGTCGCGGCCTTCGACGTCAATCTGAAGGAGCCGTCGCTGCTCGACTACCTGCCCGGCGTCACCGAGACCGCCGACGTGATCGACACCTACGGCAAGATGCAGCTGATGGACCGCGTCATCGTCGACGACGGGCTTGCCAAGGTGATCGACCTCGGCTTCCACGCCTTCGACGAGTTCTTCAAGATGACCGACGAGATCGGCCTGTTGAAGGAAGCAGCCCGCCGCCATGTCGCGCCCCAGATCCTGTTCATCGCCGATACCGACCGCGTCTCGGCCCGCGCCCACGAGATGCTGCGCACGCAGATCCCGCGCATGAACCTGATCACGGTCGACAACGAATATGTGGTGCGCGGCGAGCTGCCGGCCGCGATGGAAGGCGGCCGGCTGCTCCGCCTGCCCGCACTGCCCGGCTTCCTCAAGACCTATGTCGACCGGCTGAACTTCTCCTTCACCCGCTATCTGCGCCAGGAGAAGGACTCCTCCACCGAGCTGCATCAGTGGACCCGGCGCAATTACCTCGCCTTCCGCGAGCTCGAGCTCAATCTGATCCTGCAACGGTCCTGAATATTTTACCCGGGTAATATTGACAGAAGCCACACGTGCCGCTACTGGGGTCGCAGCAACGCCCTCAGTTAAAAGGCCCGTCCGTGAGCATCGACCGGAAAGCAGCGATCACCGCCTATAAGGAGCGCAAGACCATTGCGGGCGTCTACGTCGTGCGCTGTGCAGCGTCGGGGCAGGCCTGGGTCGGCCAGGCGCCGAACCTGGAGACGATTCAGAACCGCATCTGGTTCTCGCTGCGCCAGGGCAGCCACACCTGCCGCAGCCTCCAGGCCGCCTGGACCACGCATGGCGAGGCCGGCCTGGCGTTTGCCGAATGCGAGCGGCTGGAGGACGAGGAGAGCGCCTATGTCAGGAACGCGCTCATGAAAGAGCGCCTGCTGCATTGGCAGGCAGAGCTGAAGGCCGAGCTGATCTGACCGCGGCAAGCGGCTCAGTGGCCTTCGAACGTCATCAGCGTGCGCACCGGCACGTCCATGGCGCGCAGCTTGGCGGCGCCGCCGAGCTCGGGCAGGTCGATGATGAAGCAGGCGGCGACCACGTTGGCGCCGATCTGGCGCAGCAGCTTCACCGCGCCTTCCGCGGTGCCGCCGGTAGCGATGAGATCGTCGACCAGGATGACGCGCTCGCCGGGCTGGATCGCGTCGACATGCATCTCCATCTCGTCGATGCCGTATTCGAGCGAGTAGGCGATGCGCACGGTGGTGTGCGGCAGCTTGCCCTTCTTGCGGATCGGCACGAAGCCGGCCGAGAGCTGGTGCGCCACCGCGCCGCCGATGATGAAGCCCCTCGCCTCCATGCCCGCGACCTTGTCGATCTTGTTGCCGGCCCAGGGATTGACGAGTTCGTCGACCGCGCGGCGGAAGGCGCGCGCATCGGCGAGCAGCGTGGTGATGTCGCGGAACATGATCCCCGGCTTGGGATAGTCGGGAATGGTGCGGACGCTCGCCTTGATGTCGTGGTCAAAGGTCATGGTTATCTCGCTCTGGTGTTTCCACCGTCATTGCGAGCGAAGCGAAGCAATCCAGGCCTTCTCCGCGGCAGCAGTCTGGATTGCTTCGTCGCTTCGCTCCTCGCAATGACGGCCCCTATTCAATCCGCCCAGCATCCAGCCGGAACGCGTTTTCAACAATACGTAGTCCCACTTCATTGCCGAGCGACATCAGCGATTCCGGATGGAATTGCACGCCGGCGACCGGCAGGGTCTTGTGCTCCAGCGCCATGGCGACGCCGTCCTCGGTGCTGGCGGTGACGGACAACACCTCCGGCATGCTGTCGCGTTCGACATAGAGCGAATGATAGCGGCCGATGACGATCTCATTCGGCAAATTGCGCATCAGGCGCCCGCCGCGCACCTGCACCCGCGAGGGCCGGCCGTGCGCGGGATGCGTCAACTGCCCAAGCTCGCCGCCGAAATATTCGCCGATGGCCTGGACGCCGAGGCAGACGCCGAACACCGGCAGCTTCTTCTCCAGCGCCGCATCGATCGTCTTCTTGATCGCAAAATCTTCCGGCCTGCCGGGGCCCGGCGACAGCACCAGCAAATCCCAGGTCTTCTGCCTGAGCATGTCGAGCGCGTGCACATGGCGGACCACGGTGACGTCGGCGCCGACCTGGCGGAAATAATCGGCCAGCATGTGCACGAAGCTGTCGTCGTGGTCGATCAGCAACACCCGCTTGCCCGAGCCGGTTGCATCGGGCGCGAAGGTCGACAGCGGCTTCGGCGGATCGCCGCGCAGCGCCTGGAACAGCGCGGCGGCCTTGACCTGGCATTCGCGGTCTTCCGCGGCCGGATCGGAATCGAACAGGCAGGTGGCGCCGACGCGCACTTCGGCGAGGCCATCCTTCATGCGAATGGTGCGGATGGTGAGGCCGGTATTGATGCTGCCGTCGAAATTCACCGCCCCGATCGCACCGGCATACCAGCGCCGCGGCGAGCGCTCGTGATCCTCGACGAATTGCATCGCCCAGAGCTTTGGCGCGCCTGTCACGGTCACGGCCCAGGCATGGGTGAGGAACGCATCGAGCGCGTCGAAGCCGGGGCGCAGCATGCCCTCGACATGATCGACGGTGTGGAACAGCTTCGAATAGGTCTCGATCTGGCGGCGCGCCAGCACCTTGATAGTGCCGGGGACACAGACGCGCGCCTTGTCGTTGCGGTCGACGTCGGTGCACATGTTGAGCTCGAACTCGTCCTTCTCCGAGTTCAGCAATTGGCGGATCTGCTCGGCATCGCCGATCGCATCAAGGCCGCGCGCGATCGTGCCCGAGATCGGGCAGGTCTCGACGCGACGTCCGTCCGAGCGCACGAACATTTCCGGCGAGGCGGAGACGAGAAACTCTCCCTCCCCCAGATTCATCAGCGCGCCGTAGGGCGAGGGGTTGATGACGCACAGGCGCTGGAAGACTTCGGCCGGCGAGCGGTCGCAGGGCTCGGCGAACAGCTGTCCCGGCACCGCCTCGAACAGATCTCCGCGGGCAAAGGCGGCGCGCGCGGTCTCGACCGTGGCCTGATATTCGCCGGGCGCGTGATCGGCAAAGCCCTGGCGCGGCGTCTTCAGGTACGGGCTCTCCGCGGTCTCGCGCGGCAGGCCCTCGGTCGACTTGCCCTTCCAGGCGAAGTCGTAGGCGAGCACGACGCCGCGGCCGGTGGCGCGGTCATAGGCCAGCAGACGATCGGGCACATAGAGCACGATGTCGCGCTGGTCCTGCTCACGCGGGCGCTTCTGCACGAGGTCCTCGATCTGGAACACGAGGTCATAGGCGAAGGCACCGAACAGGCCGAGCAGCCCGTCGTCATTGGCGAAGAAAGCGGCGATGATGTCGCGTACCAGCGACATCACGCTGGCGCGCCGCGTGCGCTGGTCCTCCTCGACCGGCGCGTCGCCGCGGACGATGTGGCCGGCAAGGCGCGTCGCGGTCTTCTCGGAGATCACCACGCAGGGCTCGCGCAGGACGTCGCCGAGGAAGGCGATCAGCACCTCTCCTCGCCGGTTGAGCGCCTCGAGCTTGAAATTGATGCCTGTGGTCTCGAGCTTGAGCGGCGGATCGGAGAAGCCGAGGTCAAAGCTCTCGTAGCGACCGGGGACGGTCGTGCCCGACGACAGCACCACGCCGCGGCGGCGGTCGAGCAGATTGATCAGGTCGTCGAGCCGGCTGGCGCCGCCGGTAAACTGCTCAGCCACGCGCGTGATCGCAAGACCGGCGCGGGTCGCATAGTCGCTTCTGGCCGGAAGGGCAAAGACGGTCCTGTTCATGTCGTCCTCTTACGAAACTTGCCGAGGGAACGCCACACAGGACAAACGATCAGGCCGCCGCACTGCGTGGGCGACCTTCGACGATTTTGGGAAAAGAAATCGCACCGGCCACCTCGTCAGGAGGTGCGCCACCAAAGACGGGCTGGGCGGACGGCGGTGCTCATGGGGCGATACTCACCATGGCGCGGGGACGGCGTCAAGGTGAGAAAACCCGCCCCCCGCGCGGCGGAGCCGTGCCGCGCTCGGCTGCCGCCCACGCCGGCTAAAGCTCCTCGGCCTGCGGCTCCCAACCGAACCTGCTCTTCTTCCGATCCCATTTGAGCACGGAATAGCCGTCGCATTCCATGCATTCCCAAAGGACGGGCTTGCCGCCCTTGTCCTTCGAAAGAGCTCCGAATTGGCGGTTCGTACGTACGGCGTCGAGAAAGCGGATCTTCGGCTTCCCGCCGTCCGGCTGATCGAGGACCAGCATGAACCTGCCTTTTGGACCCGCACACTCCTGAAACACGCCGACCACGGCGATCTGCCTCGTGGCGGCGCCGTCGAAGCGCCCCTCGATCGCAAAGGACATGCCGGCGCCCTTCATCGCATCAGCGCCACTCTCGAACAGCAGCTCCTTGGGAATGAGGTCCTTGCGGAATTCGGTCGCCTTGCACCAGCTCTTGCGGATCTGGTTCGCGGGGATGCCGCGAACTTCGGTCGTGAACGGATGGAATTCCGCGATGACCCACCAGGCCTCTTTCTTGAGGTCGCCATTCAACGTGACGAAGGCCTGCTCGGCTGCCGCCTGAACCGTCGTCAAGGCGACGACGCCGGCAATGCCGGCCACGCCCCGAACGATCAGGCCGAGCACGCGGCCCGTGAGAGACGACATCGCCATACTTCACTGCTCCCGATCGATCGCTCCGGTCTCACCCCAGATGCTTGCGGAAAAACTCCGTCGCCCTGCCCCAGGCGAGCTCGGCGGCTTCGCGGTCGTGCACGGCCTGGCGCTGCTCGTTGACGAAGGCGTGCTCGGCGTCATAGCGGAACAGCTCGAGCGACTTGCCGGCAGCCTTCATGGCCTTCTCGAAGCCGTTGACCAGCTCCGGCGTGCACCAATCGTCCTTGTTGGCGAAATGGGCCTGGAGCGGAATCTTGACGTCGGCGGGCTTGGCGGCTTGCTCCGGCGGGATGCCGTAGAACACGACGCCGGCCGCGAGCTCCGGGATCCTGGTCGCGCCGATGATGGTGACGGCCCCGCCGAGGCAGAAGCCGGTGAGCCCGACCTTGGCGCCATTGCGCGCCAGATATTGCGCGGCGCCGCGCACCGTCTGCGTGGTGGCGTCCATGAAGTCGAGCGAGTTCATCTCCTTGTTGGCGCTGTCCGTGTCGTGATACGGCACCACCTTGCCCTTGTAGAGATCGGGCGCCAGCGCATCGAAGCCAGCCAGCGCAAAGCGGTCGCACAGGCCCTTGATCTGGTCCGACAACCCCCACCATTCCTGAATCACGACCACGCCCGGCGCGTTGCCGCGCGCGGCATTGGCGAGATAGCCCGAGGCGTCCTTGCCGTCCGGACGCTTGAAGGTGATGGCGGTTCCCATGGTGTCCTCCGGTGAGTTTCTGAGGGAGCGGTTGACGGGTATTCTGGCCGCTGGACGCGCGCGGCGCAATCCACACTCCCGTCATTCCGGGGCGCGCGATAGCGCGAACCCGGAATCCATCGGGCCTCAACGTCGGTGGATGAATGGATTCCGGATTCGCGCCAAGAGGCGCGCCCCGGAATGGCGGCTCGACAAAAAAGCCCCCTTGCGGGGGCTTTTTCATTTCTCGTCTCGTCAGGCGCGGCCTCAGTGCGAGCTGGCCCAGACCTTCTTCTTGGTGAAGTACATCAGGCCCGCGAACAGGACCAGGAACACGAAGACCTGGAAGCCGAGACGCTTGCGCGCTTCCATGTGCGGCTCGGCGGTCCACATCAGGAACGTGGTGACGTCCTTGGCGTACTGGGCGACGGTGGCCGGCGAGCCGTCGTCATAGGTCACCTGGCCGTCGCTGAGCGGCTTCGGCATCTTGATGGCGTGGCCCGGGAAGTACCTGTTGAAGTAGGAGCCCTCCGGGATGGTGACGCCCTCCGGCACCTTGTCCTCATAGCCCTGGAGCAGCGCGGTGACATAGTCAGGCCCCTGCTCCTGATACTGGGTGAAGGCGTCGAAGATGAACCAGGGGAAGCCGCGCTTGTAGGAGCGAGCCTTGGTAATCAGGGACAGGTCGGGCGGCGCCGCACCACCGTTCGCCGCACGTGCAGCCTGCTCGTTCGGGAATGGCGAGGGGAAATAGTCCGCCGGCCGGCCCGCACGCTCGAACATGTCGCCCGCATCGTTCGGGCCGTCCTTGACCTTGTACTCGGCCGCAAACGCCGACGCCTGCGCCACCGAATAGCCGGGCCCACCGGGCTCGGCGAGGTTGCGGAAGGCGACATAGGACAGGCCGTGGCAGCTGGCGCAGACCTCCTTGTAGACCTTCAGGCCACGCTGCAGCGCCCCGCGGTCAAACGTACCGAAGGGGCCCGAGAACGACCATTTGTTGCCGGGCGGCCTGTCGCTGCCTTCGGACGCCTTCGCGCTGTCGATGGAGCCCGCGAACAACGAACCGGCGAGCGCCAGCACGATCGCGGTCGAGACCATCGGCGTCGACCGGCTGCCGGTCTTGGCGAGCACTGCATCCGAGATCGAGTTCGGCACCGGCCGCGGCTTCTCGATGCGCGCGAGCAGCGGCAGCACGATCAGGAAGTAGGCGAAGTAGCAAAAGGTCAGGACCCGGCCGGCAATGACGTAGATGCCTTCCGGCGGCTGCGCGCCGAGATAGCCGAGCAGGATGCAGACAACGACGAAGATCCAGAAGAACTGCTTGGCCAGCGGGCGATACTTCGACGACTTCGTCTTCGCGGCGTCCAGCCAGGGCAGGAAGCACAGGATGATGATCGCGCCGAACATCGCGACGACACCCGCGAGCTTGTCCGGAATCGAGCGCAGGATCGCGTAGAACGGCAGGTAATACCATTCCGGCACGATGTGCGGCGGCGTTACGCCCGGGTTCGCCGGAATGTAGTTGTCGGCGTCGCCGAGATAGTTCGGCATGTAGAAGATGAACCAGGCGTAGAGCAGCATGAAGCAGACGACGCCGAACATGTCCTTGATGGTGGCATGCGGCGTGAACGGCACCGTGTCCTTCTCCGTCTTCGGCTCGACGCCGTCAGGATTGTTCTGGCCGGCGACGTGCAGCGCCCAGACGTGCAGCACGACGACGCCCGCGATCACGAACGGCAGCAGATAGTGCAGCGAGAAGAAGCGGTTCAGTGTCGGGTTGCCGACCGCATAGCCGCCCCACAGCAGCGTCACGATGCTCTCGCCGACATAGGGAATGGCGGAGAACAGGTTGGTGATGACGGTGGCGCCCCAGAAGCTCATCTGGCCCCAGGGCAGCACGTAGCCCATGAAGCCCGTGGCCATCATCAGGAGGTAGATGATGACGCCGAGGATCCACAACACCTCGCGCGGCTCCTTGTACGACCCGTAATAGAGGCCGCGGAACATATGGACGTAGACGGCGACGAAGAACATCGAGGCGCCGACCGCGTGCATGTTGCGCAGCAGCCAGCCGTAGTTCACGTCGCGAACGATCAGCTCGACCGACTTGAAGGCGAGATCGGCATGCGGCGTATAGTGCATCGCCAGGATCACGCCGGTCAGGATCTGCATCCCCAGCATGAAGGAGAGGATGGCGCCGAAGGTCCACCAATAGTTCAGGTTACGCGGGGTGGGATAGGCGACGAACGAGGAGTGCATGAGGCCGAAGATCGGCAGGCGCCGCTCGATCCATTGCAGGGCCGGATTGCTCGGCTGGTAGTCGGATGGTCCGCTCATGATGCGATCCTGAGGAAATAATACGACGAGACGGCGCGAAGCTTCGGACGAAGGTCCAAAGCTCAGCCGATCTGGATTTTGGTGTCGGAAACGAACTGGTACGGCGGCACCGGCAGGTTCGAGGGCGCAGGGCCCTGGCGGATGCGGCCGGACGTATCGTACACCGAACCATGGCAGGGGCAGAAGAACCCGTCGTAGCTGCCTTCATGAGCAATCGGGATGCAGCCGAGATGGGTGCAGATACCGATCACGACCAGCCACTGATCGTGACCGGACTTGACCCGAGCCTCGTCGGTCTGCGGATCGGGCAGGCTCGCCACGTTGACGGCGCGCGCCTCCTCGATCTGCTTCTTGGTGCGGTGGCTGATGTAGATCGGCTTGCCGCGCCAGAACACCTTGATGTCCTGGCCCTCGGCGATCGGGCTGAGATCGACCTCGATCGGCGCACCGGCGGCGATGGTCGAGGCGTCAGGATTCATTTGGGAGATGAAGGGCCAGAGCGCGGCCGCGCCCCCTACTGCTGCAGCTGCCCCGGTTGCAACGAATAAGAAATCACGGCGTGTCGGATGGTCCGCCGAAGACGCTGTCGTCACGATTCCAACCCTTTCTTCTTGTGCAACCGGTGGAAACCGCTCCAGGGGGCGCCCATGAGGCCCCCGGAAAGGCTGCCGGCGCCCGCGGCCCCCCGCGGCGGCAGAACTTTGCTTATTCGCCTCTAAACAGGCGAAACAGCAGTCCAGAATCGTTCTATTGGCACCCTTGCCGGGCGAGCGCAAGCCCGCTATCGGCGCGGGGGCGTGCCATGCACGAATTCCCGGGCAGGCGATGTTTTATTGAGACATTTCCGTCCCGCAGCCAACCCGCCACTCCCGATGCAGATAGCGCTTTTCCAACCCGACATCCCTCAGAACACCGGCACGATTCTCAGGCTCTGCGCCTGCCTCGGACTGGACGCCCATATCATCGAACCGGCGGGGTTCCCGGTGTCCGACCGCGCGTTCCGCCGGGCGGGAATGGACTACCTCGGCCATGTCAGCATCGTCAGGCACGATTCCTGGTTGAAATTCGAGGACTGGCGCGCCGCGCATGGCCACCGCCTGCTGCTGTTCACGACCAAGGCGGCCACCGACTATCGCGATTTCCGTTACCAGACGTCGGACATCCTGCTATTCGGGCGCGAGAGCGCCGGCGTCACCGAGGCGGTGGTCGAGGCCGCGGATGCGCGGCTGGTGATCCCGATCAAGGCCGGGCTGCGGTCGCTCAATGTCGCCATGACCGCGGCGATGGCCGCAGGCGAGGCGCTGCGGCAGATCCGGAACCCGCAAGTCTGAAGGTTCAACAAGTCTGAAGGTTTGAGGAGAGACGATTGAGTTACGCGGTCAAGGAAATCTTCCTGACCCTGCAAGGCGAAGGCGCCCACGCCGGGCGCGCCTCCGTGTTCTGCCGCTTTGCCGGCTGCAACCTCTGGAGCGGGCGCGAGGCGGACCGGCTTGAGGCCACTTGCAAGTTCTGCGACACCGACTTCGTCGGGACCGACGGCACGCTCGGCGGCCGCTACGGCTCGGCCGCCGAGCTCGCCGATACCATCGCCGCGCAATGGCGCGCCGCCGAAGCGAGCCGCTACGTGGTGCTCACCGGCGGCGAGCCGCTGCTCCAGGTCGACACCGCGCTGATCGAGGCGCTCCACGCCCGCGGCTTCGAGATCGGCGTCGAGACCAACGGCACCATCGAAGCGCCTGATGGCCTCGACTGGATCTGCGTCAGTCCCAAGGGCGGCAGCGAGCTGGTGCTGCGCCGGGGCCACGAGCTGAAGCTGGTCTACCCGCAGGCCCTCGCCGCGCCCGAGACGTTCGAGAACCTCGCTTTCGAGCGCTTCTCGCTGCAGCCGATGGATGGACCCGAGGTGATCGAGAACACCGCGCGCGCGATCGACTATTGCCTGCGCCATCCGCAATGGCGGCTCAGCGTGCAGACGCATAAATCGCTCGGCATCAGATAGGGACAGATCTCGCAGGGTGGGCAAAGCGAAGCGTGCCCACCACTCAGGATGACGACAAAGACGTGGGCACGGCGCAAGGGAGCCTTTGCCCACCCTATGGCACTACGCATGGCAAGCGACCGGGAATGAAGATGGACAGTTCGACGATCGAAGACCGCAAGACCCGCGCCCGCACCTGGTTCGAAGCCTTGCGCGACGACATCTGCGCGAGCTTCGAGCTGCTCGAGGACGACGCCCCGCACGACCTCTATCCGGGCGAGGCCGGCCGTTTCAAGCGCACGCCCTGGCAGCGCGCCGACCATACCGGCGCGCCCGGCGGCGGCGGGGTGATGTCGATGATGCATGGCCGGCTGTTCGAGAAGGTGGGCGTGCACTGCTCGACCGTGCACGGCGAGTTCGCCCCTGAATTTCGCGCCCAGATTCCCGGCGCGGCGGACGACCCGAAGTTCTGGGCCTCCGGCATCTCGCTGATCGCGCATATGCGCAATCCGAACGTGCCCGCCGTGCACATGAACACGCGCTTCGTCGTCACCACGAAAGCCTGGTTCGGCGGCGGCGCCGACCTCACGCCGGTGCTCGACCGCCGCCGCACGCAGGACGATGCCGACGCGATCGCCTTCCACGCCGCGATGAAGGAGGCCTGCGCGCAGAACAGCGGCGTTGCCGACTACGACAAGTACAAGACATGGTGCGACGAGTATTTCTACCTGCCGCACCGCAAGGAGTCGCGCGGCATCGGCGGCATCTTCTACGACTGGCACGACAGCGGCGACTGGGACGCCGACCTCGCCTTCACCAAGGACGTCGGCCGCGCTTTCCTGAAGATCTACCCCGAGATCGTCCGGCGCAATTTCGCCAGCGCCTGGACCGCCGCCGACCGCGAGGAGCAATTGGTCCGGCGCGGCCGCTATGTCGAGTTCAACCTGCTCTATGATCGCGGCACCATCTTCGGGCTCAAGACCGGCGGCAACGTCGATTCGATCCTGTCATCGATGCCGCCGGAGGTGAAGTGGCCGTGACCGTTTCGAAGCCGCTCCCCCGCGCCATGCTGATCGACATGGACGACACCATTCTGTCGGCCTATGGCCGGCCCGAGATCGCCTGGAACACGATCGCGAACGAGTTTGCCGAGGAGCTTGCGCCGCTGCCGCCGCCGCAGGTCGCGACCGCAGTGCTCGCCTATGCGCGGCAGTTCTGGTCGACCGCGGAGCCGATCTGGCGGATGAAGCTCGGCGAGGCGCGGCGGCTCACGGTGCGCGGCGGCTTCGCCGCGCTCGCCGCCGACGGCCATCGCGCCCTGTCGGACGATCTCGCCGATCGCATCGCCGACCGCTTCACCACCTACCGCGAGGAAGCGATCTTCGTCTTCCCCGGTGCGCATGATGCGATCGACGCGTTCAGGGCACGCGGCGTCAAGCTCGCGCTGGTCACCAACGGCGCCGCCGACATGCAGCGCGCCAAGGTCGAGCGGTTCGAGCTGGCGCATCGCTTCGACCACATCCAGATCGAGGGCGAGCACGGTTTCGGCAAGCCCGAGGAGCGCGCCTATCTGCATGCAATGGAGGCGCTCGGCGTCACGCCTGCGGACACCTGGATGATCGGCGACAATCTGGAATGGGAAGTCGTGACGCCGCAACGCCTCGGCATCTATTCGATCTGGATCGACGTGCACGGCGACGGCCTGCCCGAAGGCTCGACCGTCAAGCCCGACCGCATCATCCGCTCGCTGACCGAATTGGTGCCGGGCCGGTCCTGAGCAGGCCTCCAAACAAAAAATCGAAAAACAACCCCATGCACAGTAGACGGCCCCAGCAAGATCAAGGCCTTACGGATTTTACGAAACGCCCCTGATCCGTCGGGCAAAACAGGGGTATGATGTCATCGTCGAAATTCGCGACGGGGAGGTCTTCGCGCTGCATTCGTCTGCCCGGCGAGCCGTGATGCGGTCGGGATGAGGCGTCTTCGCGCTGCATGCAATTCTACCAGCGCCTGGGCGCACCCTCGATCGCTAGGCCGTGCCGCATCTTCTGCTGCTGCAGAGGAGCGACTAAAGCATCATGGAGTCAGGCTCGATCGGCGCGGGCGATGACCTCTCTGATCTCTCCTGATTTGCGTCGCCCTCTCCGCCACCCCGCCGGCGGAATTTCCCGTCGGGGCCAGCCGGCGTGATCGGCCTGTCATGACCGCTTGCTAGGCTGCCCTGCAGATCGATCACGCGAAAGGACAATCCATGGAATTGAAAGCCGGCGATCTCGTGATGTTGAAATCCGGCGGTCAGCCGCTGACGGTTGCGGAGGTGAAGGAGAACGACGTGCTCTGCCTCTGGATGGGCATGGAAGGCGACCTGTTCCGCGAGACGCTGCCACTGGCCGTGCTGGTGCAGGTGGAAGAGGAAGATGAGGAGGAAGAAGACGACGAGGACGAAGAGTAGGCGCGCTCAAGACCGCATCCCGGCCAGGCCGGCCTGCTCGGCTCCAGCGCGTTCGATGTCTGCTGATCTGCCAATCGCGGGCAACAGCTGACATGGCTGGATGTTGCAGTAGGGCCAATAGCCGACCCGCCGCATCACAGATTTTTCACCAAGCGCCGGTGGAGCGTTGCGGCGTTGGGCTGCCTGGCGGCCCACTCCAAATTACGTTCGCCATCGATCTTCACCCAAAACGTACGAGTCGGCGCATCGCTGCCAGTGAGCGAGTTGAACGTACATGATGCCCTTTCTCGCATGATGGCACCGACGGAATCCTGAGCTTGGAAGTCGATGAGCGCCACATACTGAACCGGCGGGTGGCGCGCTGATTGCATCATGAATCTTCTGGTTGACTCGGGTACGGCCCGTTCCGGCTCGGCGAAAAATTCGTCCCACGTGATCGTTCTTCTGGAGTCTTCCAGGTCGATCCGTTGATAGGTGGAGGGATCCGCCAGCCGCTCTTGAATCGCCTTTTCGCAGGTCTGCACAAATTGAGACGTGAACGGCGGATAGCTACGCACGTAAGCATTACCGAGACCAGCGACACCGAGGACAACGAATGCTGCAATGGCAAGCTTGATTTTCATCTCTGATTCTTGCAAGTCCGCCAACTTGGATTGGAGCGGATGGAAGTAGGTTGCGCACCGTCACTCACGCATTTGCACGCGCTGACGTAAAAAACAAAGGCCATCACGCCGTTCACAACAAGAACACCGAAGTAAACGACAGCTGCGTATTCAGCGGGAAGCTGAAGAATTAGCATTGCAATGAGTACGATGCTTGCCCATGCAACATTAATCATGAATCTCTTGAACAGCACTCCAAGGGTTGGGACACCTGCGAACCAGTCGCTCAAAAGAAACACAGACTCATACGGCCTCGGGCCAGCAAGCAGCAACGAACGGACTACCGTAACTCGATTAAGGCTAAGCGTGCATTAACCGGCGCGCACAACCCTTCATTCTAGAGTGTGGTACTTTGCCGCTGGCGCGTGTGACGGCGAGTTGTCCGATTTATTCTGGCCAGAACGTCTGGTTTGGGCGTCGACGATGCCGATACGCGGTCAGGTTCGCTTTGCCCATGGCAGCCGATAGGCGAACGAACCCCGAGTCTTGTCGGCATGGGTCAACAGCTGCCGCGGACAGTCTCGAGCGGAATGTGTTCGGTTGAGTCGATGCGTACGGAGAACTCGGATCACCTCTCCCGTAGGGAGAGGTCGGATCGCATCGAAGATGCGGCCGGCGACGTGTCACTTCGGTCCCCCTCGATCAGCAGACCATTTCTGAGGCCAACCGAACTTCGCCCTCGGGCCCCCAAGCTGAAGTGTCTTTATCGCAGTTGTGTGCTATTCCGTCGCGGCGCAATCAGCCCCGCACCAAGATAAGGAGCTACAATGAGCCGATCCGTACAGGCCGCTGCAGGATTGTTTGACAGTCGGCCCTATGGCTTTGCTCAGGTCGCAATCGTCCGGACGCCGTTCGGTGACGTTGCCAATATCTCTGGCCAAGTCGCTTGGGATGCCGATCGAAAAATCATTGGTGCCGGCGACATCGGGCGTCAACTTGAAAAGAGCCTTGAAAATCTAGCTAGCGCACTGGCTTCGGTTGGCGCGACGCTCAATGACGTCGGCGCACTTCGCCTATACATCAAGCAGGAACATCTGCACGAAAGCGAGGCGATCAGTGGCGCGCTCAGGGCAACATTCGGAGACAATCCGCCTTGCGCAACGTGGATCGGGGTGCCGAGCCTTGCCAATGATGCGTTCCTGATTGAGGTGGAGCCTTCCAGCGTTTTCCTTGCGCGCGTAGTGTAAACGACCGCTTCGGGTCATAAGTTGCCCGCAGACCGTTGAGCCGGCGCCTTCCGGTTGACTCCGCAGCCGACGTTTATGAGAACGAGCCTCGATCGCGGACACGTTGCGAATGACCAGTTGGCCCGCTCGTCTACGCGACGAGCTGCCTCGCCGCCGCCGCCGAGATCATCACCAGCCCGCCGGTGATGACAGCCACATCGAGAATCGCGGTGTGGATATGCAGCGGCATCCGCTCGACGAAGGCCCTTGCCAGGAAGGCGCCGGGGATCGCGATTGCGCCGATCAGCAGCGCGAAGGCGAGCACCTGCGCGGTGACGGCGCCGGCGAGGCCGAACACGGAGATCTTGATGAGGCCGGTGCCGAGCGAGATCATCGCATCGGTCGCGATCACGGCGGCGCCCTCCAGGCCGGCGGCCATCAGGAGCGAGAGCAGGATCACGCCGGAGCCGGAGGTGCCGCCGACCAGGACGCCATAGCCGACCGAGCCGGCGGCAAGGCCGCCGTCGCCGATCCGCACGCTTCGGCGGCGGAGCACGCGGCGCAGCGGCACGCTCAGGATCAGCATGGTGCCGATCACGAGCGCCGCGCCCGCGTTGGTCAGCCGCGTGTAGCCGTAGGCGCCGAGCGCGGTGGTCAGCGCGGCGCAGGCGAGCACGATCAGCGCGCGGCGGCGGTCGGCATAGCGCAGGTAAGCGACCGCGCGGCTGCAATTGGTGAAGATGGCGGAGATCGCGATGATCGGCACCACGGGCTCGGCGCCGACCAGCGGCACCAGCACCAGCGGCATCAGGGCGCCGGTGCCGTAGCCGGCGAGACCGCCGATGATCGAAGCAAACAACGCCATCAACGCGACCAGCAGCAGCTGGAAAATCGAGATGTCGGCGAAGCCTGAGACGATGGTCACGTTCTCTCGTCGCGGTTGATGCGGGCCGCAGCTTGATCGGCGATGGCAGCGAGCGCGGCTTCCTCTAGGGGAAAATCCGCCGCAAGCCAAGCGTCCTCGGCGAGCGTCAACACATGTCCGAGCGCGGGTCCTTCGGGCAGTCCGCGGGCGATGAAGTCGGCGGCCTTCAGCGGAAATTTCGGCGCAGTCCAGCGCTGCGGCAGCTCGGCGAGCGCGTGCCAGCGCGTGGAGGCGACATCGCCGCCGCTCCGCGCCCAGCCGAGCAACACGCGATCGTGATAGCGCTCGGCACCGAGCCGGTAGAGCAGCCGCCGCGCATTGGCGTCGTCCTTGGTGGCGAGGCGCCACCAGCGGTGTCCCATCGAATCCAGCGCCTTGGTCTCGGCATTGGACAGCCGCAGGCGCGCGGCGACGCGCTTGGCATCCTCGGTCACGGCGACGGTCAGCGCAGCGAGGCGCCGCGTGCTGCCGGCGGCGAGACCAAGTTCGCGCTCGATCGCGATCATCGTCGCCAGCGGCCCGGTGTAGACGACGCCGCCGGCCAGCGTCTGCAGGAGGCCGCCCTCGGCCATGGCCAGCGCGGCCGCGGCTGCGCCCGATGCCACCAGGAGCTTCAGCGTCTCCATCCGCACCCGCTCGGCCGAAAGGCTGGCAAGGCCGGCGCGGCCGCGGATGCAGGCGAGATAGCCGTCGCGGTCGGGCTCGCCCGCGCCGAAAGCGGCGTGGATGCGGAAGAAGCGCAGGATGCGCAAATAGTCCTCGGCGATGCGCTGGTCGGGATCGCCGATGAAGCGCACGCGGCGCGCTTTGGCATCCGCAATGCCGCCGACATAATCGTAGACGACGCCCTTTGCGTCGACCGACAGGCCGTTCATGGTGAAGTCGCGCCGCTGGGCGTCCTTGACCCAGTCGCGGCCGAACGCGACCTTGGCCTTGCGGCCGAAGGTCTCGGTGTCCTCGCGCAGCGTCGTCACTTCATAGGGATGGCTGTCGATGACCAGCGTGACGGTGCCGTGATCGATGCCGGTCGGCACTCCCTTGATGCCGGCAGCCTTGGCACGTCGCATCACCTCCTCCGGCCGCGCCGTGGTCGCGATGTCGATGTCGCCGGGCACAAGACCAAGCAGCGCGTTGCGCACCGCGCCGCCGACCACCCGCGCCTCCTCGCCGTCGGCATTGAGCAATTGCAGGACGCGCGCGGTCCCGCCTGAGATCAGCCAGGGCGCATCGGCAAGGACCGGCGCGAGTAACGGCTCCGCGCTCATCGTGCTGCCCCTATTTTTCCACGCCCGGCACCAGCCGACCGTTCTCGATATGGGCGGGAATATAGGTCGAATCCGGCGGCGCGCCGGAGAACTCCGCAAGGCCGATCAGGCCGGCGATGACGAGCGCAAGCGCGACCAAAGTGAGGCGCGCGACGATCGTGACCGGCCAGGACGAACGCGCGAACACACCGGAGCGGCTCGCGACCAGGAACAGCGCATAGACGGCAAACGGGATGAGGAAAATTCCGATCTCGGTCAGAACCGTCCGGATCATGACGAATAGATCCGCTCGTAGAGCACACGCAGCATTCCGGCCGTCGCCCCCCAGATGTAGCGCTCCGCGAACGGCATCGCGTAATAGGACCGCTCCATGCCGCGGAATTCCTTGCTGTGCACCTGATGGTTCACCGGGTTCATCAGAAAGGATAGCGGCACCTCGAAGGCGTCATCAACCTCGGAATGGTTGATGGTGAGCGAAAAGCCCGGCCGGACCTTGGCGACCGTCGGCAGGATCCGGAAGCCGAACGCGGTGCCGTAGAGATCGAGATAGCCGAGCGGCTCGACGAAGTCCCTGGACAGCCCGACCTCCTCCTCGGCCTCGCGCAGTGCCGCGTCCAGCGGCGAGGCATCGGTCGCGTCGATCTTGCCGCCGGGAAAGGCGACCTGGCCGGCATGGTCGTTGAGATGCGCCGCGCGCTGCGTCAGCAGAATGGTCGGCTCGGGATGATCGACCACGGCGATCAGCACCGCCGCGGGGCGCACCGGCTGCTCGCGCGCGATGATCTCCAGCATCTTGTCGGTGCCGGGATCGCCCGAGGTGGGAATGATGTTGGGATCGTAGAGGCCGGCCGGCACGTCGAAGCCGAGCTTCGCCTTGGAGCGGGCGAAGAAATCCGCTGCACCGAGCGCAACCTGGTCGCTTTTCAGAATGGGCTTGTTCAAAGCGCGGCCCTCACCTGCTCCGCATCGGCCATGGTGAAGAATTCGCCCGCCGATTCGACGCCGAACATCGGCTGGCCATCGACCATCCGCTCCTCGCCCATGTCAACCAGATCGTAATAGAGCGCTCTCGTGACCTTGGCCCAGAGATCGGCACGGACATGCAAGTAAGGCGTCAGCCCGCCGTCCGCCGCCTGCTCGAAGCGCAGCCGGTGCGCGGCATCGCAGCTGACCCAGTCGTCGACATTGGTGCGGAAGCGCAGCACGCGATGGCCGCTCTCGCCGTCCTTCTGCATCTCGACCGCCATGAACGGCGCATCGTCGACGCGGATGCCGACCTTCTCCACCGGCGTGACCAGGAAATGCTTGTCGCCCTCGCGCTTGAGGATGGTCGAGAACAGCCGCACCAGCGCGGGACGCCCGATTGGCGTGCCCAAGTAGAACCAAGTACCATCGGAGGCGATTCGGATGTCGAGATCGCCGCAAAACGGCGGATTCCACAGGTGCACCGGCGGCAGGCCCTTCTTGCCGCCTTCGGCATTGGCAGCGTTCTTGGCGGCGGCAGTCAGCCCCTCGAGGCCGCGATCGGCGCTCTGCCCTTGGTTCGCCATGGTTTGCCCTGACTTTGTCCTTGGCACGATTGGTGCAGGTCTACGTTGTACGCGGGTGCACGGTTCCATCCGGAATAGCCCGGTGTGGAGGTCGCCACTTCGTGATGCCGTACATAACCCGAAGCCGATAAGGTGGGGATAGGTTAATTCAACGAATACATGGTCTTCCTGCAAGCCTAGCATGGGCCCATGATTTGACGCGATGCGATGCCATGACGGCCCAGGCGAGCCGCCTGGCGGCTGAAGGAGCGAGCGGATGGCGGAGAGTGTCGAGAAACTCGAGGACGGGATCGTTCGTTCGGCCGAGCAGGTGTCGAGCCAGATTCGCGCCGCGAAGGATGCGATCGCGTCCGTCATCTTCGGCCAGGATCGCGTGATCGAGAACACGCTGGTCACCATCCTCTCCGGCGGCCATGCGCTCTTGATCGGCGTGCCCGGCCTTGCCAAGACCAAGCTGGTCGAGACCCTCGGCGTCACGCTCGGCCTCGATGCCAAGCGCATCCAGTTCACGCCCGATCTGATGCCGTCGGACATTCTCGGCGCCGAGGTGCTGGACGAGAGCACCACGGGCAAGCGCGCCTTCCGCTTCATTTCCGGTCCGGTGTTCGCGCAGCTCCTGATGGCGGACGAGATCAACCGCGCCAGCCCGCGCACGCAGTCGGCGCTGCTGCAGGCGATGCAGGAGCAGCACATCACCGTCGCCGGCGCGCGCCACGACCTGCCAAAACCCTTCCACGTGCTGGCGACGCAAAACCCGCTGGAGCAGGAAGGCACCTATCCGCTGCCCGAAGCGCAGCTCGACCGCTTCCTGATGGAGATCGACGTCGACTATCCCGATCGCGACGCCGAACGCCGCATCCTGTTCGAGACCACCGGCGCCGAGGAAACGCTGGCGAAGGGATCGATGACCGCGGACGCGCTGATCACCGCGCAGCGGCTGATCCGGCGCCTGCCGGTCGGCGATTCCGTCGTGGAGGCGATCCTGTCGCTGGTGCGCGCGGCCCGTCCGGGTCCCGACGCCGGCGAATCCGGCAAGTTCATCGCCTGGGGCCCCGGCCCGCGCGCCAGCCAATCCCTGATGCTGGCGGTGCGCGCGCGTGCGCTGATCGACGGCCGTCTGGCGCCGTCGGTCGACGACGTGCTCGATCTCGCCGAGCCCGTGCTGAAGCACCGCATGGCGCTGACGTTCCAGGCACGCGCCGAAGGCCGCACGATTCCGGACGTGATCCGGCAATTGAAGACACGGATCGGTTGATGGCAGCGGAGAACGGGCACACGGCCAAGGAGGTCCTCGCGATCCGACGTGCCGATGGCGAAAGCCGCACGCTCGCAGCGTCCTTGCCGCGTCTCGTGCTCGAAGCCCGCCGGATCGCCGCCAACGTCATCCACGGCCTGCACGGCAGGCGCCGCGCCGGGTCCGGCGAAAATTTCTGGCAGTATCGCCGTTTCGTCTCCGGCGAGCCGTCGCAGAACGTCGACTGGCGGCGCTCGGCGCGCGACGACCATCTCTATGTCCGCGAGCTCGAATGGGAAGCCTCGCACACGGTCTGGATCTGGCCCGACCGCTCGCCCTCGATGGCGTTCGCCTCGAAGACCGCGCGCGAGTCCAAGCTCGAACGGACGCTGATCGTCGCCTTCGCGCTGGCCGAGCTCCTGGTCTCCGGCGGCGAACGCGTCGGGATTCCCGGGCTGATGGCGCCGACGTCGAGCCGCAGCGTCATCGACAAGATGGCGCAGGCGATGCTGCATGACGATGCCGATCGTCTCAGCCTGCCGCCGTCCTTCGTGCCTGCTGCGCTCGCCGAGACGATCGTGCTGTCGGATTTCTGGTCGCCGATCGCCGAGATCAGGACGACGCTCGCGGGGCTGTCCGGCTCCGGGGCGCACGGCACGCTGGTGCAGGTCGTCGATCCCGCCGAAGAATCGTTCCCCTATTCCGGCCGCGTCGAGTTCGTCGAGCCCGAAGGGTTCGGCGTGATCACCGCCGGCCGCGCCGAGAGCTGGGCGCAGGATTACACCGCGCGGCTCGCGCTGCACCGCGACCAGATCCGCGCCGAGACCAAGAAGCTCGACTGGCTGTTCACGACGCATGCCACTGACCGCTCCGCCGCCGAGCTCTTGCTGTTCCTGCATGCCGGCATGCAGGTGAGCAAGTCGGGCGCCCGCACCACGACCATCAAGGCGGGGCCGGCCGCATGATGGGACTGCCGCTCGCCTTCACCCAGCCGCTGCTCCTGATCGGCCTCGTCAGCCTTCCGGTGCTGTGGTGGCTGCTGCGCGTGATGCCGCCGCGGCCGCGCCGCATCGAGTTTCCGCCGACCCGCCTGTTGTTCGACATCGCCCCGCGCGAGGAGACCCCCTCGCGGACGCCATGGTGGCTGACCGCGCTGCGGCTGCTTGCGGCAGCGCTGGTGATCTTCGCCGCCGCCGGCCCGATCTGGAATCCGCAAACCGGCCTCGCCGGCAGCAAGGCGCCGCTGATGATCGTGTTCGACGACGGCTGGAGCGCCGCATCGCACTGGGATGTCAGGATCAGGGCCGCCGACGAGCTGATCGCCAATGCCGACAACGACCGCCGCGCCATCGCGCTGGTGCCGCTGTCCGAGCCGAACCGCGACATCACCCTGATGCCGGCGGGCGCCGCCCGTGTCGCGCTGCGCCAGCTCGCGCCAAAGCCCTATTCGATCGACCGCGTCGACACGCTCGCCGCGATCGAGCGCTTCCTGAAAGCCACCGGCGATTGCGAGATCGCCTGGCTGTCGGATGGCGTCGACACCGGTCGCGGCGAGGAATTCGTGGCCGGCCTCGGCAAGACCATCGGCGAGCGCAGCCTGACCATCTTCGAAGGCGGCACTTCCTCGCCGCTGGCGCTGGTCGCGGCCGAGAACGCCGCCGCGAAGATGACGGTGAAGGTGCTGCGCACCGACAGCGGCATCGCGGTCGGCACCGTGCGCGCGCTCGACCAGAAGGCCTCGCCGATCGGCGAAGCGCGGTTCTCGTTCGGCCCGCAGGACAAGGAGACCGACGCCGCGTTCGATCTGCCGGTCGAGCTGCGCAACGACATCAACCGCCTCGAGATCTCGGGCGAGCGCTCCGCCGGCGCGGTGCAGCTGCTCGACAAGCGCTGGCGCCGCCGCGCCATCGGCATCGTCTCGGGCTCGACCAGCGAGACCGCGCAGCCGCTGCTGGCGCCGACCTTCTACCTCACCCGCGCGCTGGCGCCGTTCGCCGACGTCAGGCTCGCCGACAAGGGCTCGCCGCAGCAGGGCATCACACAATTCCTGGACCAGAAGCTGCCGATGATCATCCTCGCCGATGTCGGCACCATCGCGCCGGAGCTGCGCGAGCGCATCAACGCCTGGATCGACCAGGGCGGCGTCCTGGTGCGGTTCGCAGGTCCAAGGCTGGCGCAGGCCGAGGACGACCTCGTGCCGGTCAAGCTGCGCAAGGGCGGCCGCACGCTCGGCGGCAGCCTGACCTGGGAGAAACCGCAGCATCTTGCCGCCTTCACGACCGACGGCCCGTTTGCCGGCGTCGCGGTGCCGAAGGACGTCACCGTCAGCCGCCAGGTGCTGGCCGAGCCCGACGCGGTGCTCGCCACCAGGAGCTGGGCCTCGCTCGAAGACGGCACGCCGCTGGTGACCGGCGAGCATCGCGGCAAGGGGCTGGTCAGCCTGTTCCACGTCAGTGCCGACATGCGCTGGTCGGACTTGCCGATGTCGGGCACTTTCGTCGAAATGCTGCGGCGGGTGGTCGACATGTCCGGCTACACGTCCAAGCCCGGCCCCGGAATTGCCGGCGAAGCGACCACCGAGACGGTGGCGCCGCTGCACATCCTCGACGGCTTCGGCGCCTTCGGCCCGCCGCCGGCGACCGCAAAGCCGCTGCCCGCGGATTACCGCGACCGCGCCACATCAGATCATCCGCCGGGGTTCTACGGCCCGGCCGAAGGACCGCTCGCCGTGAACACGCTTGCTGGCGCCGACCGCATCGCTGCCCTCAACACCGCGAGCCTGCGCGCCCGGCACGCCACCTACACCAATGCCGAACCGCGCGACCTGCGCGGCTGGCTGCTGTCGACGGCGCTCGGCCTGTTCCTGATCGACGCCCTCATCGTCGCGGTGCTCGGCGGCGGGATCGCCGCGCTGCTGCGCCGCCGCGCCGCGCCCGCCATGATCGTGCTCGGCCTGCTGCTCACCTCGCTCGCGCCGACGCCGTCACGCGCCGACGGCGCCACGGACGATTTCGCGATGAAAGCGACGGCGCAAACCCGCCTCGCCTATGTCGTCACAGGCAATGCCGACGTCGATTCCATCGTCAAGGCGGGGATGAACGGGCTGACGCTGTTCCTGGCCCAGCGCACCGCGCTCGAGGCCGGCGATCCCGTCGGCATCGATCCCACGCGCGACGAGCTCGCCTTCTTCCCGCTGATCTACTGGCCGATCGTGCCGGGCGCGCGCAAGCCGCCGCAGGATGCCATCAACAAGATCGACGCCTACATGAAGCAGGGCGGCACCGTGCTGTTCGACACCCGCGACGCGATCGAAGCGCCGCCCGGCGCGAACGGCGCCGCGCAGACCCCCGCCATGCAGACGCTGCGCGAGATCCTGTCCTCGCTCGACGTGCCCGAGCTCGAGCCGGTGCCGCGCGAGCACGTGCTGACCAAGACCTTCTATCTGCTGCGCGACTTCCCCGGCCGCTTCGTCACCGGCCAGACCTGGGTCGAGACCCTGCCGCGCGACGAGGACGAGGACAGCGCGCAGCGGCCGGCGCGCGGCGGCGACGGTGTCTCGCCGATCATCATCACCTCGAACGATCTTGCCGGCGCCTGGGCGGTGCGGCCCGACGGCCAGGCCATGCTGCCGGTGACCGGCGGCGACACCCGCCAGCGCGAATTCGCCTACCGCGCCGGCGCCAACATCGTGATGTACACCCTGACCGGCAATTACAAGGCCGACCAGGTGCACGCACCGGCCCTGATCGAACGGTTGGGGCAATGATGCGAGTAAGCCTGAGCCATACGCTCCGTCATTCCGGGATGGTCCAAAGGACCAGACCCGGAATCTCGAGATTCCGGATTCGGTCCTGCGGACCGCTCCGGAATGACGTTGATAGGTTGGTCTGATGAATTACGGCATCGCCTTCACGCCGCTTGTTCCCGCGATCGTGCTGTGGCTCGCGCTGGCCGCGATCGTCATCGTCGCACTGGTGCTGCTGATTGCGCGCGCGCGCGGCGCTGCCGTGCGCGTGGCCGCGCTGGCGCTGTTCCTGCTCGCGCTCGCCAATCCCTCCTTCACCCGCGAGGACCGCGAGCCGCTCACCTCGGTCGCCGCAATCGTCGTCGACAAGAGCCCGAGCCAGAATTTCGGCAACCGCAATCGCGAGGCCGCAGCTGCGCAGGAGGCGCTGGTCGACAGCCTGAAGAAGATCAAGGGGCTGGAGGTGCGCGTCGTCGATGCCGGACAGGCCGATGGCGAGACCGACGGCACCAAGCTGTTCGGCGCCCTCGCCTCGGCCTTGGCGGACGTGCCGGTCGACCGCGTCGCCGGCGCGTTCCTGATCACCGACGGCCGTGTCCACGACATCCCAGCGAACGCCGCCGCGCTCGGCTTCCAGGCCCCGGTGCATGCGCTTGTTACCGGGCAGAAGGACGAGCGCGACCGCCGCATCGCGATCACGGCCGCACCGCGCTTCGGCATCGTCGGACAGACCCAGACCATCAGCTACCGCCTCGACGACCAGGGCGTCACCGGCGAGCGCGCCAGGGTCACGATCCGCAGGGACGGCGAGGTCATCAACGAGCGCACGCTGGGAAGCGGCCAGGCCGCGAGCGTCGACGTCGACATCAAGCACGCCGGTCCGAACATCGTCGAGATCGAGGCCTCCCCGCTCGAGCGCGAGCTGACGCCGGTGAACAACCGCGCCGTCGTCGCCATCGACGGCGTGCGCGACAAGCTGCGCGTGCTCCTGGTCTCCGGCGAGCCGCATTCCGGCGAGCGCACCTGGCGCAACCTCTTGAAGTCCGACGCCAGCGTCGACCTCGTGCACTTCACCATCCTGCGTCCGCCGGAGAAGCAGGACGGCACGCCGATCAACGAATTGTCGCTGATCGCGTTTCCGACCCGCGAATTGTTCCAGCAGAAGATCAACGAATTCCAGCTGATCATCTTCGACCGCTACGCCCGTCAGGGCGTGCTGCCGATCGCGTATTTCGACAACATCGCGCGCTATGTCCGCGCGGGCGGCGCGGTGCTGGTCTCGGCCGGCCCCGACTACGCCTCCAACACCAGCATCTGGCGCACGCCGCTGGATACGGTGCTGCCGGCCGAACCGGTCGGCGTGACGGAAAAGCCGTTCTATGCGCATCTGTCCGACCTCGGCAAACGCCATCCCGTCACGCGCGCCCTGGAGGGCTCGGCCTCCGAGCCGCCGCGCTGGAGCCGTTTCTTCCGCACCGTTGACACCCGCAATTCCGTCAACCCGCCGGTGATGACGGGCGCCGACGGCAAGCCGCTTCTGTTCCTGTCGCGCTTCGGCGAGGGCCGCGTCGCGCTGCTGCTCTCCGACCACATCTGGCTGTGGGCGCGCGGCTATGAGGGCGGCGGCCCGCATCTGGACCTGCTCCGGCGGATGTCGCACTGGCTGATGAAGCAGCCCGACCTCGACGAGGAGGCGCTGCGCCTCCAGGTGCAGGGCAAGAATCTGGTGGTGGTGCGCCAGACCATGGCGGACAGCGTCCAGCCGGTGAGCGTGACCTCGCCGTCCGGCGTGTCGCAGGATCTGACGCTGAGCCAGGGGGAGCCCGGCGAATGGCGCGCCAGCCTGCCGGCGAGCGAGCTCGGCCTGTGGCAGGCCACCGACGGCACGCTGAAGGCGCTGATCAATGTCGGCCCGACCAATCCGAAGGAGTTTTCGGAAGTCACCTCCACGGTCGAGACCTTGAAGCCGCTGGCGCAGGCGACCGGCGGCAACGCCGTGCGCGTGGCGAATGGCGCCAGCATCGAGCTGCCGCGCATCCTGCCCGTGCGTTCGGCCAGCGTCTTTGCCGGGGACGGCTGGATGGGGGTGCGGATGCGCGATGCCAGCGTCGTCAAGGGCGTCGGCGTGCTGCCGATCTTTGCCGGCCTGATCGGCCTGTTGCTGCTGCTCGGCGCCTTCGCCGCGACCTGGGTCCGCGAAGGGCGCTGAACGCTCCGTTGCTCGAACGCCACATCGGCCTGCCACCCGTGCTGGGCGGGTTGGAGCGCCGTTGACATCGGCTGACGATTAGAGCGATGTTACATTATAACATCGCATAGGGACTTGGCGCCTCGCGGTGTTGGGGGTGGCATTTTCCGATGAAGTGGTTCCGGTCGAATATCAGGCACGGTGCCCGGCTCGCGTTGCTCGCGATGCTGGTGCAGTTCGCGCTGACGTTCGGTCACAGCCATTGGTTTGCCCAGGCCGCACCGCTGGCCCAGGCCACGCTCCACCAGACCGACGGCCCCAAAGACAGTGCCAAGGATCAAGCTGCGGGCGACCGCGCGGCGGCTCACAAGCAATCGCCCTCAAGCCCCGATCGCGAGCAGCCGGGCGAGGACAATTGCGCGATCTGCGCCGTGGCCGCGATGGCAGGCACGATCCTGTTCGCGACGCCGCCTCTGTTGCAGCTGCCGCAGGCGATCGACCTGCTCTACCGCACCACCGATGCCGAATTCCTCCATCTGAAATCGGCCGCCACGGCGTTCCAGCCGCGCGCCCCTCCCGCGTCCTGACTCCCGACACCACTTGATCACGCCCGCCCCTCGCCGCTTTCAGGCGATCGGCCGGAAAAAGTTGAAGTCGAATTCCGTCGCGCCGCGACGGCAGGCCGCCTCCGATCAGCAAACCATCATGCGGACGGCGCCTGACTGGAATCAGGACCATGTCATTTCAATCGCGACACGCGCAGCGTCTTGGTGGAGCAAGCCTGCTCCTGCTCGGTGCCGTCACGCCCGCTTTCGCCCAAACGCCTGCACAGGGCCAATCGTCGACCGAGATTCCCGCCGTCACGGTGACGGCACCAAGCCCGATCGTGCGCAGGGCGGTGGTGCCGTCCCGCAATCCCGGCCGTGGTGCGCGAACGGCACGAGTACGCAGCCGCGAGCAAGCGGCGGAAGCAGCGCCGGCAACTCCGGTGCCTGCCGCGCCTCAGCAGGGCGTGCTGCCTGTTGTGACCGATCAGTTCGCGACCGTCACCGTGGTGCCGAACGAGGAGATCCGGCGTAACGGCGGCGGCACGCTCGGCGATCTGCTGTTCTCCAAGCCCGGCATCACCGGCTCCGAATACGCTCCCGGCGCATCCAGCCGCCCCATCATTCGCGGGCTAGACACCAACCGTGTCGGCATCGTCGAGAACGGGACCGGCAGCAACGGCGCGTCCGATCTCGGCGAGGATCACTTCGTGCCAATTGATCCGCTGGCAGCCAACCAGGTCGAGGTCATCCGCGGACCGGCGACGCTGCGCTACGGCTCCACCGCGATCGGCGGCGTGGTCAGCGCAACCAACAATCGAATTCCGGATGCCTTGCCGTCCTGCACGGCGCCCTTTGCGACTTACGGACTCCCGACCAAGGCGCCGCTGGCAAACGTCGGATCGCCGGGCTGCATCACCGCGGAAACACGGACGGCCGTGACTTCGGTCGATCGCGGGGCCGAAGGTGCCGTGCTGCTCGACGCCGGCGGCGGTAACTTTGCCGTCCACGCCGATGCCTTTGGCCGCAAGGCCGGCGACTACAGCATCCCGAGCTACCCGTTCTTGACCGACCCGACGCTGCCGTTCAACGGTCGCCAGCCGAATTCGGCATCGCAGGCCTACGGCGGATCTGTCGGCGGCTCCTACATCTTCGATGGCGGATACGTTGGCGCGGCGATCACGCAGCACAACGCGCTCTACCACATTCCCGGTATCGAGGGCAGCGAGTTCCTGACGCGGATCGACGGACGACAAACAAAGTTCACGACAAAAGGCGAATATCGGCCGGACGCTGCGGCAATCGATGCGATCCGGTTCTGGGCTGGGGCAACCGACTATAAGCACGATGAGGTCGGGCTCGCCGACTCTGCCGATCTCACCTCCCTCGGCGTGAGACAAACCTTCACCAGCAAGGAACAGGAAGGCCGCGTCGAGGTGCAGCTTGCGCCGTTCGACGTCCGCTTTGCTGCGCTGACCACCGCCGTAGGCGTTCAGGCGTCGCACCAGAAGCTCACCGCGCCGAGTCCGGACGATCCAGGCAGCCCAATCAACGGTCTGTTCGATCCGAACAAGAACACGAAGGTCGCCGGGTACATCTTCAACGAGTTCAAGTTCAGCGAAGCGACCAAGGCTCAGATCGCCGGACGCGTCGAGAGCGCAAGGTTGAGCGGCACGGCGCCAGCCTTCGTCCCCGATGTGTTCGACCTCACCGTCGATCCCGCCGCGATCGGCCCCGCAACGGCGGTCAACCGCAACTTCACGCCGGTGAGCGGGAGCATCGGCCTGATTCACAACCTTCCTTGGGATCTGGTCGCGAGCATTACCGGCCAATATGTCGAGCGTGCGCCAAAACCGGCGGAGTTGTTTTCGCGCGGCGGCCACGATGCCACCACCACTTTCGACATCGGCAATCCCAATCTCGGCATCGAGACCGCCAAGTCGGTCGAGGCGGGACTGCGGCGGGCGGTAGGGCCGCTTCGCTTCGAAATCACCGGCTACTACACCAAGTTCAACGGTTTTATCTACCGGCGCCTGACCGGCAACACGTGTGAGGACGGCGCTTGCCAGCTCGGCCCGGGCCTCGAACTGAATCAGGCGCTCTATTCGCAGCGCGACGCGACATTTCGTGGCGGCGAATTCCAGTTCCAGTACGACGTGATGCCGGTCTGGAACGGGATCTGGGGCATCGAGGGTCAATACGACATCGTGCGCGCGACCTTCGACGACGGCACCAACGTGCCGCGCATTCCGCCCCAGCGGCTGGGCGGTGGTCTGTACTATCGCGACGCCGACTGGTTTGCGCGGATCAACCTGCTGCACGCGTTCGCGCAAAACGACATCGCACCGATCGCGGAGACGCCGACGCCTGGCTACAACCTGCTAAGGGCCGAGGTCAGCTACAAGACGAAGCTCGATCAAAGCTGGTTCGGCGCGCGCGAGATGCATGTTGGGCTCGTCGGCAACAACCTGCTGAACGAGAACATCCGCAATGCCGTCTCCTTCAACAAGGACCAGGTGCTGTTACCCGGCATCGGCGTGCGGGCGTTCGCGAACTTCAAGTTCTGAGCGTCGCTTGTGTCGGGGTCTGAAGGCCCCGGCACACCGTCTTTGCGAGTGCCTACCCCCGCGCCTTGCTCCAGTCGGGCGCAACCTGACCCGACACGCCCTCGAAGGCGCCGTCGACGAGCTCGAATACCAGGATACGGGCGGCGTCGACCGGGCCCGGCATGGTGACTCGTCCCTTCGGCACCTGCTTGAAGCCGACGCGGCTGTAATAGGGCTCGTCGCCGACCAGCAACACGATGGCGTGGCCCTTCGCTTTCGCGTCCTTGAGCGCGCGCTCCATCAACAACCGTCCGATGCCGCGATTGCGGAACGGCGGCTCGACGGTAAGCGGCCCGAGCAGCAGTGCCGGCGTCTCGCCGATCAGGATCGGCAATTGCCGGACCGAGCCGACCAGCAGCGTGCCGATGCGGGCGGTGAAGGACAATTCGAGCAGATGGTCGACGTGCTCGCGAATCCGGTAGGCGCTGAGCACGAAACGGCCTGGACCGAAGGTGCGTTCATGCAGCCGCTCGATCGACTGGGCGTCGCCGGCGGCCTCGGGAAGGACGGTGAGTGAAAGGTCGGTCATGTCAATCGCGGGATAGCATTGGAACGCGGCGCGGTCCATTGGGCAGCGAAGCCGCTCAGGTCCATTTTTGGGCGCCGATCCGACAGGTGTTCCGAGACCTCTGCTTGCTCGTGTCGAATGACAATCCTCAGGCGCAAGCACAGCCCGCCCTCACCGCCACGTCGCAATCGGTTGCCGGCCGTCGAGCACTTCCGCGATCCGCAGCCGCGTACCGGGCGTGGTCCCTTCGGGCAGCGCATTGATCGCGAAGAACCCGCATTCCACGATCTCGCGGTTGGGCGCAGGCAGCCGGTCCAGGCTGAATCGCCTGACCACGTAGACGGCGACGTGGTCGCGGCGGGAGACGTGACTGTTGAGGAAGATGCCATGCAGCTCGGCTGCACCGGTGAGGTCGATATCGCCCTCCTCCTTGAGCTCGCGCCGCATCGCCTGTTCCAAGCTCTCGCCGTGGTCGACGCCGCCGCCGGGCAGGTACCAGCCGCTGACGTAGCTGTGCCTGACCAGGAACACCCGGTTGTCGGCATCCAGCACCACGGCGCGGACGCCGAGCGTCATGCCGCGGACGATCAGGAAATAGGCGTGGAAGATTCGCCGCAGCAGCGGCTCGCATGCCCGTCGGATCCGATTCAGACGTTCTTCCATCAGGCTTCCTCGACGCCGCGGCCCAGGCTGTGCTTGCGCGTTCCTTGCGAGCTTGCCATTACAGCGGAGCAATAGCGAGGCAATCGCGCCCCATGACTCACAACAGGCTGGCTCCCTTCACGCTCGCCCATCTGTCCGATCCGCATCTCGCGCCCCTGCCGAAGCCGCGGCTGATCGAGCTCGCGGGCAAGCGCGCGTTCGGCTACGTCAACTGGACGCGCAACCGCCACAAGTACCAGCGCCGCGAGGTGCTCGACGCGCTGATCGCCGACATGAAGGCGCAGGCACCCGACCACATCGCGGTGACCGGCGACCTCGTCAACCTCGCACTGGAGGCCGAGTTCGCGCCTGCCCGCGCCTGGCTCGACGATGTCGGTCCGCCCGACCGCGTCACAACGATTCCCGGCAATCACGACGCCTATGTCCGCGCCACCTCGCACCGCTTCGGCGAGACCTTTGCACCCTATCTTACGGGCGACGACGGCCGCATCGGTTTTCCCTCGGTGCGCCGGCGCGGGCCGCTCGCGCTGATCAGCCTGTCGACGGCGGTGCCGACGCTGCCGCTGATGGCAACGGGAACGCTCGGACGCGATCAGCTCGCCTCGCTCGATGGGGTGCTCGAACGGCTCGCGACCGAGGACGTCTTCCGCGTGCTGCTGGTGCATCATCCACTGAAATCCGATGCTCGTCAGAAGCGGATGACCGACGCAGCCGCGCTGCTGGCGCTGCTCAAGCGCCACGGCGTCGAGCTGATCCTGCACGGGCACGACCACGTTCATTCGACCGTGTGGGTCGAGGGTCCCAACGGCGACATTCCCGCCCTCGGCGTACCCTCGGCCTCCGCGCTTGCGCACGGACGCTATCCGGCGGCGGCGTATAATCTGTTGAGTATCGAGAAGGACAATGCCGGCTGGCGCTGCGAGCAGACGGTGCGAAGCCTGGGGGCGGGTTTTCAGGTCGGGCAGATCAAGCATGTGAGGTTGATTTAGACGCTGTCATTCCGGGGCATGCGAAGCATGAACCCGGAATCTATCGGGCCGCAGCACGTGACGATGAATGGATTCCGGGTTCGCGCTTCGCGCGCCCCGGAATGACGGCGGAGGATGCTTCACCAGCTTCGCAAGGCCGCCACTACGGCAACCCCGAACAGCGCGGCCGCACCCAGCACGAAGCCGAACACGAACGGCCAGAAGCGCGAGCGTCGCGGTGGCGCGACGACCGGTGCCTGCGGTTCCGGAGGAACGACCATGGCACGCTCGCGCTCGACCATGCGGCGCGCGACATAATCGGTGACGGCCTCGACGATTGCCGCGGTGTCGTGCGATTCGGCGAGCACGATGCGGCCGAAACGGGTATCCTGCACGAAGCGGTACATCCGCTTGTCGCGCCCCATCACGATGTGGGCGACGACGTCGATCCAGAGCCTCGGCGTATCGCCCTGGCTGACGCCGCGGTCAAACAGGTCGATCTGATCAGGCACCTGCGCGAACAGGGGATCGAGCGCATCATTGAGGATCTCGAGCCGCGCCACCTCGGCGTCCCTGAGATCGACGACGACGCCGGTCCGGTCGGCGGCCTCGATCCGCGCACGCAGCAGCGCATCGCGCAGCCGCACCGGGCGCGGCTGGCCGGGATGGGTCCCGCTGGTCTCGGGCTCTGACATTGTCGGCCTCGTCCTCGACTTTCCGCCATTAACCTATCAGCAACCAAACCCTCCGCAAAGGCCTACAATTCCAGATACTTACGGCGCCCACACCCTTTCACCTGTGCCAAAAACAGACGATCCCACCCAGGCAGAGCCTGGATGGGACCGTCCGTCCTTGGACGTCTTCTTAAGTGAGGGCGATCAGGCCGAGACCCGCGCGGGCTCTTCCACGATCGAGAAGCGGACGCCGGCCTTGTGGCGGCTCTCTTCCGAGACTTCCTTCCAGCAGTCCTCGGCTTCCTTGCGGGTCTTGAACGGACCCTTGACCTGGGCGGAGCCTTCCACGAGCTTGTGGAAGTTCATCGACCCGAACTCGCCGCCGATCACCCAGAAATTGCTGCCTTTGGTCATTGTCAGTCTCCTGTCGAATGGCGTGATGCGTTAGCCGAACTGGTTCATCGTGTTGTGGGCACCGCCCGCCTTCAGGGCGGCTTCACCCGCGAAGTACTCCTTGTGGTCGTCGCCGATGTCGGAGCCGGCCATGTTCTGGTGCTTCACGCAGGCGATGCCCTGACGGATCTCGGCGCGCTGGACGTTCTTGACGTAGCCCAGCATGCCCTGTTCGCCGAAATACTCGCGAGCGAGATTGTCGGTGGAGAGCGCCGCCGTGTGATAGGTCGGCAACGTGATCAGGTGGTGGAAGATGCCGGCGCGCTTGGCCGAATCCGCCTGGAAGGTACGGATGCGCTCGTCGGCTTCCTGCGCCAGCGGCGTCTCGTCGTACTCCGCCTTCATCAGCTCGGCACGGTTGTACTTGCTGACGTCCTTGCCGGCGTCCTTCCAGGCGTCATAGACCTGCCAGCGGAAGTTGAGGGTCCAGTTGAAGGACGGCGAGTTGTTGTAGGCGAGCTTGGCGTTCGGCACGACCTTGCGGATGCGGTCGACCATGCTGGCGATCTGCTCGATATGCGGCTTCTCGGTCTCGATCCAGAGCAGGTCGGCGCCGTTCTGCAGCGAGGTGATGCAGTCGAGCACGCAGCGGTCGGCGCCGGTGCCGGGGCGGAACTGGTAGAGGTTCGAGGGCAGCCGCTTCGGACGCATCATCTTGCCGTTGCGGTTGATGATGACGTCACCGTTGCGGGCGTTCTCCGCCGTCACTTCCTCGCAATCCAGGAAGCTGTTGTACTGGTCGCCGATATCACCGGGCTTGTGGCTGACGGCGATCTGCTGCGTCAGGCCGGCACCGAGCGAGTCGGTGCGGGTCACGATGATGCCGTCTTCGACGCCGAGCTCGAGGAAGGCATGGCGGCAGGCGCGGATCTTCGCGAGGAAGACCTCGTGCGGCACGGTGACCTTGCCGTCCTGGTGACCGCACTGCTTCTCGTCCGAGACCTGGTTCTCGATCTGCAGGGCGCAGGCGCCCGCCTCGATCATCTTCTTGGCGAGCAGATAGGTCGCTTCCGCGTTGCCGAAGCCGGCATCGATGTCGGCGATGACGGGGACGACATGGGTCTGGAAGTTGTCGATCTTCGCGATCAGCTCCTGCTCACGGGTCTTGTCGCCTTCCTTGCGCGCCTTGTCGAGCAGCCGGAAGATGTCGTTGAGCTCACGGGAGTCCGCCTGACGCAGGAAGGTGTAGAGCTCCTCGATCAGCGCCGGCACCGAGGTCTTCTCGTGCATCGACTGGTCGGGCAGCGGGCCGAACTCGGAGCGCAGCGCCGCGATCATCCAGCCCGAGAGGTACAGATAGGTGCGATCGGTCTTGCCGCCGAAGTGCTTCTTGACCGAGATCAGCTTCTGCTGGGCGATGAAGCCGTGCCAGCAGCCCAGCGACTGGGTGTACTTGGTCGGGTCGTTGTCATAGGCCGCCATGTCGGCCCGCATCAGCGCCGCGGTGTAGCGGGCGACGTCGAGGCCGGTCTTGAAGCGGTTCTGCAGGCGCATGCGGGCGACGGCCTCGGCCGACACGCCGTTCCAGGTCGGCTGGGTCTCGAGGAGCGCCTGGGCAGCCTTGACCTCGTCCTGATACGAGGACGGGCCCTGGAGGGTGCTGATGCCGCGCGGCTGGTAGTTCATGTGCCTGATCCTTTCGCTGACGATGGCGATGGCAGCCATCGACATTCTTGACACTGCATTGCGAGATGCGTGTCAGGAGCTAAACGCGAAAACGGAAACTTCGTATAGATGGCTTGTTTTTTATTGGTGATGTCATGTAACATCAGAACATGTAATAGATGTTATTTTGTAAAGTTTGTAAATAATAGGTCAGCAAGACTGTCCTGATGGAGATCGAAAGACATGGCCGCCGAAACCGACCTTTTCTCCCTCTCCCCGTTCTTACGGGGAGAGGGTCGGGGTGAGGGGCTCTCTCCTCGACTTCGGCACTCACCTCCCCTGCGGAGCCTCCCCCTCACCCGCCACGCTTCGCGTGTCGGCCTCTCCCCGCAAGCGGGGAGAGGCAAAGAGAGGAGCCGCTGATGGCCGCCGAGTCCGGGAAGAAACTGTTCGTCGGCCCGCGTTTCCGGAGAATCCGGCAGCAATTGGGGCTGTCGCAGACCCAGATCGCCGAAGGGCTCGGAATCTCGCCGAGCTATGTCAACCTGATCGAGCGCAACCAGCGCCCGGTGACGGCGCAGATCCTGCTGCGGCTGGCCGAGACCTATGACCTCGATCTGCGCGATCTCGCCACGGCCGACGAGGACCGCTTCTTCGCCGAGCTCAACGAGATCTTCTCCGATCCCCTGTTCCGCCAGATCGACGTGCCCAAGCAGGAGCTGCGCGACCTCGCCGAGCTCTGCCCCGGCGTCACCCATGCGCTGCAGCGGCTCTACGCGGCCTATGCCGAGGCGCGCCAGGGCGAGACGATGGCCGCGGCCCAGATGGCCGACCGCGACGTCGGCACGCGCTATGAGGCCAATCCGGTCGAGCGCGTGCGCGAGCTGATCGAGGCCAATCGCAACTATTTTCCGGAGCTGGAGCAGGCCGCGGAGAATCTCCGCGACGAGCTGAACGTGCCGGCCGAAGGGCTCTATGCGGCGCTGGCCGCGCGGCTGCGGGAAAAGCATTCGATCCAGACCCGCATCATGCCTGTCGACGTGATGCGCGAGACGCTCCGGCGTTTCGATCGCCACCGCCGCCAATTGCTGATCTCAGAGCTGGTCGACCCGCCGGGCCGCGCCTTCCAGCTCGCCTTCCAGCTTGGCTTGGGCGAATGCGCGCAAGCCCTGGAGAGCATCATCGGCCGTGCCGGACCGCTTGACGACACGCCGCGCCGCCTGTTCCGCATCACGCTCGGCAATTACTTTGCAGCGGCGGTGATGATGCCCTACCCCGCTTTTCTCGCCGCGGCCGAAGCGCTCAATTACGACATCCACGTGCTGGCGCAGCGCTTCAATTCCGGGTTCGAGCAGGTCTGCCATCGCCTCACCACCTTGCAGCGGCCGAACGCGCGCGGCATTCCGTTCTTCCTGCTGCGCGTCGACAATGCCGGCAACGTCTCCAAGCGCTTCTCCTCCGGCACGTTCCCGTTCTCGAAGTTCGGCGGCACCTGCCCGCTGTGGAACGTGCATTCGACCTTCGACACGCCGGACCGCCTGCTCAAGCAGGTGATCGAGCTGTCCGACGGAACGCGCTATTTCTCGATCGCACAGATGGTGCGCCGCCCGGTCGCGCCGCACCCGCTGCCGCAACCGCGCTTCGCCATCGGCCTCGGCTGCGAGATCCGTCACGCCGCGCGCCTGACCTATGCTGCCGGCATGGACCTCGAGAAGGCCGAAGGCACGCCGATCGGCGTTAATTGCCGCCTGTGCGAGCGCGAAAACTGCGCCCAGCGCGCCGAGCCGCCGATCACGCGCACGCTGATCCTGGACGAGACGACGAGAAGGGTGTCGAGCTTCGCGTTCTCGAATGCGCGGGAGTTGTGACGTTTGACGGAAGGCACATGCCACTCGTTCCGCTGTCATGCTCCGCGAAAGCGGGGCATCCAGTACGCCGCGGCCTATCGGCTCCATCACTGCCGCCACGGAGTACTGGATCGCCCGGTCAAGCCGGGCGATGACAGTTGAATGCGTGGCGACAGCCAGCGCCTCACGCCAGCGTATGCACGATCACCGGCCCCGCCACGGCGCGCGCGTCGCCGGCCAGCAGCGGGCCCAGATTCTTCTCGATCCAGGCAATGGCGCGTCGGTTCGCCTCCTCGGCCTGCTCGAACTTGTCGAAGATCGAGATCGCAGTGACGGTGTCGTCGCCGGCATAGACGACGTAGTAGGCGCGAAAACCGTCGACGTCGCTGATGATCGGAACGGCGCCGTCCTTGATGCGACGCGCCAACTCCTCCGCGCTCCCGCTCTTCGCCTTGGCCTGACGGATGGCGGCATACATGGCGTCCTCCCTTGTGGGCCCGGTGCCCGGAGAGGATGTTACGCCGAAGCGCGCCGCCGATCCATGCTTGGTTAACCCGGCCCTAATCCGCGCGCACGATCTGCAACCAGCGGTTAAGCACGCCTCAACGTCGGCGCCTTAGTCTTGCCCCACTCACTTTTCGCAAACAACGGTGGCCTATTCTGCCGGGCGAAGTGACATCAGGGGGTTTTCATCATGCGCATTGCGTTGCTGCTGACCGCAACCATCGTCGGCGCGCTCTTCGCCAGTCCATCCGGTGCCGGATCGCTCGATGCCGACGCGGCGCAGCCGCTGCCGCCGGGCTTCCAGAGCTATCGCGGCTACATGTTCGACCTCTCGGAGAATTCCGAGCGCAAGGACGTCGACAAGCTCACCGACAATCTGAAGCAGCAGATCGACCTCGTCGAAGGCGCCGGCCTGTCGCCGCGCGTGTTGCGCTTCTTCCATACCGTGCCGATCGTCGCGAGCGAGCTGGCCTGCCTCGACGAAGGCGCCGCGACCGCGTGCTACGGCCGGGTCACGCCGGACATCCGCCGCACCGCGCCGCGGACCCTCACGGTGTGGGATCCGGACAAGCAGCGCTGGACCAATCCGAACGCCGTCGACCTCGCGGTCGATTCGGGGCTCGGCGTGATCATGCTGCGCCCGGACATGATGCGCTACGAAAAGGAGGCCGTGCTGCTGCACGAGCTGCTGCACGCCTATCATGCGCGGCTGCTGCCGGACGGCTATGCCAACAAGGGCGTGATCGCCTATTACGCCCTTGCCAAGTCCAAGGATCTGTTGCCCAAGGACAGCTATGCGATGAAGAATCCCATGGAGTTCTTTGCGGTGACCGCCAGCATCTTCCTGGCCGGAAAGAGCGAATTCCACGACCCGAAGTCGCGCGAGACGCTCAAGGAGAAGATGCCGGACTATTACAAATACCTGGTCGGCGTGTTCGGATTCGACCCCGAGCCGGCGGCGGCGAACGGTCCGGTTGCCTCGCTGAAGTGAGACGCCTCGCCGAGACGTTCAAAAAGCCGCGCGACATGCGCGGCTTTTTCAGTTTTGGCCCGCTGGAAGCTGCGGATGACGCACAGCCGGGAATTGCCAAGGCGGGGTCCGATCTGCATAGTCCGGCCCGCATCGATAGCGTTTTTTCGAAGGGAATAAGAGAACATGGCGGACGCCGACCTGGATGTCGTGATCCGGCAACTGGCCAGACAGCTGCATACGGGCCTGATGACCCGCGCCAAGGAGCGGCGGGATCGCTTCAACGGCCTGGCGGCCAAGGCCAAGAGCAAGGAGACCGCCGACCGCTTCAAGATGATGGCCAAGGCCACCCTTGAGCAGGCCACCGCCGCCGCCAAGCGCCTCCAGATGTCCGCCGACAACGTCGCCGACAGCTACGCGCGGTCGATGCGGATTGCCGCCAGCACGCCGGTTGCGGTGAAGGTGGCGAAAACGGCGAAGGAAAAGCCGGAGAAGAAGGCCGCGAAGAAAGCCAAAGCGAAGAAGACGAAGTAGCCGTTGCTCGTCCCGGCTCCCGCTGCTCGTCGTCCGGAAGAACTCGTCCGGTTTGTCGGGTCATCTCCGGCGTAATCGGCTCGCGGGCCTCCACCGCAGCAATGTTCGCGTACGATCTTGCCATCCGGACGACGTGCTCTCGAAGTGCGATAGGGTCGGCCAAGACGTGCGAAGCGGCGGCCCCAGCCCCGGGGCTGGCACACGTGCGCTAATACGTGGTCGATTCCTCATCCGTCACATGTAGCGCCTCACACTTTCGAGAAACCGTTGTTTCTCGCCCGGCGCGTAGCCTTGGGACGCTCCATAGTACGGTTCATAGAACTGATTGTACGGTGAGGCCCGGTAGTGGACCGGCGGCCGTGGTGGCACGAAGGTTTGACGGTGCTGACGCCGTTTGTTTCCTCTGGCCGCCGCACTAACGTAGTAGGGATTGAGGACGCACATCTGACCGTTCGCCGACGCCCTGCATTGGTCCATCGTCATGTAGTTGCATCGGTAGTATGGGGTCGTTCCGTAAGAAACGACGTTCAGGCAAACCGGAAAAGCCGGGTCGTATCTTTGGGCCCGGGCGTGCCCCGCTGTCAGGGCGAGACTCAAGGTCAAGATCGTTAAAGCCCATTTCCGCATTGGAACCTCCTCCTAGTCCGCACGACACCGGTGCACTCTGGCCGCGGTCGGCGTTGATCCAAATCAATTCCGGGAGATTGGTTCGAAAGCGCGCCGTGAGTTGGCCGCGACATTATTGATCGGCGGCCGTATCAGTCACAATTCTACGGCGAGCCACCTCTCTCAGACACGGAGCGGGAAGGTGCGGGCGGCGACCGCTGCTCCAGACCCGTCACCTTCTCGACGCGGCAATCGGTGCCGGCTCGGCGCTCGCGAGTTCGGCGAGCTTGGCGCGCGCGGCTTCGCGCGCGCGACTGTCCTTCCCGGGGGGCAGCGCCAGCGCCGCCTCGAAATCGGCGCGCGCGTCATCGGCCTGGCCACGGGCGAGGAACGCCAGGCCACGGTCGAGACGGGCCTCGGCATCCCTGGGATCGAGGCGGACCGCCGTGTTGTAGCTCAGGATGGCGCGATCGAGATCGCCGGTGGCGGCGAGCGCGAGACCGCGCTGGTGATAGGGCGCAGCGACCTTGGGATCATGCGCGATCGCCTCGTCATAATCGGCGATGGCGAGCTCGAAGTCGCCGTTCAGGCGGCGCGCGAGCGCACGGTCGCGATAGAGCGCAGCGCGGTTGGGATTGAGGTGAAGGGCTTCGTTGAAATCGGCGATCGCCCGCCTGAAGTCGCCACGGCGCAGCGCGATCCGTCCGCGCCCTTCATAGGCAAAGGCGATCAGCGAGCCGCGCAGCGGCGAGAAGCCGATCACGGCCGAGCAGATGTCGGGATCGTCCTCGTCACCGCAATTGACGACCATGTGCGTGGACAGTCCGACGAGCACAGCCAGGACGATCAGCAATGGCACGGCAGTTCTGGTCATCTTCGACGGCGGCCGACACTGGGCCGGCCACGCATCCCCTTTCGAAGAAAGCATCATCCGTGCGTGTTAGCACCGGCTCTGGCGATCCTGTGTGCGCCAGGTCACAAAGCCGGTCTCGAATTCTGGCCGGTTCCGTCAGCCCCAAGGACCAGGAGAAGGGCGGCGCGGGGATGAGCGCCCCCACGGGCTGCGAGCGGGATAATTCTCGTTGGCGCCGACCGACGGCGCGGCCCGCGTGCCAAGCTCGGCCGCCAGCTGCTGAAGCGCGGCGATGCGGTTCTGCGTCGACGGATGGGTGGCGAACAGATTGTCCACGCCATGACCCGACAGCGGATTGATGATGAACATGTGCGCGGTCGCGGGGTTTCGCTCGGCCTCGTAGTTCGGGACCTGGTGCGCCGCGCCCTCGATCTTCACCAGCGCGGAAGCCAGCCACATCGGTTGTCCCGCGATGCGCGCGCCGAGATTGTCCGCGGCGTATTCACGCGTGCGGCTGATCGCCATCTGCACCAGCATGGCGCCGAGCGGGGCGAGGATCATCATCAGGATCGAGCCGACGACGCCGAGACCATTGTTGTTGTCGCGATTGCCGCCGAAGAACATGCCGAACTGCGCCAGCATCGAGATCGCGCCGGCGATGGTCGCGGTGATCGTCATCAGCAGCGTGTCGTGATTCTTGATATGGGCGAGCTCGTGCGCGATCACGCCGGCGAGCTCCTCGCGGCTGAGCTGGCGCATCAGGCCGGTGGTAACGGCGACCGCGGCATTTTCCGGGTTGCGGCCGGTCGCAAACGCGTTGGGCTGCGGCTCATCCATCAGGAAGACCCGCGGCATCGGCAAGCCGGCGCGGCCAGCAAGCTCGGCGACGAGCCCGACCAGCTCCGGCGCGGTCGATCGGTCGACCTCATGGGCGCCGTACATCGACAGCACCATGCGGTCGGAGTTCCAGTAGGTGAAGAGATTGGTCGCGGCGGCAATGACGAGCGCGATCATGGCGCCCGAGGCGCCGCCGATCAGATAGCCCACGCCCATGAACAGGGCGGTCAGGCCTGCGAGCAGCATTGCGGTACGAAAATAGTTCATGGCCGTCTCCCGAGACCGGCCGCGGGCGAACCTCCGGCCGGCGTCCACGAGGTATGAATGCGGTGGGAGACCGCAAGGTTCGTGCGTCGCCCCGCCGCACACCTCTGGCGAAGGGCCAGTCTTTCGGCCCTCGCTAAAGCTTGACGGGGATTTGCGCGAAAACATGCGCGGAAGCTTAGCAACCTGGAAAGCGCAATTTCGGATTGAGCCATAGTACCCCGGCACGCAGCACGGTTCCGGCGCATTGACCCCCTCTCGTCGGCATTCCGTCCGCAAGGTGACCATTATGATGGACCGCTCGCGCGCCGCCTCCGTCGATCCCGCACCTGCCCCCTCCCTTGGCCAGACGGCTGATGCGAAAGGCTTGCAGGAGGCGTTGCACGAGCAGCTGTTCGCCAATGACGAGCCCAGCCATGCGCCGGACGGGCAGACGGCGCCGGAATCCGGACGTCGCTGGTCGTATCTGCGGCGCGGTGCCAAGATCGCCATCGGGCTCGCCATCGTCGCCGTGTTCGGCTGGCTGCCGCTGCGCGCGATCTGGGAGAATTCGAGCGTCGAGGCGGTGCTGAATTCCCGCCTCGTCACCTTGCGCACACCCATCGGTGGGCGCGTCGCGGCCGCCCAGCGCGTCACCGACCAGACCGAGTTGGATGCCGGAACCGTCGTCCTGCGCGTCGTCAACTCGCGCGGCGATCGCACCCTGCTCGACAATCTCCGGCGGCAGAAATCGCGCCTGGAGAACGAGCGGCCGAGTCTTGCCGCCAAGCTTGCCTCGGCGCAAGCCGCGCAAAAGGACCTGGCGCGGCAGGCTGCGCAATTCCGCGACGGACGCGTGCTCCAGCTCGAGGCCCGCATCGCCGAGATCCAGACCTCGATCGAGGCGGCAGCGGCGCGGCGCGAGGAGGCCAGCGCCGCCGTCGAACGGGCCTCGTCGCTGGCCAAATCCGGCAATGTCTCGACCGTCGAGCTGTCGCGGCTAACGCGCGAACTCTCCGTGTCGCAGCAGACCGAGCTCGGCGCGCGCAAGCGGCTGGATGCCGCCAGGGTCGAGCTCGCCGCGGCGCAGAACGGCTCGTTCCTCGGCGACAGCTATAACGACCGGCCGAGTTCGGTGCAGCGCGAAGAGGAGATGCGTCAGCGCGCCGGCGACCTCGAAGCTGATCTCGCCCGCACCGACACCGACATCGCCTGGCTTGCCAACGAGATCATCGTCGAGGAGGTCCGCTTCGCCGATCTGTCCGAAGCCAACATCACGACACCCGTCGCGGGGCGCGTCTGGGAGATGATGACCTCGCCCGGCGAGGACGTACAGGCCGGCCAGCCCCTGCTCAAGGTGCTCGATTGCAGCGGCACCGTCATCACCGCCAACGTCACCGAGGCCGTCTACAACCGCCTGCAGCTCGGCGATCGCGCGACCTTCGAGCCGAATGACGGCGGCAAGCCGATCTCCGGGACCGTGGTCAATCTGACAGGCGCCGCCGGCGCACCCGCCAATCTCGCCATCAATCCGGATGCGCTGAGCAAGGAGCCCTATCGGGTGACCGTGGCATCGCGCGATGCCGCGGCCCGCGCCTGCACCGTGGGACGCACCGGCCGCGTCGTATTTGCCCGGCACGAGACAGCGCCGTGGTGATGGCGCTGACGCCCGGCCTGATAACGCTCGGCGCCTTCATGGCGATCGTGCCGCTGCTCAGGCGCGACAGCACGATGGCGCGCTCGTTCCTGACCATCATGTCGGTGGCCCTGCTGCTGCGTTATCTCTATTGGCGGGTCACGTCGACGCTCCCGCCGCCGCAGCTGACCCTCGATGCCATGGTCGGCTACCCGTTCCTGCTGCTGGAAGCGGCCTCGCTCGTCGGGGTCGCGTTGTCGCTGCTGTTCCTGAGCCGGACGCTCGACCGCACCGGCGCAGCGAGAGTCGACGGCCGTGCCACCGATCCGCGTGCGCCGTTGATCGACGTCTTCATCTGCACCTACAACGAGGAACGGTCGATTCTGGAGCGCACCATCATCGGCGCGACCGGCATGGCCTACGGCCACTACCGCGTCTGGGTCCTGGACGACGGACGGCGGCCCTGGCTGCGGCGCCTTTCGGGCGAGCTCGGCTGCCATTATCTCACGCGGCCCGACAACCTCCACGCCAAGGCCGGCAACATCAACCATGCACTCAAGCATGTCGGCGCGCTGTCGGAGCGGCCGGAATTCGTCGCCATTCTCGATGCGGACTTCGTGCCGCGGCCCGATTTCCTTGCGCGTACCACCTCGCTCATGGACGACGAGTCGATCGGCGTGGTGCAGACGCCGCAGCACTTCATCAATCCAGATCCGATCCAGACCAACCTTGCCGCGACCGATGTCTGGCCCGACGAGCAGCGCTTCTTCTTCGACATCCTGCTACCGGCCAAGGACGCCTGGGGTGTCGCGTTTTGCTGCGGCACCTCGTCTCTCATTCGCTATTCCGGGCTGATGCAGATCGGCGGATTTCCGACCGACTCGGTGACCGAGGACTACCTGGTCACGCTGCGCCTCAAGGAATGCGGCCTCAACACGATCTATCTCAACGAGCGCCTGACGATCGGGCTCGCGCCGGAGGGGCTGAAGGAATACATCACCCAGCGCGCCCGCTGGTGCCTCGGCTTGATGCAGATCGTGCGCGGTCGCAGCGGACCGTTGTCGCGGGACTCGAAGCTGTCCTTCATCGACCGGCTCTCGCTGACCGACGCCTTCATGAGCTGGTCGGCGGTGTACGCGTCGAAGGTGGCGGGCCTCGTCGTGCCCTGGTTGTTCCTGCTGTTCGGCATCAAGGCGGTTCAGGCCGACCTCACCGAGCTGTTGCGCTTCTTTCTGCCCTTCTATGTCTGGCATAGTCTCAGCATGGCCTGGCTGTCGCGCGGCCGCTCGCTCGCGATGATGACGGACGTCTCGCAGCTCATCGCGGCGCCTGCGGTGCTCCAGGCGGTGGCGGCCGGCCTGTTGAATCCGACAGGACACAAGTTCAAGGTCACCGCGAAAGGCGGCGACCGCAACAGGCGATTCGTCGAATGGCCCCTGCTGCGGCTCTATGGCGGCGCGCTCGTCATCACGCTCGCAGCCATCGCCTATGCCTTCATCCTGCACCTGCGCGGCGAGAACATCGCCTATGGCGGACTGGCTCTGGCCTGGAGCCTCTACAACGCGGTCATCCTCACCGTGGTCTGCTTCGTCTGCATCGAGCAGCCGCGCAAGCGAAAGGCGGAGCGGTTCAGCCGCAATGAGACCGTCCTGCTGCGCCACGACGGCAGGTCGCATCTCGCGCGGCTCGCCGACATCTCCATCACGGGCGCGCGCCTGATCGACCCCGATCCGCCGGCGCCGGGCAGCACAATCGAATGCCGGATCTACGGCCGCCCGATCGCGGCCATCGTGGTGCGGCGGACCGCGGACGGATTCGCCGTGCGGTTCGAGGAAGGCATGGACACGCGCGTGCACGCGATCAGGGCATTCTATGCCGGCGAGTATGTTCGCGCCTTTCAGGGAGTGAGGGCGCTCCCGGTCGGGAAAGCGCTGCTGATGCGGCTGTTCGGCTAGGCCGATGCAGCATCACCCGCATTCCCTCTGCTGGCGGAGCATCGAAAGGATGGCTTGAGGCCGTCACTTCACCTAAACTTCGGGCGAATCCACGCCCGTCCTTTCCCCGCCGGAACTCCCATGGTCCAGACCCGATTTCTGATCGCGGCCGTCACGCTTGTCGCGTGCACCGCCACCGCTTCCGCCCAGATGCTTCCACCTCCCGCCAGGCCCGCAGCGCCCAAGGCCCCCTCGCCGCGCGCCGCCTCGTGCCACAATGGCGCGAGCTTCGATCGCTTCCTGGCCGAGGTGAAGCAACAGGCGGTGGCGGCCGGCGTGTCGCAGCGGACGATCGCGGAAGCCTCGCCCTACCTCGTCTACGACCAGGGCATCGTCAACCGCGACCGCGGCCAGCGCGTGTTCGGCCAGCTCTTCACCGAATTCGCCGGCCGCATGGCCGCGCCCTATCGCATGCAGAACGGCCAGCAGCACATCAAGCAATACGCGCCTGCGTTCGCGCGCGCGGAGAAGGAATATGGCGTGCCGCCGGCGGTGATCGCCGCGTTCTGGGGGCTGGAGAGCGACTTCGGCGCCAACATGGGCAATCTGCCATCGCTGAAATCGCTGGTGTCGCTCGCCTATGACTGCCGCCGCTCCGAGATGTTCGTGGGCGAGACCATCGCCGCACTGAAGATCATCGACCGCGGCGATCTGCATCCCGACGAGATGATCGGCTCCTGGGCCGGCGAGCTCGGGCAGACCCAGTTCCTGCCCGTGCATTACGTCAACTATGCCGTCGACTATGATGGCGACGGTCGACGCGACCTGTTGCGCTCGCCAGCCGACGTGATCGGCTCGACCGCGAACTACATCGCCAACGGCTTGAAGTGGCGGCGCGGCGAGCCGTGGCTGGAGGAGATCAGGGTGCCGCCAAACCTGCCGTGGGAGAAGACCGATCTCACGGTGCGGGAGCCGCGCTCGACCTGGGCGCAGCTGGGGGTGACCTATCCCGACGGACGGCCGCTGCCGAATGACAATCTTGCGGCTTCCGTGCTGCTGCCGATGGGCCGCTTTGGTCCCGCCTTCCTCGCCTATCCGAATTTCGCGGCCTACACCGAATGGAACAACTCGCTGATCTATTCGACCACCGCCGGCTATCTCGCCTCGCGCATCGCCGGCGCCGCGCCGATGCGCAAGCCCTCCACGCCGGTCGCGCAGCTGCCGTTCAACGAGCTGAAGGAATTGCAGCAACTGCTGGTGCGTGCCGGATACAATGTCGGCAAGGTCGACGGCGTGCTCGGCCAGCAGAGCCGCACTGCCGTGAAGGCGATGCAGCTCAAGTTCGGCCTGCCGGCCGATTCCTGGCCGACCGCCGAGCTGCTCGCCCGTATGCGCGGCGGCACGGCGCAGGCGCCCCAGGCGACGATCCGCTAAACCCTCCTCCGTCATCCCCCGGCTTGACCGGGGCATCCAGTACGCCGCGGCCTATCGGTTCAACCCAAACTGTCTCGGCGTACTGGATCGCCCGGTCAAGCCGGGCGATGACAGCGAGGATGACGCCGTAGAGAACTTTCGCATCGCACAAGCCGCGCTCTGCGATTGTATTTTTCCACGAGGCTCCCATGTGAGTGGCTCAGGTTTTCTCCTGAGATTTCCCATTCACAAGCGAGCATCACATGTCCTTCTACGACGCGGTCGTCCCCGCCTATTTGCAAATGCTGAACAGCGTAACCGGGCTGCTGACCAAAGCCGAGGCGCATTGCGCGGCCAAGAAGATCGATCCCAGCGTCCTGCTTGGCTCGCGCCTCTTTCCGGACATGCTGCCGCTGTCGAAGCAGGTCCAGCTCGTCAGCGATTTCGCCGCCAAGGGCTGTGCCCGGCTGACCCATAGCGAGGTCCCCTCAACGCCCGACACCGAGACGAGCTTTGCGGAGTTGAAGCAGCGGCTGGCGAGGACGATCGACTACGTGAAGTCGTTCAAGCCCGAGCAATTTGAGGGCGCCGATGCCAAGGACGTCACCTTCCCGACCGGGCCCGACAAGACCACGACCTTGAAGGGCCAGCAATTCCTCAGCGCGTTCTCGCTGCCGAACTTCTATTTCCACTGCGCGACCGCCCACGGCATCCTGCGTCACAACGGCGTCGAGATCGGCAAGCGCGATTTCATGGGCTTGAGCTGACTTGCCAATCGCACGCGGCAGTCGAAGTCTGCTGCCGCGGCCGGAATTGCACATGAATTATGCTACGCGGGACTTGCCGCGTAGCTCGCCTGCACTTTCCGTATGGCTCGTCCCTTGCGCATGATGCCGCGATGCACAAGTGTTCCTGACCTTTCACTGTCTGGAACATCCCAAATGAGCCGTTCGACCAAATTGTTTGAGACCTACAAGCTCGGCCCCATCACGCTTGCGAACCGTTTCGTGATGGCGCCGCTGACGCGCAACCGCGCCGTTCCCGGCACGTTCGTCCCCGGCGCGCTCGCCGCCGAATATTACAGCCAGCGCGCCTCCGCCGGCCTTCTGATCACCGAAGCAAGCCAGGTCTCGCAACAAGGGCAAGGCTACCAGGACACGCCTGGCATCTACAGCAAGAACCAGGTCGCGGGCTGGCGCAAGGTCACCGACAAGGTGCATGAGCGCGGCGGCAAGATCTTCATCCAGCTCTGGCATGTCGGCCGCATCTCGCACGTCGATCTGCAGGCAGGTGGCGCAGCGCCGGTGGCGCCGAGCGCGATCCGCGCCAAGGGCAAGACCTTCGTGAACGGCGGCTTCGCCGACGTCTCCGAGCCGCGTGCACTCGAGCTTTCCGAAATTCCGGGGATCATCGACGACTTCAGACGCGCCACGAAGAATGCGCTCGAAGCAGGCTTCGACGGCGTCGAGATTCACGGCGCCAACGGCTACCTGCTCGACCAGTTCGCCAAGGACGGCGCCAACAAGCGCAACGATGCCTATGGCGGCTCGATCGAGAACCGCGCGCGGTTGATGCTGGAAGTGTCCAAGGCCGTCGCCGCCGAGGCCGGCGCGGACCGCACAGGCATCCGCATCTCGCCGGTGACGCCGGCCAACGACATCTCCGACAGCAACCCGCAGCCGCTGTTCGATCATATCGTCGACGGGCTCAACGCGCTCAAGCTGGTCTATCTTCACGTCGTCGAAGGCGCCACCGGCGGGCCGCGCGACATTGCGCCGTTCGACTATGCGTCCTTGCGCAAGCGCTTCTCCGGCGCCTACGTCGCCAACAACGGCTATGATTTCGAGCTTGCGACCAAGGTGCTGGACGCGAACGCGGCCGATCTCATCGCCTTCGGCAAGCCGTTCATCTCCAACCCCGACCTCGTCGAACGGCTGAAGCAGGGTGCGCCTCTGAACGACTGGGACAAGAACACCTTCTACGGCGGCGGCGCCAAGGGCTACACGGACTACCCGACGCTGGCGGCCGAGCCGGCGGAGTGAGGGCCCATCCACCCACGACGCTGTCATGCTCTGCGAAAGCGGGGCATCCAGTACGCCGCGGCCCCTCGTTCAATCACGACCGCCTCTGGAATACTGGATTGCCCGCCTTCGCGGGCAATGACACCGGGTATGTGGGACGCGCGTCCCCACAAGCTCGTCACCACAAGCACAAAACAAAAAGGCCGGGATCGCTCCCGGCCTTTCGTCGTGATGATGCGCTCTGCGCGAGGTTTACTTCGCTTCCGCGCGCTTCGGGGGCTGCGCCGGCCACGACTTGATCAGGGTGTCGTAGTCCACCGTCTCGCCCTTCGGCTTCTCGTTGGCGAGCTTGCGCTGGGGCGCGATGGTGCCGTCCTTCTCGGCCTTCGCGAACCAGTATTCCGGCTTCTCCTTCTTGTGCAGCTTCGGACCGCAGGCGCCCTGCACACCGGACTTCTCGAGGCGCTCCATGACGGAGTCCTGAGCGGCCGCGAGGGCATCCATCGCCTGTTGCGGCGTCTTCGCACCGGACGACGCATCGCCGATGTTCTGCCACCACAGCTGCGCGAGCTTCGGATAGTCGGGCACGTTGTTGCCGGTCGGGGTCCACTGCACGCGGGCGGGCGAGCGGTAGAACTCGACCAGGCCGCCGAGCTTCGGCGCACGTTCCGTGAACGACTTGTCCCAGATGTCGGATTCACGGACGAAGGTGAGACCGACATGGCTCTTCTTCAGCGACACCGACTTGGAGACGATGAACTGGAGATACAGCCACGCTGCCTTGCGACGATCCGGCGGGGTGGACTTCAGCAGCGTGAGTGAGCCCGCGTCCTGATAGCCGAGCTTCATGCCTTCCTTCCAGTACGAGCCGTGCGGCGACGGAGCCATACGCCATTTCGGCGTACCGTCCGCGTTCATCACGGCGATGCCCGGCTTCACCATGTCGGCGGTGAAGGCGGTGTACCAGAACATCTGCTGGGCGATGTTGCCCTGCGCCGGCACGGGGCCGGACTCGGAGAACGTCATGCCCTGGGCCTGCGGCGGCGCATACTTCTTCATCCACTCGAGGTATTTGGTGATCGAGTAGACCGCGGCCGGTCCATTGGTGTCGCCGCCGCGTTCGACCGAGGAGCCGACGGGGCGGCAGCCTTCCATGCGGATGCCCCATTCGTCGACCGGCAGACCGTTCGGAATGCCCTTGTCGCCATTACCGGCCATCGACAGCCAGGCGTCGGTGAAGCGCCAGCCGAGCGAGGGGTCTTTCTTGCCATAGTCCATATGGCCATAGACCTTGACGCCGTTGATCTCCTTGATGTCGTTGGTGAAGAACTCGGCGATGTCCTCATAGGCGGACCAGTTCACGGGCACGCCGAGCTCGTAGCCATACTTGGCCTTGAACTTGGCCTTAAAGTCGGGGTTAGTGAACCAGTCGTAGCGGAACCAGTAGAGGTTGGCGAACTGCTGGTCGGGCAGCTGATAGAGCTTGCCGTCCGGCCCGGTGCCGAACGACTTGCCGATGAAGTCGTTGACGTCGAGCATGGGGTCGGTGACGTCCTTGCCCTCACCGGTCATGTAGTCCGACAGCGCGATGGTCTGGCCGTAGCGGAAGTGGGTACCGATCAGGTCGGAATCGTTGATCCAGCCGTCATAGACGTTTTTCCCGGACTGCATCTGGGTCTGCAGCTTCTCGACGACGTCACCTTCCTGGATGAGGTCGTGCTTGAGCTTGATGCCGGTCAGCTCGGAGAACGCCTTGGCGAGCGTCTGCGCCTCGTATTCGTGGGTCGTGATGGTCTCGGAGACGACGTTGATCTCCATGCCCTTGAAGGGTTCGGCGGCCTTGGCGAACCACTCCAGCTCCTTCTTCTGGTCCTCCTTCGACAGCGTCGAGGGCTGGAACTCGGCGATCCACTTCTGGATCGTGGCCTCGTCGGCGGCGCGAACCGGAGCCGAGAGGGCGAACGAGACCGCAACAATCGCGGCAGCGCTCGACATGGTCAGAAAACTGCTCTTGGTCAATGGACCTTTCCTTCTCCTAAACTGTCGCATGGTGTTCCTCCGTTGCAGCGACAAACTTTTATACAGGTCCGGGTTGCCCCCGGATCTGGCCGTCCCTTCGCGAGCTTCAGACCGTGCGAAAAATAAGCACGGCCGTGGCCAGCGAAATTCCACTTGCGAGCCACAGGCTCGAAATCTCAAACCCCTCCTCGCCGATCGGCAGCGTGGCGAGCGGATCAGTACCGACGAGACCGATCCACACGAGGTGGATGACGGCAGCCACGATCAACGAGACGAACAGTCGATCGCCGCGCGTGGTCGGGATGCGCAGCACGCCGACGCGCTCGGCCTCGGGATAGACCGCGGCGAGCCAGGTCATCACCGCAAGCGTGCAGGCGAGCGCGGCGAAGAAGATCGCAGTCGGCAGCGTCCAGGCCATCCATGCGATTGATTCCATCCTCGCCTCCCCCTCAGACCCGGCCGAGCGCGAAGCCGCGCGCGATGTAGTTGCGGACGAACCAGATGACCAGCGCACCCGGAATGATGGTGAGCACGCCGGCGGCCGCGAGCAGGCCCCAATCCATGCCGGCCGCCGACACCGTGCGCGTCATGATCGCGGCGATCGGCTTGGCATGCACCGACGTCAGCGTGCGCGCGAGCAGGAGCTCGACCCAGGAGAACATGAAGCAGAAGAAGGCGGCAACACCGATGCCGCTCGCGATCAACGGCACCAGGATCTTGATGAAGAAGCGCGGGAAAGAATAGCCGTCGAGGAAGGCGGTCTCGTCGATCTCGCGCGGCACGCCGGAGACGAAGCCTTCGAGGATCCACACCGCCAGCGGCACGTTGAAGATGCAGTGCGCCAGCGCGACGGCCCACGGCGTATCGAACAGGCCGATCGCCGAATAGAGGTTGAAGAACGGCAGCGCATAGACCGCAGCCGGCGCCATGCGGTTCGACAAGAGCCAGAAGAACAGGTGCTTGTCGCCGAGGAAGCGGTAGCGCGAGAAGGCGTAGGCCGCGGGCAGCGCCACCGAGATCGAGATGACGGTGTTGAGGATGACGTATTGGAGCGAGTTGATGTAGCCGGAATACCAGCTCTCGTCGGTGAAGATGCGCTTGTAGTGCTGTAGCGTCGGGGTGTGTGGCCACAGCGTCATCGTCGAGACGATCTCGCTGTTGGTCTTGAAGCTCATGTTGACGAGCCAGTAGATCGGCAGCAGCAGGAAGATCAGGAACAGCCCCATGATGAGGCGGCGGCCGGAGATCGAATGCATCAGGCCACTCCTTCCTTTGGCTTGAGCGCGGGCACGGGCTTGAGCGCGGCCGCAGGCTTCGGCTCCGCAGCCGGTTCACTTTCCGCCTGAACCTTCCGTTCGACACCGGCATTGGTCATGACGGTGTAGAAGATCCAGCAGACGATCAGGATGATCAGATTGTAGACCAGCGACAGCGCCGCGGCCTTGCCGAGGTCGAACTGGCCGAGCGCGATCTTGACCAGCTCGATCGACACGAAGGTCGTGGAGTTGCCGGGTCCGCCGCCGGTGACGACGAACGGCTCAGTGTAGATCATGAAGCTGTCCATGAAGCGGAGCAGCACGGCGATCAGCAGCACGCGATTCATCTTCGGCAGCTGGATCGCCTTGAACACGGCCCAGCGCGAGGCGCCGTCGATCTGCGCGGCCTGGTAATAGGCCTCGGGAATCGACTTCAGGCCGGCGTAGCAGAGCAGCGCGACGAGGCTGGTCCAGTGCCAGACGTCCATCACGATGACAGTGACCCAGGCATCGAACTCGTTGGCGACGTAGTTGTAGTCAATGCCGATGGCGTTGAGGGTATAGCCGAGCAGGCCGATGTCGGGCCGGCCGAAAATCTGCCAGATCGTGCCGACCACGTTCCAGGGAATCAGCAGCGGCAGCGCGAGGATGATCAGGCAGGCTGCAACCGTCCAGCCCTCGCGCGGCATCGACAGCGCGACGACGATGCCGAGCGGCACCTCGATGGCGAGGATCACCAGCGAGAAGAACAGATTGCGGCCGAGGGAAGCGAGGAAGCGGCCGCCGAGATCGGTCGAGGGATCGAGCAGCTCCTTGAACCAGCCGACACCGTTCCAGAAGAACTGGTTGTTGCCGAAGGTGTCCTGCATCGAATAGTTCACCACCGTCATCAGCGGCAGCACCGCCGAGAAGGCGACCACCAGGAACACCGGCAGCACCAGGAACCAGGCTTTTTGGTTGATGGTCTTGTCCATCAGGCGGCTCCCTCCACCAGAAGGCTGTCGGCATAGACGTGGACGTGCGACGGATCGAATTTCAGTCCGGCCATGCCATCCGAACTGGCGAAGCCCGCCGGCGCGCGCGCTGCGAGCTTGGCGTCGCCGAAGCGCGCGCGCGCAAAACGGATGCGGCCGAGATCGTCGAGGCGCTCGATCTTCGCCGTGAGCAGGCCAGGCGCTGGCGCGACGACCTCGACGAATTCGGGTCGGACGCCGATCTCGATCTTCGCGCCGGCCGGCAGGTTGTCGTAAGCGCGGTTGAGCGCGATGACGTTGCCGCCGACCCTGGCCTCGCGCCCCCTCACCTCGGCCGGCAGGATGTTCATGCCGGGCGAGCCGATGAAATAGCCGACGAAGGTATGCGCCGGCTTGTCGAACAGCTCGGCCGGCGTGCCGCTCTGCACCACGCGGCCGTCATGCATGACGACGACGGTGTCGGCAAAGGTCAGCGCCTCGGTCTGGTCGTGGGTGACGTAGATCATGGTGAGGTCGAGCTCGCGATGCAGCGCCTTCAGCTTGGAGCGCAGCTGCCATTTCAGCTCGGGATCGATCACCGTCAGCGGCTCGTCGAACAGCACGGCGGCGACGTCGGAACGGACAAGGCCGCGGCCGAGCGAGATCTTCTGCTTGGCGTCGGCGGTCAGTCGCGTCGCCTTGCGGTTCAGATAGGGCTCGAGGTCGAGCAGGCGGCCGATCTCGGCCACGCGCTTGTCGATCTCGGCCTTCGGCACGCCGCGGTTCTTCAGCGGAAACGCCAGGTTCTGCCCCACCGTCATGGTGTCGTAGATCACCGGAAACTGGAACACCTGGGCGATGTTGCGCTTCTGGGTTGACAGCGGTGTGATGTCCTTGCCGTCGAACAGGATTTTCCCCCGCGACGGGGTGATGATGCCGGAGATGACGTTGAGCAGCGTGGTCTTGCCGCAGCCGCTCGGCCCGAGCAGCGCATAGGCGCCGCCCTGCCGCCAAGTCATCGTCACCGGCTTCAGCGCGAAAGTCTCCTGCGGCGCGTTGTTGCCAGCGTAGGAATGGGCGAGATCGACGAGGTCAATGCGGGCCATGGCGCACTCCTCAGGAGCTCGGTGCTGCGACGAGGCGATCCGCCGCGTCGAACACGAAGACATCGTTGGGATCGAGCACGGCGTCGAGCGTCTGGCCGGGCTCGAACTCGTGCACGCCATGCAGCACCGCCACCCAGTTCGATCCGTCGCGGGTCAGATGCACGAAACTCTCCGAACCGGTGATCTCGGTCACCGTGACAGTGGCGTGGAACGCATGGCGGTCGGCCTCGCCGTTGGCGAGTGTGAGCTGATGCGCGCGGAAGCCGACGCGATAGGCCCCGTCGGCGAGGCCTGAATAGAGACCGGAGGCCGGCGAAGCCGTGCCGCCGGCATATTGCACGGAGCCGTTCTTCTTCTCGATGCCGACGAGGTTGAGCGGCGGATCGGAAAACACCTGCGCGACGCGCAGCGTCTGCGGCCGGCGATAGACACTGGTCGTCTCGCCCATCTGCAGCGCCCGGCCTTCCCACATGCAGACCGTGTTGCCGCCGAGCAGCAGCGCCTCGGTCGGCTCGGTGGTGGCATAGACGAAGATCGCACCCGAGGCCTCGAAGATGCGCGGCAGCTCGGCGCGCAGCTCCTCGCGGAGCTTGTAGTCGAGATTGGCGAGCGGTTCGTCGAGCAGCACGAGATCGGCGCCCTTGACCAGGGCGCGCGCGATCGCGGTGCGCTGCTGCTGGCCGCCGGAAAGTTGCAGCGGGGTGCGCTTCAGGAACGGCTCGAGCCGCAGCAGCTTTGCGGCCTCCGCCACCCGCGCCTCGATCTCGCTGCGGGGCTTGCCCTGCACGCGCAGGGGCGAAGCGATGTTCTCATAGACCGTGAGCGAGGGGTAATTGATGAACTGCTGGTAGACCATGGCGACCGAACGCTGACGCACGTCGGCGCCGGTGACGTCCTTGCCGTTCACCACCACCTTGCCCGTGGTCGGCTTGTCGAGACCGGCGAGCAACCGCATGATCGAGGTCTTGCCCGATAGCGTCGGCCCGAGCAGCACGTTCAGCGTGCCGCTCTCGAACGTCAGCGAGACATCGCGGATGTGGGGAATTCCATCGACGGTCCGGGTCACGTGGTCGAGTGTCACGGTCATGAGCGTCCTCCCGCTTCCAGCAGGGGACTTTGCGGCACGGCGTGGGTCCTGATCCAGTCGTCAAGCGCGGCGATCTCGTCGGCAGATAGTCGCAGGCCGAGCTTGGAACGGCGCCAGACCACGTCCTCGGCGGTCACGGCCCATTCATTGGCCATGAGGTAGCGAACCTCGCGCTCGGTCAGCGTCGCGCCAAAGGACTGGCCGAGATCGGCTGCCGATTTCGCGTCGCCGAGCAGCTTGACGGCCATCGTGCCATAGGCGCGCGCGAGCCGCCGCGCATGCTCGTGGCTGAGGAAGGGATAGCCACGCTGGAGCTCGGCGATCAGCCCGTCGATATCGGACACGTTCATGTCACCGCCGGGCAGCGGCCATTTGCCGGTCCAGCCCTCGCGCGCCTTCGCGCTGCGCAAGTAAGGCGCGAGCCGCTCCAGCGCCTCTTCGGCGAGGCGGCGATAGGTCGTGATCTTGCCGCCATAGATCGACAGCAGCGGCACCCCGCCGGGCGTGTCGAGCTCGAACACATAGTCGCGCGTCGCGGCCTTGGCTTCGCTGGCACCGTCGTCATAGAGCGGGCGCACGCCGGAATAGGTCCAGACCACGTCATCCGGCCTTACCGGCTTGGCCAGATATTCGCTCGCCGCCGTGCAGAGATACTGAATCTCCTCGGTCGTCGCCTTCACCTTGGCGGGATCGCCGTCATAGTCGCGGTCTGTGGTGCCGATCAGCGTGAAATCATCCTGATAGGGGATCACGAAGATGATGCGGCCGTCGGCATTCTGGAACATGTAGGCGCGGTCGTGGTCGTAGAGCTTCCTGACAACGATGTGCGAGCCTTGCACCAGGCGCACCTTGGCCTTGGCGTTGACGCCGGCGCCGCGGCCGAGCACGTCCTCGACCCAGGGGCCGCCGGCATTGATCAGCGCCTTGGCCTGGATCTGCGAGCGCTCGCCGGTCAGCGTGTTGACCATGCCGACGGTCCAGAGGCCGCCGGACTGGCGGATCTCGGTGGCGCGGGTGCGGGTGCGAATCTCGGCGCCCTTGTCGGCAGCATCGCGCGCATTGAGCACGACGAGACGGGCGTCATCGACGAAGCAATCCGAATATTCGAAGGCGCGGCTGTAGCGATTCGGGATCAGCGGCTTGCCGACCTCGTCACGCCCGAGATCGACCGAGCGGGTCGCCGGCAACAGATGGCGGCCGCCAATGTGGTCGTAGAGGAAGAGGCCGAGGCGCAGCAGCCAGGCCGGCCGCAGGCCGGCATGATGCGGCAGAACGAAACGTAGCGGGCGGATGATGTGGGGGGCGATGCCCCAGAGAACCTCGCGCTCGATCAGCGCCTCCCGGACCAGGCGAAACTCGTAATATTCGAGATAGCGCAGGCCGCCGTGCACAAGCTTGGTCGACCAGGACGATGTCCCGCTCGCCAAATCGTTCATTTCGCACAGGAAAACGGTATTGCCGCGGCCTACCGCGTCGCGCGCGATGCCGCAGCCGTTAACACCGCCTCCAATGATGGCGAGATCGAAAATACGCTCCAACAGACGCATCCCCCGGCGACCGCTCGTTCCGTCGAGCGGCTACTTTCGCTTTTGATTAGATCATACCAGAAAACGAAAGCAAGATGAAAGAGAAGCGAAAGGAAGCGAAAGCAGACATTTTTCCACGGCATGACGGCGTAAAAATCGGCAGCAAAACCGACAGATATTAAGGCACCCGGCTCCATCGAGTCGCACGGAACCCGTTTTCCCGCACCCTCTCCATGCCAAGAGCTTGCATGTAGTAACATATCTACATATGCTTACGAGCGATGTGGCGCTGCGACCAATGAGACGCTGACGATGGTGACCACCCTAACCAGCCGAGAGTTCAATCAGGATACGAGCGGCGCCAAGAAGGCGGCGTCGAAGGGGCCTGTCTTCATCACCGATCGTGGCCGCCCGGCCCATGTCCTGCTGACAATCGAAGACTATCTACGCCTGAGCGGCGGGCACATGAGCCTCGCCGAAGCTCTGGCACAAGCGAATGCGGCGTTCGATTTCGATCCACCTCGCATCGCCGGCGGAATCTCCAGGCCCACCGATCTCGACTGATGTTTCTGCTGGACACCAATGTCATTTCCGAACTGAGGCGGCCGGACAAGGCCGATCGCAAGGTCCTCGCTTGGGCCAATGCGCTGCCCGCGGCAAATTTCTTCATATCCGCCATCTCGATCCTTGAAATTGAACTTGGCGCACGACTGATCCAGCGCAAGGACGCGGCGCAAGGTGCCGTCCTGCGCGCCTGGATCGACGATCACATTCTGGTCCACTTCGAGGGGCGAATCCTGGCGATTGATACGGCTGTGGCGCAGCGTTGCGCGCAATTGCACGTTCCCAACCCGACGGCTGAGCGCGATTCACTTATTGCAGCAACCGCGCTTGTTCACGGCCTGACCGTCGCTACGCGTAATGTGGGGGATTTCGAACCAACTGGCGTGGCACTGCTTAACCCATGGAGCAGTCCGTAAGCCTCAGCGCAGCCGCACCACCGGCGCGGCTTCAGGCACCGCATCCTGGGCGTCGGCCGGCGCATCGTCGATGTCCGCGTCCTTCGGCATCGCCGCGACCACTTCGATGCCCTTGCTGTGGCAGATGGTGGCGAGGCGCTCGGGAAGCTCCTGATCGGTGACGAAGGTCTGGATCTGCGTGATATGGGCGATGCGCACCGGCGCGCTGCGACGCAGCTTGGTGGAATCGGCGACCAGCATGACGCTGCGGGCATTGGCGATGATGGCCTGCGCCACCTGGACCTCGCGATAGTCGAAGTCGAGCAGCGCGCCCTCCTCGTCGATCGCGGACGCGCCGATGATGGCGTAGTCGACCTTGAACTGGCCGATCAGCTGCGTCGCGGTCGAGCCGACCACCGCGCCGTCGGCGCGCCGGACCGTGCCGCCGGCCACGACCACCTCGATGCGGGGATGGCGGTAGAGCAGCATCGCGACATTGAGATTGTTGGTGATGACGAGGAGATCCTCGTGCGAGGTCAACGCGCTCGCGACCTCCTCCGTCGTGGTGCCGATATTGATGAAGAGCGAGCAGCCGTTCGGGATCAGCGAGGCGGCTGCAGCTCCGATCGCCTTCTTCTCGTCGGCGGCGACGAAGCGCCGCGCCTCATAGGCGAGATTCTCGACGCCGGAGGCGATGATGGCGCCGCCATGGATGCGGGTCAGCGATCTGCGCTCGCAGAGATCGTTGAGATCCTTCCGGATGGTCTGCGCCGAGACCTCGAAGCGGCGCGCGAGCTCCTCCACCATGACGCGGCCCGAGGCGCGCGCGATGTTGAGGATTTCGGCTTGGCGATGGGTCAGTCCGGTCACGGCAAGGGCCTCAAATCAGGAAGCTGCATGGTGCGGCGGTTCGCAGCTGCGGTCAATGCGCGCGCCGATCACGGTTAACGGATGAGGCGGAGCTCACCACGCCATCGCGGCGCCAAGGCGCGCGAGCAGATCCGGGTCGTCGAAGGCGCTTGCAGAGGCAACAGCGCCGGCACCGACAAGATCGTCATGGCTGAGGCTGGTCCGGATTCCGATCGTCGGAATGCCGGCGGCGGCGGCCGATTGCACGCCGGAGCGGGAATCCTCGAACGCAATCGAGGATTCGGCACTGGCCCCGACGAAGCGCAACCCTTCCTGATAGGGCAGCGGATGCGGTTTGCCGTAGGGCAGCTCGTCGCCGATCACGATCGCCTTGAACCGCTCGGTGATGCCGAGGCCCGACAGCAGCAGCTCGGCGTTGAGACGCGGCGCATTGGTCACGGCAACCATGGGAACGCCGGCCGCGTCCGCGCGGTCTAGCAGCGCCAACAGCCCCGGCAACGGTTCGACCTGTCCGACCACGAGCGTGCGGAAGATCTCTTCTTTCTCGGCGAGAATCGCGGCGCGCCGCGCCGGCGTTTCGTCGGGCAGAAAGCGGTCGCCGATCGACACATTGGCGAAACCCTGCAGCTCCCTGGAGAATCGCGCGTGGTCGAACACATGGCCGCGCGGCCCCAGCACCTGGTTGAAGGCCTTGAGATGCAGCGGGTCGGTGTTGGCGAGCGTGCCGTCGATGTCGAACAACAATGCCCTGCCGATTGCCTCGATCATTTCCCTACTTTCCCAAATCCGCGACGCATTAATGCGGAAGACGTATCAATACGGGTTCGAACGCGCAATGACGCATCGACATGACGACAATGCACCACTCGACAAAGCCGGGCGCGGCTGCAACACTCCTTGCAAGATCAAAAAGGAGGAAACGATGATCAACCGACGCGACCTTGCTCTTTCGGCTCTCGCGGTCTCCGCGCTTGCGCTCACGGCACCGGCGCTCGCCGCCTCGGCAGACGAAGAGGCGGTGGCAAAAAAGGTCGAGGCCTTCCGTCTCGCCCAGATCGCGGCCGACCCGAAGGCGCTCGCGGGGCTGTGCTGGGACGATCTCAGTTACAGCCATTCCAGCGGCAAGGTCGAGGACAAGGCGACCTTCATCGCCAACGCCACCGACGGCAAGTCGAAGTTCCTCTCCATCGAATACAAGGACCCCACCATCAAGATCGTCGGCCCCGCCGCCATCGTGCGCTTCCATTGGCTGGGCGAGCAGGAAATGGCGGCCGACGGGAAGAAAGTGTCGACCAATCTTCACATCCTGATGAACTGGCAGAAGCAGGGCGACGAGTGGAAGCTTCTGTCGCGGGCGGCAACGAAGCTGTGATGAATGGCGTCATTCCGGGACGCGCCGAAAGGCGCGGGCCCGGAATCCATTGGTCGGCAATTTCTGCAGCATGATAGATTCCGGGCTCGCGCTGCGCGCGCCCCGAATCGACCGGCAGCCGCTTATGCGGCTTCCTTCATGTCGCCGTTCACCAGCTTGCGCGCAGCGCGCTCGGCTTCGCGGGCGTTGCGAAAGAGCTGGCCTTCGAGACGGTTGAAGCGGTGCGATGAGGCGAAGAAGCAGTAGCCTCCCTGAGAACGAACGACGATACCTGCGGTCTGCGAATCGACTTCGATAATGTAGCTGTCCGGCATGGTCCGTGGTTTCCTCAGTGCGGGCAAATAACGGTGCTCCTGCCCAATGGTTCCCAGGCATTTGAGGCCGTTTCCACCCCGAATCGACACGCAATGGAGTACGCCGGGACCTCATCCGTTTTATGACTGGTTCTTGACTGGTTCTTGGCGAAGCCGCGACGAAGATGACCTGCTGGCGCCGCGTTTGGCGGCGGGGCACACATTCGCGAGATGAGGCAGCGCGTCGCGCGCGATTACGTCGCGATCGTCGTCTCGGTCGCGCGGACCGCTTGCGGACGGCCGTGCTCGTCGATCGAGACATAGGTAAAATTGCCGTCGGTGACGAGGAACGGATGCTCCTCGCCGCGACGCAGCGCCCAGGCTTCCAGATGCACGGTGAGGGAAGTTCGTCCGACGCGGACGAGATTGGCATAGACCGAGACGAGATCGCCGACATAGACCGCCTTGCGAAAATTCATCGCCTCGATCGCGACTGTCACGGTACGCGACTTCGCGACCTTCGAGGCAAACACGCCGCCGCCGACGTCCATCTGGCTCAGCAGCCAGCCGCCGAAGATATCACCATTGGCATTGGTGTCGGCCGGCATCGCCAGCGTGCGGATGCAGAGATCGCCGCGCGGCACGGTATTCGCCTGTTCGTTCATGTCTCTCTCACTTGAAACTGTCCCAGCCCGGATCGGGCGCGAACCGCTGGCCGAACCTTTCGGCGAGCCCGCGCAAGGTGGATACGACATTCTCCACACCACGGGTGCGCGCATAGTTCAGCGGACCGCCACGGAACGGTGCATAACCCGTGCCGAAGATCATGGCACCGTCGACCGCGTCGGCGTCGTCGACGATGCCTTCGCGAAGCGCAGCAACGCAGACGTTGGACATCGGCAGCACCAGGCGGTCGATCATCTGGTCGGTGACGCGCGGACCGGTCTCGGGGAGCGGCGCCTTTTCCGCCTTGCCATCCTTCCAGGTGTAGAAGCCCTTGCCGGTCTTGCGGCCGAGCTCGCCCCTGGCGACCTTGTCGCGCAGCCAGGCCGGCGTCGGCGGCAAGAGATCGCCGAACTTGGTGCGCAGCATGTCGCCGACGTCGAGGCAGATGTCGAGCCCGACCTGGTCGGCGAGCTCGATCGGTCCCATCGGCATGCCGAACTGCTCGGCCGCGGCGTCGATCAGGCGCTGGTCGATCTTCTCGTCCAGCATCACCATGGCTTCCAGCATGTAAGGCGTCAGCGCCCGGTTAACGAGGAAGCCGGGCGAGCTCTTCACAGGCAACGGCAGGCGGTCGATCGCACCGACGAAGGCAAGCGCGTCCTTCAATACCTGCGCGTCGTTGCCGTCGTGACTGACGACTTCGACCAATTGCAGCCGCGACACCGGATTGAAGAAGTGCAAGCCGACCAGCCGCTCCGGCCGCGCCAGTGTGGGACGCAGGTCCTGAAGCGGAATGCTCGACGTGTTGGTGGCAAGGATCGCACTCGGCTTCATCCGCGGCTCGAGCCCCGCATAGACCTTCTGCTTGAGCTCGAGCTTTTCCGGGACCGCCTCGATGATGAGATCGGCGTTGCGGACGCCCTCCCCGTCCATGTCGGGGATGAGCCGATCGAGTGCGTCGCGTACCTCAATCGGCTTGCGGATGATCTTGCCGTAAAGCTCGGCGGCGCGCTTCACCGCGCCCGCGATCGGCTCGGCCTTCATGTCGGCGAGCGAGACGCGTAGCCCCTGCCCGGCTACCCAAGCCGCGATATCGCCGCCCATGGCGCCGGCGCCGATGACGTGGACATGCTTGATGGTGTTGCCGGAGCCTGCCGCCTTCTTCATCTGCTCGCGCAGGAAGAACACGCGGATCAGGTTCTGCGCGGTCGGCGTCACCATCAGTCTGGCGAAGGACGCCTGCTCTGCCTTCAGCATCGCGGCCTTGCTGCCGCCATGGCTCTCCCAGAGGTCGATCAGTGCGTAAGGCGCGGGATAGTGCTCGCTGGACGCGGCCTTTGCCGCCTCGGAGCGCATGCGCTTTGCCAGGAGCCCGCGCACTGGGCCGAGTTTGGCGGCGCGCGTCAGAAGACCCGGACGCGCGCGCTTCAGGCGTCCGAACAGCGCACCCTTCACCGCGCCCGAGACATGACGCTCCTGCGTGACGGCGTCGACGAGGCCGAGCGACTTGGCGCGGCGCGCATCGATGGTGCGGCCGGTCAGCATCAAGGCCATCGATTGGGTCGGATTGACCAGCGCCGTGAACCGCGCGGTGCCGCCGAGGCCGGGGTGCAGACCGAGCATCACCTCCGGGAAGCCGAATCGCGCGCCGTCGATCGCGATGCGCGATTGGCAGGCCAGCGCAACCTCGAGCCCCCCGCCGAGGCAGAAGCCGTGGATCACCGCGACCGTCGGCAGCTTCAATGCCTCCAGATGATCGACCACAGCGTGCGCGGCGCGGATACGGGTCTCCACCATGCCGGGGTCGGAGGCACCGCGGAATTCGTTGACGTCGGCGCCGGCAATGAAGCCCGACGATTTTGCGGAGCGGATCACGAGGCCGGCCGGACGCTCGGTCTCGATCGCCGCGAGCACCGCGTCGAACTCCTCCATGACGTCGGAGGACAGCGTGTTGGCACTTGCGTCAGTGCGGTCGAACAGCAGCCAGGCGACGCCGTCGGCGTCGCGCGTCAGCTTGAAGTGCTTGTACGGGCTGTCCGGCGCGGGCTGGGGCCCGAGCGTCAGGACGCGACCCGCGAGTGCGGTCATGATCTTGGAATCCATGGTCACACCGCCTCGATCAGCATGGCGCCGCCGAGCCCACCACCGATGCATTCGGTGGCGACGCCGCGCCGCGTACCAAGCCGCTTCATCGCGTTGACGAGATGCAGCACGATGCGGTTGCCGGACGTGCCGACGGGATGACCGAGCGAGATCGCCCCGCCATCGACGTTGAGCTTGTCGCGGTCGATCTCACCGGCCGCGCCGTCGAGTCCGAGGATCTCGCGGCAGAATTTATCGTCGTTCCAGGCCGCGAGACAGCCGAGCACCTGGGTGGCGAAGGCCTCGTTGAGCTCCCAGGTCTCGACATCCTTGATGGTGAGGCCATTGCGTTGCAGCAGCGGCGTCACTGACATCACCGGACCGAGCCCCATGATGCCAGGATCGAGCGCGGCCCAATGGCTGTCGACGATCGCGGCTTTCGGCGTGAGCTTGTACTTTGCCACCGCCGCGTCGGAGGCGAGGATCACCCAGGAGGCGCCGTCAGTGATCTGCGAGGAATTGCCGGCCGTGACCTGGCCCCACGGCCGCTCGAACACCGGCCGGAGTTTCGCGAGCGTCTCCGTCGTGGAGTCCGGCCGCACGCCATCGTCATGGTCGAAGAACTTGCCGTCGCGCGCGAACGCTGTCTCGACCTCGCCCTTGAGAAGCCCAGCACCCTGCGCATGCGCGAGCCGGCGATGGCTCTCGGCTGCATAGGCATCGGATTGTGCGCGCGTAATGCCGAAGAGATGGCCGACGACCTCGGCGGTCTGGCCCATGTTCAGATCGGTGATCGGATCGGTCAGCCCGCGCTCCAGGCCGATGATCGGCTTGAGATCGCGCGGGCGGAGCCTGAAGGCCGCGGCGAGCTTCGCGGCGACGCCCCTGGCGGTGGCAAGGCCGGCGAACCAGCGCACACCGGAATTGGGCCAGACCAGCGGCGCGTGGCTCAGCGCCTCGGTCCCGCCGGCGAGGATCATGTCGGCATGGCCTTCGCGAATGTAGCGGTAGGCGGTGTCGATCGACTGCATGCCCGAGCCGCAATTGATCTGCACGGTGAAGGCGACCATGTCCTCGCCCATGCCGAGCCGGAGTGCCGCGACGCGCGCCGGGTTCATCTCGTCGGCGATGACGTTGACGCAGCCGAGAATGACCTGGTCGAAGCTATCGGGCGCAAACGGCTGACGCGCCAGCAGCGGCCGGCCGCATTGCACGGCGAGATCGACCGGCGTGAACGGTCCGGGCCCCGAGCGCGCCTTCAGGAACGGCGTCCGGCTGCCGTCGATAATGAATACCGGTCGTGCCATCAGCCCGCCGCCCTCTGTTCACCGAGTTCCTGGAAGAACTGATGCACATTGACGGTTTTCTTGTAAATCGGCGACAGCGCCTCCGGCGCAAAATCGTCGACTTCGATCACTTTTGTGACGGCTTCATGAGCAGCGGCCAGTTGCTCGCCCTCGGCCTGCGTGATCACGCCCTTGGCGACGGCATCCTTCCAGTCGCGGATATGCGCGGCTCGCATGCGCTTGGCGATAGCCTCAGTGCCGGTGACCAATTTGAAAGCACGCTCCAGCCGGGCAAAGCCGCCGTCGTCATCGACATGAGCCAGATCCGGCGTGAGGCGGTCGCGCGCGGCAGAGGGCTCCAGCACGATGCTGGCGCACTGATGCACGACGCGGTCGGACGGGCCGAGCACGCGGGCGCCGAACGGCTGGACCACGAGCTTGAGAAACATTGCGACGAAGCGGTTGGGCAGATTGGCGAGGATTTCGGCGAGCCGGTTCTCGATCGTCCTGAAGCCGCTCGCCATGCACCATTCCAGCGCGGCAAAGTCCTCCTTCTGCCGGCCCTCATCCTGCCAGCGCTTCAGCGCCGCGGAGAGCAGATACAGCTCGGACAGGATGTCCCCGAAGCGCGCCGACAGCATCTCCTTGCGCTTGAGCGCGCCGCCGAGCGTCAGCAGCGCCATATCGGCGCAGAGCGCAAACGCCGCCGAATAGCGCGAGAGCTGCCGATAGAACGGCGTGGCGTCGCCCGCATCCGGCGCAAGCGCGAAGGCGCCAAACGTCCAGCTCCGGCCGAAAGCACGAAACAGCGTCTGAAAATTGTGGCCGACATGCTTCCAGAAGGCTTTGTCGAACGCGGTGAGACCACGCTCGCGGTCGGTATCGGCGAGTGCATTCATCTCGTCGAGCAGATAGGGATGCGCGCGGATCGCGCCCTGCCCGAACACGATGAGATTGCGCGTCAGGATGTTGGCACCCTCGACCGTAATCCCGACCGGAACGGCGCGGTGCAGATTGCCGAGATAGTTTTGCGGGCCGTCGATCACGGCCTTGCCGCCGTGGATGTCCATGGCATCGTCGATGGCGGTGCGCATCCGTTCGGTCGCATGCAGCTTCATGATGCCGGAGATGACAGCGGGATGGACGCCGGCATTCAGCGCCGCGCAGGTCAGCCGGCGCGCCGCATCGAGTTGGTAGGCGGTCGCGACGATGCGCGCGAGCGGCTCTTCGACGCCTTCGAATTTCGAAATGGAGATGCCGAACTGCTCGCGGATGCGGGCGTAGGCGCCGGAGGTGCGCGCTGCATAGGCGGCCCCCGCGGCAGAGAGCGACGGCAGCGAGATGCCGCGGCCGGCGGCAAGCGCGGTCATCAGCATCTTCCAGCCCTGCCCGAGCCGCTCCTTGCCGCCGATGACATAGTCGAGCGGAATGAAAACGTCGCGGCCCCGGTTTGGGCCGTTCTGGAACACCTGCATCGACGGCAGATGGCGCTGGCCGATCTCGACGCCGGGCAGATCGGTCGGGATCAGCGCGACGGTGATGCCGAGCTCTTCCTGAGGGCCGACGAGATGATCAGGATCAAAGGCCTTGAAGGCAAGGCCGAGCAGCGTCGCGACCGGGCCGAGCGTGATGTAGCGCTTGTGCCAGTTGAGCCTGAGCCCGACGACCTCGCGGCCCTCGAACTCGCCCTTACAGATGATGCCGCTGTCGACCATCGAGGCGGCATCGGAGCCTGCTTCCGGACTGGTGAGGCCGAAGCAGGGAATGTCGCGGCCGTCGGCAAGCCGCGGCAGCCAGCGCTCCTGCTGCTCTGTGGTGCCAAAGCGCATCAGGAGCTCGCCGGGGCCGAGCGAGTTCGGCACCATCACCGTGACCGCGGCTGCGATCGAGCGGGTCGAGATCTTGCGCACCACCTCGGAATGGGCATAGGGGGAGAAGCCGAGGCCACCGAACTCCTTCGGGATGATCATGCCGAAGAATTTCTCGCGCTTGACGAAGTGCCAGACGTCCTGCGGCAGGTCCCGCCATTCCCAAAAGATCTTCCACTCGTCGAGCATGGCGCAGAGCTCGTCGACGGGTCCGTTGAGAAAGGCCCGCTCCTCCTCGGTCAATTTGGCTGGCGCAATTTTCAGCAGCTTCGACCAATCGGGATCGCCGGTGAAGAGATCGGCGTCCCACCAGACATCGCCCGCCTCCAGCGCCTCGCGCTCGGTGTCGGACATCGCCGGCAGCACGCCGCGCGCCCAGGAGAAGATCGGCTTTGTCAGGGTGTCGCGGCGGAAGCTCATGGCTGACCTCATGCATCGGCGCGTTTCGCGGGTATTTTAGCGGAAAGTGGGTGGCGGATGTGAAGACTTCGGCTGCGATATTGACGCGGCCGGGCGGCCCCGGACCATAACGACCGGGGTACTGGGGCGGTTCCGGGAGGGGCAATGGGGAGATGTCATTCCGGGGCACGCGAAGCGTGAGCCCGGAATCCATCGTGCGGCAGCGTCGGCGGATGAATGGATTCCGGGCTCGACGCTACGCGTCGCCCGGAATGACATGTGGAGAGAGAAGCGCCGGCCTAATCTGGCCGGATCATCTCGAACATGTTTTCCTGCTTGATCTCGAAATAATCGCCGCGGCGGCCGGCGCGGACGATCGGGCGAGCAGCGGCGGTCTGGTAGACGCCGTCCTTGATCATGGCCTTGTCGATGTGCACGGCGACGACCTCCCCTAACGTCAGCCAGGCGTCGGCCTCTTTGCCATCGGCGCCCTTGAGGCGGACGATGTCCGACACCTTGCATTCGAAGGCGACCGGACTTTCGCCGACGCGCGGCACGTTGACGAGCTTGCCGGGCACGGCGGTGAGCCCCGCAAGCTTGAACTCGTCGACCTCGGGCGCGACATGCGCGGCGGTCGCGTTCATGTGCTTGGCGAGGTCCATCGTGGTGAGATTCCAGACGAACTCGCGGGTCTGCTCCATGTTCGACACCGTGTCCTTCCAGTTGGTGGAGGAGAAGCCGATGATCGGCGGCACGTAGCAGAAGGCGTTGAAGAAGCTGTAGGGCGCGAGGTTGACGTGGCCCTTGCTATCGCGAGAGGAGATCCAGCCGATCGGCCGCGGCGCGATGATGGCGTTGAAGGGATCGTGCTTGAGGCCGTGGCCCTTGGAGGGCTCGTAGAAATAAAGGTCTTTGTCGGTCACGCGGGTGCTTCCTTTTCGTCATTGCGAGCGCAGCGAAGCAATCCAGAATCCCTCCGCGGAGACAGTCTGGATTGCTTCGCTGCGCTCGCAATGACGGAGTTTGTTGGTCCGTCCTGTCCGCCTCCAGCCGGTCAGCCCGGGGCGGCCGGCTGCTTATAGAAGGAAACCCGCCGCCTCGTCAGTGGCGCGGCGACAGACCCGCGATGACGAAATCGATCATCTGGTCGATGGTCGGGCCCGGCTTGGTGGCGCACTGGGCGATCATCTGGGGGTGGAAGAACCGCATCATCGCGGTGCAGGCGCACAGCGAGGCCAGCTGGAGGTCGGGAGCCTCGAACTCGCCGGAGGCGACGCCTTGCGCGATCATCTGGCCGACCACGCCGGCGATACACTCCATATGATTGACGCAGACCTCCCAATCCTCCTGCATCGCGATCTCGACCATCTCGTGCAGCTTGTTGTCGCCGACATAGCGCTCGGTGTTCATGCGATGGATGGTGGTGAGCAGCTCGCGGAAGCGCTCCGGCACCGGGCCCGGCCTTGCCACGATCCGCTGCGCCTCGAGCTCGACCTCGCCCATGAGCGAGCGGGCCACCGCCTGATGGATCGCCTTCTTCGATTCGAAGAAGCGATACACGTTGGCGGGGCTCATCCTGAGCTCCTTGGCGATGTCGCCGACCGTGGTCTTCTGGTAGCCGATCTGGCGGAACAGCCGCTCAGCCACCTCGAGGATACGATCCCGGGTGTCGCCTTCGATATGTTCCGAAATAAGGGCCATCAGTCAGGACTCATCGATCAGCACTTCATCTCACTTATTCAGCCGCTTCAGCAAGCGGAATTGCTGGATGGTCATCGCTGCCATGTTGCGGCGCGGCAGGCTGCTCGGGGTTACCCGCCTCGTCCAGGCTCTTCCTGAACCACAGCGCATAGAGGCCCGGCAGGTACAAGAGGGTGAGGAAGGTCGCAACGAACAGGCCGCCCATGATGGTGATCGCCATCGGGCCCCAGAACGCCGAGCGCGACAGCGGGATCATGGCGAGGATGGCGGCGAGCGCCGTCAGCACCACCGGACGGGCGCGGCGGACGGTGGCCTCCACGATCGCCTCGCGCCGGGTCAGGCCGTGGGAGACGTCGGTCTCGATCTGGTCGACCAGGATGACGGTGTTGCGCATGATCATGCCGGCGAGCGCGATCAGGCCGAGCAGCGCCACGAAGCCGAACGGGGCGTTGGCGACGTTGAGGCCGAGCGAGGCGCCGACGATGCCGAGCGGCGCGGTCAGGAACACCAGGATCAGGCGCGAGAAGCTCTGCAGCTGGATCATCAGCAGCGTCAGCATCACCATGACCATCACCGGGAAGAGGATGAAGATCGAGGCGTTGCCCTTGGCGGATTCCTCGAACGCGCCGCCCGCCTCGATGCGGTAGGCCGGCTCGAGGTGGTCAATGATCGGCTTGAGCTTCGGCGTGATCTGGCTGGTGACATCAGGGGCCTGCACGCCATCGACGACGTCGGAGCGCACGGTGATGGCCATGTCGCGGTTGCGCCGCCACATGATCGGGTCCTCGTGGGCGTACTCGATCTTGGCAATCTGCTGGAGCGGCACAGCGACGCCGTTCCGCGAGGTGATGGTGAGATCGCCGACTGAGCCGAGGTCGAGACGCTCGGACGAGACGGCGCGGGCGACCACGGCCACCTTCTCGATGCCGTCGCGGATGGTCGTGACCTGCGCGCCGGAGATCAGCATCGCCAGCGCCTGTGAAACGTCCTGCGGCGTCAGGCCCATGGCACGGGCGCGGTCCTGGTCGACGACGAGCTTGAGGTAAGGCGACTGCTCGTTCCAGTCGAGCTGGACGTCCTTGACGCTCTTGTTCTGCCGCATGACGTCGCGGACCTGATAGGCGATCTCGCGCACCGTATTGGCGTCGGGCCCGATCACGCGGAACTGGACGGGGAAGCCGACCGGAGGACCGAAATTGAAGCGGTCGACGCGGACGCGCGCCTCGGTCAGCATGCCGTCGGCGACCGCGTTCTCGATCTTGGCCTTGATGCGCTCGCGCGCCTCGACCCCCTTGGCGACGATGACGATCTCGGCAAACGCCTCGTTCGGCAGCTGCGGATTGAGGCCGAGCCAGAAACGCGGCGAGCCCTGGCCGACATAGGACGTATAGGTCTCGATGTCCTTGTCGTCCTTGAGCAGCGTCTCGGCCTTCTTCACCGTTTTTTCGGTGACGTTGAAGGCGGTGCCCTCGGGCAGGCGGAGCTGGAGGAACAGCTCGGGCCGCTCCGACAGGGGGAAGAATTGCTGCTGGACCTGGCCGAACCCGACGATCGAGGCGATGAAGACGCCGACGGTCGCGGCCACCACGGTGATGCGGTGGTTGACGCACCATTGCACCATGGCGCGCAGGCCGCGGTACATGCGGGTCTCGTAGACCGCGTGCGGATCGTGGTTGTGGTGCGCCTTCATGTCAGGCAGCAACATGACGCCGATATAGGGCGTGAAGATCACCGCGACGAACCAGGAGGCGACCAGCGCGATCGCCACGATCCAGAAGATGCTGCCGGCATATTCGCCGACCGCGGAATTGGCAAAGCCGATGGGGAGGAAGCCAGCGGCCGTGACCAGCGTTCCCGTGAGCATCGGAAACGCAGTTGATTCCCAGGCAAAGGACGCCGCACGCATGCGGTCCCAGCCCTGCTCCATCTTCACCACCATCATCTCGACCGCGATGATGGCGTCGTCGACGAGCAGACCGAGCGCGATGATCAGCGCGCCGAGCGTGATGCGATGCAGGTCGAGCGACATCGTGTTCATGACGATGAAGACGATGCCGAGCACCAAGGGCACCGACAGCGCGACCACGATGCCGGTGCGCCAGCCGAGCGCCAGGAACGAGACGAACAGCACGATGACGAGCGCTTCCATGAAGGAGTGCACGAACTCGCCGACGGCGTGCTCGACCACCTTGGGCTGGTCGGCGATCAGCTTGACGTCGATGCCCTGCGGCACCGCCTTCATGAAGTCAGCCGTCGCCTTCTCGACCTCCTTGCCGAGCTCGAGGATATTGGCGCCCTTGGCGGTGACGACGCCGACGCCGATCGCCGCCTTGCCTTCCTGGCGGACGACGAAGCTCGGCGGATCGACGTAGCCATGCGTGACGGTGGCGATATCACCCAGGCGGAACACGCGGCCATTGCTCTCGACCGGCGTCTCGGCAACCGCCTTGACGCCGTCGAGCGCGCCGGTGACACGCAGCGGCACGCGCTGCGAGGAGGTCTCAACCGTGCCGGCCGGCGTCACGTTGTTCTGCTTGGCGAGCGAATCGAACAGCGCCTGCGGCGTGATGCCGAGGGTGGCGAGCTTGGCATGGCTGAACTCGACGAAGATGCGCTCGTCCTGGTTGCCGTAGACGTCGACCTTGGTCACGCCAGGCACCTTGAGCAGGCGCTGACGGAAGCCTTCCGAGACCTTCTTGAGCTGGGCGTAATCGGCGCCGTCGCCGGTCATCATGTAGAGGATGGAATCGACGTCGGAGAACTCGTCGTTGACGACAGGTCCCAGAATGCCCGACGGCAGCTGGCCCTGCACGTCGACCAGCTTCTTGCGCAGCAGATAGAAGAGATAAGGCACCTCCTTCGGCGGCGTGTTGTCGCGGAAGGTGACCTGGAGCGCGGTGAAGGCGGGCTTGGAATAGGTCTGCACCTTCTCGAAATAGGGCAGCTCCTGGATCTTCTTCTCGATGGGATCGGCGACCTGGGTCTGCATCTCCTGCGCGGTCGCGCCCGGCCAGATCACGGAGACGTTGACCACCTTCACCGTGAAGAACGGATCCTCGGCGCGTCCGAGCTTCTCATAGGAGAAGAAGCCGGCGACGCCGAGAATGATCATGAGGAAGAGAACCAGCGTCGGATGGCTGACGGCCCAGGCCGAAAGGTTGAAGCGCTTCATCGCTCTCTCCGAAAAGACGATCCAATTGCCAAAGACACGACAGCCACTCTGTTCAACCCATCATCGCGAGGCAGCGAAGCAATCCAGGGGGCTGGGCAGGTTCTGGATCGCTTCGCCGCTTCAGCCCAAGCATTTGCGCCGGGGCCGAAACTCGCCTTGCAACGAGGAACTCGTAAACGAACTTAGAAAGTCAGTGACGACACGACCCGCACCCTCTGGCCCGGATCGAGCTTCTGCACACCGAGGGCAACGATCTTGGCGCCCTCTTCGACGCCGCCGGTGATGACGACGTCGTTGCTCTCGTAGGACTTCACCGTCACCGGCTTCAAGGTGAGCGCGCCGTTGTCGTCGACGACGTAAAAGGACGGCTTGCCGCCTTCGTTGAACAGCGCCGACAGTGGCAGTCGCGCGACGCGCTCGGTCGCGGCATCCGACAGCGTCAGCGTCGCGGTCATGCCGAGCGAGACCTTGTCGTCGGCCTCGGGCAGCGAGAATTTCGCAAGATAGGTGCGCGTGGCCGGATCGGCCGTCGGCGCGATCTCGCGCAGCTTGGCCGTGTACTTCTTGCCCGGCTCGGACCAAAGAGTGACGCTGGCGGCGCCCGACTTGGCACGTCCGACCAGCGTCTCAGGGATCGCGACGACCGCTTCCTTCTCGGCAAAGCGGGCGACACGGATCGAAGCCTGGCCCGCGGCGACCACCTGGCCGGGCTCGATCAGCGTTGCGGTGACGACGCCACGGGCATCGGCAACGAGCGTCGCGTAGGAAAGGGAATTCTTGGTCAGTTCGACCGAGCGCTCGGCGCGGTTCAGGCGGGCGCGGGCTTCGTCCGCCGCGGCGCGGCTCGAATCCATCTGCGCGTCCGTCGTCCAGCCCTTGGCCTTCAAATCCTTGGCGCGCTGCTCGGCAGCGGCAGCTTGGGCCAGCACGCCGGTCGCAGCTGTCTGTTCGGCAACCGCCTGCTCGGCCTGGAGCTTCAAATCGACCTCGTCGAGGGTGGCGAGCGGCTGGCCGATTTCGACGGTCTGCCCGACTTCCACGAGGCGCTTGGCAACCTTGCCGGCGACGCGGAAGCCGAGATCACTCTCGATCCGGGGCCTGATGGTGCCGACGAAGCTCCGCTCCGGCGTCTCGGCATCATAATGCGCGGTTGCGACCAGAACCGGCCGCGGCGGCTCGGCCTTCTCAGCGACGGTGTCATTGCACCCGGCCAGGGTCGCGGCCATCAGGGCCAGCGACACCCCTGCCAACAGCCTGGAATAGCTCGATAAAACCGACCGGACGAACATCGAAGGACACTCCTGCATCTCGAATGAGAGGAATATCGACTTATCACTGATGAAAGTCAATAATCGTCAGTCATCAGAAATCCGTGATCGTTAAGAGATGGTGAGGATGGGAATGGCGGGGCTCTAAGGGTGCTATTGTAGGGTAGGCAAAGCGGCAGCGTGCCCACCAACCTGGCCAGCGTAGGGAAGATGGTGGGCACAGCGCGCAAGGGCGCGCCTTGCCCACCCTACAAGACTAATGCCCTACCCGCTCCTGCCCGGCGAACTCGTGCTTGCTGTCGTGGCCGCCGACGAAGACCAAAATACCGGCAAGCAGCGGCAGCAGGGCGAGCACGAGCAGGCCGGTCGAGGTCTGGCCCGTGGCTTCCTTGACCCAGCCGATCAGATACGGCCCGCCGAAGCCGGCAAGGTTGCCGATCGAGTTGATCAGGGCGATGGCGCCAGCGGCCGCGGTGCCTGAGAGCCAAGCGGTCGGCAGGGTCCAGAACACGCCGAAGCAGCAGAACACGCCAATGGCCGCGATCGTCAGCACCACCATCGTCAGGGCGGGATCGGTGAGAGAGGAGGACACGCCGAGTGCGACCGCCGTCAGCAGCAGCGGCGCGCCGACATGCATGACGCGTTCGCGCGTCGCATCGGAGTGCCGCGCCCACAGGATCATGGCGATGGTGCCGAACAGATAGGGAATCGCAGTGACGAAGCCGGTCTGGGTGTTGGTCAGCCCGAACGCCTTGACGATCTGCGGCAGCCAGAACTGCATGCCGTAGAGCGCCCCGACGAAGCCGAAATAGATCAGGCTGAGCGCAATCACCTTGGGCGAGGACAGCGCTTCGCCGAGCGAGACATGCTTCACCGCCTGCTTGGCAGCAATCTCCGAATCGAGCTTCGCCTTGAGCCAGGCCTTTTGCTCGGCCGAGAGCCAGTCCGCCTTCTCCGGCCTGTCGGTGAGATAGAACCAGGTGACGATGCCGAGCAGCACGGAGGGGATGCCCTCGATGATGAACAGCCACTGCCAGCCCTTCAGGCCCATCCAGCCGTCGAGCCCGAGCAGCAGGCCTGAGATCGGCGCACCGATCACGGTCGAGACCGGCACCGCGATGGCGAAGGCCGCCAGGAAGCGGGCGCGATATTCGGCCGGATACCAGTAGGTGAGATAGAGGATGATGCCGGGGAAGAAGCCGGCCTCGGCGACGCCGAGCAGGAAGCGCAGGACGTAGAAGCTGGTCACGCCGCTGACCATCGCCATCAGCGCCGAGATGATGCCCCAAGTCACCATGATGCGGGCAATCCAGCGGCTGGCGCCGAATTTCTCCAGCGCCAGATTGCTCGGCACCTCGAAGATGAAATAGCCGATGAAGAAGATGCCGGCGCCCCAGGAGAAGATCAACGGCGTGAACTTCAGGTCGGCATTCATGGTCAGAGCTGCGAAGCCGAGATTGACGCGGTCGAGATAGGAGAAGAAGTAGGCCAGCACCAGGAAGGGAATCAGGCGCCAGGAGATGGCGCGAATGGTCGAGGTTTCGATCTCCGACTTGATGGCTCCGGCGGAACCGGCATAGGTGGTCTGGCTCATGTCATCTTCCCGGGGTTGTTGCTTTTTTTCGGGTCAGCGGCCGTTTTCAGCATCGCGGGCAAAGAGTCAATGGAGCGAGCAATGCACGGGACGCAGCCGGATCAAGCCATTGCGCCGATGCAGAAGGCGATGATCCGCGCCGCTCTCGCCCTGATCGTCATCGCCTGCGGACTTTCCTTGCGCTGGTACGGCTTTCCGCTCGGGCTGCCTGCGTTCGTGGTGAAGTATGGCGGCTCGCTGCTATGGGCGACCATGGTGCTTCTGCTGGTCGGAGCTTTGCTGCCACGACTGACGCGTGCGCAGATCGCGGCGATTGCGGTAGCGATCGCGGCGGCGGTCGAATTCTCCCGGCTGGTGCACACGCCATGGCTCGATGCGTTCCGGCTGACGACGGCCGGCGCGCTGCTGCTGGGGCGCATCTTCTCGCTGTGGAATCTGGTGGCGTATGCTGTGGGGATTGCGTTCGGCATCTGGATCGATCGGCTCGCCACGACGCACGCTCTCGTGTGGTGGGCAAAGCGAAACGCGCCCACCACAAGCAGATGGTGGGCACGGCGCTAACGCGCCTTTGCCCACCCTACGAGACCGATGCCAAGCCTCACTCCGCGAGCTGAAACCGCTCGAACCGATCGAGCTCCTCCTCGATCCCCTGCTTCAACTCCTTGCGGCCCGCGGACTTCTTCCCCTGCCCGACCCAGGTCCATTTCTGCATCAAGAGCTTCTTGGCCTGCCGGTCGGTCTTCAGATCGAGCGCGGCGACGATCTCGTCGCCGACCAGCACCGGCAGCGCGAAATAGCCGAGCTTGCGCTTGGCCTTCGGCACATAGGCCTCGAACAGATGGTTGTAGCCGAAGAAGAGATTGGTGCGCTTGCGCTGGATGATCAGCGGATCGAACGGCGAGAGGATGTGGACCAGATCGGGCGAGACCGCCTCACTGTTCGGCTCGAGCACGGCGGGCGCGGCCCAATGCTCCTGCTTGCCGGCGCCGTCGATCGCAACGGGCACGAGCTCGCCGCGGCGGACGCGGGAGGCAATCAGACCGGCCACCGCCTTCTTGCGCGGCGCGTCGAGGTGGCAGATCGAATCGAGGCTCACCACGCCTTGCGAGCGCAATGCGCGGTCGAGCAGATAGGTCGTGATCTCCCTTGCCGAGGCTGGCCTCGGCAGCCTGTCCCAGCCGAAATGGCGCGCCATCAACTCGTAGGTCTTGAGCATGCCCTGCCGTTCGCTGACGGTGACGGCGCCGGTATAGAAGGCCAGCTGCAACGCCCGCTTGGAGGGCTTGCGGCTCTGCCACAGGTGTTCCTTCTCGACGAGCACGTCATCCTCGATGTCGCGGATCGTCAGCGGACCGGCCCGCAGCAGCCGCATCACCTTGCGCATGTCGGCGGGCTTCACCGAGGCGAACCATCTGTGCCCCTCGCGCCGATGCTCGCGCATCGCCGGCAGGAACATGCGGAAGTCGCCGGTCGGCACGTAGGAGAGCGCATGGGTCCAATACTCGAACACGCTTTTGTCGATGCTCTGGGCATGACGCAGATCGGCCCGGCGATAGGACGGGATCCGGCTGAACAGGATGTGATGATGGCAGCGTTCGATGACGTGGATGGTGTCGATCTGCACATAGCCGAGATGAGCGACCGCATCCGCGACGGCCTGTGCTCCCTGGCCGAACGGGGTGCGCTGATCCAGCCGCTGGGCGTGCAGCCAGATCTGCCGGGCCTGTTTCGTGGTGAGGGGATGGGGTTTGGGCGTGCGTGACATTGCAGAATGCAATGTAGCGAGATTCGCGCCAAGGCAAAGAAGCGGGAACGAAAAAGCCGCGCTGCCATCTGCTGCCAGCGCGGCCATGTGTGAGACGGCGGAGATTACTTCATCGCCATCGCCTTCTCGGCGTTCAGATAGTGCTTGCAGGCGCCGCGCATGTTGCCTTTGCTCATGTCAGAATTGGCCGAGGCCATCGACTTCCTCGCTGCGATCTTGCCCGGCGTGTCTTCGCCACCCATCCCGGCAACGACCTTTGCCATGTTTGCACTGGTGCACGCCATCTTGGCAGCCGACGCGGGAGTCAGAGCGAGTGCCACGAATGCCGTCGCAAGCAACAGGGTCTTCATCAAATTTTCTCCTCAAGAAAGGAAGCCGGCTTGATGCCGGCCACGCACGGACATTCTTCAGCGACAAATTTATCAAGGAGAAGACATTTTCCTTGCTGCGCCGCAGCGCCAGCGCATCATCAGCGTGCGGCTTTTGGGCGCTCCCCGACGCTACCGGTCGCGACATCTGGCTCACAGGAGGCCTTGCCGCGTCCCTCGGACTGGCAGCGATAGACCTCGCCGGTGAGCCGGTCGACCAGCCACATATTTTCCTCGGTCGGCGCTTCCAGCCCGACATAGCGGGAGGTCAGCCCCGCGATCAGCGTCGAAAGCAGAATCGCCACCGCGATCATCGCTGCGCCGATATAGATCGGCATTGAGCTCACGAACACCGTCCGATCCGGCGGGCCGCTGCGATGAGACTGGTTGTCACGTTGATAGTCGCGCGGCCTCAGCACTGGATGGAACTCAGCCCCTCTCACCAACAAAATGTCGAGTGATCGAAACGTGCTAGGCGGCCATCTGGACGAATTCTTGTTCGCGGGCCGGCCGCGAGGCGTCGCCTTTGCGACGATGGGGCAGTGCAGCTTCGAGGTTCCCAGCTGCGAATCAGGCCGCAGACGATCCAACCGGATCGGAGTCTTCGCCCGTAATCTCGAATGTGACGAAGATCACATCGAGGCCTTTGAACCTGCTCTAGGCTCGCAGCATCAAATCGCCAACAGGCGTAACAGCGAGGATACGACAATGACCCGTTTTGATAAGTTTTTTGGACTGAAGGCGATTACTTTCTCCGCCGCCCTGTCGATGACGGCGGGGCTGGCTCTGGCCGGCGACAACAACGTCTCCACTGGCCAGATCCTGGATGCACTGAAGCCGAAGCCGGCGACCCGCGGCCTGTCCGTCGGTCCGCAGACCGATACGACCGCACAGGCCAAGGAAGCGACCTTCCTGAATACCGTGCGCAATCGCTCGACCCGGTCGCTCTCGACGGGCGAGCGCGAGCAGATCGCCGAGCTCGCGGCGACCAAGCCGAAGATCGATCTGGAAATCCAGTTCGACTACAACTCGGCCGATATCGCCAAGACCTCGATGCCGTCGGTGCAGGCGCTCGGCAAGGCGCTGTCCGATCCGGCGCTCAAGGGCTCGACCTTCGTGGTCGCCGGCCACACCGACGCGACCGGCGGCGAAGTGTACAATCAAGGCCTCTCCGAACGGCGCGCCGACACCATCAAGAAGTACCTGGTGCAGAACTACGGCCTCAACGGCAACGATCTCGTCACGGTCGGCTACGGCGAGACCAAGCTGAAGGACGCAGCCAACGGCGCCGACCCGATCAACCGCCGCGTCCAGGTCGTGAACATGGACACCAAGACCGCGTCGAAATAACTCGTCATCATCGCGCGAACACGCCGCCTGCAGCAGCCCGGCAGGCGGCGATGTCATATCCAGCTCTGGAACAGCATCAGCCGGTTGAAGCTCCGCATCGAGGTGCCGATAAAGGCCGCCGAGATCGGCAGCATGACCGCAAAGCCGATCGCCGCAACCCCGACATAGGCCCAGAGCAGCCAGCGCGGCAGGCCGTCCCGGCGCAGCACATAGACCAGCGCGAGCGAGGCCGCGGTGGCGGCCGGCAGATAATAGTAGATGAAGCCCAGCGTGCGCGGCAGCAACGCCCAGGCGAGCCAGGGACCGAAATAGAACGCGGCGATCAGAAACGCATCCCAGCGGCGCTCGACGACGAAATCGCGCAGCACGAGCGCGAGCGCGAGAAGCGCCGGCCACAATACCAGCGGATTGCCGAGGAAGACGACAGCGGAGACATTGTCCTCCGCGGTCTTGTCGAACAGAAACCACACCGGCCGCGCGAGCAGCGGCCAGGACGGCCATGAACTCATGTAGGTGTGCCCGGCAATCGCGGTCGTGGTGTTGTCGGCGAAGATCCGGCGCTGCGCCTCGACCAGCTCCGGCACTGACACCCCATAGAGCGGAACGAAGGCGGCGAGATAAGCCACGGCTGGCAAGATGGCGAAGCACAGCGCGACATGATGCAACCGAAGGCCGGACCAAAGGTCCGGCCGATACCAGTCGTCCGGCTTCGCGTCGGCGAACAGCGTGCGCCAGCCCTGCATCAAGCGGACCACGGCAACGATGACGATGCAGACGCCGATCGGAAACAGGCCGCTCCATTTGCAGGCAGCAGCACAGCCGAACAGGCTGCCCGCGAGCGCGAACAGCGCCTGCGGCCGTTCTCGTCGAAACCCATGCATGAAGGCGGCGGTCGCGAGCAGACCGAACCCGAGCGCAAAGATGTCGAGCATGGCGATGCGCGCCTGCACGTACAGCATCTGGTTCAGCCCCGCGATCAGCGCCGCGGCGATCGCGGGGCCTTGCGCCGAGAACAGCGCGAGGCCGCATAGATAGATCGCGACGATCGCCAATGCGCCAAACAATGTCGCGGGATAGCGCCAGCCAAGCGCGTTGTCGCCGAAGGCCACCATCGAGATCGCGATCAGCTCCTTGGCCAGCGGCGGATGCATCGGATTGAGCATCGGCTGCGACATCGCCGGGGCCAGCATCTGCCGCGCCGCCGGCACGTAATGCACCTCGTCGAAGACGAATTTTTCCGGCGTCGTCAGACCGATCAACAGCGCGAGATGCGCGACCAGGAAAATCGCGACAGCAATGACTGCGCTCCGCGACACCTTGGGAACTGCGGATGATTGAAGCGGCTGCTGAAGGGCTGTTTTGCGTGGCAAATTTGCGTCACCGCGGACAAAAGTGAAAGCTTCGTTTTTCATTGAACGCATTCTGCCGCAACTGTCACTAAGCATGACGCACGTCCCGCGCCGCTTGTGATAATTCCGCCACATCACAAGCAAGCGCGATCCGGTACGATCAGGGACATATCGATCGGTTGCGAAATGAATCTGCGTTTCTGGCTTTTCCCCATTCTGTTGTCGGCCGCATTGTGCGCAGGTCCTTCCGCGCTGGCACAGACGCGCGTCGGCGAAGCCGTCGTGATCCAGAACGAGGTGGTGCGCGTCGCTGCGACCACGACGCCGATCAATGTCGGCGACAGCATGCTGCGCGACGAGACCGTGCGCACCGGCGCCGACAGCGCCGCGCGTTTCGTGATGGCCGACAGCACCAATCTGTCGCTCGGGCCGAGCGCGACGCTGAAGCTCGACCGCACCGTCTTCAACGACGAGCACAGCTATCGCGACGTCGCGATCCGCATGACCACCGGCGCCTTCCGCTTCGTTACCGGCAGCTCCGACAAGTCCGCCTACAAGATCACGACCCCGCTCGCGACCATCGGTGTACGCGGCACCACGCTCGACATCCTCTCGCAGCGCGGACGCTCCGTGGTCGTGCTTCAGGACGGCGCGGCCAGCGTCTGCACGAGAAGCGGCCAATGCCTGCAGCTCACCCAACCCGGCGACACCGCGATCATCACCTCGACCGGCGGCAAGGTCGGCATCACCAAGTCCAACACGCCGCCCTGGACCTTTGCCGCCAATTGTGCAGCGAGTGCCGGGCTGTGCGCGGTCAACCAATACGCCGGCGCCTCGCCGACCCTGACGCCTGCCGTCCAGGACGACGGCATGCTGTGCGGACGCTGACGATGGCAAAATTCACCGTCCGGCGCCTCATCCTTGCCGCTGCGCTGGCCGCAATCGCGGCGTTTGCGCTCGTCACTTTCAACGCCCGCCCGGCGGCTGCGCAGAATTCGGAGTGCGGGTCCGAGTGCGGTGAACCAGAGCCCACTCCGTCCCCGACCTATTCTCCGTCGCCATATCCGTCCCCGACCTATTCGCCGTCGCCTTCGCCGTCACCCACTCCGATCCCCTCCCCGTCACCGAGCCCTTATCCGTCGCCTTCGCCGAGCCCGTATCCTCCTCCGTCGGGACCGACCGGCGCGGATTCCAGCGGCAACTCGGTCGGCGGTCTTGCCAATCAGCGCTTCAACCAGATGATCACCAACCGGGTGCTCGGCACGGTGCTGCTCGGCGTCAACGAGCAGGTCAATTGCGGCGACTGCGTCAGCGCGTTCGGCTCGGCCGGCTCGTTCTCGGCCGGCATCCACGGCCGCAAGCAACTGACTAACAATCTGTCGCTGCTCGCCGGCATCGCTTACACGCACTACGAAGGGGGCGGCTACGAGATCACGAGCGCACCGATCGGCGCTTTTGCGTTACGCTATGACTTCACCGATTGGGGCTCGTCGCGCCCGTTCTTCGACGTCGGCACGATCCTGACGCCGTGGGAGAAGGCGCGCTACACCCGCAGCTACGACACCAGCCTCGGCCCGGTGAGCGTGACCAGCTCGACCAACGCCTCGAACTACGCCGTCTATGGCCGGGCCGGCTGGATCAGCCGCCTCTCGCCGCGCGACGAGGTCGCGGCCTCGATCGAGGTCTGGCAGCTCTGGCAACGCGTGTCCGGCTACAGCGACAGTGCAGTGGCATTCAATCCATTCAACGCCACCATCGCGACCGGCACCGACCGCACCAGCCTGGTCAAGATCGGCGGCCAGTGGACGCATCTGTTCGGCAGCAACGTCGAGACCAACATCAATGGCGGCTGGGTGCAGTCGTTTGCAAGTCACAGCGGCATCGTGGCAACCGTGACCGGCCAGGGCACCGTGGTGCCGACCATGGGCAACCAGGGCTGGTTCGAATATGGCGGCCGCCTCGGCTTCCGCGTGCAGAAGGGCTGGATCGTCGACCTGTTCGCCAACGGCACGCTCGGCCCGCAGCCGGTGGGCAACACCATCCACGGCGGCGTTGGGCTCAGGATCAATTATTAGCGGCGGCCAGCTCTCTTAGGGTGGGCAAAGCGACTTGTCCGCCGTAGCTCAAAGAGCGAAGGCGGAAGCGTGCCCACGACTTTTCTAACCAGGGATGGTGGGCACGGCGCAAGAGCGCCTTTGCCCACCCTACCGCACCGGCGCTGATGTCACGCCGCCGACTTGCCCTCGAACGCGCGGCGCAACGCGTCGACATCCAGCTTCACCATCTTCATCATCGCCTGCATCGCACGCGCGGCGGCGGCCTTGTCGGGGCTCGACAGGAATTCGAACATCACCTTCGGCACCACCTGCCAGGCCACGCCCCAGCGATCCCTGAGCCAGCCGCACTGCTCTTCCTTGCCGCCATGAGCGAGAAAGGCATTCCAGACGCCGTCGACCTGGGCCTGGTCGTCGCAATGGATCATCAGCGAGATGGCGTGAGTGTACTCCATCTTCATGCCGCCGTTGAGCGCGACCAGCGGCTGCCCGGCCACCGTAAACTCGACGACCAGCACGGAGCCCTCCTTGCCGGAAGGACCATCCGAGACGTTGCGCTGAACGTGCGTGATTGCCGAGTTTGGCACTAGTGAGGTGTAGAACTTCGCGGCTTCCTCGGCATCGCCGTTGAACCACATGCAGGGTACGACCTTGGACATCGTGAATGCTCCTCTAGGATTTGACGTCGGGTACGGCGATCAGGCATTCGCCATGGCGGGCTGCGGAGGGACAGCCGCCATATCCAGCCAGTTCACACCCCACATATGGCCATCCGGATCCTCGAAGCTGCGGCCGTACATGAAGCTGTATTCGTCCTTGGGGCTGGGATCGGCCACCCCGCCCGCGGCCTCGGCCCTGCCGACGAGATCGTCGACCTCGTGGCGGGTGTCGGCGGACAGGCAGAACAGGGCCTGGTTCGAGGTCTTTGCATCGGCGATCGGCTTGGGCGTGAACTGCCGGAATTTGTCGTGGGTCGTCAGCATCGCGTAGATGGTCTCGGAGAAGACCATGCAGCTCGCCGTGTCGTCACTGAATTGCGGGTTCCGGGTCGCCCCGATCGCCTCATAAAAGGCGGTCGCACGCTTGAGGTCGGTCACGGGCAGATTGAGGAAAATCATCCTGGGCATCGGAAGCTCCTTGGGCGGGGTTCTGCCCAAGGACGGATGGGCCGACAGCCATCCGACAGCGCTTCCGGATATTTTTTAAGGCCCCCTGCCGCGTCTGCGCAGGCGGCCCGTCAGGCCTATTTCTTCTCGTTCGGATCCCGATGCACCGGATCGATCCACAGCACGGTCTCGGGCTTCTCGACGGGCTCGATGTCGAGATTGATCGCCACGGCCTCGCCGTCGCTGCGCACCAGCACGCATTCCAGCACCTCGTCCGGGCTGGCGTTGATCTCCTGATGCGGCACGTAAGGCGGGACGAAAATGAAGTCGCCTGGGCCGGCTTCCGCGGTGAATTGCAGGCGCTCGCCCCACCTCATCCGCGCCTTGCCCTTCACGACGTAGATCACGCTTTCGAGATGGCCGTGGTGATGCGCGCCTGTCTTGGCATCGGGCTTGATGCTGACTGTGCCCGCCCACAATTTCTGCGCGCCGACGCGCGCGAAATTGATCGCGGCCGCACGATCCATGCCGGCCGTGGACGGCACGTTGGTATCGAGCTGGTTGCCGGGAATGACACGCACGCCGTCATGTTTCCAGCGATCGTCATGATCGTGATCATGGTGGGAATGCGAGTGGTCATGGCCGGTCATTGGGCTTGCTTTCTGTTGGTTCCGTGCGCGGCAAACTAACCCGAAGCCCCGCCCGCGAGCCATACCAAAATCGGAACTCTCTTAGCTGCGGGACGTTGTCCTCGCGAGCAAAATGAAAAGGAGAGTTTCATGGGCAGCACGACCGACAAGATCAAAGGTAACGCCAACGAGGCGATCGGCAAGGCCAAGCAGGGCATCGGTGAAGCCACCGGTTCCGACCGCCTGAAGGGCGAAGGCGCGGTGCAGGAAGTGAAGGGCAAGGGCCAGCAGGCCATGGGCGATGCCAAGGACGCCGCCAAGGATGCGATCGACCGCGCCGCGGCAGCCGCAAGGCGCGCGGCCGAGTGACGGCCCGGCAATCCGAATGCGAAAAGACCGGCCGAAAGGCCGGTCTTTTTGTTTCGACTGCTCTCTACGTGACGTCCGGCTACGCCGTCACTTCACCGCGAGCAATTCCACATCGAACATCAGCGTCGCATTCGGCGGGATCACGCCGCCGGCGCCGCGCGCGCCGTAGCCGAGCTGCGGCGGGATGATCAGCGTGCGCTTGCCGCCGACCTTCATAGAGGCGACGCCCTCGTCCCAGCCGGCGATGACGCGGCCCTTGCCGATCGGGAATTCGAACGGCTCCTTGCGATCGACGGAGCTGTCGAATTTCTTGCCCTTCTGGCCGTTCTCATAGAGCCAGCCGGTATAGTGCATCACGCAGATCTGGCCGGGCTGCGGCGAGGCACCGGTGCCGACGGTGGAATCAATGATCTGCAAGCCTGAAGCTGTGGTCATGGTCTTTCCTGCGGTCTGGGCCGAGGCCGTGGTGGAAACGAAATGCGACACGCCGGCGATCACGGTGATCGCGAGCGCCGACATCAGGGTGAGGAGCGCGCGCTGGAAACGCTGCATAAGGCACCTTCCGTTTGAGGCGGAAGGTGTCTAGCGCAACGCGGGTGGGGTTTCCACCCCTCACACCTCGATATTTTCCAGCCGGACCGGGAGCTTGCGGATGCGCTGGCCCGTAGCGTGATAGATCGCATTGCAGATCGCCGCATTGGTGCCGACATTGGCGAGCTCGCCGACGCCCTTCACGCCGACGGGATTGATGCGGTCATCCTGCTCGGACAGCAGAATGACCTCGACGTTTGCGACGTCCGCATTCACGGGCACGAGGTAGTCGGCGAGATTGTCGTTGACGTAGCGCGCATTGCGCTCGTCGATCTCGGTCGCCTCCAGCAAGGCCGAGGACATGCCCCAGATCAGTCCGCCCATCAGCTGGCTGCGCGCAGTGCGCGGGTTCATGATGCGGCCCGGCGGCGAAGGCGCCGACCAGGCGGGGGCAGCGGATTTCATGCGTGAAGCGATTGACGCGGACCTCGACGAACTCCGCGCCGAACGCATAGGCGATCTGGTCCTTCATCTGGTGACCGCCCACGAGCCGCACCTGCCCGCTATGCATGGCGCGGAAGGAATCCAGCGGCGCGCCTTCCGGCTTCCACTCGCCATATTCCTCGACGACGCCGACCCCGAGGGCGTCGAACGCCTTCTCCAAATCCAGCGGCCGGTCGCCCTTCGCTGCCTGCGTGGCCGGCGTCTGGCCGATACCAACAGTCTCCCTGGCCTTGTCCGTCAGGCTTTGGCCCGGCATCACCGCCTTGAACAGGCGCTGCCGGATCTGGTCGCATACCATCGTCACCACTGAGCAGGTGCTGGCCGTGGAGTTCGAGCCTCCGGCAACGGGGGCCGGCGGCAAATCGCTGTCGCCGATGAAGACCGCGACCTTCTCCAGCGGCACGCCGAGCCTTTCGGCCGCAGTCTGGGCAATGACGGTGTAGGCGCCAGTGCCGATCTCGTGGCCGGCGATCTCGACCCGGGTGCGGCCGTCGCGCTGCAGCCGTACGCGCGCTGCCGCGGGTCCCATATGCGCCGGATAGCAGGTTGCGGCACAGCCATAGCCGATCAGCCAGTCCCCGTCCGACATCGATTTCGGCTGAGGCGAGCGCTCCGCCCAGCCGAAAGTCTTGGCGGCCTCGTCGAAACAGGCCATCAGCGAGCGCGAGGTGTAGGGCTTGCCGCCGATGGGCTCGTTGGTGGTGTCGTTGATGCGGCGAAGCTCGACCGGATCCATGTTCAGCTTGACCGCGAGCTCGTCCATCGCGCTTTCCAGCGCGAACAGATACGGCACTTCCGGTGGCGAGCGCATGAAGCCGGGCGTATTGCGGTCGGCCCGCACGATCGAGACGAGGCTGTCGACATTCGGACAGGCATAGAGTCGCGTCGTCGTCTTGGTGCCGCCGACGCAATAGGCGTCGGGGCGCGACGACACCTCGGCGCCCTCATGTCTGAGCGCGACCAGCTTGCCGTCAGGGCGCGCGCCAAGCTTGATCTCGTGGCGGGTCTCAGCACGGTGAGTGGTGATGGTAAAGCCCTGGTCGCGGGTCGGGACCAGCTTGACCGGCCGGTTCAGGCGCTTGGCAATAGCCGCGATGATGGCGGTGCGCGGCGTCATCGAGCCGCGCGCGCCGAAGCCGCCACCGACATAGGGGTTAACCACGCGCACCTTGTCGGCGTCGATGCCGAGCTGTTCGGCGACCCCATACTTCAGGCCGTAGACGAACTGGCTCGGCTCGTAGATGACGAGCTCGTCGCCCATCCAGGAGCAGCTCGTCGAGAACAGCTCCATCGGATTGTGATGCTGCGTCGGCGTCTCGTAGGAGGCGGTCAGCTTGACCTCGGCCTCGTCGAATGCCTTGGCGAAATCGCCGACTTTCGGGTCTTCCTTGAACTGGGCATTCTGCCCCTTCGCAGCCGCAATGGTCGTCCCGGGCGAGTCGAAGGTCGCGCTTGGCGTGGTGGCGGTGTAGCTGACCTTGACGCGGTTGGCGGCATCCCGCGCGGACTCGTAGGTCTCGGCAACGACAACCGCGATGATCTGGCCGTCATGGGCGATATCGGCCGATTTCAGCGGCTGGATCGTCGTGCCCGCATAGCCGCCGTTGCTGAAGAGCTTGGAGTCCTTCAGCTTCGGTGCGTTTTCGTGGGTGACGATATCGATCACGCCGCGGACACGCCTGGCCTCATCGAGATCGAGGCTGTCGATCCGCCCCCTGGCGATGGCGCTGGTGACGAGGAAGGCATAGGCGGGGTCGGAGAGCGGCATGTCGGACGCATAGGTTGCGCGTCCCGTCACCTTTACGACCGCGTCATAGCGCGGCACGGGCTGGCCCATATTCGTCTTCGGCTGGGGAGCAGCAGCGGTCATGATCAGATCTCCATCGTTACGGCCTGCTGGAGCGCACGTGCCACGACGCGCTTGCCGAGCGCGATCTTGAAGCTGTTGTGCCGCCGCCCCTTGGCCTCCGCGAAGGCGGCATCGGCAACACGCTGCGCCAGGCCGTCATCGAATCTCTGTCCCTTCAATAGCGCCTCCGCCTCGCGCGCCCGCCAGGGCACGGTGGCGACACCGCCAAGCGCGACGCGCGCATCGCGGATCGTGCCGTTCTGCACGTCGAGCGCGACCGCAGCCGAGGACAGCGCAAACTCGTAGGACTGCCGGTCGCGCGCCTTGAGATACACCGAACGGGGCCAGCGTCCGGAAATGGAGAACGCCGAGATCAGCTCACCCGGTTGCAGCGTGGTCTCGATCTCGGGTGTGTTACCGGGCGCCTTGTGTAGCTGGGCAAACGGCAGGGTACGGGCACCGGATTTTCCGGTGATTTCGACAGTTGCATCGAGCGCGATCAGCGCCTGCGCGAAATCGCCGGGATAGGTCGCGATGCACTGGTCGGAGACGCCGAGCACCGCATGCATGCGGTTGACGCCGTCCATGGCGGCGCAGCCGGAGCCGGGATTGCGCTTGTTGCAATTCTCGTAGGACACGTCGCGGAAATAGCTGCAACGCGTTCGCTGCATCACGTTGCCGCCGAGCGTCGCCATGTTGCGCAGCTGGGCGCTGGCCGCGAGCTTCAGCGAATTGGCGATCACCGGATAATTGCGCTGGATTTCGTCATGCGCGGCGACATCCGACATCTTCGCCAGCGCGCCGAGGCGCACGCCATCGCCCTTGGGCTCGATTGCCGACCAGTGGCTTGCCAGCGGATTGATGTCGACGATCGCGGCGGGCCGCATCACGTCGAGCTTCATCAAATCAATCAGCGTGGTGCCGCCGGCAAGCGGCTGCGCGCGGGCCTGGGTCAGCGGATTGTTCGCAGCCGCAGCGACGCCGAGCGCCCGCACGGCCGCATCAGGGTCTGTTGCCCTTTGGTACGAAAACGGTCGCATGCGCCTAGCCTTTCATGATCTCGGGCGCGGCCTGCTTCACCGCGGCGACGATGTTTGGATAGGCGGCGCAGCGGCAGATGTTTCCGCTCATATATTCGCGGATGTCGGCCTCGCTGCCCGCATGCCCCTCCTTGACGCAGGCAATTGCGGACATGATCTGGCCGGGCGTGCAATAGCCGCACTGGAACGCGTCGTTGTCGATGAAGGCCTGCTGCATCGGATGCAGGCGATCGTCGGTGGCGAGGCCCTCGATCGTCGTGACCTCCTGCCCCTCGGCCGCGAGCGCGAGCGTCAGGCACGACACCACCCGCCGGTCGTCGATCAGCACCGTGCAGGCGCCGCACTGGCCGTGATCGCAGCCCTTCTTGCTGCCGGTGAGCTTGAGATGATCGCGCAGCGCATCGAGCACCGTGGTTCGCGCATCGATGTGCAGGCGCTTGTCCTTGCCGTTGACCCGCAGCGTGACGTCGACGGGAAGTGCCGGATCCTGAGCCGCCGGGACCCTGGCCTCCTCTGCGGCCGCGCGCGCCGTGATCGGGACGAGCGCGCTGCCGGCCGCGCCGGCCATGAAGGCGCGCCGATCGAATGCTGATTGTCTGGAACTTGGTGTGTCGGACATCGACGCCTCCGCCGCTGATCTCTCAAAGCAGCGCACGCCTGCACCGCTCATCGCCCCTTAACCTGAAGCAATGAGGTCCGTTCCGAACGGGGAAAGGGCGATGCGGCAAATGCCGCATCGCCCTTCGTCAACTTTTCCTGATGTCGCGCGGGGAACTCGCGCTGCGATCAATAACCCAGCGCGCAGCCGTCCTTACGCGGATCGGAACCGCCGGTGAGCGTGCCCTTGTCCCAATCGATCCAGATCGCTTGCGCGCCGCCGAGCGGACCGACCACGCTGGTGGTCTTGTGGCCGAGCTTCCTCAGGCCCTCGACGATTGCGGCCGGCACGCTGTCCTCGAGCTGATACTGGCCCTCGTAGTGCAGGCCGCGCGGCATGTCGATCGCTTCCTGCACGTCGCAGCCATAGTCGAGGATGTTGGTCAAGACATGGGTCTGGCCGGTCGGCTGATACTGTCCGCCCATCACGGCGAACGGCATCACGGAGCGTCCACTCTTGGTGAGCAGGCCCGGCATGATCGTATGCAGCGGGCGCTTGCCGCCTTCGATGCAGTTGGGATGGCCGGGCTGGATGCGGAAGCCGCCGGCGCGATTCTGCAACAAGATACCGGACTTATTCGACACGATGGCGGAACCGAAGGAATGCGCGATCGAGTTGATGAACGAGCAGACGTTGCGGTCCTTGTCCACGACCGTGATGTAGATGGTCGAGGGGTTCATCGGCGGCGCGACATTCGGCAGGTCGAGCATGCCGTCCATGCGGATCTTGCTGATGTACTCGTCGGCAAAGCCCTTCTCGAGCATCTCGGCGACGTTGATCTTCATGTGCTCGGGAGAGGCGACGTGCATCTCGCGGTTCATGTAGGCGATGCGGGCGGCTTCCGCTTCGAGATGGAAACGCTCGACGCTGACGGGCGCGTACTTGGTCAGATCGAAGCGCGACAGGATGTTGAGCATCAGGAGCGCGGTGACGCCCGGGCCGTTCGGCGGGCACTGCCAGAAGTCATAGCCCTTGTACATGGTGCCGATCGGCGTCGTCGTCTCGGTGGTGTGCGCGGCGAAGTCGTCGAGCGTGTGCAGGCCGCCGATTGCCCTGAGGGTCTCGACCATGTCTTCCGCGATCGGGCCCTTGTAGAAGGCGTCGCGGCCGTCCTTGGCAATCGCCCGCAGGGTCTTGCCGAGCTCCGCCTGGCGGATGACGTCGCCGGCCACCGGCGGCTTGCCGCCCGGCAACAGGTAGCGGACGGTGTTGGTGCCGGCCTTCAGCTTCTCGAACTGGTTCTTCCAGTCGAAGGCGATGCGGGGCGCGACCACGTAGCCCTCCTCGGCCGCCTTGATCGCGGGCTGGAGCAGCCGGTCGAAGCCGAACTTGCCGTGATCGCGCAAGACGGTGGCGAAGGCATCCACCACGCCGGGGATCGAGACCGCATGGGCCGAGGTCAGCGGCACGGAGTGGATCTTGCGTTCGAGATACCAGTCGGCATTCGCCGCCTTCGGCGCGCGGCCGGAGCCGTTATAGGCGATGATCTTGCCTTCGCCGCGCGGCTGGACCAGCGCGAAACAGTCGCCGCCGATACCGGTCGATTGCGGCTCGATCACACCGAGCACCGCCGAGCCCGCCACGGCCGCGTCCACCGCGGTGCCGCCCTCGCGCAGCACCTCGATCGCCGCGAGCGAGGCCTGCGGGTGCGAGGTCGCGACCATCGCGTTGGTGGCGTGGACCGTGGACCTGCCGGGGAAATGGAAGTTTCTCATCGAATTTCTTGCTCTCTTGGCCGTGGGCGCAGGTTGCGCGCCATCTCGGAAAACCGGGTCTACATGGCACATTCCCGCGGCCCTCGGCAATGCTGGCATGCCAGCGAAATGGCTGCCATCCGCTGGACGTATAGAGCTTCGAGGCCGGCAGCCCTGTGGGTTTTCCGAGCGGCGGGCGCCTGCTAAACGAGCCGACATGTCTGATCCGCATTCGGTCACCAAGGTCGCCGCCTTCTACCAATTCGCCGCCCTCCCGGATTACCGCGAGCTGCGCGAGCCCCTGCGCGCGTTCTGCGCCGGCCTGAAGCTGAAGGGCAGCGTGCTGCTGGCGCAGGAGGGCATCAACGGCACGCTCGCCGGCGCGCCGGACGCGATCGACGCCCTCGCCCATGAGCTGGCGCACGGCGACATGTTCGACGGCAGGCTCGACAATCTCGAATTGAAATTCTCGACCGCCGGGGCGATGCCGTTCGGGCGGCTCAAGGTGCGGCTGAAGAAGGAGATCGTCACCCTTGGCGATAAGGCTGCCGATCCGACCCGCCAGGTCGGCACCTATGTCGATGCGAGCGAATGGAACGCACTGATCTCCGCGCCCGACACGCTGCTGCTCGACACCCGCAACGCCTTCGAGGTGGCGATGGGGACGTTCGAGGGCGCGGTCGACCCCGGCATCAGGAGCTTCGGCCAGTTCAAGGATTTTGCCGCCGAGCGGCTCGATCCGGCAAGGCATCGCAGGATCGCGATGTTCTGCACCGGCGGCATCCGCTGCGAGAAGGCGAGCGCGCATCTGCGCGCGCGCGGCTTCGCCGAGGTCTATCACCTCAAAGGCGGCATCCTCAGATATCTGGAAGAGGTGCCGGAGGCGCAGAGCCGCTGGCGCGGCGAATGCTTCGTGTTCGACGAGCGCGTCGCGCTCGGCCATGGTCTGCGCGAACGGAATAAGGACGCAACGCGTGACGAATGAGATCAGGACGCTGAGCGAGCGCATCGACACGCTGGAGACGCGGCTCGCCTATCAGGACGACACGATCGAGACGCTGAACCAGACCATCACCGCGCAGTGGAAGCAGATCGACGTGCTGACGCGGAAGATCGCGGAGCTCGGCCAGCGGCTGCAGGAGGCCGAGGCCAATGCGCCTGGACCGGCCAACGAGCCTCCGCCGCATTATTGAGCGGCTTACTGGCCGGACGCCTTGGGCATCAGATTCATGAGTTCGCCGGACATCATCAGGCGGTTGCGGCCTGCGTCCTTGGCGGCGTAGAGCGCGCGGTCGGCCGCTTCGACCAGCGAGCTCACGCCCGCCGTGCGCTCCAGCGCGGGCCGGCAGGTCGCACCGCCGACCGAGGCGGTGACGCATCCGGCGGCCTTATTGCTGCCATGAACAAGGCCGGCCTCGCGAATGGCCTTGAGGATCCGTTCGCCGACCTGGGCGCAGCCGGCGGCATCGGTGCTCGGCAGCAGCATGGCGAACTCCTCGCCGCCATAGCGCGCCGCCAGATCGCCGGCGCGCTGCGTCTCGGCCGCGATGATTTGCGCGACCAGGCGCAGGCAGGCATCGCCCGCGGGGTGGCCGTATTCGTCGTTATAGGCCTTGAAGTGATCGACATCGATCATCAGCAAAGCGAGGCTGGAGCGGTCGCGATAGGCGCGCGCCCATTCCTCCTTCAGCCGCTCGTCGAAGCGGCGGCGATTGGCAAGGCCGGTGAGGCTGTCCTCGATCGCCAGCGTCTCGAGCCTGGTTTCCAGCTTCTTGTGCTCGGAGATGTCGCGGGAGATCGCGACCACGCCGTCGACGCGGCCATTGTCCTTGCGCGTCACCCGCATGGTCGATTCCAGCCAGACTTCGCCGTTCTGCCGATGCGAGTTGCGGTAGGTGAGGCGCGCCTCCTCCCGCTCGCCACGCTTCATGGCGTCGACGATGGCCTGGACCGCCGGCAGATCCTCCGGATTGATGCCCGCCAGCGCCGGCGTGCCGATTAATTGATTGGGGCGCCATCCGACGACGCGCACGGACGAGGGCGAGACATAGCGCAGGCGCTCGTCGAGCCCGATGCGGGTCACCATGTCGCTGGAGCCTTCGGCGAGCAGGCGGAAATGCGCCTCCTTCTCGACCAGCGCCGCGGCCATGCTCTGGCCGCGCTGCAGCTGCCGCACCAGCACGGCGCCGATGACCGCGATCAGCATTACCAGCGCGACGACATAGAGCATGCGGGAGATTGCCGCGGCACGCCAGGGCGCGAGCAACTCGTCCTTGTCGACTGTCGCAAGCAGAAGCAGCGGGAAGCGGCTGCTGCGCTTGAAGAAGCTGACGCGCTCGGCACCGTCCAGCGGCGACTTGAAATGATAGGCGCCGCTCGGCCGTTGCAGGCTGGCGTCGCGGAACAACGGCTTGTCGGAAACGCTGCGTCCGACGAACGCCTCGTTGCTGGGATTGCGCGCGATCATCAGGCCGTCGCCATGCGTGAGCGACACCGAGCTGTTGCGGCCGATCTCGAACTGCTCGTAGAAATGCGAAAGATACTTTGAGCTGATGGTCGCGAGCACCACGCCGCCGAAGCTGCCGTCCGGCTTGTTGAAGCGGCGCGACAACGTGACCACCCATTCTCCATCCAGGAGGCTCTTTACGGGACGGCCGACATGGGGCTCTCGCTTCGGGGAGAGCTGATGATAGCGGAAGAACGCATCATCGCTGAGCGTTGACCCGATCGTACCGGGCGAGGTCAGCCAGTTGCCCTGATCGTCGATGATGGCGAGGCTGTGAATGCGCTCGATTGCCTTCTTGCGCGCTTCCAACAGGGTGCGCAGCTTCGCGATCGTGACCGGTGCGGTGCCGTCCATCTCGAGCCGGCTGACGACGCCGACAACGCCGGAATCCAGGAGATCGAGGCTGTCCTCGGCATGCTGGGTCAGCGACCGGACGACGTTCGCCATTTCGGCCTCGGCCTCCCTGAGCACCGCCTCCCGCGCGGCCCATTCACGCCAGCCGCTGACGCCAAGGATGGCCACGCAGGTCAGCGCGACGAAAGCCGCCGCACGCAACGGCAGGTGGCTCCATCCGGTTCGATGGGTCGCAGGGCTCATGCGGCAGAATTCTCCGATGTTTCGGAACCTCTGCCGCTTCTATTAGTGAACTCTGAAATCGCTACGAAAATACGGGCGATCTACCCGTTTCCCGGTAGTCCTACGGACACCGCAATCATCGCATCGCTAACAACATATTAGCGAGCCTATCGGAAACCGGCGTGCCTCCGCCCGCTAGCTGAAGATCGCCTTGACCTTGTCCCAGAGCGAGGGATGGTCGGCCTCAGCATCGGCCTTCGAGGGCGTCGGCTGGGCAGCGCTCACGGGATCGGACGCGGGGAAGGTGTCCTTCAGCCCGGCGTCGAGCTTGGATTGCTGATCGGCGGCCAGCGCCTCATGCAGATCGTCGGCATGCTTGTCGTGCGGCGCGGGATTGAATGTCTCAGCCATGATGTCCTCCATCGGCTGGGTCAACGCGGCCCTGTTGCGCTGGTTCCCCTGTTCCGCTGAGGGCCGAGGCGGTGTATCAGGGGCGATAACCCCGTTCAGGACCATTCGTGCCCCAATCTGCAAGAAAGCCCTTCATCGACGTGCTCTCCGGCCAGCGCCAGAGCATCCCGCCCATGTGGATGATGCGGCAGGCCGGCCGCTATCTGCCGGAATATCGCGAGGTGCGTGCCAAGGCCGGCGGCTTCCTTGACCTCTGCTTCAACCCGGAGCTTGCGGCCGAGGTGACGCTGCAGCCGATTCGACGGTTCGGTTTCGACGCCGCGATCATCTTCTCGGACATTCTCGTTATCCCCTACGCGCTCGGGCGCTCGGTGCGGTTCGAGGTCGGCGAGGGCCCGCGGCTGGATCCGCTGGATGATCCCGCCAAGGTCGCAACGCTGGCGCCGCGCGCCGATTTCGGCAAGCTCCAGCCGGTGTTCGATGCGCTCAGGCTCGTGCGCGGCGCGCTGGACCCGAAGGTCGCCCTGATCGGCTTCTGCGGCGCGCCGTGGACGGTCGCGACCTACATGGTCGCCGGCCAGGGCACGCCCGACCAGGCGCCCGCACGGATGATGGCCTACCGGCATCCGGAGGCGTTCGCGAAGATCATCGACGTGCTGGTCGAGAACTCGGTTCAATATCTGCTGGCGCAGCTCGAAGCCGGCGCCAATGCCTTGCAGATCTTCGACACCTGGGCAGGCGTGCTCCCACCGGCCGAATTCGCACGCTGGTCGGTCGAGCCGACGCGGCGCATCGTCGAGGGCGTGCGGGCCAAGGTGCCGGATGCCAAGATCATCGGCTTTCCCCGCGGCGCCGGCGCGCTGCTGCCCGCTTATGTCGAGGCGACCGGCGTCAATGCAGTCAGCATCGACTGGACCGCGGAGCCGGCTTTCATCCGCGAACGCGTGCAGAGCAAGGTCGCCGTGCAAGGCAATCTCGATCCGCTGGTGTTGATCGCGGGCGGCGCCGCCCTCGACCGCGCGGTCGACAACGTGCTGGCCAATTTTGCGCAGGGGCGCCTGATCTTCAATCTCGGCCACGGCATCCAGCCGGAAACGCCGATCGCCCATGTCGAGCAGATGGTCAAGCGCGTGCGGGGATGATCGGCGAGCGGTCTGTCCGCATCGTCATGCCCGGGACGAGCCCGGACATGACGAGCTGTTGTGGTCGGCCCAAACAAAAACGCGAAAACAACCCCATGCACAGTAGACAAGTCATTGATAAAGCTGGGCCGGCATGACGCCGCGCAGACGCGCATTTGACGCGTCGGGCAAAACAGGCGCGGTGCTTGCGCAATGAGGCTCAGCGCGGCCGGCTGCGCTCGATGATCTCGCCGGCGCCCTTGATCAGCAGATCCAGACCAACCGCACGGCCGAGCTCGCGCGGGCGATCGGCGGGGCCTTCGCGCGAAGCTTCGATGATGGTGTTGCCGGAGAGGTCGAGCACGGATGCGGTGAGCGACATAAGATCGCCCGCGATGGTCGAGAAGCCCGCCACCGGCGAATTGCAGTGACCGTTCAGCACCCACAGCACCTCGCGCTCGGCATCGGCAGAGGCGTGCGCGGCGAGATCGTCGATCGATGACAGGATTTTTCGCGTTTGCCAGTCCTGCGCCGCGCATTCGACGGCGACGATGCCTTGCCCCGCCGCGGGCAGCATTTCGGCCGCGGTGAACTCATAGGCGATGCGATGAGACAGGCCGACGCGATCAAGGCCGGAGCGTGCCATGATCAGCGCGTCCGCCGGCCCCACCTCGCCACCATCGGGCAGACGCTGCTTCGTCTTGTTATCGAGCTTGCGCACACGCGTGTCGGCCGCACCGCGAAAATGAATGATATCGGCCTCCGGAAAGAGCCGGCGCGCATAGGCTGCGCGCCGCACGGCATTGGTGCCGATCTTGAAACCTCGGCCGCGCGCTTTCCGGAACGCCTCCAGCGTCACGCCATCACGCAGCACCAGCGCATCGCCGGGCGGATCGCGCGACAAGGTCGCGCCGATGACGAGGCCGGGCGTGTCCTCGTTGCCCGGCATGTCCTTCAGCGAATGCATCGCTGCCTGGAGCTCGCCCGACCGCACGGCGGCCCGGATCTGCGCCACGAAGGCGCCGCCCTTGCCGCCATGCGGCAATAGCTTGCTGGTCTGGTCGAGATCGCCGGTGGTGTCGAACTTGACGATCTCGACGTCGAGACCGGGCACGGCGGCGGTCAGGCGGCGCGCGATCTCTTCCGTCTGTGCCAGCGCCATCGCGCTCTTGCGGGTGCCGATCTTCAGTCGCGTAGCCAAGCCGTTGTCCTTTCGAGCCGCGAATTAACGCGCATCCTCCAATATCATGTCGGAGGCCTTTTCGGCGATCATGATGATCGGCGCATTGGTGTTCCCCGACACGAGGTCCGGCATGATCGAGCCGTCGACGACCCGAATGCCTTCGAGCCCTCTCACCTTCAGCCGCTGATCGACCACCGCGAGCGGGTCGTTGCCCATACGACAGGTCGAGGTTGGATGGTAGATGGTGCTGCCGCGCTCGCGGCAATAATCCAATATTTCGGCATCCGTAGATACCTTCGCGCCGGGATCGTATTCACTGATCACGAACGGCTTCAGCGCCGGCGCGTTCAGGATCTTGCGCAAAATCTTGATGCCTTCGACGTTGGTGGTGCGGTCGGTCTCGGTCGACATGTAGTTGATGCGGATTTCCGGCGGCACCGTCGGGTCCGCGCTCTTGATGCGCAGGGAACCCCGGCTCTCGGGTCGGAGCTGGCATACCGACGCCGTAAAGCCGGAGAAGTCGTGCAGCTTCTCGCCCATCTTGTCGGTCGAGAACGGCAGGAAATGCACCTGGATGTCGGGCGAGGCGAGCCGCGGGCTGGTCTTGAAGAACGCACCCGCGGTGCCGGCCGCAATAGTCAGCCATCCCTTCCGGAACAACGCATAGCGCGCGCCGGCCATGGTGCGGCGAAGCGGATGATTGATGGTATCATTGAGCGTGATCTTCTGCGAGCAGCGCATCACGATGCGGACCTGCATGTGGTCCTGGAGGTCGTGACCGACGCCCGGCGCGTCCAGTACGACATCGATGCCGTGCTTGCGCAGGAGATCGGCGGGACCGACGCCGGAGAGCTGGAGCAGCTGCGGCGAGTTGTAGGCGCCGCTCGACAGCACGATCTCTCTTCGCGCGCGGGCCCGGCGGATTTGCGCGCCTTGCCGATATTCGACGCCGACGGCGCGGCGGCCCTCGAACAGCACGCGCTGGCCGAGCGCGCCAGTTTCGATCTTGAGATTGCTGCGCGCCTTGGCCGGGCCGAGATAGGCCACCGAGGTCGAGGCGCGGCGGCCGTTGCGCGTCGTGGTCTGGAACAGCCCGACACCCTCCTGCGTGGCGCCGTTGAAATCAGGGTTGTAGGGCAGACCGCTCTCGACCGCGGCGTCGATGAAGGCCTTTGACAGCGGGTCGGTGACGACCATGTTGGAGACCGACAGCGGTCCGCCCGTGCCGTGATATTGATCGGCGCCGCGCGACTGGTTCTCTGCCTTCTTGAAATAGGGCAGCACGTCGTCATAGCCCCAGCCGGTATTGCCGAGCTGGCGCCAGCGATCGTAATCCTCGTGCTGGCCGCGGACATAAAGCAGGCCGTTGATCGAGCTCGAGCCGCCCAACGTCTTGCCGCGCGGCTGGAACACCTGGCGGCCCTTCAGCTCGGGCTCCGGCTCGGTCTGGTACATCCAGTTGACGCTCTTCTCCTTGAACAGCTTGCCGTAGCCCAGCGGCACATGGATCCAGATGTTGGAATCCTTTGGCCCGGCCTCGAGCAGCAGCACGGTGTGCTGACCGTTCGCCGACAGCCTGTTGGCCAGCACGCAGCCGGCAGAGCCGGCGCCGACGATGATGTAATCGAATTCGGGATCGGACGGCATAAGGGCGGAGTTTGCGTTCATGCGCTGCTGTTCTTCTTGTTGGAGCGGGCGTTCCGGTTCGTCACTAGCACGATCATGCCCTGGCGCGCAGCGCCTCGATCAGCGACTTGAACGCACGGGCATATTCCGCGCCGGCCCTTGCGATATCGGCGCGCCCGGCGCAGGCGACGGCGGCCTCGGTCACCGCACCAAGCAGCAGCCGCGCCAAGGGCTCGACCGGCTGCCGCGCGATCAGGCCCGCGTCCATCGCCGCCGACAGTGCTCGCGGCAGTTTGCCGCCAAAATGCCTGGCGTCGATCTCGCGCCAGCGCTCCCAGCCGAGTACGGCCGGGCCGTCGCGCAGGATGATCTGGCCGGTCGGACCCTTCGCGGTCGCGGCAAAGTAATGCTGGGTGCCGGCGACCATCGCGGCGAGCACGTCCTTCTCCGCGCGCGCGGCCCCATCGATCTCCACGACGAGGTCGCGCGAGACCTGGTCGAACACGGCTTCGAACACCGCCTCCTTGGTCTTGAAGTGATGATAGACCGCGCCCTTGGCGATACGGGCACCATCCGCGATCTCGTCCATGGTGGTGGCGGCAAAGCCTTGTGTCCCGAACAGGCGGCGCGCCGCCGTCAGGATCGCTTCCGATGTCGCCGCCCGCCGCTCCGCCTGTTTCGCCATGGCTCTCGTCTAATCCAATCATCTGCCGGCCGCCAGTTGACTTTTCGACCGTCGGTCGGTATTTACCGACTAACAGTCGGTTTTATTCCTGAGGTGCATCATGCCGAGCCGTGAGATCGTCGAGGCTTTCGCAAAGAGGCTGGAGGATGGCGACTTCGTCGGAGCCATCCTCGACTACTACACGCCGGATGCCGCGACCTACGAGAATCTCGCCGCGCCGGTGGTCGGGCGCGACAAGCTTGCGGACAAAGAGCGTGGCGTGCTGGCAGCGTTCAAGACAGTCACTGCCGTGCGCATCGGCCCAAGCCTGATCGATGGCGACATTGTCGCCAGCCGTTGGAAATTCTCCTTCACCAACACTGAGGGCGTGACGCGGACGCTGGAAGAGATCGCCTGGCAGACCTGGCGAGGCAACGAGATCATCGAGGAGCGCTTCTTCTACGATCCCAAACAGCTCGGACGCTGAGTGCTTCCGCGGATGGCCATCATCGGTACAGCATAACCACGGCCATGCCGATCAGAGGCGCAAGAAACCAGACGGCCTGCCGCGCAGAGCCGTTGATCGACCACCGTCCATAGACGATGGTACTGCCGTTCCGGGATGACGACCCGGGTTGATCCCGGAATGCTTTCCATCGCGCCTCGGCAGGCCCGAGAAAATCTTCCGGCTTGACCGTCATGTCGGCGCTGTTGAGCACCACCTGCATCATCTCGCCTTTCGGCTGGAACATGGCTTCAGACCCGGGTGGCGCGAAGAAGCTGCGCCTCGGAGCGATATGCTGCTCATAGAACTCCTGACCGACCGTGACGGCCGCAGCATATGGACTGACGAACGGCACCCCCGAGATGCCGGGAACGACGAGATGGCCCACCCCGCGCACCTCATGCCAGGGAATGAAGAGACCCTTGAGCCAGGGCCTGTGAAACCGGATGCCCGCGGCAGACATGGAGACCACCGCCCGATCCGCGTAGAAGTGCCGGTAAGTCGAAAACGCGATCCATCCCAAACCCAGATAGAGCAACATCCAGCCGAAAACATTCAGCGACGGATTCACCAGGTGGCTCCAATAGAGACTGCCCGCGGCGCTGACGTAGCTGGAGCGGCCGCTTGGTCCGCCGACCAACACGCTGATCACACCGATCACGCCGGAGACGACCATCAGGATAAGGACGCCGATCAACAATTCCAGAAGCAATGGCAGCCCTGACCGTCCAATCAGGGTCGTCAGCGCATAGCCTGCGAACGCCAGACCCAGGAGAGCCAGATAGACGGCGGCCAAGGCCGCTCCGCTCTGGCCGCGGCTCTCGGCGTGAAGCGCGATCGCAAGGCCGGCGACGCAAGCCCACATCGCCCAGGGAAGGCGATCCATCCGCCATTTGTCCATCGTGTATTCGACCGTTGCCGAAACATCGGCTGAAGGCTCGCTCATGGACAGGCCCTTGGGAGCGCAAACGTATCCGTTGCCGACGCGGCGCACGCGTGGCCTGGTCGGTCCACGAAACGTATCACGCGAGCAGGAGAACGTCTCCCCCCGGCCGAGCAGGGCTATCGTATATGATGTGCAGGATGCAGCGGCATCGGCAGTGGGCTCCCTCCTTTGGGGAGAGGGTGTCTCCGCGCAGCGATTGTTGAGAATAAGTGAGGGCGTCCCTACGCGGCGAGAGCCCTCACCCGCCGCGCTCTGCGAGCGCGTCGGCCTCTCCCGCAGGCGGGAGAGGCGGAGCAAGCCTAGACAGTCCCCGTGTCAATCACATGCGATGCCCTGCCCGGCCGAGGGTGCGGCAAAAGGCCGATCGAGGAGCGGGCCCATGACGATCCGAAGAAGCTGAGGCGCCAAGATGCTTCTCCAACTTCGGTGTCATGGCCCGGCTGGACCGGGCGATCCGGTACGCCTGTGAACTGAACCGAGAAGCCGCGGCGTACTGGATGCCGCTTTCGCAGAACATGACAGCGGAGTTGGACGCCAGCCTTGCTCAGCCATCTCGCATTTGTATCGATTTTGTTATCGATACTCTTGCACGAACACGCAGAAGTGGTCGCGCCGGCCCCCGCAGCCGAGGATAATTCATAGTTCGTCAAAGGTTTGCGGCGAATTCTCCGCACCGAGCCGGACCAACGGCGTATGCAGGCTCTGGAATGCGGACTCAACTGACCACCTATTTCGCGCGGCTGTTTGCCGGCGATCTGTCGGCGTTCGGCGGTCCCGTGACGGACGAGGCCGTGGCCGGCCATATCCGCGCCGAGCAGATGTCGCTCGTGCTCGGCTATTCGGTCGGCATCATGCTCGGCAATGCCTGCAACGCCATCGTGCTCGCCATCGCACTGTGGCAGTCGCCGGACCGGATCTCCGCCCTGGTCTGGGCCGCCGCCGTGGCCAGCGCGGCGATCGCGTTCGGCCTGCAATCCCGCGCCGCGCGCCGCATCACCAAGCCGCAATTCGTCTCGCGCCGCGCCATGCACCGGCTGGTGCGAAATGCCTTCGTCCTTGGCGCCGCCTGGGGCATCGTCCCCGTCGCCTTCTTTGCCGACGCCTCGGCCGGCGGCCAGCTCGTCATCACCTGCCTGTGCTCGGGCATGCTGGCCGGCGGCGCGCTCGCCTTCGCCACCATCCCGATCGCAGCCATCGCCTTCACGGCCCCGATCTTCGTCGGGATCGCCATCTGCCTCGGCAGGAACGGCGATCTGGCCTTTGTCCTGATCGCCTTCCTCGTCGTAGTCTACGGCAGCGTGCTGTTGCGCGGCGTGTTCGTCAATTCGTTCTCGTTCGCGCGGCGCGTCACGCGGCAGATCGAGGCGGAGCGCACGGTGCGGCTGGATCCCCTGACCCGCCTGCCCAACCGCGTCGCCTTCAACGAGACGCTCGAGGCCGCGCTCAAGCGACTGGCGCTGTCCGGCGAGGAATTTGCAGTGCTCCTGCTCGATCTCGATCGCTTCAAGGAGGTCAACGACAAGTTCGGCCATCCCGCCGGCGACGAATTCCTGATCCAGGTCGCAAGCCGCCTGCAACGCTGCACACGCGCCGCCGAGCATGTCGCGCGCATCGGCGGCGACGAGTTCGCGCTGGTGATGGCCAATCTGGCGCGCCCGGAAGACGCCCTCGAGATCGCCGAGCGCTTCGTCGCGGCCTTCGACGAGCCGTTCCGCATCGAGGGCCGCCAGATCGTGGGCGCCACCAGCGTCGGCATCGTGCTGGCGCCACGCGACGGCAGTGCGCCGCTCGACATCATGAAGAACGCCGATACAGCGCTCTACCGCGCCAAGAAGGCAGGGCCCGGCACGATCTGCTTCTTCGAGGCCAACGACGACAAGGTGTCACGCGATCGCAAGGCGCTGCAATCGGACCTCGAGGGCGCGATTGCGCGAAACGAGCTGTTCCTGGTGTTCCAGCCGTTCCTCGACCTCGACCAAAGCCGGATCACCGGCTTCGAGGCGCTGCTGCGCTGGCAACATCCCGAGCGCGGACTGATACCGCCGAGCGAATTCATCCCGATCGCGGAGGAGACCGGCCTGATCCACGAGATCGGCGAATGGGTCATCCGCCGCGCCTGCGCGACGGTCGCCAAATGGCCCGACGAGATCAGGGTCGCCGTGAACTTCTCCGCGGCACAGTTTCACAACGCCGGCATCCTCCAGATCATCGTGCAGGCGCTCCGCGAGGCGAAGATCGCCCCGCACCGGCTCGAGATCGAGATCACGGAATCGATGCTGCTGTCGAAATACGGCTTGGCCGAGCCGGTCCTGAACGCGCTGCTGCAGCTCGGCGTCACCGTGGCGCTGGACGATTTCGGGACGGGGTTCTCCTCCCTCACCTATCTGCGCAAGCTGCCGTTCAGCCGTATCAAGGTCGACCAGTCCTTCATCCGCGACATGCTGGTGCAGCGCGACTGCGCGGCAATCGTGAAATCGGTGATCGGCCTTGCGCGCGACCTCGACATCGGCGTGGTCGCCGAAGGCGTCGAGACCGCCGACCAGCTGGAATATCTCACGCAGATCGGCTGCGAGGAGATTCAGGGCTACCTGATCAGCCGCCCGGTGTCGGCGGACGGCGTGCTGGCGCTGCTCGAGAGGAGTAAGCTTCGGGCGACCTTCGCGGCGTAGGCAAATTATGTGGCCCGCGTGCAGCAAGGCGGGAGGTGCGCTCCCTCCCCCGCTTGCGGGGGAGGGTCGGGGAGAGGGTGACTCCACAGTGGGGCTGCCCCAGAGGAGAGAGCCCTCACCCGCGCCTTCGGCGCGACCTCTCCCGCAAGCGGGAGAGGCTAGGAGCCCGCGGCGCCGTCCATTTCTTGCAACAAGCTCTCGCTCAAATCGCGTCCGCCCGGAGCAGCGTGTCCACGGTGATCGTCCCTCGCGCGCGGGAGACGCAGGCGCAGATCTTCTGGTTGCTCTCTTTCTGATGGTCGCTGAAGAAGACGTCGCGATGGTCGATCTCGCCGTCGACCTCGACCACGTCGATGGCGCAGAGGCCGCATTCGCCGCGCTTGCAGTCGTACATCACGTCGTGACCGCTGGCGTTGAGCACGTCCAGCATCGAACGCTCGCGCGGGATTTCCAGCTCGACATTCGAGCCCTTCAAGCGCACACGGAACGCCTCGGTCGGGAGCGTGCCGCTGGAGCCGAAGGTTTCGTAGCGCAGGTCGGGCAGCGGATGGCCGGCGCCGATCCAGGCATGGCGCGCGGCATCGAGCAGCCGCATCGGGCCGCAGAACAGGGCCAGCGTTGCTTGCGGCAATGAGGTGAACAGCGCGTCGAGATCGAGCCGCTTGCCTTCGTCGCTCGCATGGACGACGAGGCGATCCCCAAGCATCGCGGCGAGCTCGTCGAGATAGGCGGCCTCGCTGCGCGAGCGCACCGCATAGTGCAGCATGACATCCGACCCGCGGCGCGCCAGCGCCTGCGCCGCGCCGAGGATCGGGGTGATGCCGATGCCGCCGGCGATCAGGCAATAGTTCTGCCGCGTCCAGTCCACGGCGAGCAGCGAGGCGGGTTGCGTGATGTCGAGCCGCGCGCCCGGCTGCAACGACCACATGTAGCGGGAGCCGCCGCGGGAATCCTCGGCGCGGCGCACCGCAATTCTGAATCCATGCGACGAGGCCTCGCCGACCAGCGAATAGGACCGCGTCTCCGGCTGGCCGTCGATGGTGACGCTGACATTGATGTGGCTGCCGACCGGATAGGCCGTGACGTCGAGCTGATCCGGCCTGATCAGGAATTCGCGGATGCCGGGCGCAAGGTCGCGGGTCGAGACGAGCGTTGCAGGAATCCAGGTTTCGATGAAGCGCATGGTGACTGCCCTCAATCGGTTGTGGTCTTGATCAGCGCGAGCGCCGGCAAGAGGTCGAGATGGGTCCGGTTGCGCAGCGCGAGCCGCAGGTTTCGCACCGCGAGCCGCGCATGCTCGCGCATGACGGCCTCGGCGCGCGCGCCTTCGCGGTTCTCGATGGCGTCGATCACGACGCGATGGTGCTCTTGCCCGATGATCAGGATCTGCTGCGCCTCAGGCAGCGCCGACTGCGCCATCACGAAGCCGCTGGGGGATGCGAACGGCAGCGCCGAGGCGCGGTCGATCTGGCGGATCAAGGGCGGGCTGCGCGACAATTCGGTGAGCAGCGCGTGGAAGCGCGCGTTCAGCGTGACATAGGACGAGAACGCTTCGATCGAGATCGGCACCTGGCGCAGCAATTCGTCGATCGCGGCCAGGCACTCCTTCAGCGGCTCGAGCTCGCGCGCGGAGACGCCGCGCTCGGCCGAGAAGCGCGCGGCGAGACCTTCGAGCGTGCCGCGCAGCTCGATGGAATCGGAGATGTCGCGTTCGGAGAACGCCTTCACCATGAAGCCACCGGAGGGAATCGCCTCCAGGAGGCCTTCCTCCTCGAGCCGCACCAGCGCCATGCGCACCGGAGTGCGCGAGGCGCCGGTGGTCTCCACCGCCTGCAGCTCGGAGATACGCTCGCCCGGACGCAAGGCGCCGGACAGGATCTGGTCGCGCAGCGCGAGCTGCGCCTTCACGGTCTGCGAGACGGAGCGGTCGACCTCACGCTCGGCCATGACCTACTCCGCGGCCTGAAGGCGCTGCGGCGCGCTTTCCTTCGCCACCATCTTGTCGATCAGCTTGCGCGACCACATCGCGCCGGCGTCGATGTTGAGGTTGTAGAAGATGCGGTCCGGGTTCTCGTCCATGGCGCGCTGCTGCGCTTCGAGGATCAATTCGTCCTCGCGGAAGATGCCGGAAACGCCCTCGCGGATCTCGGACGTGATGCGCTGCTCACCGAGCTGATAGTTGCGCACGAAGGCCCAGAAATAGTGGCAGGTCTTCTCGGTCTCCGGCGTGATGGTGTTAAGCACGAAGCCGTTGACGCCCTGCGAGCGGTCGCCTTCCGGCGCGCCCGTGCCGGCGGGCGCCACGCCGACGTCGATCGCGATGGTGCACGGCGCCTCGAAACGGATGATCTGCCAGCGGTCGACGAGGCCGGGCTTGCCGAGCTGCTTGGCCCAGAACGGCGGGGGCTCGATGTTCCGCATCCAGCGCGTCACCGTGACGGTCTTCTCGCCATGGGTGACGTCGAACGGCGCCTCGGCGACCGCCTCGTTGCCGATCGATGAGCCGTGCACGAAGGTCTCGTGGGTGAGATCCATCAGATTGTCGAGCACGAGGCGGTAGTCGCATTTGACGTGGATGGTCTTGCCGTCGCCGGCCCAGGCCGGATCGTGATTCCAGTGCAGGTCGGGGACGAGCGCGGGATCGGCCAGAGCGGGATCGCCCATCCAGAGCCAGATGTAGCGGTGGCGCTCGACCACAGGATAGGAGCGCACGCAGGCCGACGGGTTGATGGTCTCCTGCGAGGGCATGAAGGTGCAGCGGCCCTGCGCATTGAACTTCAGGCCGTGATAGCCGCAGACGACGGTGTCGCCTTCGAGCCGGCCTTTGGACAGCGGCACCAGGCGATGCCAGCAGGCATCCTCCAGCGCGGCCACCGAGCCGTCGGCCTTGCGATACATCACGACATGCTTGCCGCAGATCGTCCGCGGCAACAGCGCCGGCTTCACCTCGGCATCCCAGGCAGCGGCGTACCAGGCGTTCATCGGGAAGGGCTTTGTCATCGGTCTCACTCCCACGGCTTATGTATGCGTTATGTATACAATAGCGGAGGACGAGAATCGTTCAAGGGTAAAATGACCTTACTATAATACCGAAATCAAACATACTGTATACAGATAGTTCCAATTGGACGGCCAATCCAGCGCATTTTGATGTGTCAGCTGTGCCTCCGAACACCCGTCAGTGATCTGTCCGGGCTAAACACTGCGCGGGCGATGACACCGTTTGGTAGGTGAGGCCGTACCTCGGTCGGAAGGCGGCACGGCGTTTCGGCCGGGCCTTACCCCCCGAACACCTTCGCCAACCCCGCCTGCGCCTCCTCCTGGATCCGCTTCAAATGCTCGGGACTGCGGAAACTCTCGGCGTAGATCTTGTAGACGTCCTCGGTGCCCGACGGCCTTGCCGCGAACCAGCCGAAATCGGTCTCGACCTTGATGCCGCCGAAGGGCTGGTCGTTGCCGGGCGCCTTGCTCAAGGTGGCGCGGACGGGATCGCCGGCGAGGTCCTTGAGGCCGAGCTGCTCGGGCGTGACGGACTTCAGGATGGTCTTCTGCGGCCCCGTCGCGGCGACGTCGATGCGGGCGTAATGCGGCACGCCGAACTCGGCGGTGAGATCGCCGAACAGCTGGCTAGGATCGCGGCCGGTCTTGGCCATGATCTCGGCGGCGAGCAGGCCGAGGATGACGCCGTCCTTGTCGGTGCTCCACACCGTGCCGTCGCGGCGCAGGAACGAGGCGCCGGCACTCTCCTCGCCGCCGAAGCCGAAGCCGCCGGTGAGGAGGCCATCGACGAACCATTTGAAGCCGACCGGCGTCTCGACCAGCTTGCGGCCGAGCTTCCTGGCGACGCGGTCGATGATCGAGCTGGACACCACGGTCTTGCCGATCGCGGCGTCCCTGCTCCAGTTCGGACGGTGCGCGAACAGGTAGGAGATCGCGGTCGCCAGATAATGGTTCGGATTCATCAGGCCGCCGGATCGGGTCACGATGCCGTGGCGGTCGGCATCGGTGTCGTTGGCAAAGGCGACGTCGAAGCGGTCGCGCATCCCGATCAGGCTCGCCATCGCGTAAGGAGAGGAGCAGTCCATGCGGATCTTGCCGTCCCAATCCACCGTCATGAAGCGGAAGGTCGGATCGATCGCCTCGTTCACCACCGTGGCCTTCAGGCCGTAGCGCTCGATGATCGGATGCCAATAGTGCACGGCGGCGCCGCCGAGCGGATCGATGCCGATCTTGATGCCGGCGGATTTGATGAGCTCGAGATCGACGACGTTGCCGAGATCGGCGACATAGGGTGTGATGAAGTCGGTGGCGCGGACGTTCGAAGATTTCAGCGCCTTGGCATAGTCCATGCGCTTGACGCCCTTGAGAGCGTCGGCGAGATAGGCATTGGCGCGCTTCTCGACCACGCCCGTGACATCGGTATCGGCCGGGCCGCCATGCGGCGGATTGTATTTGTAGCCGCCATCGTCCGGCGGGTTGTGCGAGGGCGTAATGACGACGCCGTCGGCAAGGCCGCCGGTGCGGCCCTTGTTGTAGGTGAGGATCGCGTGCGAGATCACCGGCGTCGGCGTGTAGCCGCCGTCCTTGTCGATCATGACGTCGACGCCGTTGGCGGCGAACACCTCGACGGCGCTGACCAGCGCCGGCTCGGCCAGGGCGTGGGTGTCAATGCCGATGAAGAGCGGGCCGGTCAGCCCCTTTTCCTTTCGATAGTCGCAGATCGCCTGCGTGGTCGCGAGAATATGGCCTTCGTTGAAAGTGTTCTTGAACGAGGTGCCGCGATGGCCGGAGGTGCCGAACGCCACGCGCTGCGCGGGATCGGAGGCATCGGGCTTGCCGGCGAAATAGGCCGTCACCAGCCGCGGAATATTGGTGAGCGCGTCCGGCGAAGCCTGCTTGCCCGCCGCGGGATGAACATCAGCCACTGGAAGATCCTCGTTCTGTCGCAACAGAGATAGCGGAGCACCATAACCGGGCTCGCGCCAAGGGCACAACACGCGCGACCGGGCAGGCGTTCCTTTAAGCGAGTACCGTAGCCCGCATGAGCGAAGCGACATGCGGGACCATCTACCCGGATGTCGCTTCGCTCATCCGGGCTACGGGATCATGCTATGCTCCACGGCATCGAAGCCCGTCGAATCGTCCCATGGCTCTCCTGCGCAAGCTGCTTCTGCTGATCGCCGGCCTCGTCGCGGCGGTGGCGCCGGCGCGCGCCGCGGAGTTCTACACCGAGGACCTGCGCATCCCCATGGCGGAGGCGGGGCCGCAGGGGCTCGAGGCCTTTCTGGTCCGCCCGGCGGAAGCGAAGCGCTATCCGCTGGCGCTGCTGAGCCACGGCTCTCCGCGCAGCTTCGACGACCGCGCGACGATGTCCGCGCACAAATATTACGGCATCGCGCTGGAATATGCCCGGCGCGGCTTTGCGGCGCTGATCGTGATGCGGCGCGGCTACGGCACCTCGCCCGGCGGACGCGTCGACAGCGTCGGCGGTTGCGCGAAGGCCGCTTACTTGCCCGCAGCCGCAGTCGCAGTTGCCGATCTGCGCGCCGCGATCGATGCGATGGCGCGCCGGGCCGATGTGACGACGTCGGGCATGATCGCGGCCGGCCATTCCGCCGGCGGACTCGCAACCATCGCGCTCACCGCGCAGGCCCCGCCCGGTCTCGTCGCCGCGATCAACTTCGCCGGCGGCCGCGGCTCGCGCGACGACGACGATGTCTGCAATCCGAACGGACTGGTGCAGGCTTTCACCGCCTTCGGCAAGACCTCGCGCGTGCCGACGCTCTGGGTCTATGCGGCGAACGATTCCTACTTCGGCCCCGAGCTCACGCGCCGCCTCCATGACGGGTTTCGCGCCGGTGGCGGCAACGCGACATTCGTCGCGGCGCCGGCTTACGGCGACGACGGTCACTATCTCTATTCGGTGGCGGGCCGTCCGCAATGGACGCCCTATGTCGACGCCTTCCTGCGCGAGCGCGCCCTCGTTGGCCGCGACATCCTGAGCCCGCCCGATTCCTTGCCGCCGCCGCGCCAGCTCAACGAGGCCGCGCGGGCCGAGTTCGCGCGCTATCTCGCCAACATGCAGCCGCACAAGGCTTTCGCGGTGTCGCCGAACGGCGGCTACGGCTGGCGCGCGGGACGCAGCACGGGCGACGAGGCCCAGCGCGACTCGCTCGCCGCCTGCCTGAAGTGGTCGCCTACCTGCACGCTCTATGCGATCGACGACCACTTGGCCGACCCGTCGCAGACGACCCCCACGGATCAGAGCGCCCGCGCGCGCTAGTCGCCGCGCGGGCGCCGGTTTGTTAACTCCGGCGCACTATGACGGAGCGATGTTGTGGGATCGGGCAGGCTTGCATCTTTGCGCGGCGTGGCGGACCGTGGCGGTCGCCCTGCTGGTGTCGGCCCCGCTCTGCGCGCACGCCGCAGACGGCAACACGGAGCTCGGCGCAGGCGAAACGCCGTCATCCCGGGCCCTGATCCGGAAGATCATCGAGAGAGAGACCGCAAGCACCAATTTGCCGGCCGATATCGCCGAAGCGGCCGTCTTCGTCGAAAGCGGCTACAATTCGGCCGTCATCGGCAGCGTCGGCGAGATCGGCCTGATGCAGGTTCGGCCCGAGACGGCGGCGATGCTGGGTTTTCGGGGCAGCGAGGCGGAACTCGCCGAACCCGACATCAACATCCATTACGGGGTGCTTTATCTCAGCCAGGCCTGGCGTCTGGCCGGCGGGGACATCTGCCGCACCCTCATGAAGTACCGGGCAGGCCATGGCGAGGAAGCGATGACGCCGCGGTCGCAGGTCTATTGCAACCGGGCCCGCAACCGCCTTGCCGCCATGAATTCGACCTTGGCCGGAGCCGAAGCGACGGCTGTTCCGGATCCGGCGCCCCCGATCGCGGCTGCGGCTCCGGCAAAGCCGGCGAGCCGCCCGAAGCTGTCAGTGCAGCCCAAAGCCGTCTATGCCCGCTATCGACAAGGCACCGCGGCCGCCAGCCGCGCCTATTGGGCGGCCCACGAGGCCAAGGTCAGCCAGATCAAGGCGCGCATCGCGGCGAAATGGAAGCGCATCGCATCACGTTGAAACGATACCCTACAGCCGCTCGCTGAGCGCGAGCTTGTAGCCGACGCCGGTCACGGTCGCGATTACGGGCGTGCCGCTGCCGATGAGCTTGCGGCGCAGCCGCGCCACCAGCGCGTCGACCGTACGGATGTCGACCTCGGCCTGGCGGTTGCTGACGACTTCGATCAGATAGTCGCGACTGAGCGGCCGTCCGTCGGCGCCGACGAGCGCGGCGAGCAGATCGAACTCGGCGCGCGTCAGCGCCACCGGCTTGCCGTCGCTGCCGAGCAATTCGCGCCGGGTCAAGTCGATGATCCAGTCGCCGAAGGCGATCGAATTGTGGTTGCGCGCCGCCTTGCGGTCGAGCGAGCGCCGCCGCAGCACGCTACGAGCGCGCGCGAGCAGATCGCGCAGATTGATCGGCTTGGTGACGTAATGGTCGCCGGCGATCTCGAGGCCGAGGATGCGATCGACGTCGGTGTCGCGGCGCGTCACGAAGATGATGCCGGCGTTGCTGGTCGCCTGGATCTCCTTGGCGAGCTCGAAGCCGTCGCCGTCGGGCAGCTGCACGTCGAGGAAGATGAGATCGGTGCGGCCGCGCAGCGCCTGCCGGCATTCCGCGCAGGAGCCGGCGCCGACGACGTCGAAATTGTTGTCGCTGAAATAGCAGACCAGCATGGTCCGCGTCACCGGATCGTCCTCAACGACGATCAGCCGCTCGCGGCCGGCCGGACGCAATTCCCGAGGTGCGGAGTCAACCACGGTCTTGGGTGTCCTGTCTGCCTGCGGCCCGCCCTGGATGGCCTGCGGCCCGCCTCGGATGGCCTGCGGCCCGCCTTGGAAATTCAAGCCGCCGCGCAATGCGCTGTCATGTGAACGGACATTCACGACTTGCTCGAGCCTCCCGAAATTAACCGCCTGAGTATTAGGCGCCTTGCGACGCGCAAACAATATTGGTCATGGTCTTGACGCATTAAGTATGAATTGGCCCACAATTCTCATTCGGCGCATCAAAGCGCAGGAGAGCCGCTGCCGTGGTGAGCGGTCCCGCACTTTCGCCGCAGGGCCCCCGCCGGTTAACGTAAAGAAAGCCTTCGGCTTCGGAAAGCCCTCCTGCGCCTCTATTGTCTGGCCTGCACGATGAGAACCACGGAGCAGGCGTGATGCAGGAGCAGACCCGATTGGCTGCCGGCCGAACCGAACTGGGCACCCCGCCAGTCGCTCGGTCGCACACGCTCGACCTGCTGCGCGGCTTCGCCATCGCCGGCGTGATGGCGATCCACGTCTCGCAGGTATTTCCGTCGAACATCCGCCCCGTCGATTTCGCCTTCATGTGCGGTTGGACCGGCGTCAACGTGTTCTACTTCGTCAGCGCCATGACGATGTGCCTGATGTGGACGCAGCGCAGCGGCGAGACGCATCCGACCCGCAAGTTCTATATCCGGCGCTTCCTTCGCATCGCGCCGCTGTTCTGGCTCGCGATCCCGATCTACCTCGCCATCAACGGCACCGGGCCGAGCGACAATGCGCCTGGTGGTATCGGGCCGGTTCAAGTGATCCTGACCGCGACGTTCCTGCACGGCTTCTGGCCGGACAGCGTCAACAGCGTGGTGCCCGGCGACTGGTCGATCGCGGCGGAGATGACCTTCTATCTCGTCTTCCCGCTTCTGATCACCGCGTTCGGGTCGCGCCGTCATCTCTATCTCGCGCTGGCGATCGTGCTGCATCTCGTCAATGTCTGCCTGTTCAAACCGTGGGCCTTCGCGCTGTTCTCGGCCTATTACGGTCCCGGCCACGAGGGGTTCGTCTGGACCACGCTGCATCTCAGCTTTTTGAACCAGCTTCCGGTGTTCCTGATCGGATGCGCGCTGTTCTTCTCGCTGCGCGACGGCTTCACCAGATCCGACGCCGCGATCTTCGCCGTCTTCATCGCGCTGTCCTTCGTCGCAGACCGCGCCACCGGCTCGCATGAATTCAACTATCTCATGATCAATCTCGTGCTCGCCGCGCTGGTGACAGGTTGCATCAAGCTTGCCGTCCGCTTCCATCCGCTCGAAGCGCTCGGCCGCAACTCCTATTCGATGTACCTGTCGCACTTCGCGGTGATCTATGGCCTGCGTCAGCTCTGGCCGCTCGCGGACGGGCTGATCTCACTGCTCGTCGCCTATGCCGTCACCGCCGCGCTGAGCTATCTCGTCGCCCGCGCGACATGGCATCTGGTCGAACGGCGCGCGCAGGACCTGGCGCATCGCCTGACAATGGCGCCGTCGGGCCGGTCAAGCCTCCGGCCAGCCATCGCCGCCACTGCGGCCGGCATGAGCTGAACGAGGCCCCTACCTCACCCGCCCCAGGGCTATCGCTTATGGCGCTTTGAGGGATCTGTGGGCACGCCTCGTCCTTCGAGACGACCGCTTCGCGGTCTCCTCAGGATGAGGCTAACTATCATTGTGCTCGTTGAAACTGGCGCTGCGCACTCGGTCCTCATCCTGAGGGCCCGCCGAAGGCGGGCGTCTCGAAGGATGGCCACAGGCGAGATCGCTCCCATATGCGATTGCTCTGCCACTCCGGTGCGGCTTGCTTCATGGCCGCCTTCGTATCTACTGTGAAGAGTCTTCACGCTGGAGTGGGCATCATGGAGGTCATACTGCTCGGCACCGGCGGCCCGCGGCCGGACCCGCGCCGCATGGCGACGACCACGCTGATCAAGCTCGGTGACGAGAATATCCTGTTCGACGCTGGCCGCGGCGTCGTGCTGCAGCTCAGCAAGGCCGGCGTTCCCCTCGGCGCGATCAACACGGTCTTTCTCACGCACCATCACTTCGACCACATCGGCGACCTCTACGATGTGATGCTGAATTCATGGATGCACGGACGCAAGGACGCGCTGCGCGTCTATGGACCGCCGGATACCGAGCGGCTCGTCAACGCGCTGATCACGCAGGTCTACGACAAGGACATCGCCTGGCGGGATCAGGGCGAGCCGACCCTTGGCGGCTGGAAACCCGTCGTCGCGACGGACATCATACCGGGTCCCGTTCTCGACACCGGACGCTGGAAGATCAGCGCCGAGCTGGTCTCGCATGGCGATGGCCTCGACATGCAGCCGGCCTTCCTGGCGCGATGGATGTGTCTCGGCTACCGCTTCGAAGCGGAGGGCAAGGTGATTGCAATTTCCGGCGACACAGTCCCCTGCCCCGGGCTCGAGCGGCTGGCACAGGGGGCCGACCTGCTAGTCCAGTGCTGTTTCCTCGCAACGCCGGAGATCAACAACGAGCACCTTCGCCGCCTTGCGAAATTCACGATCGCCTGCGGCGACACCGTCGGCAAGGTGGCGGCCAAGGCCGGCGTCAAGAAGCTCGCGCTGACCCATCACCGGCCGCGCACCAACGATGCCATGCTGAACGCGCTGCTCGAAGATGTCAGGCAGGACTATTCGGGCCCTGTCGTGCTCGGCGAGGATCTCACGCGGATCGAAGTCTGAGGGCCGTCGCTCGGTCCGCAACGGATGCGCGCGGCCGCCTTCCGGGCATCAGGACGGTCCGACCTCGATCCGGAACGACAATTGCTCTTCGGCTCCTGGTGCGATGTGCATCAGGCCGGGCTTGTCGCTGAACTCGCCGTCGAATCCGGCCGGACTGGCATAACCGCGCCAGGGCTCGATGCAGAGGAACGGCGCGCCAGATGGTTTCGACCAGACCCCAAGCTCGCGAAAGCCGCGCCAGGACATTTTGAGCCAGGGGCCGGTGGGCGCGGCATAGCGGACCGCGTTGCTCTCGATCCGGTCGAAAATGACGGCGTCGTCGGTGAACAGGGCTTCGGACAAAGGGAGCACCGCACCTTTGACCGGGCTCGGCTCCGTTGCCACGCGCAGCAATCCGCCATCGAGGCGGCGGACGGGAGACGATTCCGCGCTCGTAAAGGTCAGCGAATAGCTCTCCTTGGCAAGTCCCGGCTGGAGCGGCCAGTTGAACGCGGGGTGACCGCCGATCGAAGCCGGCAATGTCTCCTTGCCGGTGTTGGCGATCGTGAGCGTCAGATCGAGGCCGGCGCTGTCGAGCGTATAGGTTGCGGTCAGCCGGAACGCGAACGGATAGAGCGCACGCGTCGTCTCGCTGTCCTCGAGCACCAGCGCGCAGCGGCTCTCGCCGCGCTCCGTCCACGCAAAGCGGCTGTCGCGCGCAAAGCCGTGCTGGGTCATCCGGTAGGTCTTGCCCCGATGCCGCAACTCGTCCTTGGCGAGGCGCCCGACGATCGGGAACAGCAATGGCGCATGGCGCAGCCATTCCGGTCCCGCCTGCCAGACGAATTCGGTGGTGGCGTCCCTCAACGAACACAGCTCGGCGCCGTGCGCCTTGATGGTGGTGGTAAGTCCGCCGCTGCGGAGAGTGTGGGTATCGTCACTCATGGCCGACATCTACACCGCGCCCCCACACGCAGCAAGGCGGCGCCCCTCGTGCAGTCGAAGCGTTTTGGCGCCGGGCGGAGCGCAGCGTCATATTTCCGTACCTAACGATTGCTCCTGTGGGGCCCGTCCACCACCCGAAAGCCGATGAACCCCATGGTAGCCAATTGAAGTTCTTCATCAACGGCCGGTTTCTGTCGCAAAAGCTCACTGGCGTTCAGCGTTATGCCGCTGAAATGGTCAAGGCGATCGACGCGCTCCTGGCGTCGGAGCAAACTGCTGCCTCGCTGCGGAATGCGGATTGGCAGTTGCTGACACCGGCGGATGCAAGCGAGGGCCTCGATCTCCACCGAATCAAGATCCGCACCGTCGGCCGCTTGCGTGGTCATGCCTGGGACCAAATCGATCTGGCGCGCGCCGCGGCAGGGGGCCGTCTGATCAGTCTGGCCAATTCCGGCCCCGTCCTCCATCGCGACCACATTGTCGTGATTCACGACGCTCAGGTCTTTCGCAGGCCGGATTTCTTCAACTGGCGCTATTTGACCGTCCATCGGACAATGGGGCGACTGCTCGCCCGCAACGCAGCCATCGCAACAGTGTCGGCCTTTTCCCGCCGAGAGCTTGCCCAAGTGCTGAATTTATCGGCATCGCGCATTCCGGTATTTCCCAACAGCGCCGAACACTTCGCGGCGACGAAGCCCGATCCCGGGATTCTTGCCAGACTGGGCGTTCGGCAGCAGAAGTTCTTCCTCTTCGTCGGCTCGAAGACCAAGAACAAGAATCTGGCCGTGGCGATCCGCGCTGTTCAGCTGCTCGATCGGGAAGACGTTCCGCTGGTCATCGTCGGAGGAGATAACAGCAAGGTCTTTCAGGATAATTCGGCTGACGGGGTTTCCGGGCTGCTGCTGGCCGGACGACTGACGGACAGCGAGATCGCCGCGCTCTATGCGCATGCATCGGCATTCGTGTTTCCCTCGCTCTATGAGGGTTTTGGCGTGCCGCCACTCGAGGCCATGATCTTCGGTTGCCCGGTCATCGCCTCGACGGCTGATGCGGTTGTAGAGACGTGCGGCGATGCGGCTGCGTATTTTGACGCCAATGATGCCGAAGCATTGAAGCAACTCATGCTCGAAAGATTGGCAGCCGGCGCAATCTCGGACCAGGAACGGCGACGGCAGCAGGAACGCGTCGCATTTTATTCGTGGCAAAAGTCGGCCAAGTCTCTGCTCGACCATCTCGCACCACCGGCTAGCGTTGCCAGTGCTGCTTGAAGTTCAATGCACTTCACCTATCGCGCGCATCGGTGTTCGCACAAACGATTTGCAACTGGGTGCAACGCGGACGCCCCAGCGTTGTTCCACGAAATGTTTCATTCCCGTGACAATCGCGCGCGCAATGGGCTTGGCGCAACATCACCACATCGCTGCCCCAATATCGCTACGTATTCGAGGAACTGTGTTTCGCACTAGCGAACACAGAACAGGGATACACGATGTCCGGCTCTCCGACGCAGCCCTATGCAAGGCATCCGATGAAAGTGCTGCACGTCGCAGAGACGATTCGGGGCGGGATTGCGAGCTATCTGAACGAGTTGCATCCTCAGCAACAGGCAAGCTTCGGCGCGGACAACGTGCACTACGTCGTGCCTTCGGATCATCGTCGCGATCTCCCCGGGATCGACGACAACCAGATTACGACGTTCGAGCGATCCGGCCGCAGCATCGCCGGACTATTCCAGATGTTTCGTGCGAGCATGCAGGCGCTGGATGCCTTCCGCCCTGATGTCGTACACCTGCATTCCTCGTTCGCGGGCCTCGTGCTCCGCCCCGCGCTTGCAGCCCGCTCGGACGGACCACGCGTCGTCTATTGCCCGCACGGCTGGGCGTTTTCGCGCGAGACCGGCCGCCTCAGCCACGTGGTGACGAAGGCGGCGGAGAACCTTCTCGCACGAACGTCGGACCGGATCATCTGCATCTCCGGCGACGAGTTCAACGAAGCCGTCCGCGCCGGAATTCCCGCCGACCGCCTCACCCTCGTCCATAACGGCATCTCGAAGACGCGCTCGCCGCAGCCCGTCGCGGCAGACTGGACTTCCAAGAAGGTCAAGGTTCTGTTCATCGGACGCCTCGACCGTCAGAAGGGCTTTGATCTCCTGATCGAGGCGGCGCGCGCGCTCGAAGACGTGGTTGATATCCGCATGATCGGCGCCTCCGTCGTCAACAAATACGAAGGCCCGAGCGTACCGTCCAACGTGTCCCTGCTCGGCTGGCTCGACCGCCCGACCATCGAGACCCAGCTCGAGGCCGCCGATCTCGTCGTGATCCCGTCGCGATGGGAAGCCTTCGGCCTCGTTGCCCTGGAAGCGATGCGCGCAGCAAAGCCTATCCTGGCATTCCGCAGTGGAGCACTGCCCGAGATCGTGGTCGACGGCGTCACCGGCGTGCTTTGCGAGCCTGTCGCCGTTCAACCGCTGGTGGACGGCTTTCGGCGGGCGCTCGATTTCGATCTCAAGGTGCTGGGGCAGCGCGGCTACGACCGGTTCAAGCAGCTGTATGACGTTCAAAAGACGCATGGGCAGTTGCAGCAGGTCTATCTCGAGCTGCTGCAGAACGACCAGACACCGATCGAGGCCAAGGCGGGGCTGCAATCGGATCTCTCCAAGAATTTCTGATGGCTCCACTAGTCCCACGCACCTTGGTTCGCGACAGTCTCCGCCTCGCCAGCCTCATCGCATCGGTCCTTCTGCCGGCCTCGGTCTGCGCCCAGCAGGCGCAACCGCTCGATGCCCGATTCCTGCTGGGGGTCGGCACGCATCAGGGCCTGGGTGGCCCGGTGAGCGCGCGCGGATACGTGCCTTCGGAAAACGTCGCCCAGATCAAGCAACTCGGTCTCAATTCCTTTCGCGATGATTTTCCCTGGTCCGAGTTCGAGGTTGGGGGACGCCGGATGGGCTTCACACCCAGACTTGGCAGGCTCGAAGCGCAGGTCAAGTCCGGCGTCGCGCGCCCTCTCCTGATCCTCGCCTTCGGCCATCATCTCGTTCCGAATTCCTCGCCACCGACGACCGACGAGGCGCGGCAGCGGTTCGCCGATTATGCGGCGGCGGCCGCGCAATCGGTGGTGGCGCAGCATCCGCTGTTCGAGCTCTGGAACGAATGGAACCTGGCGGCGAAGAAAGATCCTGCGTTCTCGCCGGAAAACTACCGGGCGCTCGCCGAGGTCACGCGGCCGGTCGTCAAGCGGATGGCGCCAAATGCGCCGTTCTTGGTCGGCGCGCTCGGCGACGATCTGGGCTGGACATGGACCGAGAAGATGCTGCGGACCGGCATTCTTCAATATGCGGACGGCGCATCGATCCATCTCTACAATTTCTGCATGGGCCCGAGCAAACGCACCTCGGCCGAAATCATCGACAGGCTCACGGCGTTTCACCGGCTGGTCGGCCAGGCGAGCGGAAACCCCGATTTTCCGATCTATGTCACCGAGACCGGGTGGACCACGGCTGCCACCAATAAATGCGGCGTCAGCGAGCAAGCCCAGTCCGACAATAGTGCGCAGCTCATCTTGTGGGCATCGACCGCGGCGCGCTGGCTCAAAGGAATGTGGTTCTACGAACTCAAGGACAGTGGAAAGGATGCATCGGACCTGGAGCACAATTTCGGACTCTATCGTTTCGACAACTCGCCGAAGCCGGTCGCCTGCGCGGTCCAGGGCGCCTGGGCCTTCATCCGCTCCAGCCTGAGCGCCGAGAAACGCGATCTCGCCAGCGGCCTCGTGTCGATCAATGCAACGACGACGTCCGGCGCCAGAGTTGCGGTCTGGTCCGAGACTCCCGACCGGCGTTACGAGGTCCGGATCAAGGGCGATCAGGACGGCGCAACCTTTGCGATGCCGTGCGACTCGGCCGCAAGACCGGCGTCCGGTGCCTGGATTCCGGTTTCGACCACGCCTGTTCTCATTGCAGCGAGCAACGGTGCCATGCCCGCCCTGGAGATAAGGCCGGCACGGTAAGCGCTATTTTTGCAAAACATGAGGTTCAGTGATGAAAGTTCTTTTGACGTCCACGCTTTATCCGACGCCTCAGGCCCCCAAGATCGTCGGCGGTGCAGAGATCTTCGCGCGGCGCTTCGCCGAAGGCCTGGTGCAGCGCGGAGACGAGGTCGAGGTGATCCGGGCCGCACCGTCCCCTGGGCAGGAGCGCGAAAGCTGCAATGGCATCAACGTCCATTCCGCGCCGGTCCAGAACATCTATCGGCCCTTCACGGAGCAGAAGAACGCCGTCCTGCGCAGCATCTGGCATGCGGTCGACGACTGGCAGATGCAGGCGCCGCTGATCGCGGAGCGCATCCGGGCCTTCAAGCCGGACGTGCTGCACTCCAACAATCTGTCGGGTCTCACCACCGCGATCTGGCGCGTTGCCGCCCAGCTCGGCGTGCCGGTGCTGCATACGCTTCACGATTATTATCTGACCTGCCCGCGCTGCTCGCGCTTCGACAAGGGGCGCTCCTGCGAGCACACCTGCACGAGCTGCGGGATCCTGACCTTCCATCGCAAGCGGGCGACGCATTGGCTGAGCGCGGTGGTCGGCGTGAGCGAGCGCGTGCTGTCGATCCATACCGACATGGGCATGTTCGCGGAGACGCCGATCCGCACCGTGATCCGCAACGCCTCGACGGAGCCGCCGCGCGAACCCTATCCCCGTCCGGTCTGCACCACGGAGGTGACGTTCGGATTCATCGGCCGGCTCACCGAGGAAAAGGGCATCGACAATCTGATGCGGGCACTTGCCATGCTGCCCCGGGATCGCATCCGGATGCTGATCGCCGGTCGCGTCAGCGACGAGGAACAACGGCGCCTCAGGGCGCTCGCGCCGGATGCGCGTATCGAGTTCATGGGATTCGTGGTGCCGGACGATTTCTACAAGCAGGTCGACGTGGTGATTGCCCCCTCGATCTGGCACGACCCTGGTCCGCTCGTCGTCGCCGACGCCAAGGCGGCCGGCAGGCCGCTGCTCGGAACGCGCTTTGGCGGCATGCCCGAAGTGATCGAGCACGGCGTGACCGGCTGGCTGACCGAAGCCGACCCGAAATCGCTTGCCAAGAGCATGATGGAGGTCGCGGCGGATCCCCACAAGATCGACGAGATCAGCCGGCGCCTCATTGCGGATACCAGCAAGTGGATATTTGCCGACGTGCTGTCGTCATACAAGAATCTGTATGAACAATTGCGCGAGCAGCGGATGTCGCACGTGCGCGCAGCAACGACTGAAGCCTCAAAAGGTCCGGCCATCGTCGGCAAGGAGCGCCTCATTCCGCGATGACACGCCTGTTCGCGATGGCGGGCTATTTCTATCAAAGCGCCGCGGCGATCATCCTGATCTTCGCGGTCAGCCATCTCTTGCCCGCTGCCGACTACACCAGCTTTTCCCTCACGCTGGCCTCGAGCCAATTGCTCTGCGTCCTGATGTTCGAGTGGCTGCAGCTCGCCGGATTGCGTTTTCTCGCAGCAGCCCGGGAGGACGAGGCGGCCCGGCTGAGGTGGTCGCTCTTCGCAGCTGGCGTGTCGAGTGCGGGCGCGCTGATAGCGGTCGGAAGCTGCGCGTTCCTGGCCAGCACGCTGCCGGCAGGGATCATCGCGCTCGGCCTCGGCATATCCGTGCTCCAGGGGGTGACGGATCTGTATTTCCTGACGGTACGCCTGTCGGACCGGCTGGGGGTCGCCTCCTCTCTTCTCGCACTGCGTGCCACCGCGCTTCTGGCGGGAGCCGCGGTGGGAGGAAGGATTTGGGGAACGGCTGAGGCCGCGCTGCTCGGGATTGCGTTGGGACACACGCTGGGGCTCGTCGCGGGGCTCATCGCTTACCGCACGCCGCTGGAACGCGCCTCGTTGCAGACGATGCTCGCCGACTGGAAGACCTTCGCCCGCTACGGCATGCTCGCGGCGGGTGCATCCGTCATCCATCTGTCGGTGCCGGTGCTGCTCCGCTTCATCATCATCGGCCGGCTGGGCGCGACGGGCGCCGGCGCCGGGTTTTCGATCGCGCTCGACCTGCTGCAACGCCCGTTCTGGGTCCTCAATGCAGCGATCCACACCGTGAGCTATCCCGATGTCGTAAAGGATTTCGAGCGCGGAACCGTCACGAAGTCGGTGCAATCGACGCGGCGGATGTTCGAGTTCATGGTCTGCACGACCCTCGTGCTGCTCGGCGGACTGGTCGGCTTCATTCCGGATGCCGCTCGCATCCTGGTGCCGCGGGAGAGCCTGGACGGCTTCCTGACGACGGCGCCCATGGTGGCCGCCTTCTATTTCCTGCACACGCATCTCCAGGCGACCGTCGCAGTCGTTCCGCACCTGGAGAAGCTCGCGACCAGGCTCGTAGTCGTTGCGGCCGGCCAGCTCGCGATCGTCGCGGCCGTCGCGCTAGCCGCGGTTTGGGCCGGCCTGTCGCCGCGACAAGCGGTCGGCTGCGCTTCGCTCGCCACGCTGGCAGCGATTCTGTTTGCGCTCGGTCCGACCCTGCGGTTCGAGGCATTCCCGCGCTGGTCACTGGTCGCGCAGGCGCTGGTGGCCGCCGTCCTGATCGGATCACTCGGCGCGATGCCGACCGAGCCCGCGACATGGCTTGCCGGCAAGATCTTGATCGCCGGAATCGCGACGGCCATCGTCGGTTGGCGCGGAGATTTTCTGATGCTGGCCCGCCGCGACTAATTCGCCGCACCGGCATGGATCGGAACACAGCGAGCGAGCAATTGAGCCGTTGGGCCACGGCGCTGATTCAGTTCCTGGACGGAACCATTGCGCCTCCCCGGTCCAACCAAGCGGTCATATCCGGGAAAATACGGACACAACTAACGCGATAAAATCTGTCAGATTGCTCGCCCATGAAAAAACGGCATCTGCCGACTCCCTGTGCAATCTGATGATGCAGACGAAAGAGTCGGACTCGGCAACGAGCCGCTTCACTTGGTCGCGACTCCCAGGCGCCGCGTTCGTATGACACGCTCTCAAGCCGAAGCGTTGGGTCGAACTCGCACGGCTTGCGCATATATTCAGCAGCGTAAATCGTGGAAATCTTGAAAGCGCCTTTCTCACGCCATCCTGCACGGGCATCGCATCAACATTCTGCTGCAACACGAGTCGAGCTGTTCCTGCACAAGGAACCGCATTTCACTCGCGATTTGTAGCTTCGATTTTTATCTGAAATTCACACTCGACAGAGAAGCTTCGACGCAAACCCCTGCGAGCAATTTCGTTCGCGCTGAAACTCGAGTGTGCAATGCCCGATCAAACCATCCTATCCGCCAGCGGCTTCACCAACTCCATCGGCGTCAACACGCATGCCGGTTTCGGATGGACCGGCTACAACAACCTCGCGCTGATGGCCGACAGCCTCGAATATATCGGCGTCACCCATCTCCGCGACGCGATGGGGACGAACCCCGCTGCGCAGCCAGTCGTCGAGGGCCTGGCCGCCGCCGGCTACAAGTTCGACTTTCTGGTATCGTCTGCGCTGCCCCAGTCCGGTACGGTCGGGTTGCAGAACTACATCGCCTCGCTCCATAAATTCGCGACGAGCTATTCGGGCAGCATCAGCGCCATCGAGGGGCTCAACGAGGCCAATCACCAGCCCTTCAGCTACAATGGCAGCTCGAGCCTCTCGGCCGCAGCCCAGTTCCAGAGTGCGCTCTATCAGGCCGTCAATGCCAACGCGACGCTCGCCAGCATCCCTGTCTACAATCTGTCACTGGCCTACAACGATCCCCAGGGCTACAGCCAGCTCGGCAACATGTCGGGCTCGGTCGACTATGCCAACGCCCACGCTTATGTCAGCACTGGCCTCAGTCCGAGCAACTCCATTGCGGCGACGCTGAGCGCCGTCATGGCCGCGGCTCCGGGAAAGCCTGTCGTCATCACGGAAACCGGCTACACCACGCAAAACAATACCCAGTATCTCGGCGCCAACGAGACGGTGCAGGCCAAGTCGATCCTGAACACGCTTGTCGTCGCCTACAAGGCCGGCGTGAGTGCAACTTACCTCTACGAGCTGTTCGACCGCGACTCGTCTGCAGCCAACACCAATCCCGAAGCCAATTTCGGCCTGTTCAACTCCGACGGCACGCCCAAGCTCGCCGCTACGGCGATTCACAACCTGACGACCATTCTGGCCGACGACGGCAAGGGCGGCCTGCAGCCGACTGACCCATTGAACTACACGTTGAGCAACATGCCGGCCACCGGCAACAGCATGGTGCTCGGCAAGAGCAATGGCGCCTACGAACTCGTCGTCTGGGCCGAGCCAAAGCTCTGGAACGACTCCACCGATACCGAGCTGACCAATGCGGCCCAGACGGTCACGGTGAACCTCGGCGCCGTCCATCACACCGTGAAGGTATACGACACGCTGACGGGAACCACGGCGATCGCCAGCTACACCGACGTCAGCACCATCACCATTCCGGTCAGCGATCACCCGGTGATCATCGAGATCGACGCGCCCCCGACCACGCCGCCCGCCCCGGACACAAGGACCAGCGTCACCGGGACGGCTGCGGAGATCGTGCCGCAACTGTCCGACCTGAGCGACTCGACGGCGCTGCAGACCATCACGCTGACCGACTCCCACGTCCTGCAGGTCGCCTCGAAAGCGACCATGGACTACATGATCGCCCATTACGGCAACGCGCTCTCGAAGATCCAGGGCGGATATACGTTCTCGGTGACGAACTCGGCGGCGACCTGGACCAGCACGAAGACTTACGATTCGAGCGGAAAGCTGCTCTCGAAATCCGACACCGGCCTCAATTCAAGCGGGCAGCCGACCTCGACCACCGTCGTCTACAGCGACGGCTCCAAGGACGTGATCAGCTACACCGGCGGCGTGCAGACGAAATTCGTTCATGTCGGAACCGACGCAACCCGGACAACCGACACCTACAACACGGCCGGCACCCTGCTGAGCGAAGTCGTCCAGAAGTCCGACGGCTATTACTCCACCACGCTCTACACGAACGGCGTGAAGACAGCCGCCTACGTCAAGAACGCAGACCGCTCGCAGGACAACTATACCTACAACATCACGGGCAAGAGCTTCACCACCCAGGTGCAGCATCTCGACGCTTCGGGGAAGGTCACTTCGGTGATCCGCAGCCATGCCGACGGCTCGCTGGACTCGACCCAAGTCTACAATAGTGACGGCAGCAGCGTGATCACGTTGTACAGCGCCACGGGAGTGAAACTGGTCGAGACCGCCTACCATGCCGATCGCAGCAAGGATGTCTGGACGTACAGCATCAAGGGCCAGAACTATACGACCCAGCACGACGTCTACGATTCGACCGGATTCCTCACGACCCTGACGCGCCTGCATGCCGACGGCAGCCTGGCCTTCGAGCTGATGCAGACCGCCGACGGCACCAAGACGACCAACTGGTACAATGCCGCCGGCAGCCTCACCAGCGAGGTGGTCGAAAAGGCCGACGGCTTCGCCTCGACAACCCTCTACAGCAACGGCGTCAAGACGAAAGTTTACATCAAGAACGCCGACGGTAGTCTGGACAACTATGCCTATGGCATCACCGGCCAGAGCTACACCACGCTGATCCAGCACATCGATCCGTCCGGCAAGGTCACGTCCGTCACCCGCAAGCACGCGGATGGCACGCTCGACTATACCCAGGTCGTCAACAACGACGGGAGCAGCGTCGTCACCATCTATGACTCGACGGGAGTACGGACGAAACAATCCGAGTACCACGCTGATGGCAGCAAGGACGTCTACCTCTTCAACATCACCGGCCAAAACTACACGACCGAACACGACGTCTATGATGCAACCGGCTTCCTTACGACGCTGATCCGGAAGCACGCGGACGGCAGCATGGCGTTCAAGCTGGTGCAGAGCAAGGACGGGACCAAGACGACGGACTGGTACGATGCAAAGGGGGTCCTCACCAGCGAGGTGATCACGAAGGCCGACGGTTACAGCTCGACAACGGTCTATACCAACGGCCTGAAAACTGCGGCCTACATCACCAATGCCGACCTGAGCCAAGACAATTTCACCTACAACATCACCGGCCAGAGCTATGCCACGCAGCACCAGCATCTCGATCCGACCGGCAAGACGACGGAGGTGACCCGCTGGCACGCCGACGGCACGCTCGACTATACCCAGGTCGTCGGCAGCGACGGTGGCAGCGTCGTGACCAATTACGACGCTTCAGGCGTCAAGAAGACACAAACAGACTATCACTCCGACGGCACGAGGGATGTCTATCTCTTCAACGTCATCGGTCAGAACTACACGAAAGAGCACGATACCTACGATACCACCGGTTTCCTTACGCACATCGTGCGGACCCATGCCGACGACAGCCTGGCATTCACCCTTGTGCAGAGCGCCGACGGCACCAAGACCTCGGGCTGGTATGACGCCAATGGAATTATCACCAGCGAGGTGACGACCAAGAGCGACGGCTACAATTCCACCACGCTCTACACCGGCGGTATCAAGACCGCTGCCTATATCAAGAACGCCGACGGCACGTCGGACAACTGGAACTACAACATCACAGGCCAGTCCTACACGACGCAGCACCAGCACCTCGATGCCTCGGGCAATATCGTCGAGATCACAAGGACCCACGCCGACGGCACTCTGGACTATACCCAGATCATCAACAATGACGGCAGCAAGCTGACCGACATCTATGACAGCGCCGGCATCAAGACCCAGGAGATCGCCAGCCACGCCGACGGCTCGAGGGACGTCTTCCTGTTCAACTTCAACGGACAGGCCGGCCTCACACAGCACGAGAACTACGACACCGCCAAGGCGCTGCAGTTCATCGATCAGACCAAGACCGATGGCACCCACAACGTCACGGCCGTCGCCAGCGGCGTGACGATCCAGGGCGGGGCCGGCAATGACGTGTTCTCGGCGGCGCCGAACTCGACGACCGTCGCGTACGACCACGGCCAGGACCAGATCCTCAACTTCCAGGCCGGCAGCGGGACGACGCACGACACGATCGCGATCTCGAAACTGCTGGCGGAAGACTACAGCCACCTCCAGTTCACGCAGTCCGGCACGAACGCGCTCATCACGTTCTCGGCCACCGACTCGATTCTGCTGAAGAACGTCTACGTCTCCAGCCTGACCAGCCACGACTTCGTGTTCGTCTAAGCACGGCGAAATCTGCCCAAACGGGCGCCAACAGCGCTAAGGGAGCCGGGACCGTGCAGGGTCCCGGCTCTGTTCGTTTGTCGCGCGCCTGCCTCATCGATGAGCAGAGCTGACTGCCATTCGCAATTGGATAGGCCCCATGAATTCGGGCGGGCCGCCGCGATTGCTCCGCATCGGCCTGCGCGCTTGCGAACTTGCGTCACAATTCGACTCTAGAAGGGAAACGAACCGCGCAAGGACTCCGAGGCCCGATGGAAGCCAGTGAAGCAAGACGTTTTGTCGTTCTCGACTTCTACCGCTTCGTCGCCGCGCTCGGGGTCTTCATCTTCCACCTGAAGCTGATCGACAAGGGCATCTCACCGGCCTGGAACGGGTCCTATGGCCTGTTCGTGGACATGTTCTTCATCCTGTCCGGGTTCGTGATTTCCTACTCCTATCCTTCAACCTCGACAGGCCTGCGCTCCTATGCGCGCTTTCTCGTCAGGCGGATCGCGCGAATCTACCCCTTGCATCTGCTCACATTGTTGATATTCGCGGTCCTTGCTCTCATCGGCATATCCGGTCCGACCTCGCACGCGAGCTGGACGGATTTCCTTCAAAACCTCTTCCTCGTGCAGGCGTGGGGTATCACAGATCATCTCAGCTTCAACTCGCCGGCCTGGTCCATCAGCGCCGAGCTGTTCTGTTACCTATTATTCCCATTGTTCATGCTGCTGGCCGGGAGGATCTCGCCGCTGATGCTCGCGATCATCGTCGCGCTCTCTTATGGAATCCTTGCCCATGCTCACCTGCCGATCTGGCAGGAGCGCTCACAGATGTACGGGGCAACTTTCGATTTCGGGATGTTACGGGCGCTTCCGAGCTTCCTGAACGGGATTCTCCTGACTGTCCTGTTCAGGCTCTCGAGCGACTATCGCAAGAAGCCGGTCGCATTCGCCGGAATAGCGCTGTTTGCCGTCTCGATCCTGGTCCTCAACTTCTTTGCCAAGCCCGACCTTGCAATCATACTGTTCTCTCTCGCGATCCTCGTCACAGCCACGGGAGAAAGCGCCTTCGCGCGGTTTCCCGGTTCCGACTGGCTTGGCCGCCTCGGCAACACGTCATACGCGATCTACATGGTGCACGAAGTGCTGTTGATCCTGCTTTTCAAGCCGGCCTGGCACTATTTCGGACTTCAGCCAAGCATGTTTCCAGTGTTTGCATTGGTCTGCTGCATCGTTCTGACAGTCGTTGCCGACGTGACGTATCGCTATGTCGAAGATCCCGCTAGAAGATTGATCAACCGGCTTGCGCCTGGCGGGGCAAGATCAGCCCGCGTCCCGAAGCCCGAGCCGCTCGATCTTGCCGAGGCCAGACAGGCGGCCAACGCAAGCTAGCTGGTGCGTGCAGGCCGAGTTCTGGCTAGGTCTTGGACGATCGCCGCACACGACTCAAGACTTCCTGCCAAATCCGCAGCACCGCCGGCCGGGCGACCGCCATGACAACGGCAAGATAGACCGAAGAACCAAGCAGCACGAGCGCGGCGAGACGCAGCCATGGCGACGTGGCCGGCATGGTAACAGAGGCAGCAACCACCGCGCATGCCATCACCGCGGAGCCCGCAAGTGCGGGCATCAGCGCCGCGGCATAGGGCCTGATGCCGAGCGCCAAGATCCGCATCGAGGCTCCCGCGGATAGTGGATACAGCAACAAGGCGCGAGCGACGTAGCCGACAGCGATCGCGACGAGGCCAAACGGCGCAGCGAGGATGAAGATCGCTATGTTCGAAACCGCGTAGATCAGCGTCAGCCAAGTCTGCCAGTGCGGTTTGCCGAATGCCAGGATCACCGAGTGATTGTAGAGGCCGATCGTGGTCAAGAACCCGGTGATCGACATGATCGCGAGCAGAGGGGCGGCCTCGCCCCACTTGGATCCGAAGAAACCGACGACGAGATCCGGTGCCAGAGCCGCTATGCCCGCGAAAAGCGGGGCCGTCAGCAGTGACGTGTACTTGACGAAGTCGACCAGCGTCGAACGCGATGCTTCCCGGTCATGCTGGAGGCCCGCGATGGTCGCAAAGAACACGCGGTTCAACGCATTCCCGATCACGGTACTCACGGCGTTGACCAGGCGCTTGGCGAGGCTGTAGAAGCCCGCGCCGGCGGCGCCGGTATACCAGGTGACGAAAATCAGATCGGAATTGGCATTGGCAAAGTTCGTGATTCCTGTCAGCGCCACGTAACGCGCATAGCTCAGGAGATCGATGACAGCCTGCCGGCTGACCCGGAGCCGAGGGCGCCAGGGCGTCAAGACCCAAAGGCTGACCAGCGAGATCAACGAAGTCGAGACGAGCTGTCCGACCAGCGCAAGGACCCCGTACCCCTGTATCGCCAGCGCGATCCCTACGGCTCCGCCAACCGAGATTGAAGAAATCGAACGGATGGCGAGGGATCGAAAGAGTTGATTGCGCGTCAGCCAGGCTTCGTGCGTCCGTGACAGGCCTTGCACGGCCACCACGATGCAAAATCCTTTGAGAACGATTGCAAGATCCGAAAGACCGGAGAATCGTTCGATGGCGCCGCTCGAGGCGAACAGTGCGAGTGCTGCAAACAAGGAGAGGCCCGCGATGAGCCAAAACGAGGCCGTGTAATCCTCATCCTTCGGATCGGGACGCGCCTGGACGGCAATCGCGATGCTCTCGATCAGGACTGCCCGACAGAACTCGAGCGCCAGCGCTCCCGTTGCCACGATGCCGAGAATCTGCGGCGACAGCAGCCGCGCCATGATCATGTAGATTGCGAGCGTGAGCGCCTGCCCAACCGCGGAATCGAGCGCCGACCAAATGACGCCCGAAACGATCGAGCGCGGCTTGATAATCTCGTGGCGCAATTGGAAGCCTGTCACAAATCGGGGTTAGGTCGACATTCGTCGATGAGCCATTGGCTGCTATGGTCCAATAGTCGCCTTGTTTACGAGGACACTACGGCAAGAAAGCAGCTACATCCGAGGCAGCATGAATTTTCGAGGCAATCTACGACGGCTGATCAACGAGGTCGGCTGCGACTTTATTCATCAACTGCCCTATCCGCACGTGGACTTGTTCTACTGGCGTCCCGACGACGGAACGATCAATTTCGGTGATCATCTTTCGATTGTTGTCGTTGACCATCTCTTGCGGCAATTCGGCTATACGCTCGCCGATGAGGTGCCGCGGCAAGCGCGCTTGTTCGCGATCGGCTCCGTGCTCCACTACGCGCGAAATGGCGATGTGATCTGGGGAAGCGGCGTAAACGGGCGCCCCGGCCAAGGTGACCTCAACCACCGCGTGCAGAATTTGGACGTGCGAGCCGTGCGCGGCCCCCGTACCCGGGAGGTTCTGCAGCGCCGGGGCATCTCGGTTCCCGAAGTCTTCGGAGACCCGGCGTTGCTGCTCCCTCAGCTGTTTCCAAATCGTTTTCGCCCTACTGCCAAGAAGCCGTGGGTGTTTGTTCCGAATTTGCACGATTTGAACCTCGTCGACCCCACCGCCGATACGGTGGTCTCACCGCTGGGATCCTGGAACCGGCGAATTGACGCCATTCTCGAAGCTGAACTGGTTCTGGCCAGCTCGCTCCACGGCATCATCGTCGCAGAGGCATTCGGGATACCGGCTCGATACGTACGGCTGAGCAGCGGAGAGGCTGAGTTCAAGTATCATGACTATTATGAGGGCACCGGCCGGTTCGCCGTCGAGTTTGCGACGAGTATTGACGAAGGTCGCGAGATGGGGGGAGCTGCGCGCCTTAACCTTGATCATCGTGCCTTGATGAATGCATTCCCGATCGACCTCTGGAGCGGAAAGAACTAGCATGGCCAAGCGCCTCCGCGTGGCCATCTACGCGCCGCATTTTGCGGAATATTCCTACCGCCTCGCATCGGGATTGGCGCATCATTGCGACGTTCGGCTTGTGCTCAACCGCAAAGACGCGAACCAGCAATGGGAGCTTGCCGATATCGCCGTGACGGCGCCGTTCGAGACACGAATTCGCGACCTCAGCCTGCGGCGCGGCGGCGCAATTGGCATCCCTGCCTCGTTCATCGACATAATATCCTTTCGCCCGGACGTGATCCATTGTCACGAAGTTCCTGAAATCTACACGTCCAAGCTGATTCAGCTCCTGCGTCCGCTCGGCATTCCCCTGGTGCTGACCGTTCACGATGCTATCCCGCACTCGGAGGGCGGCTCCGGCACCTCGCCCCGTGAAGATGCCTGGCGCGGGCGCATGCGTGCGGCCGCCTCGATCGTCACGACGCACGGCGAGAGCTGCATTGCCGATTTTCATCGCGCCACGCCCGACTTCAAGGGCGAAACGGTTTCCAGCATGCACGGCGTGCTCATGGTTCCGTCGGACAAAAGCTCGTTCACTGAGCCGGAACCCGGGCGCATCCTGTTTTTTGGACGGATGTGGGCTTACAAGGGCCTCGACGTCTTCATCGACGCGATCGATATGTTGGCCCAGCGCGGTGTCGCGCATGAAGCGATCGTCGCCGGGCGCGGCCCCGAGATGACACGGCTCGGCGCCCGGATGGAGGCAATGCCGACGGTCAAGACCATCAATGCCTACATTTCACCTGCGGATACCGGACGTCTATTTCAATCTGCTACAGTGGTTGCCTTGCCCTACAAGGATGCATCACAAAGCGGAGTGCTCGCATCCGCCTATGGGAATGCGCGTCCCGTCGTCGCCAGCGCCACCGGTGGCATTCCCGACGTCGTGACGGACGGCGTCAATGGTCTCCTGGTTCCTCCCGGCGATGCCACTGCGCTCGCCGATGCACTCGAGCGCGTGCTGACGTCGAATTCACTCGCCGCAACGTTGGCTGACGGCGCGCGGCAGACCGCGGCCGGGCCCCTGAACTGGGATCACATTGCCGAACGGTTGCTTGGATCCTATCACAGGCTCGCCGGTCGTACCGTGAAGTGAGCGCGACACGCGCTCTCTCAAGCCGATTGCCCCACTTTCAGCGGTCGAAAGAACGTGCTGCGGAACGCGCCGTCCAGCAAGCGTCTCAGCCGGACTTCGATCAGTTCATAGCTGATCGCACTTGCAGCCAGTGACAACACCAGCCCGAGTCCGATGAAAGCCGCCCATAGCAGCCAGCGGTCGACGCCGGCGGCAACCAGCTTCAGGCCAACCACCTGCAAGGGGAAGAGCACGAAGGGGTGCACGAGATAGAGGCTGTAGCTGATCTTGCCGATGTATTGAAGCGCCGGCGTACTCAGGGCCTTCCCGAGGCCTGATTCCGGGGCGAGCACCATGGCGAACAGTAGAAATCCGGGAATGAGCCCTACGAACGGATGAAACAGCACCAGGCTCGCATACAGCGCGGCCCCGCAGACGAGCCCTGCGACCAGACCGAGCCGTCCGGGAATGGAAATGCGAAATCCCGTCGCGCTGAACAGCATCCCAATGCAAAAGAACGCGGTGATCGGCCAGCGCATCAGGCAGGCCACGCCCAGCAGGATGAGAGGCGCCGCCAGCAGCCTGCCCCCAGCGCGCCACATCGAGAATGTCAGCGCAAACCAGATGTAGAATGCCCACTCATAGGTCAACGTCCACGCATTCTGCTGGGCAATGGGCAACCCGAGCGCGTCCTGCACGAAGAACAGGTTGGCCGCAAAGATCCCGAGATAGCTGGTGAGATCGATCCCGCGGAAGAATTTGTAGGCCACGATCGGCCCGATCGCGAACAGCGCAAGATGCAGCACGACGAACACCGGCATGATGCGCAGGACGCGGTCGAAGAAGAACCGCGACAGCGAACCGTGGCGTATCAGACTGGCCGGGATCAGGAATCCGCTGATCATGAAGAACAGCTCGACGCCGTGCCCGCCGACATTGATCACCGATTGCAGCCAGGACCAGAGCGGCGGCAGGAAGCCGGGATCCGGGATGTCGTACATCCCGCCCTTCGGCATATCGTAGAAATGGTCCATCAGCACGCTCAGCGCCGCGATGGCGCGCAGGCCCTGGACCGACGGAATGAACGATCCGTCATAGGCGGCGCCCGGCTGGTGAGGTGCCTTGATCACTCTGCGGCACCCTGGGTGCTGAGCACTGGCTCGAGGACGACAGGCTTTCTTCGCGCGGAGCGGAATCTTTGCCCGAAGGAAATGCTGGGCTTCTCGATGAACGTGTATGTCATCCAACTGACGAGGATCGACAATGCCAGGATGACGACCAGGAAGATCGACCATCCGAGGGGTCCGTCGCCGAACCATACCAGGCGATGGACGTAGACAATCACGAACGGCGACATCAGATAGACCGAATAGCTGATCACGCCGACGAATGCCATCGGGCGCCAGGCCATCCGTTCGCCGAACACGGCAAAGCCGATGAAGACAAGCGCCGCGCAGATATAGGCCGATCCGATCGAATAACTGTAGAAGAAATTCTCGTGATACACGCCGCCGAACCGGCGGTCGGACAGGGTGGCGGCGAAGACCGCATACAGAAGCGTGCAGACGGTCACATGCGTCCACCGCAGCTTGCCGCCAATGACGGTGTCGCGGATGATCTTGCCCAGGAACATCGCCGAGAGGTTCAAGCCGACCTCCATCACCGAGGACACTGCCCTGCTCTCAACGAAAAGTGCAGCTGTGGTTCCCACCAGCGCGGCGGCAACGACGATGGTCACCGCCGTGAAGCGCCGGTTGAGCAGCCCCATCGCAAAGAGAATGGTGCATCCGACGTAGAACAAGAGTTCGATCGCCAGGGTCCAGTAGAACACCCAGAGATTCGGGACGTTCACGAAAGTCTGCAACATCGTCACGTTAGCGGCGATCTGCCCCAGCGGAAAACTCTTCGAATCCAGCAGCTCCACCGACACGAGCCCGACAACGATCGAAGTCCAATAAGCCGGATAGAGCCGGAAGAAGCGGCTGATCGTAAACTCGCGCACAGGCGTGGCGCTGTCCGGGAAGCTGAACGGAATGACGAAGCCGCTCACGAAGAAGAACAACACGACGCCGAACCGGCCAAAGTTCATGTAGTAGCCGAATATGTCGTGGAGGGGCCCGTAATAGACACCCGTCGGGTGCTTTTCCAGGATGACCTCGAATACGTGCTGGACCAGGACGGCCAGCACGGCAATGCCGCGCAGTGTGTCGATGAATGCGAGCCGTTTATGCATCGTTCTTCTCACCTGCTTCCGCTCGCCGCCGGTACATCCGGGCGGAAGCCTTCTAATGACGGCATCGGTGGCCGCATGATGATTGGCACGGCGTCACCTGCCCGCGCGAAGGTCGCACGCCGCGAGAACACTTCGCTGAAGCTCAACGCGATGATGAGCAGGCCGGACGCCGGGCCGTAGTTCAGAACCGTGATCGTGAACAGGTTGACGACGAAGATCAGCGTCAGCTTGTAGACGTCGGTCGTGCCGAACGTCGCCCGGAATACCATCACCATGAATGCGACGAACGGGAGTCCGAACATCAGATACGTGCCGATATAGAAATTGTCGACGGGAACCCAGAAGGGGGCGAGCGGCGAGAACAGCTTCTGCGGATAGTTGAAGCAGCCCACGCCGCAGCCGGTCACGAGACCAACGGGCATGAGCTGGCTCAGGTAGACGAACGGCAGTTGCCAGCTGTTGTTGATGCGGTCGACGATGCTGAACAGGGTCGTGTGCGGCACCGCGGCGGTACCCGAAGCAAGCACGATCATGAAGAACGGCACTAGGATCGCGGCAAACGACCACAATGCAATGTTCCGTATCGCGGAGAAGCGCGACTTCTCCGGCAGCATCCGCACGAACACCAGCAGAATCAGGTAGAGCACGAGGACGATCATGGTCGTCTTGCTGGTCGTCAGACGGATGATGTAGACCGCAAGAGAGCCGTACAGAAGGCACCAAATCGTGCTCTTACGGATCGACGTAATTGCGAAGGACACGAGTATGAAGAAGGCCGCCATGGTACTTTCGGCAGCAAAGCCCGTGAGACGCTGATCGTCACCGCCATAGGCCCACCATAAGCGACCCGCCTCACGAACGGCGCCGAAGGACTCATATTTGTATCCGACCCAGGGCATGAAGTAGAATTTCGTCAGCAGCACGCCGATCAGCGAGAGGTAGAACGTCGCGGCGATGACCGACAGCAACTTTTTGTAGGAGCCCAGACTGGTGTCGCAGAAACAAAATCCGACGAACACCGGGAGCATCATCTTAAACGACGACATCGCCGCGTTGACCGTCCCCAGCATGAAGTAGCCGAGCACCAGCGACAGCATGATCTGCACGAGGACAACTGCAGCCATGATACTGCGATTGCGCAAGATGCAATGCACGATGAACTGGACCAGGCACACAAGCGCAATGCCATCCGGCACGAACCAAAGCGCGTCCAAATGCATGATGCTGGTGTAGTACCGCATCATACCGCCGAAGGCATCCCGGACCAGATAGGCTGCGAGCGCGATCGCCTCGATATTGAGGCTGATCAGCATCATCCTGCGGGGTTGCAGCGCGAAGGTGCTCATGCGCGGCTCAGTTGCTCAGCCGCGCCGATCGGGCGGGGGATGGCGCAAAATCCGGGGGGCTTCCGAATGCATTTCGCAGGAACCTGCCGCCGGGAATTTCGACATAGAGATAGGTGAGGTGCGAAACCGCGAGCACGGCCGCCAGTGAAACGACGAGATTCAGCGTAGCCGGCAGGCCTGCCCAGATCGAATCCAGGGCGGCGATTCGCCCCGCTCCCACGCCCCGCACGAAATATTCAGCCAGCAGCACCACGAGCGCGTGCACCATATAGATGGAGTACGAGCGGCGCCCCAGCCAGATCAGCGGCTTGGCCACCAGGATCCGCGGCATTAGCAGCGCATCCGGAAAGGAGAGCAAGCTGCCGAGGAAGATCGCGAACATCACTGGTGCGAGGAAAGTCGCCGCAGGATTGGTCTCTGCCAGGGACACCAGGACGATGCTCGCGATCATGGCGACGAATTGCAGCACGCCCTGCACGGCAGCGCCCGGCTTTGCACGCAGGCGATCGACGATCTTCACCATCAACACGCCCAGGAAAAAGCCGACGAAGCAGCGTAGAAGGCCGAAATCCGTCTGAAGCTCGAGGCTCCTCTTTTCGAGCACGAAGATGATGAAGACCAGACTTCCGACCGCGATCAGCCCGGAGAGCACATAGAACCACGATAGCGAGCCCATGCGCAGGGCAAAGAGAACGATCAGACCAAACACGAAATAGGTGTAGAACTCGACGCTGATGCTCCAGCTCGGCGCATTCCAGCTGAGATAGTCGATGAAGCCCATCGAATGCAGCAGCAGAACATTGAGGCCGAACGAATAGGCGTTGTTCACCTCGAAAACCGTCGGGGCGGCGACCACGACGCCCGCCATGACCAGGCCGATGCGCAGCAGGCGAAAGACGAGGTTTGCGAGCAGCATGACGATATGCAGCGGATAGACTCGCGCCAGGCGCCGTATCATGAATTCGCGCAGCGAGAAGCGCGTGAAGTCGTTCTCGATGTAGCTCAACGCCATGACCATTCCGCTGAGAACAAAGAACAGATCGACCAGCAACCATGCACTCCTGAAGAAGGAACAGTTGATCCAGGCGTTGTGCGGGAATGCCGCGAGAAAGGTCGGCATCAGCAGCAGATGGTGGATCACCACCGAAGTCGCGGCGATCCCCCGGATACTGTCGAGCGGCTGGACATGCGCCTTCTCACGATGAACCAACTCCGTCACATCAACATTCCGTCGCTGTTGCATCGCAGCAGTGTGTATCAGGTCTCGCGCGTGTTCAATCTCTGCGATCGCGGACTGGCATTCGATGCATGACGCCCGACGATATTTTCAAGGCTCGCAGATTTTTCGGACATGCGAGCGCCAAGTTCATGCCACTTTTCATCCGACGCGCCCCTGCTTCGGCGCGCAAGCCGATCCGGATGTGATGATTGCGAGCATTTGCGCGCAAAGTGTGCGCGAAATTCGGCACTGTTGCGATCGATGCTCTTCGCAGCACCATTGATCTGTCTGCGTGCAGATGTCGCACGAAAAACTCTCTCGCCCGGGGGAACAATAAGCGCGCGTCACGACTTGTGTCGGTTTTGCGACGAGCGGCCGTGCCGCGCGCCCGATATCTTTTCAGTTTGCAACATTCCTGAGCGCGACCTGCCGATCTCGCAGGCATTGTAAATCTTTCTTCTACAACCGGCGAGAAAGCAGACAACGCCGTCGGTTTGTCGACGGTTTTGCATCGGCTTTTGCGTCGCACAAAAAGATGACACAGTTACCTGCCAAGTTTCGCCTGTTCTCTTATTGCAACAGAAGCAAGGAACACGGATGGGCCGCGGACTAACACGTCGTCATGCACAGCCGCGATGGCTGGCGATTGTCTTGATCGGTTTTGCGCTGATTGTCTCGAGTGTCGAAGCTTGCCGCGCGCAGTGCGTCGAATTCTCGGACCGCGCCTCGCAACTCGAACTCGACACCTTCGTGAAGTCGCCCTCCTCGCTCCTGGAGCGGCTGCGCAATGACAAGGAGAAGTTGCGGTATTGGCTCGCGCGCTATGTCGCCACAAATCCGTCGGTGCTGCCGTCCGTGCAGACGCTCATCTCGGCCTCGACCTCAACCGATCGCTCGTCCATCGGCGCTGCGCTGCGCATTGCCGAAGCACGTTGCACGTCGACCAAGCCGGACGCCTCGCGCAAGATCAGGGATTTCGTGCAGCGGATCGGTGATCTCAACGTGCAGGCCGGTTATTCCGCCGCAGGAGACGACAGCTCCGGCGTCCAGGTCCAATCGCAAATCAAGACCTCGCCGCAGCCGGGCCGCGGCGGAGCACTGCTCGAAGGCGAGTGGAGAACCAAGCTGGCCAATCCATTCAAGCCCGTCCCCCTTCCGAATTGATCCATGATCGTCAAAGGCAGCGAATTAGCACATGTACCAGCCTAGGGAACATTTCCAGTCGGGGCACCGATTCGGCATCGAATTCGGCGGGGCGGTCCTCAGCTTCGAGCGCGCGGCCGACGTCCTTCGCCGCCAATGGCCGATCATCGCGGTGTGTACGGGAGCTTCGCTGGCCCTGGTGATCGTCTACCTGGCCATGGCGCAGCCCATGTTTACGGCAAATGCCCGCATCATGATGGATACGCGGCAGACGCAAGTTTTGGACAAGGACAGCAACGCCAGCAGCGCCCTGATCGACACGGGCTATGTCGACAGCCAGGTGGAGATCATCAACTCGGACGACCTCATTCTGTCCGTCGTCCGCCGCCTGAAGCTGACAGAAGACCCGGAGTTCAACGGCTCCAATCCCGGCCTGCTCTCTATCATCATCGGCAAGCTGACATCGCTATTCGGCTCCGGCGAACCAGCAAGCCAGGAGCGAATCGAACATGCGGTCGTCCAGCAGGTTCAGAAGAATCTGCGTACGGAGCGCGTGCTGACGACATATGTCCTGTCGCTGAGCTATAAAGCGCGGAGCCCCGACAAAGCCGCCAAGATCGCCAACGCGATCGCCAATGCCTATCTCGTCGGCGCCCTGGAGGCCAAATATCAGTCCACCAAGCGGGCCACCGAATGGCTGCAGCAGCGCAGCCTCGAGCTGAGCGAGCAGGCATCGGCCAGCGATCGCGCCGTCCAGACCTTCAAGGCCGAGAACAACATCGTCGGAACCAGCCGCGGCCTGATGTCCGAGCAGCAATTGTCCGACCTCAACACGCAACTAGTTCAGGCGCGGGCTGCGACCGCCGAAGCCAAGGCCCGGCTTGACCGGATCGACACGATTTCCGATCAGGATGTTGCGCAGTCGACCGTGACGGATGCCCTCAACAACTCGGTGATCACCCGTCTGCGCGCTCAATATCTCGACCTCCAGGCGCAATATGCCGACTGGTCCAGGCGCTACGGCAAGTCCCACCTTGCGGCGGTCAATCTGGCCAACAAGATGGAGGAGCTGCGCAAGAACATCGCCGACGAGCTGCGTCGGATCGCAGACGCCTATCGCAGCGACTACGAGATCGCGAAGAGCCGGGAGGCCTCGCTCGAGAAGAACGTGAAGGAGCTCGTCGCCCAGGCCGGCAACAAGGGCCAGGCCGAGGTCAAGCTGCGCGATCTCGAAAGTGCCGCCGACACCTACCGCAATCTCTACAACAACTTCCTGGAAAAGCTGCAGAGCGCGACGCAGAACCAGAGCTTTCCCCTCAGCGAGGCCCGCCTCATCAGCACCGCCACCAAGCCGGACCGCAAGAGCTCGCCGCGAACGGTCCTCGCCCTCGTGGGCGGCCTGGTCGGCGGCCTCTGCCTCGGCTTCGGCGCGGCATTTGCGCGTGAACTGCTGAGCGACGTGCTGCGGACCCCCGGCGAGGTCGAGGATGAGCTCGGCGTGAAATGCCTCGGCGTACTGCCGGACATACGTCCGCCGACGAAGGCCGGCGCGTTGCTCTCGACGTCAGCGAAGACCGGCCCTCCCGATCTCTCCCGCTACGTCGTCGATCATCCGTTCTCACGCTTTGCCGAGACCTTGCGCAACATCAAGGTTTCGATCGACGTCGCGCGTCTGACCCGCGAGATCAAGGTGATCGGCATCGTCTCTTCCCTTCCCAAGGAGGGCAAGACGACGGTGGCCGCCAATTTCGCGCAGCTGATCGCCCTCACCGGGCATCGCACGGTTCTGATCGACGGCGATCTGCACACGCGCTCGCTGACGCGGGAGCTCGCGCCCAACGCCAAGACCGGCCTCGTGGAGGCTCTCAGCGATCCGGCGAGCCTCGGCTACCATGTTCAGCGAAGCAAGGAGACGGGCCTGGACTTCCTGCCCTCCGTCGTGGCGTCCCGCATGGTCAATTCGGCCGACGTCATTGGATCGAAGGCGATGGCCGAGTTGCTCAAGGTGCTGAGAGAGCACTACGAGTACATCGTGATCGACCTTGCCCCTGTGATGCCGGTGGCGGACTCGAAGGCCGTCAGCTTCCTGATCGACGCCATGGTCTACGTGATCGAATGGGGCCAGACCACGCGAACCGCTCTGCAGGAGTCGGTTTCGGGTTCGGAAGTTCTCCAGAAGAAGCTGATCGGCGCCGTGCTCAACCGCGCGAACCCGAAGATGCTCAAGCGCATCGAGGCCTACAAGGGCAAGCACCACAACAGCTACTACGTCGAGCATACCTAGGCGGCGGCGCCGCGCCCAGGCCGATCTGGAACGACCTCGGGCCCGTTGCCATTTGGCAGCGGGCCTTTTTCGTTCGCGCTTGGCGGAATTGTTGGGTGAAGGCGGTCGAGCGCACCTTCGCCTGCGCGAGCGGAGATTGCCCCAAGCCCCTGGGAGCTGCTCCGACCTCCGTATTCGCCCGGAATCCACAACTTGCGGTTATTGCTCTAGCCAAAAGCAAGGATTGACGAAGACGGTGACGGCTAGGACAGTGCGCCAGTCGGCCAACGTTCATCGATAAGACGAGACAATCCGGTCCTCGACGCCTCAAAATGCCGAAACTTTGGGCATCTTTCTTTCTGGGTTCCCTGAGGCTAATCTCGGCTCATACTTGTAGTTCCTTTCCGGCGGGCTCGGAATGCTGATCGTCCTGACGATTTTGACTATTTGGGTCCTGCTCAACATCCTGTTCGTGTTGATCGTGATTCCTCCACGCAAGGCGCGCCGGCAGCCGATGGCGGCGCCGACGCTCTCACCCGCGCCCATCGATCCGAGCCGACGGGACATCGAGCAGGACGAACCGTTCTCGATCCGCCATGTCATCGTTTCCGTTGCGATGGGGGCTTTCTTCGTGCTCGTGCCGCCGTTGCTGGCCTTGCGGGATGCGATCATGCGGCTCTTCGGCAGGTCGACACGAGACGGAACCTGAGTTCCAGCGCCAGCACCTCAGATCATCGGGACATTGGGGTCGGGTCAGTAGGCTTCCTGGAACATCACGGCGGACGCGGTGCGGGCCATGATCTTCAGGTCGAGCCAGATACTCCAGTTGCTGACGTACCAGACGTCGTACTCGACCCGCTTTTCCATCAGATCGATGGTCGGCGTCTCCCCTCTGAACCCGTTCACCTGGGCCCAGCCCGTCAACCCCGGCTTCATGTGGTGCCGGTAAACATACTTGCTGATCAGCTCGTCATAATAATTGTCATGGGCCAACGCATGCGGTCGCGGCCCGACCAGTGACATATCCCCGCGCAGCACGTTCCAGAGCTGCGGCAGTTCGTCAATGCTCGTCATGCGCAGGAAGCGCCCGATCTTGGTGACCCGGGCATCCCGCTTGGTCGCCTGGGCGATGGTCTCGCCGTTCTCGCAAACGGTCATGGTCCGGAACTTCCAGATCTCGAACGGCCTGCCGTTGAAGCCGCGGCGCGATTGCCGGAATATGACGTTTCCGGGGGAATCCAGCTTGATCAGCACGGCAACGGTCAGCAGCAACGGCGTCAGCATCACCAGCGCGAACAAGGCCACGCCAACGTCGAGGCAGCGCTTTTGTAGCCGCTCCAGAATGGTGAGAGGCGGCCGCTGGATTTCAACCGCGACGGTTCCACTGACCGGCAGGAATGGACGGGCCACGAGATCAGCGACCGGGTCGTCCGGCAGCAGGCGTATGGGCTGTGGAACCGCGCGCAAATATGGCCCCAGCTTGCGAAGCATCGGCAATTCGTTCCAGTCGATCGCAAGCAGATATTCGTCGACGTCGGCCGAGCGCGACTGACGGATCACGTCACGAATCTGCCGCTCCCAATGGCCGTCATCCCGATCGGCTCCGAGCACGAAATGGCGCATCACGTCGAAGCCATTCCTCCGCAGGTCCTTGAAGCGGCTCGACGTGAAGTCGAGCGGCTTGAGGCTGAGCAGGATCACCTTGCGATCGACCAGCCGGCTTCTCGCAAAGCTGGTGCCGAACACCGCCTGCCAGACGAAGCGGAGGCTGATCAGGCCAAGTCCGCCGATCACAGCGAACACGATGACGGTGCCGCGCGATAGATTGTCCGTCGATTTCAGCAAGAAGGCCGCAACGGCAAGGACCGTCAGCGACGTCAGCCAGATCAGCACCGCCTTTCGAAGCTGCCAGACGACGTTGAGCAGACGGTGCGTGGCGTAGACGTCCCGGAAATAGGCGACCGCCACGAACACCACGCCGACGAACAACCCCGCTCCCACCGAAGCGCCGTCATTGGGCGAAGCGACGGCTGCGCCGTACAACGAAGCCCCGGCGGCATAGCTCAACAAGATCAGCAGAAAGTCAGCCGCCATGACCACGATCTGAAATGGCCTCTGAAGAGAGCCACCGCGCGTCGATGACAGCGTGTGAGCGTTTTCAGAACCATAAGTTGCAACAGCCATTCGAACCTCTGCCTATCGAGAGAGTGCTTGACGCTCATCGTGATGCTGAAGACTCGTCACTTCCCCGCACGGAAAGTGTTGAGTGATCGCAGCGACATTGTGGCGCTGCACGCAAAACTTTTGCGGCGCAAGGATCGTGCGCCGCGTTGAAATGCGCAGCGAAATTCGTTGCGATGAAAATGTCGTCACAGTGATGACATAGGAGCGAACGTGTTGCCCTATTTTGAATCAAGTTCCACGTCCTGCGCGGTACCTGATCGTCGCGCGAGCGCTTGTCGCTCATCTTTCAGGCGACGCAATTCGCCGATGAAGCGCGACGAGTCACTTGCGAGAATTCAGAGGACTTTCTATCTGGGCGTGCAGCTGACAGTTCGGCTCAGGCATGCAACTTTGCCGCGCTCTCGCACTCAGCAATGCAATTCTCGCGCACCGATCATTCGCGCTGCCCGCATGACCAGGTCGGCAAAAACTGCAGCGCCCTTCTTTTGGCGTGATCGAGCCGGAGAACAGGGATGCTCCCTCGCCGAATTCACGCTGTTCGTGTTGGATGGAAGCTCCTAGGTGCCGGCGACTTGGGGAAATTTTTTTGACCACCCGATCGATTGAGCGCCATGATATCTCTTGCCCGACCGCGTCCGCCGATTCCCAAACCGCAATTGCCGGAGGGAGTCCGCATCTATGCGATCTCGGATATTCACGGATGCGCGCATCTGCTCCAGCCCATGTTGCGGGTGATCGACGCCGACGTTGCCCGCAGCCGGCCGCGCTATGCGGTCGAGGTCTTCATGGGCGACTACATCGATCGCGGCCCGAATACGCGCGCCACGCTCGACGTCCTGGTCGAACGGAGCCGTCGGGGAAACGCGGTGTTCCTGAAGGGAAACCACGAGGCATTCCTTGTCAACGTGTTCGAGGATCCTTCGCTGTTCGAGGATTGGATTGCGGTGGGCGGCGCCCAGACGTTGATGTCCTACGGACTCCCCCCGCCGGACCTGAAGCGCGACGAGCCCGCATCGATCATGCGCGATCTGATACGGGCAATGCCCACCGAACATCTGGAATTCCTCGACAATTTGCGGCTGAGCTTCAGTTGCGGGGATTTCTTCTTCGTTCACGCCGGCGTTCGCCCGGGCGTGCCACTGGCCGAGCAGGCCGAGCGCGATCTGCTTTGGATTCGCGAAGAATTCCTGCGCAGCGAGCAGCAATTCGGCAAATATATCGTGCATGGCCATACGCCGGTCCGCAGCGCTGAATTCCTGGCGAACCGGGTCAACATCGACACCGGCGCCTATGCGACCGGCAACCTGACCCTGATGAGTATCCAGGGTAGCCGCATGCTCGCAGTGTGAGGTTACGACGGCCTACCATTGCCTGCCGAAGCCGGCTCGCGCCTCGGCAGGGCTGCTCACATGTCCTGACTGGACTCTAAAGCGCGATGATGAGGAAGAATCGTCATCGCGCTTTAGGTTATTGTTTGAGCATAACCTTTTCGGAAAACCGCTGCGCACTTTTCCGGATCATGCTTTAGTTGAGCAAGCAGGGCTTCTCCAGCCGCGCACGCGTCTCGGCCATCCAATCGTTCCAGGCTCGCTCGTGCTTGACGTAGAGCTCCAGCCAACGCTCCCCATGTCCGTCCTGACGGACACTGCGCCGCTCGACAAGCAAGTCGGCGCCAAGGCGGGCGCCTGGATTATCCAGGGCTTCGAACTCGACCGTCTCCGAGATCGTCAGGCCGACAAGCACCCGTTGTCCCGCGCCATCCACGATGTAGCGCCGGGGCGCGTCCCTCTTGGGTTCGCTCATCTCATCATGCCCCCTTCGTATCAATGAGAGATCCTGCGTCCAGCCTGCGCGTCGGATGCTGCCTAAAAGGCTCGTCGGGCATGGCCGAACGTTGAGGTGGGAGTTGGACCGGCCGTTCGGCGCGAGGCGTCACGGGATGATCTCGCAGGACTTCGCTCGATGCGCCAAGCACGCAACGCGTATCCCGAGATGAGTCCAGCGCTGAAAATGAAAGCGGAGAGGAATGCAGAAGTCATGGGAGTCGCCTTGGATAGTCCAGAACCTATCAAGAGCGAGCAGTGTGTCGACATCATGATTCTTGCCGACCTCTTGGCGCCGAAAGATTGTTCATGCCTGACCTCCGGAGTGCACGCGGCGTAATCTCGCGTGCATCGATGGCAAAGATTCCTCCATGAGCAGCACTCTCTATATATAGAGAGAGACGTCCTCGCAGGCCCTCTCCAACACCGTTGCAGTCGGGCAAGGCTGACGCGGCTTCCCGCGAGCAGGAAATTTCGGGCCGACCGGCCGGCCCATGCCCTTGCAACCATCCGGAACCCGTCGCATTATTTCGCATCGCATTTTACGAGGGATTCAATCCAATGAACTTCCGCGCTCTTATTCCATCGATTGCCCTGGCCGCTCTTGGCCTCGCCGTGACGGTCTCGGTTGCACCGGCCGCCGAGCTCGCGCTTGCTACGTCACACCGGGCGGCCGCCGTCCAGGGCGGCGTTGTGCCGTGGGATGACGTTTACCCGCCCGCGATCTATGGTCCCCAGCTTCGCCCGGTCGAGGAAGTCGCGGCCATGAAGGCGCAGGCACGGCCGGTGTCCCACCGCTGGTGGGGATATTGGTACGTGCGGTAGGTCGACCGCGCTCGGCTCAGCTGAACTAACAACGACCCACAACTGCCGCTCCCTGCCAGAGGGGCGGCAGTTTTGTTTGAGACCAAATGTGTTTCCGCAATGAGACAATCCCTAAAGAGCTTCACCCGGCGCTTCGCGCCAACCTCTCTCTCCCGCAAGCAAGCGGGAGAGATGAGCAAGCCGCCGCGCTAGTCGATCGGACCTAAGGCCATTCGGCTTTGGGCCACCAAGAAGCTGCCATTGTGCAGCGTGCCGCTCGCATTTTTCGGGCTCTCGTCCATGTGGCTCGTTCCATCGGCATCGATATCGATCTGGAGATGGTCGTTACCCGGCCCGAAATTCTGCAGGTGGGCCGAAGCCTCGTTACCGCCGGGCAAAGGTGCACCATCCACAGACTCGACGTCACCACCGGCGACGCCGATGCCCGATAACTTAAAGCGATCATTGTCAGCGTCGAGATTGTGAATGGTATCGGCAGCACCGGCTGAGATGCTGACGAAACGGAAATTGTCAGGCCTGCACCGGCGTAGATCTCATCGGCACCATCTCATCGGCACCACGCCGGCAGCAATCGTCGTATTACCTGACGTGTTGCCGATCACCGCTGTCATTCTAACAATTCTGCATTCTATATCGCGAAGATTGCCAACGCCACGACGACCGAAGAATCTGAGATTTGCGCTTCTCAATCCAACGTTGGCGAGAACTTGCGCAGATCAAATCAGCGGTGAATTTCGGCATAGCACCAAGGATCCGTCCGCAAGTCGGCGAAGTACGGAGTGGCAGATATTTCCTTACGAAGGTAATTGCGGCGCTGCCACAAAGCGCCATCAGGGAAAACGGGACTAAAACCCCACCACTCGACGAGTGGGCTCCGCGTGAAATGTCCTGAAGATTCAAGTCTGCTGCAGCCAAAGCACGCCATCTCGGAACAGGGAAATATCGATCGCGAACTGGGATCTGGCGCAGCGTGAGCAGGCAGCCGGCAAGTTTTCATCGCGCCACCTGCTTGTGGTCTCACAAGCTCCCCGAAAGCGGCTTGCCCGCCTACAAACCCAATTTTGCCCGACCTGGAACGCGTCTGGGGGAGACAGTCGTCCGTCGCGCGACCTGCGCCTTAGCATCCAGCACCTTGTCTCCAGCTCGTGCAGCGCGCGGAAGGCTGATCTCGTCCGAAAGGCTCGTGCCTCTCCCTGGCAGACCTTCTGAACCAACGTTGGTGTTTCCTTGGGCCTGTGTTGCCGGCCCGGATCTGTTTCGGGATGACGCTCGGCCAATGGCCATTTGGTCCTCCTTGCTCGTGCCGCTCCCGACGGCACCGATCGGCAGGCCATTATGCGCGTGGCCAGCCCCTGCATTTCGTGCGGCCTGGGCTGCCGCCCGCGACCTCGCCGGCGTGGCGGGCTGAACGTTCGGATTGCTCGGCTCGGCGTTGATGCCTGGATTTCCGCCGGGGGCCGTATCTTTCGTCCCCATTCCTGGGGTGGCTGACGAACCAGCGTTACCTGCCCCCGTCCCCATTCCAGAGGGTGCCGACGGGCCAGCGCTGGCGCTACTCGCGCCCGTCCCCGTGCCTGCGCCTCCGGACCCGGCATTAGCAATGCCTTCTAGCGCGAGGACCACCAGAGATGAGCTTGCGACGATGGCGGCAATTAATAGAGGCTTGGCACGGGGCATCTGACGATCTCCTTTTGCCAAACTTCTATTAACCACGACGCCGCAACCCGGTTCCTGTTGCTGCAGCACACGATCGTCGCCGACCCACGCGCTTCTCGACTGGTAGTTGGACTAGTTCGCCGAAACGAGCCGCCCGGCACCTGCTGACTCATCAGCGCACCTGAGCCAAGGCCAGCCTTCCTCTCAAGCACACTCTTTTGAAGGTGGATGCCCATTCGGTTGCGGTCGCCTACTAGACGCGGCTCTCTTGTAGCGCCGCCAGCTCTCCTAGAGCATTGCTGAGACAACCCCTCTTAAGGCCTGGCCACCCGTAAATTTCCCAAGTGTCGGCCACGAAGCTCGCTGGTTTACTGGTTCGAACCGAGTGCCCGCAGCATGAAAACACCGAAGCCAAAGCAATGGGCTAAAGAGGAGACCCAACGATTGCTCAGGCTTGCCCGGCAGGGAGTCGGCGCCGGCAGAATCGCCGCCGAACTCGGCCGCTACGCGGGGTCCGTGAGGCGAATGGCCCGGAGGATGGGACTGCTGTTGAAGAAATAGTCATCGAGCGATTGTCGGTATGCCCTGCCCCAATGTGTCGCGCGGCTGAACCATACAGCTCAAATTCGGCCGATCTCCCGCATCATCCCCAACCTGGCGTCGGTATGGCGACCACAGAAGAGCGCGCAGGCCAGCCGCTGGGGTCACTGCTGTCGCCGAATGCCGCAATCGCCGTTCAATTCGCCTGGCGCTTTTGAACCAAAGCCCGCTCGATGAGGAAATCGTCCAACTTCCGACCGCTTCGGAGCTGCGGCTGCAGCCACCGCGGCAGCCTGCCGCGACCGGACCATGTCTCCGCCGGGTTCTTGGGATTGCGGTATTTGGGACGAACGGGCGGGTATGGACGGCGTTTACGATCGAACCCTGTGGCCTCCTCGGCTAGCCCAATCCTGTGAAGCCGTTCCTCCAAGTGTGCTTTTTGCGCCAAGATTTTCTGAGTAAGGCTGGCAGTGACCTGCTGGTGAAACATCCAGAGCTCATCAAGGGAGAGCGAATTGAAATGCGCGGCGTCCATGGCGAGATCCGAGGTTAAAGACGAAGGTCCCAGCACAAAAGTCTGAGATGAAGCAGCAGGCAAGCCGCCAGACCAATGATAATCGCACAATCCACATTTAACTGCGGGAGGTGGCGGGGAGAATGGCATGAGGGCGGTAATATCATGGCGGAGCATTTAATTTGCCGGGAGGAAGTAACGCCCACTGAGGTGGTAACCAGGATCGTGACATCCAGAAGCTTGCCCGCCAGTCAGCTGCGCTTTGGCCCGCTTAATTGGGCGCATGGCCGCCCTGCGGCCCGGCGCGCTGGGCTGGGGTATTAATTCGACCGACCAGCGACACATTTAATTCATTGCGCCGCCAGATTTAAGTCGTATCGGGGCCCATGTCGCCGCGAAGTCTCTGGTGGGGGCGCATTACCGGGAGTTTTCGATGTCCGGTCATTTGCAATATTTCGCCAGTTTGGTTCTTCTTGGAGGTCTTGCGGCGACACCTGCGCTCTCCAGCCCGTTTACTGACTTGTTCAATCCTGCTCCTCGCGAGCCCGCTGCAAGCTCTTCGGCGCGACCGGAATGCTTGGCACAGCCCGGCAACCCGCCCGGCGCCGGCCAGCGCTGGGTGTATCGGCGGGAAGGCCGCAGCAAATGCTGGTTCTTGGCCGAGGGCGTCGCGACGGCGCGAGAACCGGGTCATCGTCGCATCGCTAACCGCACCGTCAGGCCCGACCAGGACGACACTATGCGGCAAAGGCGGAGCCCCGTAAGCGATGCGCGCGCCGAGTTATCAAGCTCTGCGGCGGCGGGCGAGCCTCAACCGACGCCGCCGGCACGCGAAGTGAAGGTGGCTGATGCTACTTCTGTTTTCGATGCGGGCGCGCCAATCCTGATTCCGACGGCATCCGTCTCGGGTCTTCCCAACAGCCAACTCACGCCCGAGCAATCCGTGCCGCCCCAAGTCGAAGCGGAGAAGCTTTCCCCTGCCTCGCGAGCCGACTCATCTCCAGCTATGCCGATGGGCCCGCGCGATGAACAGCTGCTCGGCGAGGCGCGCAGCCGGACGTCAACTTGGCTAGGTGTGGCTCTGATGATGCTGGGGAGCTTCTCGATCTTAAGCGCGAGCCGCGCACTTAGGCACGCGCTGAGATTACGCCACTGATGCGCGGCATGCTGGCAGATTACCTCAAAGCTTCGGTGAACTCCTTGCGCGCTGATCTATCCGAATTGCAACACTTATAATGTTCCGCGCGTCTGCGCTCCATCTGGTACTGCCTCAGGGCGATGTTCGAGTATGATGCGGTCCCTCTTGTGCTTGGGACTGCCATCATGCGGTACAAAGTGTTCATGGTGGACAGCGGTCGGCGAGTGATCTGCGCTGCAAAGCTTGACTGCATTGACGAGCAGGCGGCGAGACGTCGAGCCGAGCAAATGCGTGGCGAGCACGACGTTGAGCTTTGGGACGGCGATCGACTTGTTGCGGTGTTCCGAAATGCATCGAATGAAGATCTTGGGCGAGCGCGCGATCCTGGATAAACGCCCGGTCTCGCCGCCGAGTTAATTCGAACGTTGTGAGCCACGCCAGCCTGGCGGTTGCCGGCACGTCGCAGAGACATACTCGCCCAGGTCGCTACTCCGCGCGATAAAGGCGTCGACCTTCCCCAGTTAATTGTAGATACGAGGATCGCGGGCCTCCGTGCGCAAAATCGCACCAGCGAGCCAACGAAGGTCAAGCTGCGACCCCGTCGGGTCTCCAGTCTAAACGGCTCTCGCTCTGCCGTCAGCTCTGGTACGCCGTCTTCGGCCCATTGTTCTCGCTTCTACGCGTCGGAGCTTACTTCGAAGCTTCTCCACCTCTCTAAGCTCCGCCACAAGCGCTTGCAGCCGCTCGCTCAGAACAGCACAAGTATAAATCTGACGCGTACGCGACATCACATGCCTCAGAAAACGGCTAGAAGTCGAAAGTCGCGGGAAAAGAACAAGACAAAGATCCGCTCAACCGAATCTCAATGAGCTGAAGCCGCAGCCGCCAGATGCTCCCAGTACTCTGCCTCTGCGAGCAGCCTCCAGCTTCTATCCGGTTGGAGCGCGGCAGTCTGTCGGCAAAGCAAAGCCATAGCGCGAAAGCGACGAGCAGCGTCCATTACGACCTCCCATGTTTTCTTTTCCCCAACATATTTTTCAATTTTGCGATGGAGTCATCACGATTATATCGAATAATCAAATTTATTATTGAATAGCAGGTAATTAAGTTCCGTTCGCGCGTGAACAGGAGTTGGTTTCGGTTTAAGCTTCGCATCGGTTTCGAATGCTAGTAGCCGGGGCCCTATTGCGCAGTTAAAGCGCACGAAAAGCCTGCGGGACAGCAACCTGCGAGACAGCAACACGAGATGCGAACCTTCGTGCGCGATCATCGATCTCAGAATAGCGACCGGCTGGGCACGGCAGTACGGCGCGGAAATTTGCCACGGCTCTTCGTCGGCATGTCGGGTTCACTAAAGCGGTTGGCGCGAGCGATGGGGTTGCTTCTTAATGACTAATTGAATGGCCCCATTAATCTTCGTCAACCGCGATCGGCGAGCGTCTTACCGCCTCAGTTCGCGTTGCTGTGCCCTCCACAGCAACCTCTCCTCGGAGAGGGCATCGACCACTATCAGGCTCTTCAGGCCCGTCCGCGACCTCGATGCTCAGTCTGCCATCGAGTGGCTCGTTGCTATCGACATCGCAGAACTCTCCTAGGACATGCAACCTGGATCTGCGGCATAGACTCCTGAACCTCCGACGTTCACGAAGGGCACGTCTTGCCAAAGGTGCTCGGCGCAATGGTCCGCAAAGCACCGTCCCCGCTTCGCGAACGAGTCTTGCTGGCGAGGCCCTGCATGGATCCCGAGGTCGTCAGCATGCGGCCTTCGACGGACGAGATGACGAAAGCATGAGGCGGCCTCCATCGACGCAGATGATGTAAGGATTGAGGGCCACAGACTGGCGATGGCGCCTTCAGAACCAGTTCGCGCACTGCTCCAGGAATGAGCACAAATTGCCTCACAATTGTCATAGCGCTTCCACTGCATCGCAATATACTTCGTCTAGCAATCAATAATGTCAGGCGAACTTTCGATGATCAGACATGCGGTCCGCATGCTGGCCGTAATGTATTGCGTTTGCGGCCAGCCCGCCTACTCGAACTATGAATCTCAAGCGGTGATGCCACCGCTATCATTCTCACAATTCTGCATTCAATATCCCGAGGACTGCCAACGTCACGACGACCGCAGGATCAGAGACTTCCGCTCCTCAGTTCAACGTTGGCGAGAGCTCGCTCAGATCAATTCAACGGTGAATTTCGGCATAGCGCCGAAAGATCTGCCCGTAGGCCGACGTGACGCGGAATGGCGGATATTCCCCGACGAAGGCAATTGCGGCGACTATGCCGTCACCAAGCGCCATCTGCTGCTGCGATCCGGCTGGCCCAGCTCGGCGCTCCTTCTTGCAGAGGTCATCATCCGTGCAACAGGCGAGCACCACCTTGTGCTGCTCGTGCGCGAGGGAAAAGCGGTCCTTGTACTTGATAACCTCAGTCCGGTGGTTACGCCGCTCGTGGACGTCTTGGACAGATACATCCTCGTGCGGTCGGAATCGGGAACAGAACCCCAGCGTTGGATACGCGAAGTTGCTGCTTTCTAGCAAGCTAACAGCCGGCAGCTAAAGGCTTCCTCGCGGATTTCTTCTATTGGTAAGCAGCCCCAAGGTTACCATAGCGCGGATTCCGAAGCATCTGGCAGGCCGAGGGAAGGCCGTTAATCTAAGCTCGAATTTCGGGCGATCTCACCCTCCCTAACCAAGTCAATTTCATGTAAGCACAAGTCTCAAATTTTGGGATCGATATGACAAAAAAACGAGCTCTGATTACTGGCGTTACTGGCCAGGATGGCGCCTATTTGGCCGAACTTCTTTTGCAGAAGGGATATGAGGTCCATGGCATCAAGCGCAGGACCTCCCTGTTCAACACAGATCGCATCGATCATCTGTATCTCGATCCGCATGAGCCCGATCCGCCCTTCCGCCTCCACTATGGCGATCTAACGGACTCCTCGAGCCTGATCCGGATCGTCGGCCAGGTGCAGCCCGACGAGATCTACAATCTCGCGGCACAGAGCCACGTTGCCGTTTCGTTCGAGGAGCCGGAATATACTGCAAACTCCGACGCCCTCGGCGCGCTGCGCATCCTCGAGGCCATGCGCATTACGGGATTGGAAAAGAAGGCGCGCTTCTATCAAGCCTCAACGTCGGAGCTGTACGGCTTGGTCCAGGAGATCCCCCAAAAGGAAACCACGCCGTTTTATCCTCGATCGCCCTACGCCGTCGCCAAGCTCTACGCCTACTGGATCACGGTCAACTACCGTGAGGCCTACGAGATGTATGCCTGCAACGGCATTCTCTTTAACCACGAATCTCCAGTCCGCGGCGAGACCTTTGTGACCCGAAAGATCACGCGTGCTTTGGCGCGGATTCACTTAGGCCTGCAGGAGAGGCTTTATCTCGGCAATCTGGATGCCCTGCGCGATTGGGGACACGCGCGTGACTATGTCGAAATGCAATGGCTGATGCTGCAGCAGGACAAGCCGGAGGATTTCGTCATCGCTACCGGCGTGCAACACTCCGTCCGAGATTTCGTGAATGTCGCGGCGAACGAAGTCGGCATGACAGTTCGCTGGGAAGGAAGCGGCGTCGACGAGAAGGGATACGATGCCAAGACTGGCAAGTGTGTCGTTTCAGTCGATCCCCGCTATTTCCGCCCGACCGAAGTCGCGACGCTCCTCGGCGATCCATCCAAGGCCAAGCAGAAACTGGGCTGGGAGCCCAAGACAACGTTCGAAAGCCTGGTTCGAGAAATGATGAAAGAAGATCTCGAATCCGCAAAACGCGACGAACTGATCAAGCAGCACGGCTTCAGATATTATCCGCGCCACGAATAGTCTTCGTCGGCCGGGGAATCGATCCAAGCAAATGAGCGCCCACCGCGGCGCTCATTTTTTTGAATCATTCCGGAACTTAGACCAAGGGCGATGGAATGCCTCGCGACCGAACGGCATCGTCCACGGGAACCCCAATGTCGTCGGCGGCGCCTTTCAGGCCGGGATTCTGCTGCCCTATCGCATTGCCCTGCCCTGCCATGGCCTCCGACCATCGGTGCACAATCGTGCGACGATCCCAACGATCGACGGCGCGCCTTCTTCCTTCCGCACCGAAATGTTCACAGAGAGCCGGCGCTCCGCTGAGTTGGCAGATCGCAAGCTCAAGAGCGGCCGAATCTCCGGGTGGAATCACAATGCCCGCATCCGTGACTTCCGCCGCAAGACCCGTACCTTCTTCAGCCATCGCGATGACAGGCCTAGCGGACGCGAAGATTGCGCCGAGTTTCGAGGGCAACACCAGATCGGCGGCCTCAGCCTTCTGCGGAATCAGATGAAAATCGGCCGTGGCCATCAATTGATTGAAGCTATCGACCGGCTGAAGCCCGAGAAAATGGATATTGCGATGTCCGGTGGCGAGCTGCTCCAGCCTCGTTTTATGAGGCCCCTCGCCTGCAAGGATGAAGTGGATGTGCGGTTGGCTTTTCTCCAATCCAATCGCGGCCTCGATCACGAGTTCGAGCCCTTGCTTGTTGGACATTGTTCCAGAGTAAAGTGCAACAATATCGCTCTCGCCCAGCTTCAGGTCCTGACGGTATCTGGTCATCCGCGAACCCGGGCAGATCGCACTGGTGTCAATCCAGTTTCTCACCTCGGCTGTCTTGTCGGGACCCAGCCCTTTGATTCTCAGCCGCTCCACCATCGCTTGAGAGATGGTCGAAACATGATCGAACGATCTGAGGATCGCCGCCTCAGCTTTCAGCATCCATTTTCGCAAGTTAGGATTGCGCAACAGACCAAGGTCGAACGCCGCATCGACCTCGAAATCCTGTACATGGAGCCATGATTTGGCACCGACGCGACGGGCTACGAACGACACGAAAGCAGCCGACATCAGCGATGGCGCCACGGCGATCATAATGTCGGGTCGCCAGGATAGCGCCTGAAAGAGGACCGGCGCCGCGCTCGTGAGCGCGAATGAAGCATGATGGACCAACCGTTTTGCGCCCGAGGGATGTCCCGGCACATAAATCGGCGTACGCGTCACCTGAACGCCGCCAATTTCTCTCGATCTGAAGTACGACGACTTGAACGCCGGGGGAATCTTCCAGGCCGGATAATAGGGCGGCGCCGTAATGACCTTAACTTCATGCCCCTCGGCGGCCAGACTTTCGCAGAGCTCGGCGTTGTATTTCGCCACGCCGATCAGATCGGGGGCATAGTTGATGCCGACCAAGAGAACACGCATAAAGCCCCGCCCAAATCAAAGTTCAGAATAAAAATATTTTGCAGTTGAAGTCGTCTACTCAGCGCGTTGCGCTGACTTCCAGATGGCGTCCGTAGCCCTTCAAAAAATCTGCGTAAGCGGCCGCGAGACCGACCCGCAGAGCAACGTTCGGTCGCCAACCAAGCCCACGAATTCGCGAGCTGTCCAGAAGCTTGCGCGGCGTGCCGTCGGGCTTCGACGTATCGAAAATCAGCTTGCCTTCGTAGCCCACGACCTCGGCGACAGCCGCTGCGAAATCCGCAATCGACACCTCGTCGCCACTACCGACATTGATCGGCAGGTCACTCGAATAATTCTTCAGTAGAAAGACGCAGGCGTCCGCGAAATCATCGACGTTGAGAAATTCGCGAAGCGGCGTGCCCGTGCCCCACACGGTGACTGTCGGCGCCTTGGCGAGCTTGGCTTCGTGGAAGCGCCGAATCAGCGCTGCGGGCACATGGCTATGATCCGGATGATAATTGTCGCCGCGGCCGTAGAGATTGGTCGGCATAGCCGAGATGAAATCATCGCCATATTGGCGACGATACGCCTGGCACATCTTGAGGCCGGCAATCTTGGCGATTGCATACCACTCGTTGGTCGGTTCAAGCGGCCCCGTCAGCAATTCGCTTTCGGCGATCGGCTGCTTGGCGTGCTTGGGATAGATGCAGGACGAGCCGAGGAACAGCAGGCGCTGCACACCAACCGCGTGACTTGCGCGAATCACGTTCAACTCCAGCGCAAGGTTGTCGCAGAGAAAGTCGACCGGAAAATTGTTGTTGGCTGCGATACCGCCGACCTTCGCCGCGGCGTGAACTACGACCTCGGGACGATTGGCCTCGAGCCATTTCAGCGTGGGCTCTTCCTTTGTCAGATCGAGTTGGCGGCGATCGGCTGTCAGGACGGTGCAATTCTCGGACGCAAGCCTGCGGACGACAGCCGATCCGACCATGCCGCGGTGACCCGCGACAAAGACACGTTTGCCCGAGAGATCGTAGGTTGCAGCCCCTGTCATCGTATCCTCTACAAGCGTTCGGTTCGCCGGATCATCAGCGATCCAGTTACCGCCGCATTACGCAATCACGCTGCCGATGCAGCCCCGCCGAACAGCTAACACAATCTTCACCATGCGACAGCCTGTCCCGGCCGGACAAAGATATTCATGATGAACCTGCGCTGCGCGCACAAAAGGTCAGCACACAATGAAACAAAAACGAGCAAGGCAGCCGCATCGGCTATGCGGCTGCCTTGGAAGATCGTTGAAAACGGCAGCCGCCGCTCGGGCTAGCTCAACCTCAGTATGCCCGGCGCAAGACAGGGCCGACAGGCGCGCAAACCCGGTCCATGTACCAGCCATAGGGCGTCTCGACCCGCACCAGGGGGCAACGGCGCCACGGCACATACCGATAGGGATAGGGCTGCGCCCAGAACGTCACAGGCGTCGCCTGGCTCTCGCCCGTGAGCAGGGCTGCCGGTGCCGGCATCTGCATCGCGGCGCTCGCTCCGCTCGCCGCGCAGAAGGTAACAGTTGCGGCCAAAAGGCCTGCTCGGATCAACGTCTTAAACATCCAAAATAACTCCTCGCCCCTGCGGATTTGATCCCCGACCGTACTCGTCAGATCCCAGCCGACCGACGTCGCCGGTTCGCAGCGCCACTCCGCGACCAGCCCAAATAGTGAACCGAACTTTACCAAGGCCACCGCCGGAAATGCAACCGGTGCCGGGGCGGCCGAGCGACTTTTGGGACGATATGGCGCGCAGGTGTGGCTTCTTGGTCCTATTTTTCCTCGCTCCAGGCGCCCGGGGCAGCGAGGTCGGGTGAACGGCGGTACACATCCCGGAGGAATTGGTAGTTGACGGTCTGAGCCAGAGGCACATCTTCCTCGCCGAGCTTGGCGAAGAGGAGGATGTCCCGCAGCGTCCGCCAGCGGCTTTCGTCGTAGTCGCCGATACGTCCGCCCGTCGGGAGCACCAGCGGGCGCTGCTGCTGCAGCTCGAATCTGAGCCGCTCGGGATTCAGACTGCCAGGTCCGGCACCGGCGAGAACGGGCACGCTCCGTGCATAGTCCGCGTAGGTGAATTGCCATCCTCGAATGAGGCCCTGAAGGACATCGGCAATCGTGGATGGCTGTTCATGGACGAGAGCATTGCTCGCGAAGTAAACCAAGCCAGGAACATGGATACCATAGTCTTGCGGCTTGATGACATTCAGCTTCACGAAGGCCGAACTGGTGGGATCCGGTTGCGCGTCAATTGCGGCGATGATGGCATCCACCTCCCCGGCTCGCAGAGCATCGAAGCTGTCGCGGTCAGCCACCTTGGTGATCTGGCTTCGGGGCAGTCCGAGCTGCGCCATCATGGCATCGAAAACGACGTCTCCCTCGCTCGCCCTGCGGTATCCCACACGCTTTCCGACCAGATCAGCCGGCCGCCGCAGGCCCGAGCTTTCCAGCGTGAAGATCGCCACGGAGGTATCGAGAAAGCTCGCGGCAAAGGCCGTCACGGGAACGCCGCGCCAGGTTGCCAGCAGGAACTTGTGGCCGCTCGTCACGCCGATGGCATGTTGACGTGCGACAATTTGGACGAAGTCTGGATCGGATTGGGCCGCCAGCTCGATGCGGGACGAGAAATAACTCTGCCTGGATGCAGAGAGTTCGCCCGCAAAGCGCGCGCCATGTGGCCCGTCGAGGAGGAGCTTCACCGCGGCGGCAGTCGGAGCCGTCGGGGCCCGTACGGGTGCCACATCGGGGCGAAGAAGGAGAAGCGCGGTCCCGACCAAGGCCAAGGCAGCAAGGCCAATGGCGAGGGTGCGCTTCCCGCTCGGCCGGGTTCGTCGCCGGGACTGGGTTCGAGGCAACGAGATCTTCCTAACGGGTTGCGAAAATTAACATATCAGCCGGGGCGGGATGGGCTACAATGCAGGCTTGTGGGGTAAGGTTAACTTTTCCTTCGCCTTGTTTTAACAGCGATTTTGACCGATAGCACGGCTGTTCGGGTAATGAATATTGCGTCGATGGATTTGGCAGGATGACTATTCTTTCCACAAGGCCGGTGCCTGTTGCTGATTCTACGGCGAAAATTGGTGTGGTCGAGCCGGCGGCGGATGCGACTTCCGGATTTTCACCGAACTGGCTGCGACCTGTGGTTGTCGAGCGGGCGATGGCGGTCATCGACGCGGCGCTGGTCATGGTCAGCGGCATCGGCTGCGCGGCCGGCTATCACATCGCGACCGCGGGCACGCTCGGCAAGGCGGATGTCTATGCGGCGGCGAGCGTGCTGGTGGCGATCAATTTCGTGCTGCTGACGGTGGTGCAGCACGGCTACCGGCTGAAGAACATCACCAACCTGCCGCGCACCTTCCGGCTGACGCTGACGACCTGGACCGGGCTGTTCGGGGCGCTGCTGGCGATCGCCTTCACGATGAAGGTCAGCGAGGAGTTTTCGCGCGGGACCACGATCTCGTTCTACCTGGTCGGCCTCATTGTGCTGCTGGCCTGGAAGATGATGGCGGCGCGCTGGACCGCGCATGCCTTGCGCACCGGCGCCTTCGCCAACGGCCGCGCCATCATGATCGCCGAGTTCGGCCTTGCCAGCTCCTCCAACGCGGTCGACGACCTCGGCCAGCACGGCTACCGCCTGGTGCGGGTGATGGAGATCCCGCCGAGGGACCTGGCCTCGCCGCTGCTGCTGTCGCAGCTGGCGCCGCGCTTCGAGGAGCTGATCGCGTTCGCGCGCGAGCAGCGGATCGAGCACGTCTTCCTGCTGATGAACTGGAGCCGGCAGCACGCGATCGACAGCATTCTGGACGCGCTGAAGATCCTGCCCATCCCCGTGCATCTGGTGCCGGACCCCAACGCGGCGCGGTTCCTGCGCTATCCGCTGGTCTCCACCGGCAACACGTTCACCGCCGAGCTGCGCCGCGCGCCGCTGTCCTGGAAGGAGCGCGCGCTGAAGCGGATGCTCGACCTCGTCGGCGCGAGCCTTGCGCTTTTCGTGTTCGCGCCGGTGATGCTGGTGACCGCGATGCTGATCAAGCTGAGCTCGAAGGGCCCGGTGTTCTTCCGCCAGACCCGCCACGGCTTTGGCGGGCGCGCGTTCATGATCTTCAAGTTTCGCACCATGCGCGTGCTGGAGGACGGCCCGACGATTCGGCAGGCAGAGAAGAACGACCCGCGCGTCACGCCGATCGGCAAATGGCTGCGCAAGACCTCGATCGACGAGCTGCCGCAGCTCTTCAACGTGCTCAAGGGCGACATGTCGATGGTCGGCCCCCGCCCGCACGCGGCCGCCCACAACGACGAATATGAGCAGATCATCGGCAACTACGCCTTCCGCCACCACGTCAAGCCCGGCATCACCGGCTGGGCCCAGGTTAATGGTTATCGCGGAGAAACCCGCACGCTCGACCTGATGCAGAAGCGCGTGGAGCATGACCTGTGGTACATCAATAATTGGAGCGTGGCGTTGGATCTCAAAATCTTGGTTCGAACAATCGTATTGGGCTTCAGGCAAAACACAGCCTATTGATGCTGGGTACAACGAGATGCAATCATACGCGCGGCAGAAGGCGACATGAAGGATCTGAGCTCTATATCAGGCTACAAATACGACGACGCCGAGCTGAACGATTCACATTCACATTTGGTGCCGTCGCTGCTCTCCTTCTTGGATAGCGTCGGTCAGCCTGGAAACAATTTGAGATTGATGGATCTTGGATGCGGCAATGGCTCAATCACTGAGCTCTTGCATAGGCGCGGGTATTCTGTCGTAGGTGTCGATCCCTCCGAGGAGGGAATCCAACTTGCCAGAGCAAGATATCCGCATCTCACAATTCATCGCGGTTCTGCTTACGACGACTTGGCAAAAACCTATGGCAAGTTCGACGTCGTAGTCAGCCTCGAAGTGGTCGAGCATGTCTACAGCCCGCGCGAATACGCAGATGCAATTTACAATCTACTCGTTCCTGGCGGAATAGCCATTATCAGCACCCCGTACCATGGCTACCTCAAGAACGTCGCGCTTGCCTTGAGCGGAAAATTGGACAGGCATTTTACTGCGTTGTGGGATCACGGCCATATCAAGTTCTGGTCCATTCGGACTCTAACAAAGCTTTTGGATGAAAAAGGATTCAAAGACATCCGCTTTAGGCGCAGTGGACGGGTTCCGGTGCTCGCAAAGTCGATGGTCGCCTGCGCGCGGAAATAGACTGGACTCGCTGCACGCATCGCCCTGCGAAAATCTATCTGTGCTCCGGCTTCTGCGCGGTCCCTCCAGCAACACGCAACCACGCCCTCGCGTCATGAAGCCAAATGAGCTCTAGCCAAGAACCAGGGGACTCAATCTTCCATTCGTCTTGACCGGAACCTCGGATGGCAATCATACCAACTCCATTCGAGGCTTCAGTGCGCACTACTCTGCAAGTTGCACCTGAACAGGAACCGGGCCGAGGAAGTACCAAGCGCTTATTCCCCGTCAAATCCTTTGAGAATACCACCTCCACCTTGCTGGCGCGTGGGAGTTCAAACTCATCATCGGCCGGATCGAGCAGCAACGTAGGCGCGACGTTATGGAAGTTATTTTCGTAGGTAGCCTCGACCCGATATCCGCTCATACTTTTCTGATTTGTACGAAGCGGCAGTGGGCTCAAAAGATTGTAGGAGCTATTCTTTCCGCCGAGTGAGATTCGATCCCAGGCTCCAAAAAATCCAAAACTCTTATCGATGATGTGAGCAACGACAATGTCACTCTCATAAGCATTGATAATCCGAAATGAGGATTGCCCCGAACCACCAGACGTCAACGAACCTTGTATTGTCCACCCCTGACAAAACAATGAACAGCGGCTTGCACGGAGTACACAGACCTCCTTTGCCTCGGGCAAGAGCGCCTTCTTGTGCTCGATATGCACGCTAAGAATAGAGCCGTAGCATTGCTCAAGCGAGATGTCTTCAAACGAAAATCCCTCTATATCCAATTGCGATAAGAAGACCTCGCAATCCCAAATCCGGATGTGAGGCTCAACTGCAGGTGCTCGATAGTGATAGATCCCGATATCTTGGAGAGTGAGGCTGAGTTGGCCAGCGTTCGTCTTGCGCGGCTGGATAAAAATGGCCGCTCCAGTGAAGTTTCGAAAGCGACAGTCGACAATCGACGCGGCCCAAATGAGAGGATTATTGAAGAGGCCTGGGAGATAAGAACTAACGCCACGGAAACCCCCATTGAAATGACAGCTCTCGATTCGAAACCCCCAGCCTCCACCGCCTCCAATTGCAATTGCTATTGATTTCGTATTGTTGCTTCCTTGAAGTTCACTCCATTCGAAACGGAAGCCGGAAATGGTCCACTCTGCCCCTTCAATTTCAAGGATCGGACAATTGGCTTTCGCCTGCTTCAAAACCGCAAAATTGCCGACTACTCGAACTCTGTTTAGCTTCGCCGATACGGAGCCATCGAGAAGATAAGTGCCTGCCGGGAACTCCACCGCGGTCCAGATTCCGGCTAGAGTCGTCTGGGAGCACTTTCCCAAGCATCGAGCAACCGCTTCTGTATCGTTGTGAAGTCCATCGGCATATGCCCCGAACCACCTCGGATTCAACTCTCCATCCGGAATTCGCAACCATCGCCCCTTGCTCGACAGCTCCGACGCAAAGACCAATCCAAGGTCAGGCTCGGAATTCGAATCCGAGCTCCATGCAAAGATACCGCCTCCACCGTCGCCTGCTGTGTGATACCCAAGACAAACAATTGATTCCGAGAGAGGCGCAAGTTTAAGCGCCGAAACGTCGGAAATAGTCCTTATTTCTCCACCCCGAAAGACACTCTCACTCGCTGTCGCGACCTTCGTTGCCGTTCCCGCTCCCATCAAGAAACTGCCTGCAATCAACTCCCGACGCCTCATTGCGCTGCTCCTAAGGGAACCGGGTTCTTACTACCCATTCTTATGACTGAGCTTAGATGTCCTAGGATCATTCTCCTTTGCAGGATAAGCGTAAGCATCGTCGTCACCACAAATGCCAATGAGCTACACAGCAAGCTAATTATACTAGCTGGCCCGGATCCACTACTGAGGTGGACGATCATTGCCGCAATCGTACCCAATGCAGAAGCCAAGCACGGCAGCCAAAGAATACGTGCTACAGATGACCATGTCATTCCAAGCATGGTAAACATGAGCATCAAGGTGCCCACGAATACGACTGTCGAAAACATAAGATACACCCAACACAGTTGAACAATGTTCCAGCCAAACCAAGCGACAGCCGTAAACAACAACAGCGTCAGAACTGTAGTAGCCAGATTAAGCAAGAAGAGGGACTTGGCGCGCCCCCGTATCAGCATTGTCGGCCCAATGTAAGAACTGAGCGATTGTAGCGCCCCTATTGGTGCGAGAATGGCGACAATCTGCGCAGCAAGCTGCCATTGAGGACCCAGCACGTACGGTAGGATGTATGGCCCCTCAATGACAAGGAAGGCGGTCGCAGGAAAGGTTGCAGTAGCAGTAAGGCAAATGACCGAGCCAACAACCTTCCTTGCCTCTCCTGCGTCCGGTCGCAGCCTGCTGAATGTTGCCAAGAGCACACCTGATGCAGGCCAGGTAAGGACCATGAGCGGCAACACGATGAATTGGTAGGCAAAAGCATAAGCACCGAGCGCCGCAGGCCCAAGCATCGCACCAATTATAATATTGTCGCCATTTCTGAAGAGAAACGTGAGGAGGCTAGAACCAAAGACCCAGCTTCCGAAACTTAGAAGGCGCCTTGTAGACGACCAGCGAAGATTCGCCCTAATATCAGAACAAGAAAGTAGGAAGAAACCTGCAAACCGCACCGCTTGTGTAATCAAGTGAAAAGCTACCAAGCTCCAGACGCCCGCCTCTTGCGCCGCAAGGATCAGCCCACAGAGCGCCCCTGAAGAAATCGCGATTGCTTCGATCGCCGCGAGCGATCGGTACGCTAACTTTCGCTCAACCAATGCCCTCGGCACTATCGTCGCTAGGGAGAGTAGCGGGACCACCGAGAATGCAACGATGATGGGCCGGACCGCCGCTGTCCGAGGATCCGGAAGCATCCACAATGCGACATTGACAGCCAAGCTAAGCAGCAAAGCAACGAAAACGCTTAAGGTAAATGCGGCTCCCGCTTCATGCTCTCCCAGATCGCGATCGCGCACAACCGCAGTCGATAGCCCGAAATCCCCAAGCAGGATCACTAGAGTAACCAGCGGAAGAATGAAGTTAACTATGCCGAATTCGGCAGGCGCCAAATAGTGAGTAAGCGCTACGTTGAAGAGAAATTGGAGCAACGCTCGGTAAACGTTTAGCCCCGACGAGGATATTAAGTTAGCTAGCATGTTGGACGCCTAGATCGCCAGAAGGCAAGATCGACAGTGCCATCTGTGTATCCGGTTAGAATCGACTTTGAAAACCAAATATGCTATTCATCCGAAAAGACATAAGGACACCTTTCAATCAATGAATATCGAGCAAAGAAATCGCCTACGGCGCATTGCCAGCGTCGTCGATCCCAATCGTTTTCTCAGAGATGGCATAAGAAATCTACGGGGGCACTGGGCCTATCGCGGGCTGAATGTACTATCTGCGAGCCAAGGAAACGCTGCGCTTAAGGAGATTGTCCAGGCAAGCGCGGCAGCGAGCGTTGGCAAGATTGGCGCTTCCGAGCTCAAGGTTCTTAACCAGTACATTTCAGCGCCTCAAGGTGGGAGCCGTTACGACGAGAGGATTAAGGAGGAGATCTTTGTTCATTCCGGGGTCTTCCCAACAAATGACGATCTCTTAGATCGATACGCAGCAGCGATGCTGACTGCCTTAAGCGCGGTAGACCTTCTTGCAGTTTGGTACAATCCGGGCGAACGCCAAGTCGTGGAGCGCGCCTGTCGAAACGCAACCCTTTGCGAGTTAACCGGACTGGAGTCGTATTATTTTCCAGATCCATGGACGTCGGCGCTACGTGGAAAGCGCGTTCTGGTGATATCTCCATTCATCGATTCGATTCAGGCACAGTATCGTCGGCGAGGTTCCGTCTGGAAAGCTCAGCCTGATGTTCTACCCGACTTCGATCTCGTCACTCTGGCGTGCCCTCAAAGTCCCGCACTTATACCGAGTGCAGATAGTAATTGGTTCGAGGTTTTTGATCGGCTGCAGAACTCAGTCGCCAAGTTGGATTTCGATGTAGCCCTTATCGGAGCGGGCGCACTCTCAATTCCTCTGTGCGCGGCGATCAAGGCCTCCGGCAGGATCGCCGTACATCTCGGCGGGCAGCTCCAGATCTTGTTTGGAATTAAGGGACGACGATGGGATTCTCATCCCGTTATCTCGAAGATGTTCAATGAAAATTGGACACGCACACTCCCCCACGAAAGCCCCCCCGATCGCAACAAGATCGAGAACGGAGCTTATTGGTGAATACACTTGCGAGAGTAGACGGAAGGCAGAAAACCTTTTGCTTCGTTGTTTCGGGTGATGAAACGTACGGAGTTAGGAGGCTTACTCTCTCCCTAATCGCCGCTCTGGTCAAACTCGGAGTAAATTGCCGAGTCATTTCGATGGCGTCAGGGCCCATGGCAAATGACTGTTCCGAGGCCGGCGCAGATTGTGAGATTCTCTCTCTCGGGGTCCCTCCAAACTTTGGAGCGGGATTTTGGCAATCCATCGGAAGAATGGTTAGTCTGGCACTCTATCTCAAACGCGCGGTTAAGGCCGTCTCTCAACGAATTGGTCAATTGGAGCCCGACGCTGCGGTCGTGAGAATGCCGAATCTGGTGCCCATTGCGAGCATGGCCGCACACAGCGTCGGCGTAACAACTTATTGGATAATCCCGAACGCAATCAGCGATGACTATCCCTTCAGGTTGAACAAATGGATCTATGATTTTTGGTTCTACTGGTATTCCGTAAAGCCCTTGGCGAATAGCGCCTTCACTAGCAAAACCCTCTTGAATCGAAAAGTGAAAAGCGCTGTTTTCTATCTCGGAATAGACTCGCGAGGGTTTTCCAAAGAATCTCACTCGCCAATTCAGCGTGCCTCGTTGGGCCTCAACGAGAGGGATCTAGTCTTTGGAATATTTGCACGTTTGGTTCCTGAAAAGGGACAAGAACTCATTATTCGGTCATTAGCTGATGGAGGACATGAATTCGAGTCCATCAAGCTGCTGTTGTGCGGTGGCCCGTATGAAGCCAAATACCAGCAGCGTCTCGTTGGCTTGGTGCGGTCCTTAGGCCTGGATGAGCGCGTAATATTTCTGGGGCCGGTTAAAGAAGTGGCACCCGTCTGCATGACGTGCGACGTCGTCGTGAACTCCCGAATCGATGCCGAGCCTTTTGGGCTCTCCGTCATAGAAGCGATGATGCTGGAAAAGCCGGTCTTAGCTCACTCCTTAGGAGGGCCATCTGAGACGGTCGTCGATGGAGTAACCGGCTGGTTATTTCACGAGCCAACCGTGAGTTGCGTAAAAGAGGCGATTCGCCGAACACTGAAAGACAGGGATAACTGGGCGCGAATGGGGCAAGCTGGCAGATCTAGAGCAATAGAACACTTCGACATCGCCCGCGTTGCCGCCGATCTTTGCGGGCTCGTCGAAAGTACGCCAAGCCCTTCCAAGAACATGTCACAGGCAGGCTGACTTGGGAATACACGTACTGTGGCTTGCAAAGGCCTTTCCGTACGAAGACTCGTTCGGCGGGGACCTTGTCTATTCGAAAGGACTGATGGAAGGGCTCATAGCGAACAACGTCGCATTGACAGTTATTTGCTTCGCGGAAGTCTCATCAGAAACACGAACAACTGCTCACGGAATTCGCTGGATCAAGATCCCATTGCAGCATCGCCCTCGCATTCTTAGCATATTGTCAGCCCTCCCCAGCATCTCGCATCGTTACGCCTCAGAACGTTACAATGAAGCACTTCGTGAGACGCTCAAAGCTGAGAGATGGTCTGCAATTATACTGGACTCGATCGCAATGGGCGTTTTGCTGCCCAATCTTAGGCAGACCAAAACCCCAAAGATCTATCTCGCCCATAACGATGAAACCATTGTACGACGCCAATTCGCACGAACGGCGCGCTCTAAATTTCGCAAGGTCCCGTTGCTCTGGGATGCGAAAAAGGCTGAACTGCTAGAAAAGGACATTTGCAATCGAGTAGATTGCATCGCAACAATCACCGAACAGGACTCCACTACGTTTCGCAAGCGACATCCGCTTGTCGAAACGGTGGTCTGTGCCCCTGGATATTCAGACATCCCTCAATCACTGCCTGATTTTAGGGGCACACGAACAAGAACTGTTGTTTTGCTCGGCTCACTGCACTGGGCTGTTAAACAGCAAAACCTGGAGAGCTTCCTTGAGTGCGCTTACGAGCCATGTTTGAAGGAGTCGGTAAGCATTCGAATTGTCGGTGATACTCCTCCACAATTTGCGGAAAGAATGCTTGTACGATTTCCCGGGATCGACTTTCGAGGCAAAGTCAAATCGTTCGAAGAGCATCTGGCGGATTGTCGAATTGGCCTCGTTATTGATGAACTTGGCGGCGGCTTCAAACTGAAGATTCTAGATTATATCTTCAATGGGATTCCCGTCGCTGGTCTAATCCACGCCATGGAAGGATCTCATCTAAGACCAGGGACTGACTACATCGGATCGGACACAACTGAGGAACTGGTCTCCAGCATACTGAGATCAGTAGATGATATTGATCGACTCGCTTCACTACGTAATTCTGCATATGCACACAGCAAGACGCAGCACTCCTGGAGAGGATCGGCAGAGTCTCTTCTACAAGCCATCCAGATCACCGAGGGTACACTGAGAAGGCCAACGCCAGATGAGCACTAGATCGCTGGCTGCTAGCCGAACCGTGCATGAAGTCTCGCAACGTAGCACCGACACCTTGCTTATGCTCTACTTGCTTGGGGCATATACCGGAGTTTCTATCTACAGCGGCACGCAGATACTTGTGCCTAGCGTAGCCTGCATCGCTATCGCAGGTGTTCTTTACTTCCTCAAATGGCCGAGCATCCCACGCCGATATATCAGCACAATCTATGCGCTGGTCGTGATGTTTACGATTCAATATGCGATCAGTGCCGTCAGATACGGCGATCAAGACGGAGTCATGCTGCGGGCAACGATCAATCAGATCGCTTCAATCTTGATTGGCTTCTCTCTAGTATTGCTCTCTTTCCAACTTTCGGCTGCGCGCTTCTCGAGAGTATTGAAGTATTTCTGGCTCTTCCTGGTTGTCGGCGCAACGCTCGAGCAATTCGCTGGTCTCGGGATAGTCAGCGATACTTTCCGCTCTCTGGTTTATCCAAAGAGCGCTTATGTTGCTGACATAAGAGACATGCAACTATTTGGCGGCGTTAGACCAAAGGTATTCTCCCTTGAACCTTCTTTCGTTGGCATTTGGTTTACAGCGACGATGGCTGCATGGTTGGCCGGCACTGACGCGAGACCGTTTAGCCCTAGGTTCTATGCGGCCTTGGTGACCTGCCTGTGGATGGGATATGTGGTCCGAAGCTCGACGATTGCATTTGTCGCCCCTCTATACGTCGCACAGATACTGCTGCTTCCTTCCTCCAGGGTAAGGCGCTATGGCGACCAAGTTTCCAGGGCAGCCATCGCCACAGCCCTTGTTGGCGCCTTCATCCTGGTTGGAGTGATTATTGAATCCCTTCCCCGTGGATTGGCCCCCGAATTCGTATATGGCGATAGCGTTTATGGGCGCTTGATCGCCCCTCGCTTGGTAACTCAAGCCATTCTGGCCGACTCACCCGTTACCGGCACCGGTCTCGGAAACCAAGACACACTTTTTACAGCAACTTTGCCGGTCTATCTTTCTAATCGGCTCGCATTCACAGGAGGCTACTTGGAAGCCTCCTCGGCGCGATCATTGATTACAAATAGCTTCTTCTTGCACTGGATTTATCTGGGAATAGCGTTTGGCTTAACTGCTGCAGCCGGGTACGTTAGCTTATTGCGCTCAATTCAAATCGAGTCCGTTTCTTACGTCGTCGCGACCGTCTCGATAATATGGTTCTCGATCGGAGGCTACGTCACGGTCCAATGCTGGACCCTCTTCTTTTTGTTTGCCACCGCAGCTCGATACCGTGACAGGGAGTTCAAGATTTCCCGCCAAGGACCCCGCTCAGCCAGCGAGGCGACATAGTCCTCAGAATATTCGGTAGACGCATCAGGCCATCCAAATATCTCTCGTCGGAAACGATGACAAGATCGCAATGGACAGGAGGCACTTTCATATCAGACAGCGTTCCGCCCGAGAGCACATGAACTATGCCCAAAGTCCTCAATTGAGCAACAAAGGCATCTGGATCGGTATTCGCCCTTTGTAGAGAAAGCCGATCGAACTCAACTATCCCTCCGAACGAGGCCGCCCTCCGCAACGTTCGCTCCATTCCTAACATCACCTGTCGTTCATATCCTTCAACGTCGATCTTGAATAGCAAGTTCCGATCGGAGACGGCCTCGACGCAGTGATCGATCGTTGAAGTCGAAAGGTTCAACCTTTCGTACGATTGCTCGCCTCCTCCCTTGAATCCGGAATCTTCGATCTCACCAACAACGGACGAGGTACCAGACCACTTTCTATCGATCACAAATTCAACAGAGCCGGCACGATCCGACACCACCTCGCTGTGAACAATAATATTCTCGCGATTTACATGAGTTGAAACACTTCGATCCAAATACCGTCGGACGTGCGGGTTTGGCTCGAAGAGATGAACCTGTGATTGTTCGGAATATTTCAGTGAAAGCGATATCTCGCCATAGTTGGCGCCGATATCAAGCACAACGTCGGGACGGATCCTCTTTGCGAGCCCGCGCCAAACTAGAGAGACACGAGGCTGCGTAACTCCAGAGCTTCTTAAAACGGATTTCCCCCGATTGTCTGAGGGATCAACAAAAAGCCTACACCGGCCGAGAAACGTTATGTGCGTTTGGGCTGGCAGCGAACCGAATAGTACCGCGTTTCGCAAGCTACGGACAAAATCATTGGCCAAAGTTCAATCTCCGGTTTGGCTTCGAAATACGAGCATTGACACGCTCATTTTTGGCTAATCGAGTAACGGAACGTGCTTACACCACGCATCGTACCAAGAATGATGTCGGCTCGTTTATAAGCCGGCAGCACAACATCTTTGCAATGATCCGTGCTGAAGTAGCAGACTTTCGCACTGATCTGCCTGAGACAATTGTTCTTCAGGCTGACCACATGGTCCAACATCTGAGGATTCACAACATGTGCGCGTGAGGCTGCTTCGACGTCTAGGCATGGTCGACCGAGCGCATCGCGCAGTGATGGAGTTCCCGTTTGCTCAGCCGGCCCCTGCATCGTTAACCTCGGCGGCGAGTTCGTCTGCGATCGAACCGGCATCGCAAGCGATGAGAGGAAGATCACGATTATCAGGTGGCTTTTGCTCACCCACCGATTTAAATCCATCATCACCTCCAAGGTCGTTCGTCGACCGAGATGCCAGCTATGGGTAACTTGATGCCCTCGGCCGCCAACCGCTTGTAAAGATCTTGCCTCGAAACGATGTCGGCAGAGACAAGAGCCGCTAGTAGTCGCTCGCGGTATGGCCACCCAACCCCGATCAGATTGAGTGCCGCATCTTCGACAAAGCCGGCATCGACCATCTGCTCAAACTCTGAAATGACCGCGGACTGAGTGGCATCATCCAGCGTTGGGAAAATGCCGAGAGACAATCGATTACGCCGAAGCGAAATCCATCCCTCTCGAGGCCCCGCTGCATAAGATTGATTGAGGGAACGGAGATTTTGAAGATCGAACCCGCCACGAGTGGTTTCAATCGAATAGAGCATGAGCCAGAGGAATGAGTCGTTGGGGCTGACCGCAAGAGCCGATCTCACGTCCTCTGCGGCGGCTGGTATGTTGCGATCGGCTTGCTCCGAGCTTCCGCGTAACATCGCTTCTTCCGCTAGCCGAAGCTTGACCAGGGCTACAGCACGCAAAAGCCCTGAGGGCGAAAGCGCGCCGGCTTGCTCGCTCTCAATTCCGGCCAACACATTCGCCAGAGCGCCTAGCTTAAATCGATCGTCAGCGACGATCCTTGCCGCAATGTCACCAGCCGGCATCATCTTCCAGATCACAGGCAGGGTGGTGATCGACCAGATCGCGCTATTGAGGCCGCCCGCGAACAGCAGACACCGCAGCACCGCAAGCCCGTAGCTCAGCTTACTATTCCACATACCCGTAACGGGCATAGTATTTCTGGTAGTAGTATCGACCGTGGTACGACTCGTAGCGGGCGAGCGCTTGCGTATCGGCTTTATTCAGAACGACCCCAAGCAACTTGTTCTGGATTTCTGGCGAGCCTCGCAAATTGTGCCTAACAACATCAATATTGGTCTTCCCCCACTCCACAACGAACACATAAGAATCGACGAAAGAAGACGTGACGCGGACGTCGACTACAGGCGCCATCGGCGGCATGTCTACGACCACATAATCGTATTTCGATCGAAGGAGCGTGATCAACGAGTGCATCGCCTTTGAGGCCAAGATCTCATTGGTGTGGAAAAGTTTCGAGGTGATGCCCGCCGGCAGGATTGAAAGCTTTGTTTCGGGATCAACAGTTAACGCGTCTTCAAGCTGCACTTTGTTGGCGACGACATCTACAAGACCGATCTTGGCATCGGGCACCAAGGCACGTGACAGTGATGGATTGCGCAAGTCACCATCAACCAAGATCACGCGTGCACCTCCATGCGCCATCAACTGCGCGAGATTTGTTGATAGCGTGCTCTTGCCCTCGTTTGGTAGCGTCGAGGTGGTCGCTAAAACACGATTCTCGCGCACGATAGAATTAAGGTCCACTGCTACTTTGAGCGAACGTACAGCTTCCGAAAACCGCGATAACGGATTCTCGATCACATAGCGGAGCAGATCTGGCTGCGGATTGCGCTTCCGGGTAAACTTAGCGCCAAGCTTAGATCCTGAAGCTGCGCCACCGAGGGCCGGCAGAATGGCGATGCAGTTCGCTCCCAGCACTTCTTCCACCTGCCCGGTAGTTCTGAAGACCTTGTCCGTGAGTTCACGCGCCATCGCCGCACCGAAGCTCAGTATTAGGCCGCCGAACACCGCAATAGCGAGGACAATCAATGTTTTCGGAAAGCTTTTCACCAGCGGCGTGCTCGCCGCGCTAATCACGCGTGCCTCCGTGATGGGGAATGATTGCTGTTGTACGCTTTCCATGTAGCGTTGCAGGAAGTTGTCGTACATCGCCTGGTAGGATTGCGCGTTACTCTCGAGCTCACGCAGCTGCACCTGAGCTTGATTGGTAAGCTGAGATTCCGAAACGACGTTGGCGAGGCTCGACTTAATCGCCTCCTCGCGAGTCTGGGCGATGTCGTAATCGCTCTTGTAGGATTCCTGGATCCGCTTGAGCTCGTCGACGATGTTCTTCTTGATCTCGGCCATCTGGCGGCGAAGGTTGACGGCAGCCAAGTGATCCGCTCCGTATTTCATCGCCCAGATCGATTCCTTGGAGGCCATATCGACATATTGGCCGCGCAGCTTGACAATCGTGTCGTTCTTTAGCGCGTCCGCGACGCTGGCGTCCGGAATCTCCTGTTTGAGGATATCATTAATGCGGTCCATCCGCGCCTTGGCCTCGGCAGTGGCCGCATGCGCCATCACCAGCTGGCTGTTCACCTCGGCGAGTTGCTGCTCGTTCATCAGCCGGCCGCCGGTATCAACGATGTTGTTGGCGGTTTTAAAATCCACTACCGCCTTCTGCGCGGCGGAAGCCTGGGTACGCAGCTCCTTGATGCGGTCCTGCAGCCAGACGCTGGCCCGGCGGGTCGCCTGGTACTTGGCCTCGAGGGAATCGACGATATAGGCATCCGCAATCGCGTTGGCGATGCGCGCCGCCTTAGCCGGGTCCTTTGAGGTGAAGCCGATCTCCATCACATAGGTCAGGCCGAGCCGCTTGACGGTGCGGCTCTTCTCGAAGCGCTCCAAGGCCTTGCGCGTCAGCTCGAATTCGGATGGCGCATGCCCATCGGAAAATAGGCCGGCGACCGCGCCGACCACCGTGCCGAGCAGGCCGCCTCCGGCGCGGGTAAATTCGGGATCATCGGTCAGGTGCTGGTCGCGGATCACGGCGAGGCTGATGTTCTCGGATTTCAGGATCTCGACCTGGGTTTCCACCGTCGCGGAATCCACCGCGATGTCGCCGAGCACCGATTGCTGCTGGAACAACTGCACCTTGCGGGTGTCGATCACCATCGAGGCGGTGGAGGTGAATTGCGGCGCGGCGGTGAAGAGATAGAGCAGCGCCAGGATCACGCAGGCCGAGACGATCGCGACCATGGTCGGGAACTGGCGCCTGATAATGTCGAGATAGGAGGTCAGCGTCTGCGACGGAGAGCCGTCGGCCTCGGCGAAATCACGGTTGATCTCCGAGGTCGGCTTGTTCACCTGCAACATCCAGTAATTCCTGAAAATGGATCGATCTGTGGTCTTGGGATCAATGTTTGCTGCGTCCGGAGCAAGCCGGATGCCAAAGCCCGCGCTGCGCGCAACATTAGCACAGCCCTGCCTGCAATTGAACGCGCTCGATGCAGTGCAACGCGCGGCTTACGCGACTTTTTGCAGGAAGCTTAACGGCGCAAAAGCAAAGCGGCGCCCGATGGCGCCGCTGCCGTGAGATGAAATGGGCCGGCCGCGCGGGCCGGCTCCGGTCAGCGCGGGCTGACGCTGTTGGTGCTGCTGCCAACGCCGCCGCCGACGGTCGCGGGCGGATTGTTGGGGTTGTTGTTGTTGCCGAACCTGACGGCACCGCCACCATTGCCGCCGGTCGGGAAGTTGTTGCCGGTCGGGCCGCCTGCGCCGGAGCCGCCGCCGCCCGCGCCGCCGCCGGTCGCGGCGATCGCGACGTCGCCGGTCGCGGCCTGGTAGGCGGCGATCACGTCCGCGTTCTGGGTGGCGGCGATCGCGGCCTGGATCTCATTGGCATAGGCCTGATCCTGCTGCGCGGCCATGCGGGCGACCTGGGCGAGGCCGCCGACGATCGCGCGCATCTGGTCCTTGGTGGTCGCGGGATCCTTCAGGAGCGCGATCAGGCCCGGAAGCGTGGTGGGATCGGAGGCGCCGAGATCGCGCACGCGCGAGATCAGCTGCGGGCCGCCGGTCGGATATTGCTGCAAGAGGCTGTTCGGCGCGGCCTTGAAGTCGGAAATGACGGTGGCCGGCAGCTGGCGCTGCGGCGGGTAAACGGCGGCGCTGGCGGCCGACGAAATGGTCGCGGCGAGGGCCGCGGCAGCAGCCATGCGAAGCGCAATTTTGATAACGCTCATAAACAAACCTCCAAAAATCAGCTGCCCCGATGTGCGTCCTCGGCCCGGGCAAAAGGCTGTGCTGGTTGCTGGAACCTAGCGGAAGAGAAAAGAGCTGTCCACTTATTCTAAAGACTTCGTAAACGGCGCAACTGCTTCAAATCTAGACACTTTTGTGAAGCTGGGGCAGCGCGCGCGCCGCCGCGCCGGTGGTTGCATGGCGGCCCTCGCCTCGCCGGCTGGTGGCGTTCGCCTCGGTCATCTCGCGGCCCTCCTTGGTGCGGAAGGATTGCGCCAGGCCCGCGCCGAAAAGCGCAAAGAATGGAATGCTGTAGCCGGGCACCTGCAGCGTGAAGTCGAGGCACGAATGCAGCAGCGACAGCGTCGCGGTCGCCGCGGCCGCCAGCGGGATGATGACATCGCGCCGGCGTCCGAACACGCCGCGCGCCAGCACCAGCAGCATGATCGCCCAGCCCAGCGCCACCAGCAGCGCCATCGGAATGCCCACCTCGGAGGCAAGCTCCAGCGGCGTCGAATGCGCAGCGTCCCAGATTCCGCGAATCGAGATGTTGGGGCTGCGGTAGGGCGGGAAGGCCCATTGGAACGTGCCCATGCCGGTGCCTACCCAAGGATTGTCGCCGATGATCCGCAGCGTCGACTTCCAGGCCTCGATGCGGCCCTCGTCGACCAGGCCCTGGCTGTCGAAGCGGCTGGAGACGCGGCCGCCGAGCAGCTGCAACAGGCCGAGCGCGACCGCCGCGCCGGAGCCGAGCGAGATCCAGATGCCGGTGCGCGGCGGCAGGTCTTTCCTGAGGAACAGCGTGAACGAGACGATCATCGCCAGCAGCGACAGTCCGACGCCGGCGCGCGACGTCGTCATGAACATCGCCATCAGGCAGATCAGCAGGCAGCTAAGCTGCGGCAGGATCTGTTTCGGCGGGATCGCGCGCAGATCGAGCGACAGCCGCTTCCATTCGATGTGCCGCTCCGGCAGCCGACGGCGGACGTCCTCCAGGATCAGGAGCATCCAGATCAAGGCGCAGGAGCCGAAATAGGCCGCCGCGGTGTTGCGGTTGATGAAGGTGCCGGTGACGCTGCCGAGATAGGCCGTCTTGTCCCGCCACAGGATCATGGTGGGCTCGATCAGGAACGAGAGCACGCCGTAGAGCGCGTAAGCCGCGCCCGAGATCGCGAGCACCCACAGCAGGCGGCGGGCGCGGTCGCGGTTCGCCCCGACGGTGATGCCGAGCACGATGGCGAGGATGTTGGCGAGCGGCGCGCCGAGCGCGAAGAACGCCTCGTTCTTGACGATGGACGCGGACGGGGCGATCGGCACGCCGAGCAAATCCGACGCCTGCTTCCAGATCGGCTGGAACGGCGCCACGAAGGGATGATCGGACAGCTGCTCATGCAGCACGAAGGCGTAAGCAGCAACGATGAAGCCGATCCCGGCGAGCAGCCACAGATGCGGCCTGCGCAAATCGCGCGTCGGCGCGAACATCACCGCGATCCCGAGGCACAGGCACCAGAACGCGATCGACAGATCGTTGGTCGAGCCGAACGGAAACGGCGCGCCGGCTGCCACGAAGAACAGGATGAAGGTCGCGGGCAGGCTCCATGACCAGCGAAATGACCAGCGAATCCTGGACCAGCTCATGTTGGGAGGCCAAAGGCGCATCGTGGTGTCTTGCGAGCTTTGCTCTGGGCTTAGAGGAAGCAATCGATCGGATAGATCTTCACATCCACGTTGAGGCGGCTATTCCGGGTCTGCGCCCGGAAGGCGTAGAATAGCCCAAAGCTATCACTCCCCGGATCGAGTTTTATTCCGGGGGTTAATTCGTCGGGCGGCACCATCACGCCGATGTGCCGGTTGATGGCCGAAATCTCGATCCGGCCCTCGCCTTCCGCAAAATGCCCAGCGAGCTGGGTCACCGTGACCTTGGGCAGGCCGCGGCGCTGATGGCAGACCTCCTCCTCCCAGAGCTTGGTCTGCTGGACCAGCGGTTGGCCCGCGCCATCGGGGACGACGATATCCGGGAAAGACGGACGCAGCATCCCGAAGAACTTGCTCTCCCTGGAGTTCGCCGACAGGCGGACGGTAAAGGACAGCTCGCCCTTGGCGCCCTTGAGGCGCGAGAAGATCGGGGCATCAGGCTCGGCGGAGACCGTCACGTCGATCCTGTGACGGACGCCTAGCTCTGCGGCGGCGCCGAGAGCCGTTCCGGCCGATGCAAGCCCGAGAGCGATCAAGACGAGAGCCGGAAGGCGGCAAAACGTTCGAAAGCGCATGAAGCTGATGCCTCTTGCAACATTGCCGCGGGAGCGATGACCCGCGTGACGGGCTAGGCCGCGCTGATCCAAACGCTGCCTCCGCGGCCCGACCATACCGATGGGATCGCGAAACGAAAATGGCACCGGGACAAAGCCCCGGTGCCATCGCTTTTGGTCGATCAAGTCGGCGTCTTACGGCGCCAGCTTGACGTTGTTGCGGAAGATCAGGGCGTCGTTGGCGAGGTTCACGGTATCGCTGCCGGTCGCCATGATCACACGCAGGTAGTTCAAGAACTTGGTAACTTCGACGTTGCGCGAGTTCGAGACGTAGATGATGTCGCCATTCTTCATCATGACCTTGGTCGCGAGGAAGAAGCCGCCCGGATCGCGGAAGTTGACGTTGAAGATGACCGGGATCGTCTCCGAGGTGTACCTGCTCACGTCGATGCCGAGCTGGGCCGCAACCTCGCGCGGCTCGCGGCGATAGAGGTACACGGCAGCCGGATCGGCCTGGCCATCCAGGAGACCGCCAGCCTTGCCGACGGCTTCGCCGAGGTTGATGCGCCAGGCATCGAAATTGAATTCGCCGCTCTGGCCGCTGGCGCCAAACGCCAGGAACTTCTGCTGTTCGCGATAGACGTAGATGCTGTCGTCGGGACGAACATAGACGTTGTTCTCGGGCGCCATCACGAGATTTTCGAACGGCACGGTGGCCCGGCGGCCGCCGCGCTCCAGCATGACCCAGGTCTCGAAGCCCTGGCCTTTGATGCCGCCGGCTCGAGTGATCGCATCGAGCACGCGATCCTTGGCACCTGCAGCGCTGGCAGGATAACGCGCCGGCGAATTGACCTCGCCGAGCACGCTGATCAGCTGAGTGCGCTGCGAGGACATCGCCACGACCGCCTGCGGCTCGATGGCGCGGTTGCCGATCTTCTCGACGATCGCGCGTTGGATCTGGACCGCCGTCAGGCCCGCGGCCTTGATCTGACCGGCATAGGGCACGGTGATGAAGCCGTCATTATCGACTGACTGATCCGGGATCGTCACATAGTTACCGGGACGGACGCCGGCTTCCGCCGGGATGAACAGACCGCCTGCCGCGGCTTCGAAGATGGTGACGCTGACGACGTCGCCGATGCCGAACACGATGCTGGCGGGCGGACGGCGATCGGTGAACACGCCGGCGAGCCCCTTGGGCTCATGGGTGTGCAGGATCTTCACGGTCGCCGGATTGAGCGGCACCAGCTCATAGGCCGGCGCGTTTTCCGTCTGGATCTTGTTGTTAACGTCGTCCGTCAGCGGACCCGAGCCGGGATTGGTCGAGCAGGCCCCGAGCGCCAAGGTGGCGGCCAGAAATGCTGGCTTGAACAGATATGACTTGGCAAATGACTGCATGAATCGCGCCCCGAGAGACCCCAATTACCCTGATTGGTACGGCGGCGCGGGGGGTGCGACAAGGGTTCCCGAGTGGTTAACGATGCGATCCCTCCGCTACTGTTGCGTGCGGGCCACTCTTTGGGGCTTGGTTTAACCCTTTGTGACTATTTGTTGTATTTCGTGTGCCCGGTCGGCGGGCACTTCGCCCAAGTCGAGAGCTCAGTGTGTCGAACGTAAGGCTTCTTCGACCCTCCGTCTGCTAAGACGGGAACCCATCAAGAGAGGACTCCCCGTGTTTGGCCTCCTTCTGTTCGCCTTTCTGGCTGGATCGTTCCTTGGCGGCACGGACCGCCCTCTGGAGGCGGCGATCTCGTGCGCTCGGTCCTCGTGCTCGGGCGTCCCCGTCCTTGAGGTGGCCGCCCCTGCCCCCTCCTCCGTCTGGAAATTCAGCCGGACGCAAGGAGCCAAGGATGGCGAAAGCTTCGCGGCCATCACGAAAACCGCGGACACCACCCAATCCGACCCGGACTTCGCCGGCCTGATCGTGCGCTGTGCGCCCAAGGGCAAGATCGACGTGCTGGTGGCCTTGATCCGGCCCTTCCCGCCCAGGAGCCACCCCAAGGTCAGCATCGCCGCGAGCGGCGGCGGCACTTTAACCTTTGACGCCAGCATGGCGGCCGCGGGCGCCGCCGTGCTGCTGCCCGACGAAGTCTCGGCCTTTGCCGCCGGCAAGTGGCAGGCAACGGCTTCACTGTCCATCGTGGTTAAGGAAAGCGACAGCGAGATCAAGGGTGTGGTGGCGCTGAACGGCTTGCGCGAGGCCTATCATTCGCTGCTGGCGAATTGCAGCCTATAGGCCAAATTTAGCCATACAACTTAAGGGTCTTTTTAGGGTGGGGAACCTAGGGTCCGAGGCACGGAGTGTTTCGGATGACCGCGCTTTTGATTTTCAGCTTTCTGGTAGGTGCCGTGCTGGGCCAACGCTTTCGCGTCCTGGTGCTGCTGCCCGTCACATTCGCTTTGCTGCTCACCGTGCTGCCGGTCAGCCTGATGACCAGCCTTGGCGCCCTCGAAGGCCTGAAGGCCACGGTATTTGCGGCCATTGCTCTCCAGGCCGGCTATCTCTTTGGCTCGGCCGCGCGCTTCAGCCTTGCCGCCGCACGTGCCGCGCGCGTCTTCGGCCGCCCGGTCAAAGCCAGCCGCTGACGCCAATCAACGCTACAACGCGCGCAAACGGTCCAAGGTTTAAGTGATGGACCGAGGCTGGCCTCTGTTTGAAAACCACCCGCTCGCTTGTATGGTGACCTGACAGTTTCAGGATTCCCTTCGAGCGCGCCGTTTGTCCCTCGCTTATTTTGCCCTCATCGTTTCCATCGTTTCCGCTTCCGCTCTCGAAATCGCCGGCGCCAAGTTCGGTGCACAGCTCGGGACGATGACCGCCGCGCTGAGCTTGCTGGCAGCCACCGCAACCGCGCGAAAAGCCGACTCCGACCATTATGTTCGCGCGACCTCCTGGGGCCGCTGGATCCTGATGGCTATTCCGCTCTGCATCGCGGCTCAGCTCGTGCCGCTTCCGCTGAGCTTGGCACATCCGATCTGGGCGAGCGCTCACGACGTCCTGGGTGGCTTGTCCCTCGGCCCGATCACCGCCGATATCGGCCTGACCGTCAGCGCGCTGCTCCTGGCGGTTGCAGCGGTCTCGGCGCTCGGCGTTACCATCCTGGTGGTGCGTGACCGCGGCCGCGCCGAACTGGTCCTCTTCGTCCTCGCCGGTATCGCCGCGGTCTCCGCCCTGACCCTGGATCTGCATCGGCTGTCACCGGCAGGCGCACAGGCCGCCGCAACTTCCGAACTGGCAACAACCCTGGCCGGCTTCGGCCTCGTTCTGAACCTGGCGGTCATGCAGCTTGCCGCGGAGCGGGCCGAAACGCACCATTCGCTGCTTCGCTCGATCGTGCTTGGTTTGTTGAGCCTTGTGGGTGCCCTGATCAGCGCGCTTGCGATCTTCGGCCTCTCAGGCACGAACAGCGCAGTGGCCGCAAGCTTCGGCGTCGCACTGATCCTGCTGATCCTCGTCATCCGCAGGCTCGACCTGTCGCCATTGGCAGCGGGCGCGCTGGCGCTGGCAGCTCTGATTGGAGCAGCGATCGTCCTGACCTTTCTGTTTGAAAAGGGCTCTGGACCAGTCCTCTTGCGGCTGGTGCCGGAGGTGGGCGCCGAAACGAAGGCCGCCCTCGAGCGGATGTTGGCCGACACGCGCTGGTTCGGCGCGGGCGCAGGCACCTTTGCCGCGGTGGGCAGGATCTATCAGAGCGACGCTGGAGCGATCTTGACGGCGCCGTCGGCAGCGACGGCCGTCTTTACGGAGATGGGATGGCTCGGTCTGGCGGCCCTGATCGCGGCGAGCCTGATCGCTCTGGTGCGGCTGGTCTTCGGCGCTTTGCAGCGTGGACGCGACTCGTTCTTCCCCGCGTCCGCCGCGGCCTGTCTGCTCTTTGCGCTGGTTCAGAGCTTCGCAGGTCCCGGACTGCTGCGGCCCGCGGCAATCCTGTGTCTTTCGGTGATCGTGGGACTGGGGCTGTCGCAGAGCGTCAGCCAGTCCGGATCACGATAGAGCGCGGGTGATCAGACCGAGCGGTCGCCGAGCGAGGCCCAGTAGTTCGGGTTCTTGGGCGATTGAATGCGGACCCAGCGATAGGGCTTCTTCGACCACGGCAGGATGTGCCCGGAGAGATTATCCAGCACGAGATCACCGGAGAAGGTCCGCACCACGACCACGAGATGATGCTCGCCCCAGGTGGTCACGACCTCGCTGAGCAGCACCGCGCGCGCCGGAAAGCCCTTGGCGATCAATTCGTGGCGTTTTGTCACAGCGTAGTCGTTGCAGTCGCCGCTCGCCGGATGCAGCAGCCATTTCTCGCCGCGCAGTCCTTCCAGATTGGCCTCGGGACGGATCGCGGTATTGACCTGCCGGTTGACATCTTGCATCTGCGCCAGCCGCTCCGCCGTGAGCTTCAGCCGGCCGCCCCTGAACACGATCTGCTGCGGCCGCGGCTTGCACTCGTCCTTGTACTTCAGGCAAAACAGCGTGAAGGCCATCGGCGCCAGCGTCGGCTGGTCGAACTTGATGTACTGGATGGCACCGCGCAGCCCCAAGGGCGCGCCGACGAAAGCGGCTTCGGCGCGCTGCTGCACCCCCGCAGCAACCACGATCGCGGCCACGGCCGCCAGGAACTTTACAACTTTGCGCATGTCGCGCTCCCCGTTCTTGTTGGGGGAGACGCTACGCGATACGTCTTGAAATACGGCTCAAAGGCCGCACGACCCTTTAATCAAAATGCGGGCGACTTGGTCGGAAACAATTAAGAATACCGATGTGTGACTTGTTCTGCTAAGAGCGGTCACAACGTTCCGCTCGTGACGCTGGATGCGATTCGACCGACCTGATGGGCCTCTCCTCCCGTTTTCGAAAGAAGACCAAGCCGCGGCTTCCCGACGGCGTTCGCGTCTATGCGATCGGCGACGTGCACGGCCGCGCCGATCTGCTTCAATCGCTGTTAACCGTCATCGACGCCGATCTGGCCCGTTCCGCGCCCGAGCGGGCCATTCAGGTCTTCCTCGGCGACTATGTCGACCGCGGCCCGGACTCGCGCGCCGTTCTTGATCTGCTGATTGCGCGCTCGAAGTCACATGAGACGGTCTGCCTGAAGGGCAATCACGAGGTCTTCCTGCTCGAGGTCCTCAAGGACCCCGCCCGCCTGCAGGAGTGGCGCCATTATGGCGGCCTCTTGACGCTGGTCTCCTACGGCATCACGCCGACCATGAACCCGTCGGCGGAGCAACAGGTCGAACTGATCGAAGGACTGAGGCGCGCGCTGCCGCCCGAGCACCTCGCCTTCCTGCAGCAATTGCCGTCGTCCTTTACCTGCGGCGACTTCTTCTTCGTGCACGCCGGCGTCAAGCCCGGCGTCGCGCTCGAGCGCCAGAAGGATGAGGACCTGCTCTGGATCCGCGAGGAGTTCCTCGCCTCCGAAGAACGCTTCGGCAAATACATCGTCCACGGTCATACGCCGGTCAGCGTGCCCGACATTCGCCCGAACCGCATCAACATCGACACCGGCGCTTACGCGACCGGAAATTTGACGCTGCTGACGATCCAGGGCGATAGTCTGTTGGCCGTTTGAATCCCTGCCTTCCTTTCAATTCCTTGCTTGTTTCGCCCTCACAGGCCTCGCCGATTTCACCATGAACATGATCCTGCTTCGCGCCATCGGCATCTCAACTGCGATCGTGCTGGCGCTTCACGCCGGCGTGGAATTCTACGGCGATCTGATACGGCCGAACTTTCGCGCGAGTGATTTGTTCTCGGGCGAAATTCCGCCTGAGAAGGCCAAGCTGGCGACCGCCGGCCGTTTGGCATCCTTTTCATGGGACGGCGACTTGCTTGCCAATTACGCGGCAGCGATGGCCGCTGACGTTCTTCACCGTCCTGCAACCGATGCAGGCGGAAGGGCCAGCGAGAACAAGGCGGCGCAAGCCGCCGTCGTCGCAGCCTTGAAGGTCTCGCCGATCAGGCCGGCACTGTGGCTGACGCTCGGCACGCTGCAGACCCAGGCCGGCGAGGCGGCGACGCCAGCGGTGAAGATGTCCTACCTGACCGGATCGGTGCCGATCGACGTTGCCATGTCTCGCGTCCGGACCGTGACCTCGGGCGCCGCCGCAACGGACGAGGAGATCAGGCTGCTGGCGCAATCCGACATCCGCACCGCGCTCGCCAACCGCTCTCGTTACGAGCCGCTGCTGGTCGCTGCCTACGTGCAGGCCACGCCGCAAGGCAAGTCGCTGCTGCTCGAAACCACGAAAGTGACCGATCCCAAATTCAACGAGATTTTGCGGCGCTACTAACTCAGCGCACCGATCTCGGGGCGAGCGGCACGAAGTCCTGATCGCGGCGCGGTTGATCGGATCGCCCCTGGTAGACGAACATGCCCTTCTTGGTCGTGACGATGTCACCCCGCTGCAGGCTGTCGTCGCGGAGCAGACGTTCGGTCGCGACGAGGTCCGGATCTTCCGGGATCGGCTTGTAGAGCTCGGGATGCTCCCGCCGCTCGCGCGAGACCTCCTTGGCCCGCTGCCGCGCCTGCTCGATGCGTTGCCGCCATTCGTCGCGCGAGACTTCCGGCTCGCTTGGCGGAAGATAGTCGCTCAGCGACGGCTCCGGGTCGCTCTGAGCAAGACATGAGAACGGACCGGCCCCATACACGGTCAGTCCGACCGCGGCGGCCACGATCGCCTTGACTGGTGCATTCCTCAGCATCCGGCGGCCCGATGCGGAATTGCGGCGAATGGATTGCACTCCGACGACTCCAAAGCAGGCCCCGGCAGTCGGAGGCCCTTTGGAACTTCAGCTCATAGGGTTGCCAATTGCAAGATGGTGGACTCGCAGAGAGCTACTGGCGCTCAAAAGTCGAAAAACAACCCCATGCACAGTAGCCGGCCCCAGCGAAATCAAAGGGTTACGATTCTCAGAAATGCAGATTGATTGGGGCGAGACGGACGCATGACGGCATCGTTCCGGGCCGGGCCGACGAGGGCACCCTCCCTCCGACGCTCTCCCGCCAGCGCCAAAGGGAGTGCACCGTCGTTGCAGCGACAGGCTTCCTAATAGCGATGGCTCGACCCGCTGCCCCGGGTTCTGTTCCCGTAGTACGGGCGGGCACGTCCGCTGCCGGTCGTCACGGGCGGCTCGATCCGGCTCGGAATGTTCCGCGTCGCGTTGGGCGGCGCGGGCTGCGACGGATTGATGATGGTGACGTTGCGGTTGGGCGTCGAGGAGTCGTTGACGCCCTGGGCCCAGCTGGCGGCAGGCACAAGCAACGCGATGGCGATCAGGACTGTTCTTTTCATGAATATCTCCCGAAGCAAGAACGTCAGGGAGGCGATCACCGTTCCATCACGGTTCGTTGGGTGACGGCCTCAGCGGGGAACGGCGACCAGCTTGCCATCGCGCCAGACGCCCTGGGCCGACCTTCCAGCGGGCAGGCTGCCTGACAGGTTTCGAACGGCGGTCGGCCGCGACGCCGCCTGACCGGTCTGCGCCTTCTTCGTGGGCGTCGTGATGATGCTGGAGCTCGTGGTGTTGGCCTGATCCTTGGTCCCTTGCGCAACGGCAGGCGAAGCCAGGAATGTCAAAGCCGTGAGGACTGCCAGAACGCCGCGCATGATCAAACACCGGAATGAGGAGCTCCGCGAAATGTCACAGGTTTTCCCCCAAAAGCAAGCACCTTCGAAGCACCGAGAGGGGCGTCGGCAGACCCGGCAAAATCAGCGGCAGAGCGGCCTCGGTCGTGACGTCTCAAGCGGAAAAGCCTAGCGAAATGGCCTCATCCGGGCTACTTGATCGCCCTTGATGACCGACTCCGGTGAAACTGCGGCCAACGTCCCCTCGGCGCAACAGATCAAAGCCGGGTTTATCCGTCTCCTGTCGAGCCGCATCCGCGCCGTATCCGACGATCCCCAGCAAATGCGGGAGATCGTCTATGAGCTGGCACGCGTCAAGCTGCTCGAGCAATTCACGCACGCCGACGCGCGAGAATCCCGCGAGCTTCTGCAGGTCCTCGAACGCGCCATCAAAGAGGTGGAACGTTCCTTTGCGAGCAGCGGCGCGGCGGAGCCACAAAATGTCGTGGCGGCACCTGCCGTCCCGGCGCCCCCGCCGGTCCCTACTCACTCTCCTCCGCCGGTTCCGTCGCCATCCGCTTCCGCTGCGACGCCAACTGCGAAGGACGCGGGAGCATCGCGCCGTCCCCTGGCATCGCCGCGATCCCCCGATCAGCCCAAACGCGGCAACGCCTTCACCCTTCTGGCTCGATTGGCGGTCATCCTCCTGCTCATCGCCGCGGGCGCGACCGTGGCTGTCTATTGGCCTCGGCTGAGGTCGCAGCTGACCGCATTGTCGCAGATGGCGCCGCCGCCCGATCGAGCACCGAACGGCCCGGCATCTCAGCCGAGCGCCAGCCCGCCTTCCGCCGTGGGCGAGGCTGTTGAACGGACGCCGGATAGCCCGAAAGAGCCGGCGCAAGCTGCACACCCCTCGATGCCTCTGCCGACGACGTTCGGAGTCTACGCCTTGAGCGAGGGCCAGCTCCATGAGCTCAAGTCGGTGCCGGGCAAGATTCCGGACCGCCGCGTCGCGATCTCGGCGGCCATCACCACGCCGAGCGCGACAACGTTGATGGACGGCGACGTCAGGTTCATCGTGTTCAGGCCCGATGGTGGTGTCGATGCAAGCGGGACCGAAGTTCGGGTCGTCGCGAAAGTCTCGCGAGCCATGGGCGTCGATGCCAGCGGGAAAGCCTCCATAGTCAGCGCCGGAGATTCCTGGGTCATCCGCAGCATGTCCTACCCCTATAAGGTAGGCCCGGTCGACGACCAGCCGAGAATGCTGTTGCTGCAACCGGAGCAGGACGGCTTTACGCTCGCTCCCGGCCGCTACGTCGTGGTGATCAAGGGCATGGGCTACGACTTCACCGTGGCCGGAACGGTCACCGATCCCAATCAATGCGTCGAACGCATCAATGCGGCGAACGGCGCGTTCTACTCGCCCTGTCCGCCGCCTCGACGCTAAAGCATGATGGTGTCAGGCCCGATCGACGCGGGCGATTACCTCTCCCCGACGGGGAGAGGTCGGATTGCTACGGCGCGCAATTGCGCGCCTCAGCTATCCGGGTGAGGGAGCGCGGCACCCCTTGACCAGAACCCCTCACCCGGACCGCATCTTCGATGCGATCCGACCTCTCCCTACGGGAGATGTGATCTGAGTTCACCGCACGCATCGACTCAGCCAAAACGCATTCCGCTTTAGCCGAGGCCCGATTTCTCATTTGGCCGGCTTGCTGTCCTTGGACGTCTCCGCCGGAGCGTCGTCGACCTTGCCGTTGTTGGCGACGCATTTCTGGAAGTATTCGCGCTGATCCTTGCCCGTGCCCTTGGTGCTACCGGCCGCGGGGTTGCCTATTTGCCTTGGCGGAAAGGCCTTGGCCACCGCCGCGTCGCATGCGCGCGCAACTTCGACGGTAATGGCCGATGCCGCCGCCGGCGCAGCCAGTGTCAACACGCATGCCAATCCAACCAATCTTCGCATATGTCTGACCGGCACCTTGTTGCTCCTTCGAACCATGAATATTTGCCGGGACCATAGCAAAAAGGATCGAAGCGCTAAACCGCAAACATCCCTCAACGCTAGCTGTTGAGCTGCGGCGGTTTGAAATCCGGAAAGCGCGTCAGCATGGCTGTTCTGACGAACTTCAAGTGCGCAATGCTGCTTGCCAATTCCTTCAGCCGGCGCTGGCCGTTGGAGATGTCGGCGGCGAACAGGTCCTGGTGATGATTGTCGAGTGCTTCCCGCTCGAGATATTCGTCGGTGCCGTTTCCGAAGGTGACGGATGCACGTGCAAGTGCGTCATCGACACGCCGGTTGAGGCCGGCCTGCTCCCGCTCCGCTTCCTGCAATGCCGTTTCAATCGCCGCCAGGACCGCACCGATCCGGACACGGTCGGTCTCGGCATCACGCTCGACGGAGCGCGCCTTGAAGCCTTTGTCCTCGCGGCGAGAGCCGAGAAGATTATGTGCGCGCGCTCTCAGGAACAGCTGAAACATTTGGGCTATCCCCACATTCGAGATTTAAACCGCTACCATCGGTCACGCATAGTTAACAAAGCCTAAATCCCGCGGCCGCTCCGCCTGGCTTCGTGCGATCCATGCCCGCCAGGCTCCTTCGTGCTTGGAGTAGAGCTCAAGCCACCGAACGTCGTCAACCGCACCCGTTCCCCTGCCCATGCCGGTTTCGGCCGCGATTTGCACCGTCTCCGCCGGTGCTAGATCCAGCGCCTCGAATTCCGCCGTCTCCTGCAGCGAAAGGCCGATCAGAACGCGGTGCCCCTGCGCGTCAACGAAATACCTGCGCGGCGCGTTGTGCCGTTGGTCAATCATTTGAACGACCCTCGTTCACGATCCAAGGACCCGGAAGGTCGTTCAGATGCCGGCCATAACTACAAACAAACGCAATCAAAATGAGGACGCAGATCGTCGCGCCCAGCAACGCAATGAGATACGTCATCTATGTCCACCTGCGCGCCTCCGAAAAAATAGAGGCGGCCAAACGCTCGCCATGAATTGTTCCGTCTTAGGCTGCCTGTCCGAAGCGCTCAAGGACGGCGACGAGTTAACCTAACCGCACGTGGTTATTTCGTTTCCGCCACGATTGTTGGAGCGGGGACCCGCGCGCCGTCTACGATGATGATGGCCCCTGGGTTCGACCGGCCTCCATCGAGGCCGGCGTATAGGGCGCGTAAAGACGATATCGCGCCGATCGCCTCCGCGAGCGCCATGCCCTTACACCATAGCCGCAGCCAAAGCCCGCTGCGAAAATCGAAACCAAAACCAAAACAGCCAACATTTGGAATGTCCCACGTTTGCTGGAACGTTCCTCCCGCACTCATTTCATCTTTTCGTTGCACCGACTTCAAGATCGGCAGCGCCGAAACTTTTGTCAGACGAAGATGAAGTTTGTGCAACGTGGTGCTTGAAGATTGGTCGGCACGTGAGGGAAGGTGCGGCGCAGAGGCTCCAGTTCTTTTTACCAGAACTCGACCCGCCGACACCATGAACCCTCGTTCACCGTGGTTATACGGTACCTCGCCTGCCGATTTTGTCGCGGTAAGGTTGAGCGGTTAGCTTAATCCGCGTTGTTTGTTGCGAAGTCTCACCGATCGCATATCCATCTTCGCACCAGGCTCCCCCAAGCCTGGCCCCACCCAAGCAAAGCCGTCGAGCGAACATGGGTCGCTTGGCGGCTTTGTCATTGTGTCGACAAGAGGATCATTTCGGTTATGGCGCGCAAGCCCTGGTCGTTCAAGGAAGACCGCCGGCTCATGGAGTTGGCCAAGTCTTCGGCTTCGCTGGAGCAGGCGGCGAAACTTCTCGGCCGCTCGCCGGATGCGATCAAGCGCATGGCTTTGCGGCTTGGTCTTTCGCTGAAGTCGAAGACCGGCAAGAAGGGCTAGTCCCGGAAACAGTTCGTCGCCGACGGCAGCTTTGTCCGTCATCGCGGCAACATCTCCTTCCGAACCCCGTGCACCGCCCGTGCGACCGAGCGTCCTGCCTTCAGTCCGCCCGGCCGTTCAGATCTAGTTGTTCGTCTTCTTCTGGGAGCCCATCCCGGGGCTGGTACCGTAGTTGGGTGTCCCCGTCCCCTTGAAAGCTCCACCCATGCTGTCCGAGCCGGAATTCGTCGCCGTGCCGCTGCGGGTGGTGGGCTGATTGCCCGCTGGCTGGTCTTTGGTCCCCTGCGCGGAGGCCACCGAGCTTCCGAGGACCAACGACAGGAGGAGGCTTAACGTCCTGATCATACTGCTCAACTTTCATGCTTGGGCCGCGCGGACCATCGGTCAGGCAAACCACGCGGTCGCCCTTCCGGGGCGGTCCGGCCGTTAAACCCTATCTTAGCCCCCGCTGGCTAGGATCAATCCCAAGATAATTCTCAAGATCATTCCCAAGATCAGTCCCAGCCTCTCCTGAGTTCCACCCGGACCGGATGATGCCCAAGCACCTGCTGAGCGCCGGCTTCGTTGAAACGCTGCGGCGCACGGTGCTGACGGCGAGAATCTCCGCACGCCAGATCGTGGTCGAAGTGACCGAGCGCGACGAGCTCGACGATCTCGCGCACGCCGCGACTGTGGTCGCCGAGCTGCGTGACCATGGCTTCCGCGTCGCTATCGACGACGTCGGTGTCGGCCATAGCGGCCTGTCGCGGCTGAAGGGGCTCGGCGCCAGCGTGATCAAGATCGACAAGTTCTTCGTCGACACCATCACCGAGGATGCGTCGACCACGACGATCGTCGAGATGCTGGTCGCGCTCGCCAGGGATTTTCGGATGACGGTCGTTGCCGAGGGCATCGAGACCGAGGAGCAGCGCCGTGCCCTGATCGCGTCCGGCGTCGAAGAAGGACAGGGCTATCTCGTCGCCGCTCCGCTCCCATTCGCCAAATTCAGCGAGCTCGTCGAGTCGCGCCGCCTCTCCGCAGCCGCGGCACCGGCTGGCGACGTCCTGGTCGCCTGACCATCCCCGCCGGCGCCCACCACGGCGCTTTAACGATGTTCTCGTCTTTCGAAGCGGTACGATTTCCGAGCGGCTATGGTAGGCCATGCGTCGAAATCACCTCATCGCAGCGGCGGCCATCTGCCTCGCTCTCATCGTCTATGCCACCTTGGCAAGACTGGCGGGGCGGCCGGCGCTGATGGGGCATCACGAGGCCTATTGGATCGTCGTGATCGAGCGCTTCAGTGCTTACGGCCTGTTGGGCTTCCTGCTGTCCTTCCTGCTGCCCGGCCGGGTCGCTCTGGCCTGCTCGCTCGTCGTGGCCGTCGCCATGGGCCTGGAAGTTCTGCAAGCGCTGATCCCCGATCGCGATCCGGGTTTCCTCGACGTGTTGCAAAAGGCGGCGGGAGGCACCGTCGGCGTCCTCCTCGCCCAGACGATCCTGGCCTTCCTGCCCCGGCCGCCAGCCTGAAGATCACGGCGACAACCTCTTCAGCGCCACCGGGACATCATCCCTACTTCATCATCTGCCCGCGCAGTTCGCCGCCGGGGTTCGCGACCGTATGGATGTTCGCGTACCATTTCCCGGCCAACAGATCGGCCGCCTGAGCGTCCGTCAGGGTGTTGCTGCCCTGGATCGGGCTTTGAACCGTCTTGAACGGCAAAGCGATGCCGGCATTGGCGCTTAGGCTGCCCCGCGCTCGCGGAACCCGGGCGGTGCCAGCAGTTCGGCCATTTGCCTGTGGGTGGTCTGGAGCGCCTCGATGGCCCCGTCGAGATCGAAATCCGCTTCGCGGATCGATGCGAAGAACCTGGCCGTCAGCGCCAGGTCAAGCTTGACGCGCGTTGCCCCGTCGCGGCTCTTGCGGCGGTCGAGCGACAAATGGAGCGCTCGCAGCCTGGCCTCTGCCGGCGTGCAGCCACTGAGCGTCGCCAGTTCGTCGTAGGTCATCCAGATCTGGGGCATGTTCTCGTCATTCCTTTGCAGCGGCCGCATCCTAGCGCTCTGCGTGTAAATGCACCGTTGCCGCGCCGCCGTCGCAGCCCGTTTCACTGCGACACCGTTATCGCAAGACTAAGATACGGGAGGCCTCGCAGGCGCAGGGAACTGGCGCGGCCGCGAACGGCTGTCGAGGCCCTTGGGCAATTTGTCATTGAGCTTCACGACAGCGGATCGAGCCTCCGCAGCCGGCGCATCGTCCCGGCAGAAGATCAGCGTCACCTCGAACATCACGTCGGGCGCTTGCTTGGCTTTCCCGGAGCAGGTCGCCAGCGCGCCGCTGCACACGCCCGCGAGTTCGACCTCGACCTCGTCCAGACCGAACACGGTCGGCGGTCCCTCGGCATACCGCCGCGTGGTCAGCACCGCCGTGAAGTGCTGGTCGTCAGCGAACCGATAGGACCCGCCATAGGTGAAGAAGCTGTCGCTGCCGGAGATCCGTCCATCCGCCAGATGCACGATGCCCGTGCCCTGGGCGCGCGGCGTCCTGAACCAGGCCGCGTATTTGCCGTCTCGCATCATGGAAGCACCCACCGTAGAATTCACCGGTATTTGCAACCAAGTCTGGGGCGCGACAATGACCGATGCGGCGAGCATTCCGCCACGGTTAATGCCCTGCAAAGCAGACCCGTCAAATTGCCCCCGCCGCACGAGGCGATCGCTGCGGCGCGTCAGAACAATTCTATGCCGTCGTCCGCCGGTTCGACCGCCTCGACCCGGCGCGAGGCGGCGGTCGATACCAGTCCAAGCGTTTGCAGGAAGTCGCGATGAACGTCGCGCTCGCGTTCCATGGTGTAGCGCGCGAAGAGATCGTCGAGGATCGCCTGATCCTGCACCTCCACCTGTAGCCGCTGCGCACCCGCCGCGCCCGCAGTCTCCAGCCGCGCGGCGACCGCAGGCAGGGCCGCCGAGCTTTCGCCGAGCATGGTCATCAGGCCTTGGGCCGAATTCATCAGCCTCTCGAATTCCGCGCCTTCGTTCACGAGCCGGCTCATCTGCTTGCCGAGCCGCTCGGTCGCCGTCGAGCGAGGCGGCCTCGATCCGCGCGCTGCGCGCGATGATGGTGATCATCTGGATGTGCTTGAACAGCGGCTTGAGCAGCGAAGACGCCTCCGCCGTGCTCTTGCCGATCGTCTCCAGCAGCGCGCTTTCCGCGGGCAGCGCCGCGGGGCAGCAGGCCACGCCGTTTCAGAAGACCGAAGCCACGCCCGTCCCGATATAGAGAGTGCAGCGGAGCGCCCTCCGGCCGAGCCCGTCCCGGCCGCCTGACAATTCGACCAACAGCTTGCCGCGGCTCTGTTTTCTCCGGTCGCCGGGTTGAACCTGTTCCTGCTAGAGTAGCACCAACAACAAAGAGTGATTCTGGTCACACTTGCCTGGAGACCCTGCTGCTAAGCATCGAACCAGGACGGGGACCGGTCATACCGTCGGTCGAACTGGATGAGAATTACAATGAAATGCCTGATCGGCGCCGCTGTCGGCGCGTTCTGTGTTGCGGCCCCTGCCTTGGCGGAGACGCCGGCCGCCATCGTCGAGGATGTGCAAGGCAAGGTCGACGGCGTCGAATTCATGGACTATGTCGCGGCCGGCAAGATCATCAAGCTCGGCCCCAAGGCCAGCATTACGCTCAGCTATCTCAAATCCTGCCTGCGCGAGACGATCAGCGAAGGCGTCGTGCTGGTCGGCGCCGAGCAAAGTACCGTGCAGCTCGGCGAGGTGCAGCGCGCCAAGGTGCCGTGTGACACCAAGGCGGCGCAGCTCTCCGAACGCGAGGCGAACCAGAGTGCCGCGACCACGTTCCGGACCATGCGGTCCGATGCCAAGGCCGCTCCATCCAGGCTGCCGACGATCTATGGCGTCGCGCCGCTCATCCAGGCCAAGAGCGGCAGCACGCTGGTGATCGAGCGCACCGACGGCAAGGAACCCACGATCAGCGTGCCGCTCAAGAGCGACGTCATGACCCGCGGCAAGTTTTATGATTTCGCCAAGGCCGGGAAGTCGCTGACCCCGGGCGGCAGCTATCTCGCAAGCCTCGGCAGCAAGCGCTACACCTTCCAGGTCGATGCCAGCGCCACCGCATCGCCGACCCCGATCATCGGCCGCCTGCTGCGGCTCGAATAGCGGACCTAGCGACGGGGCGATGCGGCGGATCGGGGGACGGGACATCGTTGCAGCGATTCTGATTGCGCTCCTCGCGGGCGCAATTTTCACGTCTCCGCCGCTTCAGGTCCTGCAAGGCCTCTCGCTCGACATCCTCACGGCGCTGCGCGGCAAGCTCATTGCCGACCGCCGCGATCCCGCCAATTCGCCGGTCGTCGTCGTGGCGATCGACGGTGAGACCTACGAGACTCCCCCCTTCAAGGGATCGCCGACGCAGACCTGGACCCGCGAGATCGGCCGGGTGCTCGGCAGCATCACCGAAGGCGGCGCCAGGGTGATCGGTTTCGACGTCATCTTCAAGAACTCGATCGAGCAGTCGGAGATTCCCTTTGGCGACACCGCGCTAGGCGGCCGCATGAAAGGATTCGATCGGGATTATCTCATCGCGCTGCGGCAAATCTCCGACAGCGGCAAATTGGTGCTGGGCGAAATCCTCAGCAATGACCATCCGGAAGTGCCCTATCGCGCCCAGCAAGTGGCCGTGCGCAACACCGTCCGGGCGCTCAATGTCCATACCGACCACGACGACGTCATCCGGCGAATGCCGCTGAGCTTCGCCATCGAGGGCCGGCCGGTCCCCGCGATGGCGGTCGAGCTCGCTGCGCGCGCGACCGGCGCAAAGCCAGCGATTGCGCCTTCCGGCGCGACCGATTTGTCCGGCTACGCGATCCCGAGCGCGGTGCCGAATACGATGACGCTCAACTTCCGAGGGCTGGGACGCGACATCCCGACCTTTTCCTTCGTCGACCTGCGTGCCTGCGTCGAAAAGAGCGACCGCGATTTCTTTCGCCGCGCTTTCGACGGCAAGGTCGTGCTGCTTGGCACGGTGTTGAATTTCGAGGACCGCAAGCTTACCTCGATGCGCCTGTCCGGCGGCCACGACGGCACGCCGGCCCCCCGATGCGCCCTGCCCGCGCCGGCAAGCACGCCGCAGAAATCCCGCAGCGACGTCGCGGGCGTGTTCGTCCACGCCACGGCGGTCCGAAACCTGATGGAGCACGACGCTGTTACCGAGCTCGGTTTTCCGATGCGGGCCGTTCTCACGATCGCGTTCGCTGCAATCATCGCCTGCGCGGCCTCCATATTCGTGCCGACCGGGGCGCTCGCGGCCTGGCTCGTCCTCACTGCCGTTTACGCCGCCGTGGCCGTCGCGGCCTTCGTTCACGCCCAAGCGCTGCCGCTGACCGAGCCGGCGCTCGCAAGCCTTGCCGCGATCGGGATGATGATCGGCTACCGCTTCGTGCTGGCCGACCGCGACGAGCGCTTCCTGCGCAAGAGCTTTGCGCTCTACCTCGCGCCCGAGGTGATCGAGACCATGGTCGCCTCCGGCAAGATGCCGGCGCTCGGCGGCGAGATGCGCAACGTCACCATGTTCTTCTCCGATCTCAGGGGTTTTTCGTCCATTGCCGAGACCATGACGCCGGGCGAGCTGGTGACGCTGATGAACGAATATCTGTCCGCCATGACCGACATCATCGAAGGCCATGGCGGCTATGTCGACAAATATATCGGCGATTCCATCGTCGCCATGTTCGGCGCGCCGGCCGACGATCCCGCACACGCAACGAATGCGGTTCGCGCCGCGCTGAAGTGCCACGACAAGCTGGCGGAGCTCAACGCCGACAACCCTGCCTTCGCCGGCCACGGCCTGTCGCATCGCATCGGGCTGAACAGCGGCGAAGCCGTGGTCGGCAACATCGGCTCGCGCCGCCGCTTCAATTACACCGTGATGAGCGACACCGTGAACGTCGCCTCGCGGCTCGAGGGTGCCAACAAATATTACGGCACCGCGATCATGGCCTCCGAAACCACGATGGCGCAGACCGGCGATGCCTTCGCCTGGCGCGAGCTCGACGCGATCAGGGTGCTGGGCCGCGGCGAGGCCATCAAGGTGTTCGAACCATTGGCCGAGAAGGGCGCGGAGAGCGACCGCCAGGCGAAGCTGGCTGCTGCCTATGCGGACGGGCTCGCCTGCTGGCGGTCAAGGGAGTTTGCGAAGGCCGCTGACGTTTTTCGGCAGATGGCAGAAGCCGATCCGGCCTCAGCGCTGTTCGCCGGGCGCGCGAATGCGCTTGCGGCAAATCCACCGCCGCCGGATTGGACACCGGTCAATATTCTGGAAGGGAAGTAGTGGCGCTTACCCTCCCCTGGAGGGGGAGGGTCGGCTCACATTGAGCGCAGCGAAAATGTGAGACGGGGTGGGGTGATCTCTCCACACGGGCACCGTCTCAATGGAGAGACTGTCACCCCACCCCGCTCGCGCTGCGCGCGACCGACCCTCCCCCTCCAGGGGAGGGTAAGTGGGGATCGGTCTAAAACGGCAGGCCCACGTAGTTCTCCGCGAGCAGGCGCTGCACGGTCTCGGACGAGAGCAGATAGTCCAATTCCGTCTGCTGCAGCCGATCCTCATAGGCGAGGCGGTCGGGGAAGCGGTGCAAGAGCATCGTCATCCACCAGGAGAAGCGTTGCGCCTTCCAGATCCGGGCGAGCGCCTTGGCGGAATAGCCTTTGAGGCCGGAATCATCGCCGCGCTGATAATGTGCGAGCAGGGCGTGATAGAGGTAGTAGATGTCGGACGCGGCGCTGTTCAGCCCGCGCGCGCCGGTCGGCGGCACGATGTGGGCGGCATCGCCGGCGAGGAACAGCCGGCCATAGCTCATCGGCTCGGCGACGAAGCTGCGCAGCGGCGCGATGCTTTTCTCGATCGACGGCCCCGTGATCAAATTGCCGGCGACTTGGTCCGGCAGGCGGCGCTTCAGCTCGGCCCAGAACGCATCGTCCGACCAATCCTCGACCTTGTCGGTCAGCGGCACCTGGATGTAGTAGCGGCTGAGTACCTGGGAGCGCAGCGAGCACAGCGCAAAGCCGCGCTCGTGCTTCACATAGATCAGCTCGGGCGACACCGGCTTGGTGCGCGACAGCACGCCCAGCCAACCGAACGGATAGACCTTTTCATATTCGCGCAGCACGTCCTTCGGGATCGACTTGCGGCTGACGCCGTGAAAACCGTCGGCGCCGACGACGTAATCGCACTCGATCCGGACCGTCTCGCCGTTCGATCGAAAGGTCACGTAGGGCCGGTCCGACGTCAGATCGTGCGGCGCCACGTCTTCCGCATTGTGCACGACCTTGCCGCCGAGGCGGTCTCGGGCCTCATAGAGGTCGCGCGTCAGCTCGGTCTGGCCGTAGACCAGCACCGAATTGCCGCCGGAATGCTTGTGCAGATCGATCTTGGACAGCACGCCATCATGGGCGATCTCGAAACCGGTGTGGATCTCCCCCTCGCGGTCCATCCGCTCGCCGCACTGGGCCTCGCGCATCAGCTTCGCAAAGCCGTGCTCGAGCACGCCGGCACGGATGCGGGCGAGCACGTGATCGCGGCTGTATTTCTCCAGCACGATTGTGTCGATGCCCTTCAGGTGCAGAAGCTGGGACAGCAACAACCCGGACGGCCCACCGCCGATGATACAGACCTGAACTTTCATTTTTGCATCCTCCCGTCGGCACTTTTTTGCAGATCCAACGCCGCAAACCGATGGAGGGTTTTGCCTTTGTCTTGTACTATTCGAACATGAGAAGCTCAGCCCCTGCCCCGGCGATCCGGGTCTACAATCTGTTCGGCGAGTCCGGCGATCTGCCTGACGTCGTGCATTGCGAGACCATCGCGTCGCGCTCGGTGCTGCACGACTGGACGCTGGCCGTGCACCGCCACGCCCGGCTGCACCAGGTGCTGCTGATCGAGCGCGGCGGCGGCGAGGCGACGCTCGACGGACGCGTGGTGCCGTTGAAGCCGATGCAGATCGTCAACGTGCCCGTCGGCCACGTCCACGGCTTCCGCTTCGTGCCCGAGACGCAAGGATGGGTGCTGACCATCGCTGCGGAGATTCTGGACGAGGCGCTGCTCGCCGCCGAGGGCCTGCGCGGCGCGCTGTCGCGCTCGGCCGTGGTGCGCGGCACGCCGCAGATCCGCGCCATCATGAAGCAGATCTTCGCCGAGCACGCCGCACGCGATTTCGGCCGCGCGCATGTGCTGCGCGCGTTGTCGTCCGCCATGATCGGGCTGGTGGCACGCGCGCTCACGAGCGAGAGCGGCGGCAACGGCACGGTCGAATCCAGCCTGTTCCGCCGCTTCGAGGCGCTGCTGGAGCAGCACCATCTGGAGCGCTGGAGCGTCGCGGACTATGCCGAGGCGCTGGCGGTGACGCCGACGCATCTCAACCGGATCACACGGGCGGCGACCGGCGATACCGCCTCGCACCTGATCCTCAACCGGCTGATCCGCGAGGCGCGGCGGAACCTCGTCTACACCAATCTGCCGGTCTCCACGATCGCCTACACGCTCGGCTTCGAGGATCCCGCCTATTTCAGCCGCGTCTATGCCGCAGCCACGGGCGCGTCGCCGCGCGCTTTCCGCGCGCAGCTCCATGGCGAAGAGGGCTGACACATCCGACGAACGATCCGGGCGGCGCTTATGGTCGGAGGCCGGCCGCGAACTGTAATTCCGCTGGTTGTCGGTGCGGCCACTTACCTTCGTATAGGGGAAGCTACCCTTTGTACAATTGAGCAAGGGTTGCACGCGCCTTAGCGTGGCTGCATTCGGCGCCCTGGCGCTGGTGGCATCGAACCTCCTTAACCTCGGCGCAAGACGGCCCTCCTGTCCGGTCGTCTGCGTCGCTTTTTCTACAGGGCCGCCGGCGCCGTCAGTGCTTTCCGGCCCATGCAGCGTGCCCTGACGGCCGGACTGGCTGCTTTCGTTCGGAACGGGGGATTTGTGCAGAATGTCTTCGATCGAGAAGATCGCACTCTTTATCGACGGCTCCAATTTCCATGCCACGTCCAAGGCGCTTGGCTTCGACATCGATTACAGGCGTCTGCTCGACGAATTTCAAAGCCGGGGCACGCTGTTGCGCGCCTTTTACTTCACGACCGTCATCGAGGATCAGGAGTTTTCGTCGATCCGCCCGTTGATCGATTGGCTCGGCTATAACGGATACACCGTCGTCACCAAACCCACCAAGGAGTTCGTCGACGCCACTACGGGCCGCCGCAAGGTGAAGGGCAGCATGTATGTCGACCTTGCCGTGAGCGCGATGGAGCTTGCCGAACGTGTCGACCAGATCGTGTTGTTCTCGGGCGATGGAGATTTTCGTTCGCTGGTGGAGGCTCTGCAACGCCGCGGCGTCCGCGTGACGGTCGTCTCCACGCTCGCCACTCAGCCCCCCATGGTCGCCGACAACCTGCGCCGGCAGGCGGACGTTTTCATTGATCTGGTCGCACTGAGACCAAAGGTCGGCCGCGATCCGGTCGACCGGCTGGCATCGCGCGAGGTGCGGCAGCCACCGCAATTCCTCGCGCGCGGAACGATCAAGCGCGACGACCGGGTAGAGTGACCCTGCGGGACGCCGCCCGATCGTCACACGTCGAAGAACACCGTCTCCTCCGGCCCCTGCAGATTGATCGTGAAGGAATACACGACCTTGCCGCCGCGCTCGGTGCGCTTTGCGATCAGGGTCGAGCGCCGGGACGGCTGCTCGATCAAATTCAGCACGGGGTCGGCGGCGTTGGCGGCCTCTTCATCCGAGAAATAGAGCCGGGTGTTGAGGCCGATATTGATGCCGCGCGCGACGATCCAGACATTGACATGCGGCGCGCATGTCCGGCCCGCTCTGTCGATGATGGCACCCGGCTTGATGGTCTCGAACGTCACGAGGCCACTCTCGAAGTCGGAGCCGGCGCGGCCCCAGCCGCGAAACTCCTCACTCAGCGCGCCGGCCGAACGATCGGCCGGATGGTTGTAGCGGCCGCTGGCATTGGCCTGCCAGATCTCCAGCAGCACGTCGCGCAGCGGCGTGCCGGTGCCGTCGAGCACCTTGCCTTCCAGCGTGATGCGCTCGCCCTGCGTATCCGGCGTTGTCAGGACATTCGAGAAGTTCTTCTCGAAGATGTCGAAGCCGGCCATCGCCGGGATCAGTCCGATATGGACGTAGGGCCCGGCCGTCTGCGAGGCGGTTTCCTTGAGATAGTTGAGCGGCTGCGGCATGGCTCAGTTCCCCGCGGTGCGATTTTCAAAATAGGTGGAGCGCTGGCCGCGCAGGACGACGTCGAAGCGGTAGGCGAGCGAGTCGAACGGCGTCGAGGCGTTGAGATCGAGCGGTGCGACCAGGCGGTCGAGCGCATCCTTGTCCGGAATCGTCGCCAGGATCGGGCAGATCGGGATCAGGGGATCACCCTCGAAATACATCTGCGTGATCAGCCGCTGCGCGAAGCCCGAGCCGAACACCGAGAAATGGATGTGGGCGGGACGCCAGCTGTTGACGTAGTTGCGCCAGGGATAGGGTCCCGGCTTCACGGTACGGAAGTAGTAGTAACCGGTGTCGTCGGTCAGCGCGCGGCCGCAGCCGCCGAAATTCGGGTCGATCGGCGCCAGATAGGTGTCCTTCTTGTGCCGGTAGCGGCCGCCGGCATTGGCCTGCCAGAACTCGACCAGCGTGTTCGGCACGCCGCGGCCGGTCTCGTCGACCACGCGGCCGTGGACGACGATGCGCTCGCCGATCGGATCGCCGTCCTTGGCGTAGTTGCGGATCAGGTCGTTGTCGAGCGGACCGAGATCGTTATGGCCGAACACCGGCCCCGTGATCTCCGAGATCGAGCCCTCCAGCGACAGCAGAGCCTGCCGCGGCGAGCGCAGCACCGAGGATTTGTAACCCGGCGCATGCGCCGGCGGATGGATGGAACGGTCGCGCTGGAAGAAGCCGCCGTCGCCGAGCGGCGGCGTCAGGGGCTCGGGACGGTTGAGGCGGGCGTCCCGCAAGGCTGGCGCCTGGGCATTCATCGTGTCTCTCCCTGGGGGCGCCCGGTCCGGACGCGCTTATCGGGAGATCATGGCCCGGTCTATTCCCCGGATAAATAGATCGATTATAATGTATTGCATGAAAGAAATCGATCATTTGGCGCTCGACGGCCACGCGCTCGAACTGTTCCTCGCCGTGCTGGAGGAGGGATCGGTCACCGCGGCGGCAACGCGGCTCGGCCTGACGCAATCGGCGGTCAGTCACGGGCTGAACAAGCTGAGGCGGATCGCAGGCGATCCGCTGTTCGCGAAATCCGGCCGCGGCATCGTCGCCACCGCGCATGCGCAGGCCCTCGCCGCAAAGGCACGGGCGCTGATCGACGAGATGCGGAGCTTTGCCGGTGGCGTCACGTTCGAGCCGGCTCGCGCGCAGCTTTCGCTGACGATCGCCGCCAATGACTTCCAGCGCGATCTGCTGCTGCCGCGGTTCTTCGATCATGTCGCAGCACAGGTGAAGAGCCTGAACCTGCGCGTGATCCCTTCGCAGTCCCCCTCGCCCGCGATGCTGCGCGAAGACCGCTGCGACGTCCTGATCACGCCGCTGCCGCCGTCCGGTATCGACATCGTGCAGAAGCGCCTCTTGAGCGATCATTACGTCTGTTACTTCGATTCCAAGGTGCGTACCGCGCCGACCCGCCGCGGTGCCTATCTTGCGGCGCGCCACATCACGGTCGTCTATACCGACAATGAGCGGCTCGACTTCGACCGCCGGCTGGCGGCCAACGGCCTTCACCGCGACATCGCGATCTCGGTGCCGAGCTTTTCCGGCGTGCCGTCGTTCCTGCGCGGCTCGCAGATGCTGGCGAGCATGCCGAGCCTGCTGGCGTCGGGGATCATGCGCGATTTCGCGCAAACGCGGATTCCGCTGGCCTCCCGCACGCGGACGCTGGCCGAACTGCCGATGTTCATGGTCTGGCACCAGCGCTATCAGAAGGACCCGGCCCATCGCTGGGTCAGGAGCCAGCTCGAGACGGTGGCGGCAACGGCCGCCAAGGCGTGATTGGACCGTCTTTCGGAAGACCAGCCCTCGCCAAATCCACTGGTTGCGCGCCGGCCGCCACGCTAGAATTCGCCCATGACAGTGACCGACATTGCGAGCCGGACCTACAATCACAGCTGGCGGCTGGATCCCATCATCCGCAGCCTGCTTGATACCGACTTCTACAAGCTATTGATGTTGCAAATGATTCGGGAGGCCTACCCGGATCAGCAGGTGACCTTCTCGGTCATCAACCGCTCGCGCCACGTGCGGCTCGCCGAGATCATCGACGAGAGCGAACTGCGCGCCCAGCTCGACCATGCCCGCACCATCCGCTTCACCAAGAAGGAGCTGATCTGGCTCGCCGGTAACACCTTCTACGGCAAGACTCACATGTTCTCGGCGGACTTCATCCGCTGGCTGGCCGAATTCCGCCTCCCCGAATACGAGCTGCGCAAGGTCGAGGGCCAGTACGAACTGCATTTCCACGGGCCCTGGACCCACACCACGATGTGGGAGATTCCGGCGCTCGCAATCCTCAACGAGCTGCGCTCCCGTGCGGCGATCAAGGGCCGCGGCCGCTTCGAGCTCGACGTGCTCTATGCCCGTGCCAAGGCCAAGCTCTGGACCAAGGTGGAGCGTCTTCGCAAGCTGGAAAATCTGCGCCTGTCCGACTTCGGCACCCGCCGCCGTCACGGCTTCCTCTGGCAGCGCTGGTGCGTTGAGGCCGTGAAGGAAGGCCTGGGCTCGTCCTTCATCGGTACGTCCAACGTGCTGCTGGCGATGGACAACGACCTCGAGGCGATCGGCACCAACGCGCATGAGCTGCCGATGGTCGCGGCCGCGCTCGCCAAGGACGATGAGGAATTGCGCTGGGCGCCCTATCGCATTCTCGACCAGTGGCGCCAGACCTATGGCGGCAACCTTCTGATCGCACTGCCCGATGCCTTCGGCACCAAGGCCTTCCTGCGCGATGCACCGGAATGGGTTGCCGACTGGACCGGCTTCCGGCCCGACAGTGCGCCGCCGATCCAGGCCGGCGAGGAGATCGTCGCGTGGTGGGAGAAGAAGGGTCGCAACCCCAAGGACAAGCTGCTCGTATTTTCCGACGCGATGGATGTCGGATCGATCGAGGAGACCTATCATCACTTTGCCGGCCGGGTGCGGCTCTCCTTCGGCTGGGGCACCAACCTCACCAATGATTTCGTCGGCTGCACGCCGGACGGCTCGTTCAATCTCGATCCGATCTCGCTGGTCTGCAAGGTGTCGTCGGTCGACGACCGTCCCGCCGTCAAGCTCTCCGACAATCCGGAGAAGGCGACCGGCATACCCTCGGAGATCGAGCGGTATCTGCGCGTGTTCGGCGACGCCGGCCGTGTGCGCAAGCCGGTGCTGGTCTAAAGCGCGATGCAATTGGGACGAATCGTCATCGCGCTTTAGGTTGTTGTTTAAGCATGATCTTTTCGGAAAACCGCTGCGCACTTTTCCGGATCATGCTTTAGCTCGGGACACATCCCTCCTCGTCAAGCAAAGCGCCCACGACGAACGCGATCAGTCGGGTCGGGCGATTTGCCGGCATTTGAAGCAATCTGCGGCCGATCATTTCACGACGCCTTCACCCTGCGACGCAGTCCTCCGCACCTTTCAGGTCGAGTTAAGCAACCATCGCCTCTACTTGGCATTGCAGGCGCAGCGCATCGTTGGGGCGTTGCGCGATTTGGGGAACGCCAGGGTGTTTCGCAGAACAGCGACATCGATGAAGGGGCGCAGCCTTCTTCACGTCATCAAGCTCGTCTCGCCTTTTGTGATGGTCGTCGTGCTTCAGGCGGCGATCGCGGGATTCAGCCTGGAGGTGATGTCGTCGGTTCGCGCCTATGTCGCGGGCGAAGCATTGTGGTCGCGCTCGCAGAAGAACGCCGTCTATTTCCTTAATCTCTATCTGCATTCCGGCGAGGCCAGCCAGTTCGCGCAGTACCAGGCCTCGCTCGCCGTCCCCATCGGCGACGAGTTCGCGCGCTGGGCACTCGAGCGCGATCCGGTCGACGTCGAGGCGGCCCGCATCGGCTTCCTGCAAGGCGGCAACCATCCCGATGACGTTCCGGGATTGATCTGGCTGTTTCGCTATTTCAACCGCGTCAGCTTCCTCCAGGAAGCGATCCGCGAGTGGGCCGCCACCGACCCCATGCTGCTGGAGCTGAGCGTCTTCGGCGAAGTCATTCGGTCCGAGTGGGAGGGCGGTAGGGTTCAGGACGCAAGCCGCGTGCAAGTCCTATCGGCACGGCTCTCCGAGCTCAACACCGAGTTCACGGTGCATGCCAAACGGTTCTCGGCCGTCCTCGGTGAAGGCTCCCGCGCCATCAAGCTGACGCTGACCGGCATCAACATCGTCACCGCGGTGACCCTGATCCTGCTCCTGATCTGGCACACCAGACGATTGGTGCTGCAACGACAGGCATTCGAACACGCCTTGCATGCCGAGAAGGAACGTCTGGCCTTCCAGGCTTCGCACGACTGGCTGACCGGCCTGTCCAATCGCCGCGCCTTCGAGGCGCGACTGCAGGGCGAGCTGGACGTTGCCCCCGCGGGTTCGCTGAGCCTGATCCTGCTCGACCTCGACCAGTTCAAGAACGTCAACGACAGCTGCGGACACCTTGCCGGCGATCGCCTGCTCTGCCAGGTCTCGCGCCTCCTGCAACAGGACCGGCGTCCGCACGATTTGGTGGCGCGCCTGGGCGGCGACGAATTCGGCCTGATCCTGCCGCAGTGCTCGCCTTATGATGCGGTCGATATCGCCGAGCGGTTGCGGCGGGCGCTCGAGCTGTTCACCTTCGCCTGGGACGATCGCTGCTTTGCGGTGACCGCCAGCATCGGCGTCGCCTGCATCGCCGACAGCACCACCACGCTCGAGGACGCGATGCGGCGCGCGGATGCCGCCTGTTATCGCGCCAAGGAGAAGGGACGCAACCGGGTCCAGGTCGACGACGGGAGACCCGACGTCGTCCTCGTTGCAACCCGGCCGCGCGAGGCCGTCGCGGGGCGAGGCTGATCGCCGCCTGCGAGCCGCTTCATCTCGTCAGCCACGAGGACCGGCCGCTCGGACGCAAGCGGGATCTGGCCGGGTGCGCTAAAGGCCTGCACGACTGCCTCCTGAGCAGCTTTGCGTAAGACGCAGGGCCGCAACGCCCCGGTTGTGGTACCCCGGCCACATCATTCCCGAAAACGTTGCGTCTTTCGCATTTCGACACTTCGCTTTGCGCGCTGGTCCAAGAAGGCCAAGGCCTCCATCACTAAGCATAGCAACCGCCCAGCGTTGCTGGCCGGATTCCATCCGGACCGCATCGCGAACGGAGTTTGCAGTTGCCTTGGAATCATTGGATGACCTCGCCGTACGTCAGCGCGGCAACGACGCGCCCGCGACACGCGCTGCTCTTGAGCAGCGCGATCAGTGCTCTTGCTGCGGGTGCCACACTGCCCTGGTTCTCCGCGCCGGCAGCAGCGGCCTGCGTGATTACCGGTAGCGGTTCGCAGACGTCGCTCCAATCGGGCGATTCGATCACCTGCACCGGGGCGGGCAACACCCTCGTCAAGACGGCACCTGCGGTCAGCGGCGTCACCGTCAACATCGGCGACGGCACCGCGACGTCCGTGAATGATCCCGCCTTTGCGGGCGTCGTCTTCGAAGCCGCGTCCAATGGCGCGATCAATGTTTCCGCCAACGCGTCGATCACGTCCGCCAACAGCGACGGCATTACATTGGTCAGCGGCAGCAACAACAACGTCGTCACGATAGATGCGGGTGCCGTTGTCGGGTCGTCGGCCGTCGGAACTACGGCACTCGCCCTCTCCAATTCCAGCAACAACATCGTCGTCATCGGGGGGACGGTTGGAAGCGCCGCGCCCCTAACGAGCGGCGTTGGGATCGGCGGCGGATCGGCGAACAACCAGGTGAACATCCTGTCGGGCGGCGTTGTCCAGGCCAGCAATGTCGGGGCTGTCGATCTCAACGGCGCGGGCGCCGGGAGCATCGTCAACAACGCAGGCACGATCTCGAGCGCCTCCGGCTCCGCGATCCTCGGCTCGGCCAATCAGGACACCGTCATCAACTCCGGCACGATCATGACCGGCGCCAGCACGGCCGTAGATCTCAAGGACGGCAACGACATGTTCGAGTTGCGGACGGGATCGAGCGTCACGGGCTGGGTCCTGGGCGGCAACGGACTGGACACGTTGCGCCTGGGCGGGACCGCCAACGCGACCTTCGACCTCGGCACATTCGGCGCGGCCGGTCAATTCCGGGAATTCGAGGTGCTGGAAAAGACCGGCAGTTCCACCTGGACACTGACGGGTTCGACGACGGACACGGCGACCATGGACGTCCAGGCCGGCACCCTCATCGTCAACGGCACGATGGCCAACATCGCGACGATGGTGACCGGCGGCACGCTCAGTGGCAGCGGCATGATCGGATCGCTCACAGTGCTGTCGGGCGGCAGGGTCGCGCCCGGCAATCTCGGTCAACTAATCGTCAACACCAATGCAGCGTTCCAGTCAGGGTCGACGTACGCGATCTCGGTCAACGCGGCCGGACAATCAGACAAGATTGCCGCCATCAGCGCGACGCTGACAGGCGGCACCGTCGCCGTCACCACGCTTGCCGGCGCCTACGGCGCATCGACGCAATACACGATCCTCAGCACGACGACCGGCGTCACCGGATCCTTCGCAAACGTCACGCTGAGCGGATACAATCCGCAGTTCTTCACCTCCGCCCTTAGCTACGATGGGTTCTCGGTATTCCTGACGCTCAATTACAACTCGGCCGTCTTCCAATCCGTCGCCCAAACGCAGAACCAGAAGGCCGTGGCCGGCGCATTGAGTGCGTTCGGCCCCAACCTGCCGTTCCTGGCATCGTTCGCCGGCCAGAGCGATGCCCAGCTGCGCTACAGCCTGGACCAACTTTCGGGGGAAGCCGCGACAGGAGCCCGGCAGGGCGCTTTCCAGTTCACGGGCCAGTTCCTCGGCCTCATGCTCGATCCATTCGTCAGCGGACGCGGGACCTTGGGCAATGCGACCGGCGACACCGTGCTCGGTTTCAATCCCGCGCGCGCCGCGCTTCCGCACGATATTGCGCTGGCCTACAACAAGGTCATGGGCTCACCGGCCGCGAAGGCGCCGACCTTCGTGGAGCGCTGGACCGCCTGGGGAACGGCGTTCGGCGGCGCCAACCGCACCGGCGGCGATCCCGTGGTGATCGGCAGCCACGACCTCAGCGCGCGCGGGGGCGGCGTCGCGGCCGGAGCCGACTATCATGTCAGCCGCGACGCGATCGTCGGCTTTGCGCTCTCCGGCGGCGGCACCAAATGGGATCTGGCGCAGGCGCTAGGCGGCGGCAAGAGCGATGCACTGCAGGCCGGCGTCTATACCGCGGTGCGTGCCGGCCCGGCCTATTTCGCCGCCTCGCTCGCCGTGGCCAACCACTGGATGTCGACAGACCGCCTCGCGCCGTTCAGCAATCAGCTCACCGCGAAATTCAATGCGCAGACCTTCGGCGGCCGCATCGAGGGCGGCTATCGCTTCGCGACGCCGATCGGCGGCTTCACGCCATACGCAGCGGCACAGGCGCAGGCGTTTCGCACGCCGACTTACGCCGAGGTTGATCTGGCGGGCGGCGGTCTTGGGCTGACGTATCAGGGCCGCACCGCCTCCGACACACGGAGCGAACTCGGCGCGCGCTTCGATCGGACGACACTGATTGCACCGAATGCGGTCCTGACGTTGCGCGGTCGCGCGGCCTGGGCGCATGATTGGGTGAGCGATCCGGCACTCGTCGCCGCATTCCAGGGCCTGCCCGCCACAAGCTTCATCGTCAATGGTGCGACGCCGGCGAAGGACGCCGCGCTCGCATCCGCCGGCGCCGAGCTGAAATTTTCGAACGGTGTTTCCCTGTCTGCCAAGTTCGACGGCGAGTTCGCGGCCCGCAGCACCACCTATTCCGGCACTGCGAGCCTGCGATACGCGTGGTAGCGGCGATCCCTCATCGCGATGGCCGTGCGCCCACCGGCAAAATGCCGAGGCCGGCGAGATGGGCGTCGATGAACTGCTCGACCTGCTGGCGCAGCATCTGGGGCGGCACGGCGACCATGCGCTCCTCGAGGCCGAGCGAGATGATGCCGTGCACGGCGGAGAACAGCGTGCGCGACAACAGCGCGATCTTCACGTCGTCCGCATCCGGCAGCAGCCGCACCAGCGGCGCATGCATCAGCGCGAAGGCGTCCATCACCATCTGCAGGATGTCGTCGGGATAGGGGCGGTCATCCTCCATCCGGTGCTCGAACAGCGAGCGCAGCAGGTTGGCGTGCTCGGCAAAGAAGTCGAGATAGGTCGCGGCAAGCCCGTAGAGCTGGCGCACGGGATCATCAGCGGGAACCCCGCGAAGCCGGGCCGTGAGGGCCTGAACGGTCTCCCGGTTGACGGTCAGGATCACCCCGTCGAAGTCGCCGAACTCGTTATAGACACTGCCGACGGAACAGCCGGCGGCCTCCGAAACGTCCCGAACCTTTAACGATCTCAATCCCTTAGTCGCGATGATGCCGCGCGCGATCTCCAGGATCTGAAGCCGCCGCCGATTTTTTTTCCGGTCGCGCAGCGATTCTTCTTGAACATTGTTCATTTTCAAGCTACTCATGTGAACATTGTTCAAATTAACCCGGAGACCTGCAAAATGCAAACCTTCGCTGTTGATATCGCCGCCACCTTCGTCGACGACGCTGCTGCCCTCGTCACCGGCTTTGGCCGAACCCTGTTGCGGTTCGCCATGGCGCCGATCAATCGCATCGCCAACGCCTGCGACGTCGCCGGCGTGCTCGCGGAACGTCGGGCGGCCTTTCGGATGTGGCGGGCCAGCCGCGACCGTGCACGTTCCCAAGGGCGCAGGTTTAGCGTTCTCGGCCGCTTCTCGCCCTTTCGTCACCTCTCCCATCTGACCTGAGACGCCGGCCCATCGGGTCGGCTCGAATGCCGGGTCAGGTTGCAACGAAGGACTCACCATGCCCGGACATTCGCGGTTGATCCCGCTGGCCTCCCTGATGCGGTTCAGGTTTTCCTCATCGCCCGGACCATATCCGGGTATGCCCGAACGCGGGCCGCGACCAGATATCTGCGAACCTAACGAGACCATTAGGAGACCAACAGGATCGGAGGAACCGAGGGGACAGAGCATGCCGGCGCATCCTCGCCGTGCAATCGTTCGTCCCATGCGCTTCCGGTCGTGACGCTTCACAGACAACGTAACAACCTCAGGCTGCCTTTCCAAAACAGGACTAGTCATGATCAGGGAATTGATGTCGTCACGCCGCTTTGCGCCGCTGTTCTGGGCGCAATTCTTCTCGGCGCTCAATGACAACGTGCTCAAGAACGCACTCGTCATCATTCTGCTTTACAGTGCCGCAACCGGCCACGGCGATGCGCTGGTGACGGTGGCCGGCGCGGTCTTCATCTTCCCCTATTTCATCCTGTCCGGGCTCGGCGGCCAGCTCGCCGACAAATACGTCAAGTCCGTCGTCGCAAGGCGGCTCAAATTCGTCGAGATCTTCGCAGCATGCTTTGCCGCCGCCGGCTTCTTCCTGCACTCGGTGCCGCTCTTGTTCGCAGCGCTCGCGCTGTTCGGCGTCATCGCCGCGCTGTTCGGGCCCGTGAAATACGCCATGCTGCCGGACCAGCTCGAGCTCGGCGAGCTCGCGACCGGAAACGCGCTGGTCGAGGGCGCGACCTTCATGGCCATCCTGCTCGGCACCGTCGCCGGCGGCCAGTTCGTGGCCGGCTCCGCGCATATGGGCTGGGTCGCATCCGCCGTGGTCGTTCTGGCCCTGCTGTCATGGGCGTTCGCCTCCCGCATTCCGCAGACAACGCCCTCCGCGCCCGACCTGCCCGTGGATGCCAATCCCTGGACCTCGACCGTCAGCCTGCTCAGGACCTTGCATGCCGACCATCGCTTGTGGGACGGCACCGTGATCGTGTCCTGGTTCTGGCTGGTCGGCGCCATCGTGCTGTCGCTGCTGCCGGCGCTGGTCAAGGAAGTCGTCGGCGGCACCGAGGGCGTGGTGACGCTGTGTCTTGCCATCTTCGCGATCGGCATCGCCATCGGCTCGCTGTTCGCCGCGAGCCTCAGCCACGTTCGTCCGAACCTCGCGCTGGTGCCGATCGGCGCCATCATCATGGGATTCGCCGGGCTCGATCTGGCCTGGGCCATCGGTGTGACCGCCAAGGGCCACGACATCACCGCGCTCGACTTCGCAACCTCGTTTGCCGGCTTGCGCATGCTGGTCGATTTCGTCGCCTTCGCGTTCGGCGGCGGCTTGTTCGTCGTTCCGTCCTTTGCCGCGGTCCAGGCCTGGTCGGCCACCTCCGAGCGCGCCCGCATCATCGCCGCCGGCAACGTGTTGCAGGCCGCCTTCATGGTGATCGGCTCGCTGTTCGTCGCGCTGTTGCAGGCGGCGGGTCTCCATATCGGCTGGATCTTCTTCGGCCTCGGCCTCGCCAGCTTCGGCGCGGTCTGGTTCGTGCTGACCAAGTGGGGCAAGGAAGGCGTGCGCGATGCCGGCGGGCTTCTATTCCGCGCCCTGTTCCGCACGGAGGTGCGCGGGCTGGAAAACCTGCCGCCTCCGGGCACGCGCATGCTGATCGCGCCGAACCATGTCAGCCTGATCGACGGCCCGCTGCTGCACGCCGTGCTGCCGATCGACGCCAGCTTCGCGGTCGACACCGGCATTGCCAAGGCCTGGTGGGCCAAGCCGTTCCTGCGCGTCGTCAAGCACTACACCATGGATCCGACCAAGCCGCTGGCCGCGCGCGACCTGATCAAGCTCGTCGCTGCGGGCGAGCCCGTGGTGATCTTCCCGGAAGGGCGCATCACCGTCTCGGGATCGCTGATGAAGGTGTATGACGGCACCGCGATGATCGCGGACAAGGCCGATGCCGTGGTCGTGCCGGTCCGCATCGAAGGCGCGCAACGCTCCTATCTCAGCTATCTCACCAGCAGCCAGATCAAGCGCTCCTGGTTTCCGCGGGTGACGGTCACCATCCTGCCGCCGGTCAAGCTCCCGGTCGACGAAACGCTGAAGGGCAAGGCGCGCCGCAATGCCGCCGGCGCCGCGCTGCAAGACGTCATGATCGACGCGCTGGTCAAGAACGCCATGCTCGATCACTCGCTGTTCGAGGCGCTCGGACACGCCTATCGCGATCGCGACACCGGCAAGGTCATCATCGAGGATGCGCTCGGCACCAAGCTGACCTATCGCAAGCTGATCCTCGGCGCGCAGGTCCTCGGCCGCAAGCTGGAGGCCGGCACCGCAATCGGCGAGAATGTCGGCGTGCTGCTGCCGAATTCGGCGGGCGTCGCCGTCGTCTTCATGGCGCTGCAGAACAGCGGCCGAGTGCCGGCCATGCTCAACTTCTCGGCCGGCCCGGTCAACGTGCTCGCCGCCATGAAGGCCGCGCAGGTCAAGACCGTGCTGACGTCGAAGGCGTTCATCGAGAAGGGCAAGCTCGACAAGCTGATGACCGCGATCTCCGCCGAGGCGCGCGTGGTCTATCTCGAAGACGTCCGCGCCTCGATCGGCGTGGCCGACAAGATCAAGGGCCTGCTCGCCGGCACCACGCCGCGCGTTGCCCGCCAGGCCAACGATCCCGCCGTCGTGCTGTTCACGTCGGGCTCGGAAGGCACGCCCAAGGGCGTGGTGCTGTCCCACCGCAACATCCTGGCCAACGCGGCGCAGGCGCTGGCGCGGGTCGATGCCAACGCCAATGACAAGGTGTTCAACGTGCTGCCGGTGTTCCACTCGTTCGGCCTCACCGGCGGCATGATGATGCCGATGCTCGCGGGCATTCCGATCTACATGTACCCCTCGCCGCTGCACTACCGGATCGTGCCCGAGCTGATCTACCAGACCGGCGCCACCATCCTGTTCGGCACCGATACGTTCCTCACCGGCTATGCGCGGTCGGCGCACCCTTACGACTTCCGCACCCTGCGCCTCGTCATCGCCGGCGCCGAGGCGGTCAAGGACCGCACCCGGCAGGTGTTCATGGAGCGCTACGGCATCCGCATTCTCGAGGGCTACGGCGTCACCGAGACGGCGCCGGTGCTGGCGATGAACACGCCGATGGCCAACCGTCCCGGCACCGTCGGCCGCCTCTCGCCGCTGATGGAAAGCCGCCTCGATCCGGTCCCCGGCATCGAGGAGGGCGGTCGCCTCTCGGTGCGCGGCCCGAACGTGATGCTCGGTTACCTCAGGGCCGAAAATCCCGGCGTGCTCGAAAAGCTTGCCGAGGGCTGGCACGACACCGGCGACATCGTGGCGATCGACGCCGCCGGCTTCATCACCATCAAGGGCCGCGCCAAGCGCTTTGCCAAGATCGCGGGCGAAATGGTCTCGCTGTCGGCGGTCGAAGCCATCGCGGCGGCGTTGTGGCCGCAGGCGGCGTCCGTCGCGGTGTCGATCCCGGACCAACGCAAGGGCGAGCGCATCGTCTTGCTAACGACGCAGAAGAACGCCGAGCGTAGCGCGATGCAGGCCCAGGCCAAGGCGATCGGCGCGTCCGAGCTGACGGTGCCTGCCACGATCATCGTGGTCGACAAGGTGCCGCTGCTCGGCACCGGCAAGACCGACTATGTCACGGCAACGACGATGGCCCGCGAGCAAGCGTCCTCGCCCGAGCGCGACGTAGCGTAACCCGGCTCGTTCACCTCTCCCGCTTGCGGGAGAGGTCGCGCCGAAGGCGCGGGTGAGGGCTTTCCCCTCTTTGGGGGTTGTCCCACTGCGGAGCGACCCTCTCCCGCAAGCGGGAGAGGGAGCGCACTTCCATCGTTGAGCCGACCAAGCCTCATCCCATCATGCCTGATCACGCCGCCGATCGCCGCTCCTGTGCATAGCGCACCAAGGCGGCAAAGCGATAAATGCCGTGCACGAACTTGCCGTAGGGCATGGTGATGAACAACGCGAACACGGCGCCGAGATGCAGCGCGAGCAGCGGCCCCATCGCGCCGGTCTCGCGCAGGACCAGCAGCAGCATTCCAGTGCTGCCGGTCAGGAACAGCATGGCGATGAAGCCGACATCCATGCCGTAGCGGCTCTCATCGAGCAGCGCCGGATCGCGCCGCATCTTGGCTGCGAACAGACCGATCGGGCCAATGATCAGCCCGATGCCGCCGAGCGTGCCCAGCACCACGGGCAAGTCCCACCACGGATACGGCGCCTCGCGGCCGAGCAGATAGTGGTAGAGCGTGGCCACCGATGTCGCGGCGAAGCACAGGATGAAGCCGTAGAAGGTCAGGTGGTGATGCAGCTTGCGCCGGTCGGTCGGCTTGTCGTCCTCGTTGTAGCAGCCGACGCCGCCGCCATCGAGATAGCGCAGCTCGCCGGCGTCGCGGATCGCCTGGAAGATCGAGCCGCCGTCGGCACGGCCGCCGATGGGCGGGCCGATGTCGCGCCAGAAGGCGCGCAGGCTCATGAAAAGCGCGATAACGGCGTAGAGAAAGGCAGTACCGAACAGCGCGGCCATCACATGGTGCGGCATCAACTTGTAGAAGGCACCAGGGCCGGTGTGCACGCCGAACAGCACGCTGCGGTCGCTCAACGCAGCGAAGCCGAGGATGAAGGCGGCCATGCTGAGAGCTGCGACAAGGCTGATGACGAGACCGTTGCGCGCGAAGGCGCCGGACAGCGCGCCCGGCCAGGCATAGGCCGCATAGGATTCCGCGCGCGCGACCGCGAGCGTCTTCGGGACGTTGACGTTGAACTCGTGCGGCGGCGAGAACTGGCAGTCGACGTAGCAGGCGCCGCAGCCATGGCAGAGATTGGCGAGATAGTTGAGGTCGCCGTCAGAGAAGGCGCGGCGCATCTCCATGGCCGGAAACACGGCGCAAAGACCTTCGCAATAGCGGCAGGAATTGCAGACCGTCATCAGACGGTCGGCTTCGTCGAGGATTCTAGTTCCGTGCATGCTTTGCCGCTTCCCGCCCTGCGATTCGTCCGAACACGCTGCCGATGGTCATGCCCATGCCGGCGGCATAACCCTTGCCGAGCACGTTGCCGGCCATGATCTCGCCGGCCGCGAACATGTTGGCTGACGGCTTGCCGCCTTTCATCAGCACCCGCGCCTCCTTGTTCACGCGCGTGCCGAGATAGGTGAAGGTGATGCCGGGCCGGACTGGATAGGCGAGATAAGGCGGCGTCTCGATCTTGCGCGCCCAGTGCGTCTTGGGTGGCGTGATGCCCTCGGTCACGCAATCATCCAGAACGGTGTGGTCGAAAGTGCCTGATAGCACCGCGGCGTTGAATTCGGTGATGGTCTTTTCCAGCGCGGCCGGATCGAGCTCAAGCTTTCCGGCAAGCTCCGCCACCGTCCGGCCGGCAATCGGCGGGAACAGCGTCGGCATGAAGCTGGTGACGACAGTGGAATCGAAGATGATGTAGGCGATCTGGTCGGGCTGCGCCGCCACCAGCCGGCCCCAGATGGCGTAGCGCTTCGGCCAGATGTCCTCACCTTCGTCGTAGAAGCGTTGCGCGTGCTTGTTGACGACGATGCCGAACACGACGGAGTCGTGCCGCGTGATGATGCCGCCGTCGAACTTCGGCGCCCGGGCGTCGATCGCGACCGCATGGCACTGGGTGGGATCGCCGACCTCCTGCACGCCCTTGTCGAGCAGCATCTTCAGGATCGAGCCGCGATTATAGGGTGTGCCGCGGATCAGGAAGTTGTCGGCGGCCTCGCCCCAATATTGCTTCAGCCACTCGATGTTGGCCTCGAATCCGCCGGCCGCGGCAACCAGAGAGGTGGCGCGGATCTCGGTCTCGCCCTTGATCGGCCGCTTGAGGCGGGCAGCGAGGAACATGCCGTCCTTGATCACGAGGTCGGTGACCTCGGCATCGTATTCGACCTCGACGCCGAGGCGTTCGGCGGTGAGATAGAGCGCGTTGAGCATCGCGCGGCCGCCGCCGAGAAAGAAGGAGTTGGTGCGGCCAAGGCTCAGCGTGCCGCCGAGCGAAGGCTGCCAACGCACCCCCTGCTCCACGATCCAGTTCAGGATGTCCTTGGATTCCCGGATCATGTGGCGCGCCAGCGCCTCGTCGGTCTGCCCGCCGGTGACGCGCAGCAGATCCTCCCAAAACTCCTCCTCGGTGTAGGGACCGGTCAGGATTTCGGTGGCGGCGTCGTGGGCGCAGCGCATGTTGCGGGTGTGACGGGTGTTACCGCCGCGATAGAATTTTGGCGCGCCCTCCAGCACCAGCACAGACGCTCCGCCGCGCCGCGCCGCGATCGCCGCGCACAGCGCCGCATTGCCGCCTCCGATCACCAGCACGTCGTACTTGCTGCTCATGCCGCTCGTCCGATGCGACGAAATTGGAAATGGTCCTGCCGGCCGGCGCGTGCCGACTGCTTACCATTGCGTACTTTTGTATACAAAGATATACAGCAATGTCGCAAGCGGCATCTCTGCATGGCAGGATGCGTCGCGCGCTTCGAGGGCACTATGGCAAGACGCCCGGCAAAGACAGACGGATCGATCGTGCGCGGCGGCAGCGTTGCGCTCGGTGAAGCCGTATTCCGCTCGCTCTGCGAGGCGCTCCAGGCCGGCAGCTATCGTGCCGGCGACCGCCTGCGCGAGGAGGAGGTCGCGCAGCGGCTCAAAGTCAGCCGCACGCCGGTTCGCGAGGCGCTGGGCCGGCTCGCCGCACGCGGCTTCGTCGAGCCCGCCGCCGGCCGCGGACTGATCGTCCGCAACCTCGACATCTCCGAGGTGCTCGAGCTCTACGCCATGCGCGAGATCATGGAAGGTGCCGCCGCGCGCCTCGCCGCCGAACATGCCTCGGCCACCGAGATCGAGGCGCTCGGGGACATCGAGCAGGCCTTCGTCGAGGCTTCCGCGACGGACGCCGCCGAGATGGCGCGGCTCAACCGCGCTTTCCACGAGGCGATCTGCCGCGCCGCGCGCAACCGCTATCTCGACAACGCTTCGCGGGAATTGCAGGACTGGATCGCCCTGCTCGGCCCTACCACCTTCACCGTATCGGGGCGTCCCTCGACCAGCCACGACGAGCATCGGGCCATCATCGACGCCATCGCCGCGCGCGACGGCGACAGGGCCGAGCAGCTCGCGCGCGCCCATATCCGCGAGGCGCTGCGCTGCCGGCTCAAGCTGTTGCAGCAGCAGTAGCCGCCGGCTCAAGCCTCGAGGAGGCGCGTCAGCAGCCAATAGCCACCGAGCAGGCCGATCACCGCGGACATGGCGTAGACCAGCCTCGCCGCGCGCGCCGGCTCCTCCCGCCCGACCACAGTCAGACGATCCAACAAGCCAAGCACCGGCAGCATCAGCGCGACGATCGCAATCTGCCCGACCTCGACGCCGAGGTTGAAGGCGGCCAGCGCCGGGACGACCGCATCCGGCGGCAAGCCGATCTCCCGAAGCACGCCGGCGAAGCCGAAGCCGTGGACCAAGCCGAACAGGAACGCCACGCGCCAGCGCTTGTCGACATCGCGCGAGAAGAAGTTCTCGACCGCCACGAACACGATCGAGGCCGCGATCGCCGGCTCCACGATGTGGCTCGGGATGACCAGGACATTCAACGCCGCGAGCGACAATGTCAGGGAATGAGCGACGGTGAAGGCGGTAACGATCTTGACGACCGGCATCAGCCGGCGCGCCCATAGAACGATTGCGGCCAGGAATGCGACGTGATCGTAACCGAGGAAGATATGCTCGATGCCGGTCAGGAGATAGCGCCACATGGTCGAGGCCAGCGACGGCAGCTCCTTCGAGAGCGTGACCGTGACATTCTCGGAATCGAGCAAGGCCTGCGCCTCGGACTTGCCCTGCGCAACCAGCACGACCTGACGCGCAGCCTTGTCCCGTTCCGTCAGCACGGTGGAGCGGTAGACGATATCGCCGGCCGTGCTCGCGCAAGCAAAGCTGTTGCGATAGACGATGCCGTCACCATCGGGCAGAATCGCAGCATTGCCCGGCGCACAGGCCGCGCCGCCCCCCGTCACGGCCATATGCGTTTCGAGATAGGCGAGGATTGCTGCGCTGGCCGCTTCGACCACAGCGGGATCGACCGCGTCCTGCTTTGCGTCATACGTCCTCGTGCCGATCAGGCGATCGACATCGCTGCCCTTCAATCCGAGCTCGACCTTCACGATGCGATCGGCGGTCACCGCCACGCGCGCCGTGACGAGGTTGACCTGATGCGCCTCAGCCGGACGGTCGATGCCGAGCAGAATCGCAAGCCACAGCAGAAGCAGCCACCTCACGATCTCGCTCCACCGCCGTCACGCCAGCACATCCGCGACCACCGCTTTCACGACGTCCCGCACGTCGGTGGGCTTGAGCCGCACCTGCAGGCCGCGCTGGCCGCCATTGAGATAGACGAGATCATGCGCGAGCGCGCGCTGCTCGATCACGGTACCGACCTGCTTGCGCTGACCGAACGGGCTGATGCCGCCGACCTTGTAGCCGGTGACCCGCTCCGCCTCCGGCGGCTTCATCATCTGCGCCGACTTGCCGCCCACGGCCGCGGCGAGCTTCTTCATCGAGACTTCCTGGTCGGAGGGGACGACCACGCAGACCGGCTTGCCGTCCACCAGCGCCATCAGCGTCTTGAGGACGCGCGCGGGGTCCTCGCCGAGCGCGGCGGCCGCCTGCATCCCGATGCTCTCGGCATCAGGATCGTAGTCGTAAGCGTGGGCGGTGAAGGCAACACCGGCGGCCGTGAGCGCGCGGGTGGCTGGGGTGACTTTGGACATGCGCCAAATCTACCACCCTGATTGCGAGGAGCGAAGCGACGACGTGGGCACATTTGTCCACCGCACAACTACTGTCATCGCCCGGCTTGACCCGGCGATCCAGTACTCCGAGACAGTTATGGCTCAATGGATGAGCCGCGGCGTACTGGATGCCCCGCCTTCGCGGGGCATGACAGCGGTTTGTATGGCAAGTCTCGTGCGCGCGGTAACGACGAGACCTTCCCTACTCCGCGGCGTCCCGCATCTCCGCGCGTTCGGCTCTGACCGCGCAGAACTTGAACTCCGGTATCTTGCCGAACGGGTCGAGCGCCGGGTTGGTGAGCAGGTTCGCCGCCGCTTCCGCGTAGCAGAACGGCATGAACACCATGTTCTCCGGCACGTCGCGGTCGGAACGCACCTTGACCTCGACCGCGCCGCGGCGGGTCTCAAGGCGAATGAAATCGCCGGGCGCAAGCTGCATCTTGCGCATGTCCTTCGGCGACATGAAGGCGACCGCCTCCGGCTCGATCTGGTCGAGCACCTGGGCGCGGCGGGTCATCGAGCCGGTGTGCCAATGCTCCAGCACGCGGCCGGTCGAGAGCACCATGGGATATTCCGCGTCGGGGATCTCGTCCGGCGGGATGACCTTGGCCGGCACGATCTTGCCGCGGCCGCTCGCGGTCGGGAAGCCCGTGGTGAAGATGATCTCGTTGCCGGGCTGGTCTGGCCCATCGACCGGATAGGTCACCGCGCCTTCGCGCACCAGCCGCTCCCAGGTGATGTTCTTCAGCGACGGCATCAGCTCCGCCATCTCGGTGAAGACATCGCCGGGACCGGAATAATTCCACGGCAAGCCCATGCGCTTGCCGATCTCCTGAATGATCCAGAGATCCTGCCGCGCATCGCCCGGCGGCTTGATCACCTGGCGGGCGAGCTGCACGCGGCGATCGGTGTTGGTGAAGGAGCCGTCCTTCTCCGCGAAGGCCGAGGCCGGCAGGATCACGTCGGCGTGGAACGCGGTCTCCGTGACGAAGAGATCCTGCACCACGAGATGATCGAGCATGGCGAGCGCATGGCGCGCGTGCTGCAGATCAGGATCCGACATCGCGGGGTTCTCGCCCTCGATATACATGCCCTTGATCTCGCCGGCATGGATCGCGTTCATGATCTCGACCACGGTCAGGCCGCGCACGGGATCGAGATCCTGCTGCCAGAGCTTCTCGAAGCTGGCGCGCAGATCGTCGCGCCCCACCGGCTGATAATCCGGCAGGAACATCGGGATCAGGCCGGCGTCGGAGGCGCCCTGCACGTTGTTCTGGCCGCGCAGCGGATGCAGGCCGGTGCCGGGACGGCCGACCTGGCCGGTGATCAGCGCGAGCGCAATCAGGCAGCGCGCGTTGTCGGTGCCGTGCACATGCTGGCTGATGCCCATGCCCCAGAAGATGATCGACGATTTCGCCCGCGCATAGGTTCGCGCGACCTCGCGCAACGTCTGCGCCGGGATGCCGCAGATCGGCTCCATCTTCTCCGGCGTGAACTCCTTGATCTTCTCCTTGAGGTCCTCGAACCCCTCGGTGTAGCCGGCGATGTACTGGTCGTCGGTCAGGCCTTCGGTGATGATCGTGTTGATCATCGCGTTCAGCATGGCGACGTCGGAGCCCGGCTTGAACTGCAGATGCTTGGTGGCGTGGCGCGACAGCGACTGCCGGCGCGGATCCATCACGAACAGCTTGGCGTCGTTCTGCTTGACCGCGTTCTTGATGAAGGTCGCGGCGACCGGATGGTTCACGGTCGGGTTGGCGCCGATCACGATGATGACCTCGGCATCCATCGCCGCCGAGAAAGGTGCCGACACCGCGCCGGAGCTCAGGCCCTCGAACAGGGCCGCCACCGACGAGGCGTGGCACAGTCGGGTGCAATGGTCGACGTTGTTCGAACCGAAGCCGGTGCGCACCAGCTTCTGGAACAGATAGGCCTCTTCGTTCGAGCCCTTGGCCGAGCCGAAGCCGGCCAGCGCCTTCACACCCTTCTCGTCGCGGATCTTGACCAGGCCCTTGGCGGCGATGTCGAGCGCTTCGTCCCAGCTCGCCTCGCGGAAATGAGTGAAGGGGTTGGCCGGATCGACCTGGTCGTTGGCATCCTTCTTCGCATTCGGCAGTCGCACCAGCGGCTTGGTCAGGCGATGCGGATGGTGGATGTAGTCGAAGCCGAAGCGGCCCTTGACGCAGAGACGGTTGTGATTGGCGGGACCGTCGCGGCCTTCCGCATAGATCACCTTCTCGTCCTTGACCTCATAGGTGACCTGGCAGCCGACGCCGCAGAACGGACAGAGCGAATCCACCTTCTTGTCGGCATAGGTGACGCGGGTCTGCTTCTCGTCCAACATCACGGCCGGCATCAAGGCGCCGGTCGGGCAGGCCTGCACGCATTCGCCGCAGGCAACGCAAGTGGACTCGCCCATGGGATCGTCGAAGTCGAACACGATCTTGGAATCGTGATTGCGATAGGCCATGCCGATGACGTCGTTGACCTGAACCTCGCGGCAGGCGCGCACGCACAGGCCGCACTGGATGCAGGCATCGAGGTTGACGCGCATCGCCGGATGGCTGGCGTCGGTCGCCCAGCGTTCGGCTGCGGGAAAGCGGCTCTCGGTCACGCCCGTGGCCTCGGCCCAGTGCCAGAACTTCGAATCCGGATCGTGGCTGGTCTCGCGCGCCGGCTGGTCGGCAACGAGCAGCTCCATCACCATCTTCTGCGCGGACACCGCACGCGCGCTCTCGGTCTTCACCTTCATGCCGACCGACGGCGTGCGCTTGCAGGACGCTGCGAGCACACGTTCCCCCTCGATCTCGACCATGCAGGCGCGGCAATTGCCGTCGGGGCGATAATCGGGCGCCGGCGAATAGCACAGATGGGGAATGTCGCGGCCCTGCCGCTTGGCCACCTGCCAGATGGTCTCGCCGGGCTTGGCCTCGACCTGCTTGCCGTCGAGCTCGAACGTAATCTTGGTCATTCGGCCGCTTCCTTGAACTCGTCAGGGAAATATTTGATCACTGAGGACAGCGGATTCGATGCCGCCTGTCCGAGCCCGCAGATCGAGGCATCGCGCATCGCCTGGCTCAATTCTTCCAGCAAAGCGCGGTTCCAGACCGGCTTCTGCATCAGCAGCGCCGCCTTCTGGGTTCCGACGCGGCACGGCGTGCACTGGCCGCAGCTCTCGTCCTCGAAGAACTTCATAAGGTTCAGCGCCGCCGCGCGCACGCTGTCCTTTTGCGACAGGATCACGATCGCAGCCGAGCCGATGAAGCAGCCGTATTTCTCCAGCGTGCCGAAATCGAGCGGGATGTCGTCCATCGACGCCGGCAGAATGCCGCCGGACGCGCCGCCCGGCAGATAAGCGTAGAACTGATGGCCATCGGCCATGCCGCCGCAATATTCGTCGATCAGCTCGCGCACGGTGATGCCGGCGGGCGCCAGCTTCATGCCGGGATTCTTGACGCGGCCCGAGACCGAGAAGCTGCGCAGGCCGTGACGCTCGTGCCGGCCGTTGCCCTTCCACCAGTCGGCGCCCTTCTCGACGATGTCGCGCACCCACCACAGCGTCTCGATGTTGTTGATCAGCGTCGGCAGGCCGAACAGGCCGACCTGGAACGGATAAGGCGGCTTGTGCCGGGGCAGGCCGCGCTTGCCCTCGATGCTTTCGAGCAGCGAAGATTCCTCGCCGCAGATATAGGCGCCAGCGCCGCGGCGCATGTGCAGCGTCGGTCCGCCCGGCGGCAGCTTTGCGATCTCGCGCTCCAGGATCTCGCGCGAAGCCGGATATTCGTCGCGCAGATAGATGTAGACGTCGGACGCCTGCACCACATGCGCGCCGATCAGCATGCCCTCTATGAATCGGTGCGGGTCGCTTTCGAGATAGTAGCGGTCCTTGAACGTGCCGGGCTCGCCCTCGTCGCCGTTGATCGCCATCAGCCGCGGGCCGGGTTCGCCCAGCACGGCGCGCCATTTGCGTCCCGTGGGGAAGCCGGCGCCACCGAGCCCGCGCAGCGAGGCGTCGTCGAGCGACTTCAAGAGATCGTCCGTCGACAGCTCGCCCGAGCGCAGGCGGCCCAGCAGCTTGTAGCCGCCGCCGGCGACATAGGCGTCGTAGCCGACATAGTTCGGCAGATGGGCGTGGGTGTCGCCGGCCTTCGCGACCGCCATCACATTGGCGACGGTCGCATGATCGACGAAATTGTGCCCGACCTCGGCTGCAGGCGCGGTATCGCAGCGCCCAACGCAGGGCGCGCGCACGACGCGGATGCCGGGACCTGACGCGCTTTGCAGGTCCTCGAGCAGCTTCTCACCACCAAGCATCGCACAGGTCAGGGAATCGCAAACGCGGATCGTCAGCGGCGCGATGTCAGGCTCGCCCTCCTTCACCACGTCGAAATGCGCGTAGAAGGTCGCGGTCTCGAACACTTCGGCGAAGGCGAGCTTCATCTCGTCGGCGAGCGCAGCCAGATGCGCAGCCGAGATCTGGTGATACTTGTCCTGGATCAGGTGCAGATATTCGATCAAGAGATCGCGCCGCCGCGGCCGGTCGCCAAGCAGCTGCTCGATCTCGTGCGCGGCGGTGGGATCGACCTGCCGCCCCTTGGGCGTGGCCTTGGCGCGCCGGCGCCCCTCGCCGGGATGCTCGAACGGGCGGACCTCATGCACGTCGTGGCTCATCGATTCGTCTCGATCTCGTCGTTTAGAACAGGTCCAGTTCTAGCTCCTGGCATGCCAGATGCCAAGCAAATTATCATGCTCACGGAAGCAGTTAAGCGCAGTCCAAAGGCAGCCCTGGATCGCTGCCCGGAAAACGGCCTGGCGTTCGTCCAACGCGCCAATCGATAGAACGAAGCCCGAATTGATCCGGAGATCAATAAAGGCATCCTATGCTGCGATTGCGAAGTCGTATCGAGCTCCCGGCTCCGAGGCGACCGGTGTCCCCTTCACACGAAATCAGCGGCGGGAGCGCGAAAGGCCGCGCTCCCGCTCGCGAAGATGTGCGATCAGAAGATCTTCACCGCGCTCTCCAGCGTCTTCCAGACGCCCCAGGCCAGCGGCACGCCGACGAAGGCCCAGAACATTGCGGCACTGGCGTCCAGGCCGCCCTTGCCGATGCCGAACGAGCCGTACTGGATCGACGCCGCGCTCTTGGCACTCGCCGCCTGCAATTTGGCGACCTCCTCCTGGCTCATGTTCCACTTCGGATCGACCGGCTTGATCATGTAGTTGCAGATCAGACCGGCGATCAGCATGGCGCACAGGATGTACATCGTCGTGTTGTAGAGCTGGTCGCGTGGCACGCCGGCAGCGAGCTGGAACTCGCGGATGTAGTTGACCACCACGGGACCGATGATGCCGGCCGTCGACCAGGCCGTCAGCAGCCGGCCGTGGATGGCGCCGACGAACTGCGTCCCGAACATGTCGGCCAGATAGGCCGGCACCGTCGCGAAGCCGCCGCCGTACATCGACAGGATGATGCCGAAGCCGAGCACGAACAGCAATTTCGAGCCCATCGCCGCGAAGGTCGGCGCCAGCGCGTAGAGCGCGATGCCGAGGAGGAAGAAGGTGTAGTAGGTGTTCTTGCGGCCCATGAGATCGGACATCGAGGCCCAGAAGAACCGGCCGCCGATATTGAACAGCGACAGCAGACCGGCAAAGCCGGCGGCGATCGCTGCGATCGCAGCCTTCTGTTCACCCGAAAGCTGGCTGAAGCTCAGCTCCGGATGCCCGATCAGCTTGCCGGCGAAGATCTCCTGGAGCATGGGCGAGGCCATGCCGATCACGCCGATGCCGGCCGAGACGTTCAAGCAGAGCACCCACCAGATCAGCCAGAATTGCGGCGTCTTGTGCGCGTTGTTGAGATGCACATGGTGCTCGGTGATCATCGACTTCTTCTCGCTTGGCGGCGTCCAGCCCTCGGGCTGCCAGCCGGGCGGCGTGACCCGATACGAAAACGCGCCGATCATCATGAAGACGAAATAGATCACCCCCATCACGACGAAGGTCTGCCAGACGCCGACGTCACTTGTGCTCTTGAAGTAGTTGATCAAGAGATTGGCGAGCGGCGCACCGATCATCGCACCACCGCCGAAGCCCATGATGGCCATGCCCGTCGCCATGCCGCGGCGATCGGGGAACCATTTGATCAGCGTCGACACCGGCGAGATGTAGCCGAGGCCGAGCCCGACGCCGCCGATGACGCCGGCCCCAAGCCACATGATCCAGAGCTGGTGAACGTAGACGCCGAACGCGCCGATCAGAAGACCGCCGCCCCAGCAGCAGGCGGCGACAACGCCCGCCTTGCGCGGGCCGGCGCGCTCGAGCCAGCCTCCCCAGATCGCGGCGGAGACGCCGAGCAGCACGAAGAACAGCGTGTACATCCAGCCGAGACTTGCGACCTTCCAGTCGCAGGTCGTGGTGAACAGCTCCTGCCACAGCGAGATGTCGGCGCAGGCCTTGCTCTGCGAGATGCCGATCGCGCGCGACAGCGGCAGCCAGAACACCGAGAAGCCATAGGCCATGCCGATGCAGAGATGGATGCACAGCGCGGCCGGCGGCACCAGCCAGCGATTGAAGCCGGCCTTCGCGATCGTGCGTTCACGATCCAGCAGGCCGGGAGCACCAACCGGTGCATAAACGGTATCGGCAGTCGTCATAAGCATTTCCTCCCAAGCGCGGCCTTGCCGGCACATCGGTTTGAGACCGCTCGTGTGCGGGCCTGGCAGCCCGCGCATGACCGGTCGGATTTCATGCCGAAGTGGAATCGTCTGGCACGCATCGCCTCGTGTGCGCCGAGCAAGCAACTGATCGCGGGCGACGTCCCTTCGCCTTGCAAGCAGCGCGTTGCAGCGACGGCGATCGCGCCCTCGTCCCCCTCAACACCCTGTCTTGAGATGAGCAACGCGCGTGCCAGAAAGCGCATCGTGATGATTCAACGACTTCCCGCAGCGCAATGTGCCGCGCCGGACAGAATGTCTGGAATCCCGGGACAAAATGTCCAATCAGCTCGCTTCCGGCAGCCACATCGTGAATGTACTTCCGGAACCGAGATGGCTTTCGGCCGTGATCTGTCCACCCTGGCGCTTGATCAGCGTCTGGCTGATGGAGAGGCCGAGCCCGGTGCCTTGCCGCCGTTTCGTGGTGTAGAAGGGATCGAATATCTTTTCGATCACCTCTTCGCTCATACCGATGCCGGTGTCGGTGACCTCGATGGCGACGCCTCGATGGCCGTCGCGCTCGGCATCGAAGGAGCGAAGCGTCAGGGTCCCGCCGTCCGGCATGGCGTGGATCGCGTTGACGATGAGATTGACCAGCACCTGCTGCAGCTCGTTCCGGTTCATCAGCACGAGCCGATTGGCGCGATCCTCCCTGACCACGGCGATCTCGGTCTTGTTCAGAAGATGCTGCACCAGCGGCAGGCAATCGGAGATGACGCTGGCCGGCGCATGGCGCTCGACATAGCCGGCATATTCCTCCGGCCTTGCAAACTGCAGCAGCTTGGTCACGATCTGGCTGATGCGGTGAATCTGCTCGTCGAGCAGGCGAAACTCGACCTTTGCCTTGTCGGCATCCGCCCCGAACACGCTGCGGATGACGTCGAGGTTGCCCTGCATCACCGCGATCGGATTGTTGATCTCGTGGGCAACGCCGGCGGTGATCTCGCCGATCGCCGCCAGCTTCTCGGACATGATGAGCTGCTTGGTGGTCGCCTCGAGCTTGAGATTGGCGTGCTCGAGGTCCCGGGTGCGCTCCAGCACGCGGACGTTCAGCTCCTCGTTCCATTCCCGCAGCTGCCGGTCGCGCTCCTGGATCTGGTCGAGCAGGCCGTCGAGATGAACCGCGACGCGGCCGATCTCGTCACCCGACACCGGCATCTTGGTGCGGGCGGACAGGTTGCCGCGCTCCACCTCGGCGATCGTCGCCGTGACGCGCTCCAGCGGCATGAAGATGGAGCTAGCCCAGCGCAGGAAGATCGGTACGGTCGCGGCGGTGATGGCGATGAAGGCCGCGATGATGATCAGCAATGTCTGGTATTTGGCCTCGCTGAACGGCTTCTCCAGAAAGCCGACATAGAGCATGCCGACCCGCTTGCCATAGCTGTCGACCAGCGGCTCGTAAGCGGAGATGTACCAGTCATTGACCACGAAGGCGCTGTCGAGCCAGGTGCGCCCCTCGCCCAGCACGGCCGAGCGCACCGCCGCCGACACGCGCGTGCCGAGCGCGCGCCGTCCCTCGAACAGACGGACGTTGGTCGAGATCCGCACGTCGTCCAGGAACAGCGTCGCGGTACCCTGGCTGCCCTCCGGCAGGCTCGCGGCGCGATAGACGAGGTCGTTGATCGTGTCGATGAATTCGAGATTCTGGTTGAGCAGGGTGCCGCCGACCAACGCCGCGGCGCCGCCGTCGCGCAGCGTCGCCCGGCTCGCCGTATGCACGACCATGCCGCGCGTCTCCGTGCTGCGGTCGGTCGGCACCGCGTTCGGGGTCGGCACGAGATCCAATCGCGCGCGCTCGGCCAGGGCCGGCGAAATCGCGGCGAGCTCGTCATTGCCGAAAATATCGACGCCCGTCGCGGCGACCTGGCCCGACAGCGCCGACACGATGATGGGCCAGTCGCTTCTCGGTTGGTGCTGCAGCGGCGGCGACGAGGCCAGGACCTCGCCGCGATCGTTGCTCAGATACAGGAAGTCGAGACCGATTTCCTTGCGGGTCTCGTCGAGCAGATCCCGCAAGGAGCCGCGCGCATCCGGCGCCAGCACCTCGTGGAAGCGGGCCGAGAGGCCAAGCGCCCGGACCTGGACGCCGGTCTTCTCCAGGATGCGGGCGAGATATTGATGGGCGATGGTGAGATCGCCGTTCACCTTGGAGATCAGGGTCGCGTCGAATTTCGCGTTCCAGCGATAGATCGCAACGCCGAGCAGGAGCGGCAGGATGACCAGCATCGGCAGCAACGCGATCGCGAGCAGCCGGAAGCGGACGGAGCGTCCCCGCACCAGCTCGCCGCTACGGCCGGCGCCATCAGACATCCCACAACGCGCATTTGCGGTCGATGGTCTTGCGCGAGATACCGAGGCGCCGAGCCGCCTCCTCGCGATTGCCGTTGACCTCCTTCAGCACGCCGAGAATGTGACGGCGCTCGAGCTCGGCGAGGCTGTCGGCAGGCGCCGACTGACCATCGTTGCGGGAGCCGGCGAAATCGTCGGGGAAGGCACCGAGGATCAGCGTGCGCTCGATCAGATTGCGCAGCTCGCGCACATTGCCCGGCCAGTCATAGCTTGCGAGCGCCGCCCGCACCGAGGCGTCGATTGGCACCGGCGGCATGCCTAGCTGAACCGACAGCTTGCTCATGAAGATGCCGGCAAGCTCCAGCACATCGTCGCCGCGATCCTTCAGGAGCGGCAGGCGGATCTGCATCACGTTGAGCCGATAGAACAGATCGGCCCGGAAACGGCCCCTCTCGACCTCCTGCTGAAGCTCGGCATTGGTCGCGAAGATGAAGCGCAGGTCGACCGGAACTTCACGCTCGGAGCCGACCGGACGGACGCGGCGGTCTTCGAGCACGCGAAGCAGCTTGCTCTGCATCGGCAGCGGCAGCTCCCCGATCTCGTCGAGGAACAGCGTGCCGCCATGAGCGTACAGGAACAGGCCCTCGCGGCCCGAATCGGCGCCGGTGAAGGCGCCCTTGATGTGTCCGAACAGTTCGGCCTCGATCATGTCGGGCGGGATCGCCGCGCAATTCACGGGCACGAACGGCTTGTCGGCGCGGTCGGACAGCGAGTGGATCGAGCGCGCCGCCACTTCCTTGCCGGTGCCGGATTCGCCGGTGAGGAGGATCGAGGTCGGCAGGGGCGCGACCCGTGCGATGGTCTCGCGCACGCGCAGCGTCGGCGCCGACTGCCCGATCAGGTTGTCGCGCAGAAAGGCGCGGTCGGAGGAGGCGCGCAAGGCATAGCGCAGGACATAGTTCTCGCGCTGGAGCCGGACACGGTCGAGGCATCGCGCCACCGCATTGAGGATCTGGTTGGAGCGGAACGGCTTGAGCACGAAATCGGCCGCACCCGCGCGCAGGGCCTGGATCGCGGTGTCGAGGTCGGCAAAGGCGGTAATCAGGATGGCGTCGGCGAAAAAGCCCACGGCGCGCTGCTCGGCGAGCCAATCGACGCCATTCTTGCCTGGCATGATGTTGTCGAGAATGACGACGTCGTAGCGGTTGGAATCGAGCTTGCGCGAGGCCTGGTCGGTATCGGCCGCCTCGTCCACCAGCTTGCAGCGCGGTCCAAGCGTGCGCACCAGGAAATTGCGCATGCCCGGCTCGTCGTCGACGATCAGGATGGAGGCCTGCGCCAGCGCGCCGAACTCCGGCCCTGCCGCCGTCTTGCCGGGCTTGACGGCAGGCTCGCGGCCCGCTGCGGAAGGTGCGGCTGCGCTTGCCCTCGATGTTGAGAAAGTCATGCCCGATGTCTTAGGTTTGAGATCATCCACGCAACAGTCGGCGCCTTTCGCATTGCAGCGAAACCCGGCCGTTCCCCCGCCGGCGCAGCATAGTCAAACGCCGCCGCCGTGAATATGCACCTTTCTACGGCCCATCGCCCTTTTCGACCAGGAACACGATGCGGGCCTCATTGCGCTCGGTGATCTCGACCTTGTCGCCCGTCTCGCGGATCAGATTCGGAATGTCAATCACCGACAGGGGATCGGTGCAATGAACCTCGAGCTGATCGCCGGGTTGCAATGGCTTGAGCGCCTTGCGCGTCTTCAGGGCGGGCAGCGGGCATTTCAGTCCGGTGAGATCGAGCATCGTTCTGGTCATGGGCGCAACATGGCGGGACGAAGCGATGGCGTCAACGCAAGGCCGCTAGAGCAGATCGGCGTAGGACAGAAAGCCGACATCCTGCCCCGGCTCGACGCCCGTGATGCTCTCACCGAGTTCGACGAGGCCGTCAGTCTCGACCAGCGAGGACAACAGCCCGGCTCCCTCGCGCGGAAACTTGATGGCCTCGAGCCGGCCGTCCTGCGCGCGGCGCAGGGAAACGCGCACATATTCGCGCCGGCCTGCCTTCTTCTTGTAAGTGAACGCAGCGCGCAGCGGGATCGGCGTCAACGGTTCCGGCAGGCCGCCCGCCAGCGCAAGCACCGTCGGCCGCACCACATGGACGAACGTCACGAAGCTCGCGACGGGATTGCCGGGCAATCCGATCAGTGGCGTGCCGTCGATGATGCCCATCGCCACGGGCCGCCCGGGCTTGATCGCCATCCGCCACAGCACCAGCGAGCCGACGCTCTCGACCGCCGCCTTGACGTGGTCCTCCTCGCCGGTCGAGACGCCGCCGGTGGTGAGGATCAGGTCGTGGCGACCCGCAACCTGCTTCAAGCCGTTCGCAAGCGAGGTACGCTCGTCGCGCAGAATGCCGAGGTCGCTGACCTCGCAGCCGAGCCGGCGCAGCATCGCCATCAGCATGAAGCGGTTGGAATCGAACAGCTGCGAGGGCGCGCGCGGTTCGCCGGGCGAGGCCAGCTCGTCGCCGGTCGAGAACACCGCGACGCGAATGCGCCTGACCACGTCGAGTCCCGTCAGACCGAACGCAGCCGCCAGCGCGACGTGCTGCGGCCGCAAGCGCTGGCCCGCGCGCAGCGCGACATGTCCCTGCGGGATGTCCTCGCCCGCGGGCCGGACATTGGACCCAGGCTTCAGCCCCGGCGGCAGCACGATCCTGCCGGCCTCGTCGACGCGGACATCTTCCTGCATGAAGACGGTCTCCGCGCCCGGCGGCATCGGCGCGCCCGTGAAGATGCGCGCGGCGTGGCCGGGCTTGATCGGTGCCTGTGCAAGCCCGCCGGCCGGGATGCGGCCGTCAAGCGGGACTGCCTGCTCGGCGCCAGCAGGAAGGTCGGCATTGCGCACGGCGTAGCCATCGACGGCCGAGTTGGTGAAGGGCGGCAACGGCAGCGGCGCCGCGATGTCGCGCGCCAGCACGCGCCCGTCTGCGTCGGTGAGCGCCACCGTCTCCAGATCGGCGATCGCGTTGACGCGCGTCGTGATCAGGCCGACGGCGTCGTCGACCGACATCATCGGGCCGCCGAAGGCAAAGCAATCGTCCGAGAGTTGCGCCATGGTGCCTCGTCAGCGTATCGCGGCGCTCTTTGCCACCACTTCCTCGACCGGCATCGCCGCGCGCAGCAGCAACGCCGCAGCGGCCTCGATGTCGTCGAGATGGACAGTCGGCAGCCGAGTGTCAATGGCGGCGTCGGTCGCGATCCCGGCAATCCCGGGATCGTCGGGAAACAGCAGCGGCTTGCCGTTTGCCGCGCGATGCACCTCGATCTTGCGATGCGGCTCGCGCTTGAAACCCTCGACCACGACGAGATCGACCGCGGACAGCTTGCCCAATAGTTCCGGCAGCCGCGGCTCCGCCGCGCCGCGCAGTTCGTGCATCAGGGCCCAGCGGTTTGACGAGGCAACCAGCACCTCGGCCGCGCCGGCCTCGCGATGGCGCCAGGAATCCTTGCCGGGCACGTCGACGTCGAACTGATGGTGCGCATGCTTGATCACCGAGACGCGCAGACCTTGCGCGTTGAAATGCGGGATCAGCCGCGCCAACAGCGTGGTCTTGCCCGCCCCGCTCCAGCCTGCCAGGCCGATGACTTTCATTCCAGCTCCGTCGCTGCGCACGCCTCAGTCCTTGGGTGGAACCGCCGGTCCAACCCCGTCATTGCGAGCGCAGCGAAGCAATCCAGAGTGTCTCCGCGGATGCATTTCTGGATTGCTTCGCTGCGCTTGCAATGACGAACGGAGGCATTTTGTCCATTCCCCGCCATGCTTATATCGGCTTGACCCGAATGTCATGCTAACCTCGCGGCCATGATGAAGATCGACAAAGCCCCGGTGCCCCTGATCGTCCCCAACCCGGACGACCCGCGCCTGACCCAGAGCGTGACCGGGACCGACCAGACCGGCGCCAGGGTCGAGATCAAGGTGCCGATGGAGCGGCCGCTGACGCTTTACCTGAACGCCCAGGAGATCGTCACCATGATGACGATCGGCGACTATCCGGAATATCTGGCGCTCGGTTATCTTCTGAACCAGAACATGCTGAAATATAACGACGCGGTCACCGAGGTCGAATACGACGACGATCTCCAGGTGGTCGTGGTGCGCACCGAGCATCACACCAATTTCGAAGCCAAGCTGAAGAAGCGAACGCAGACCTCGGGCTGCGCGCAGGGCACCGCTTTCGGCGACCTGCTCGAAGCCGTGGAGAGCGTCGCGCTGCCGAAGGCGGAGCTGCGTACATCCTGGCTGTACCAGATGACGCAGACCATCAACACCATGCCCTCGCTCTATCTCGAGGCCGGCGCGATCCACGGCTGCGTGCTGTGCCAGGAGGGCACCCCGCTCTGCTACACCGAGGATGTCGGCCGCCACAACGCCGTCGACAAGATCGCCGGCTGGATGTATCGCCACGGCGTCGACGCTTCCGACAAGATCCTCTACACCACGGGGCGCCTCACCTCGGAGATGGTGATCAAGACGGTCCGCATGGGCATTCCGATCCTGGTGTCGCGCTCCGGCTTCACCGCCTGGGGCGTCGATCTCGCACGTCAGGTCGGACTGACGCTGGTCGGCCGCACCCGCGGCAAGCGCTTCATCGTCCTCGCGGGCGAGGAGCGCATCGTCTACGACCAGAACCTTGCTTACGTCGAGGAAGAGTCGGCGAAGCACAAGCGCAAGGGTGAAGCTGGTGACGACTGAATTCCCGGCCACGCAAGGTGTGCTGCTCGCCGGCGGCCTCGCCCGCCGCATGGGGGGCGGCGACAAGCCGATGCGCACCATCGGCGGCCGCACCATTTTGGAACGCGTGATCGCGCGCCTGAAGCCTCAATGCAGTGGATTGATCCTCAACGCGAACGGCGATCCCGCGCGTTTCGCGGCCTTCGGCTTGCCGGTCGTCCCCGACGACGTGCCCGGCTTCCCCGGCCCGCTCGCCGGCATCGTCGCGGCGCTGGACTGGACCGCGGCGAACCGGCCGGACGTCGAATGGGTGCTCAGCGCCGCCGGCGACTGCCCGTTCTTGCCGCGCGATCTGGTTGCCCGCCTGCATGACGCGCGCGCGCGCGAGAACGCGCAGCTCGCCGTTGCCGCATCAGGCGAGCAGTCGCATCCCGTGATCGGCCTGTGGCGGGTCGCTTTGCGCGACGAGCTGCGCCACGCGCTGGTCGTCGAAGACCTCCGCAAGATCGACCGCTGGACCGCACGCTATCCGCTGGCGACGGTGACGTGGCCCGTCGAGCCGCTCGATCCGTTCTTCAACGCCAACACGGTCGAGGATATCGCCGAAGCCGAGCGGCTGGCGGCACTGGATGATGCGGCCTAGCGGCGTTACGATTTCGGAAACTCGTTGAGAAGCTGCGCCCAGATGATCGCGAAGGCGATCAGGCCGCAGAGACCGAGGGCCGTGTTGAATCGCGGCAGACGGCCGATCGCAACCAGCAGCCAGGCCGGCAGAAAGAACGCCCCAAAGACCATGCCGAGCGGAAACACCGCAAGCCATTGAAAGCCGCTGCCGTCCCCCTGCGGGACATTCGCGATGTGATAGAAGGTGTAGAGCCAGAACAGCGTTCCGGCCGTCGCGATGAGTGCAGCAAGCTTGCGGAAATTGAAGGGCATCGATGCGGTCATGACCTGGCTCATATTCCTTGGTCGTAGCGGCGGCCATCCAAGTTCATGACGTCCTGAACCGGACCCGGGACCGCAGCGACCACTGACCGAACCCTGCCCCGGATGAGCCATGGCCGACTCGCTCTTGGATGTCATTTTCGATGTTGTCGATCTCGCGCTCGATGTTTCGGAGGTGATCGATCGCACGAAGCAGTTGAGCAAGCCCGACACCGTCGAGGTCCCGCCGGATCCAAAACCGCTACCGGCCGCCGCGCAGCGTGCGCTGGCCGAAGCCGAGAAACTGGAGCGCAAACGCGATCAGCCCGATCAATCCGCCAGCGGCACCGACCAGGCGTCGTCGCCGTAGACCTGCGCCAGATGTTGGCGCGCGATGTCTCCAGCACCCGCTACGCGGGCCGGAAGCCGGCCCGCTCCAGCGCCGCACGCGCCTCGTCCGAGCCGAGGGCATCGAGCAACGCCTGCACCGCTGGACGGCCTTTGCGCGCCGTCACCAGCGCAAAGTCATAATGCTCTTCCGCGAGCGGAATGAAACCGAGGCCGGCCGCATCGGCGACCGGCGCAATGGTCATGCCCCAATCGGCGCGCTGCTGCGCGACGGCCGCCGCGACGGCGTTGTGCGAGCGCGGCTGGTTCCAATAACCTTCCGGGCGCGCGCCGCCGAGCAGCCGGTCGATCAGGATGCGGGTGCCGGCACCCTGGTTGCGGTTGACCATGATGCAGGCGGGATCAGAGAGCGCGCCGGCCACCGCCTCCTTCGCATCAAGGCCCTCGAAACGCCTGTCGCCCTTGCGGAAGACAATGCCCTGCATCCGCCGCCAGCCTGGCACGAGCTCGAGGCCGTCGACGAGATAGGGCGAGTTGTAGGTCTCGCTCTTGTCGTCGAACAGGTGGATCGGCGCGACATCGCATTCGCCGCGCTTGGCGGCTGCGAGGCCACCGAGGCTGCCGACGGCGATCGAGCGCACGGTCAGGCCGGCATGCGCGAGCCCAGCGGTGACGAGATCGAGACCGGTGCAATGGCTGCCGAGGATGACGAGATCCGGCACGCGCACATGCGGCGTGAACAGCGTCACCTCGGTTGCGGTCCCGGCCGGCATCTGGTCGGCGAGCGCGTCGATGCGCAAGAAACCGTCGGCCTGCGCGAAGGACGTGATCGCGCCAGAGCCCTTGCCGGAGGGATAGGCGACTAACCCATTCTTGCCCTCGACCAGCGAGACCATGACGAATTCGGTGCGGCCGAGCTCGGACGCAATGCGCACCGGCACCGTCGCGTTCACCTTGGCATCGGAGCGTGGCGGCAGGCCGGCCAGCCTGCGCAGCACCGGCACAATCATGTCGTGAAAGGTGAACATCGCCGAGGTCGGAAAGCCCGGCAGGATCACCACCGGCTTGCCGTCGCACACCGCAAGGCACAGCGGCTTGCCGGGCTTGAGCGCGACACCATGCGCGATGATGCCGGGCTTGCCGAGCCGGCCGATGATGCGATGGGACAGGTCGCCCGCGCCTTTCGAGGTGCCGCCTGACAGCACCAGCATGTCGGCATCCGCGAGCGCGCCGCGCATGGCAGCTTCGAGCTTGGCTTCATCGTCCGGAATGGCGCCGAGGAAGGCCGCCTCGCCGCCGTTCTCGTCGATCGCGGCCGCGACGATGGCGCCGTTGGTGTCGTAAATCCCGGCAGGCGCGAGCCTCTGCCCGGGCTGAACCAGTTCATCGCCGGTGGAGATCACGGCCACAAGCGGCTTGCGCGCGACCTTCACCTCGGCGATGCCGCAAGCCGCCAGCATGCCGATCTCGCGCGAGCCGATGATGGTGCCGGCACGCAGCAGCGCCTCGCCGCGCGCGATGTCGGATCCCGCATAGGACACGAATTGCCCCGGCGAGACGGCACGACGAACCTCGATCGTGTCGGACCCCGCCGGCTGGGTGTGCTCGACCATGACGACGGCGTCGGCGCCACGCGGCAGCGGACCGCCGGTGGCGATCGCCGTCGCGGTTCCCGGCGCCACTTGCAGCCTTGGCGCGGTGCCGCACTGGATCGTTTCGCCGTTCAACCCAAGACGCACCGGCTTGCCTTCGCCCGCCGCGACGAGATCCGCCGAGCGCACGGCAAAGCCGTCGACGTTGGAGCGGTCGAAGGGGGGAACGTCGATCGGCGCCGTGACGTCTTCGGCGAGCGCTGCGCCGAGCGCATCGGCAAGCTTGCGCCGCTCGGCTGGAATCGAACGCGGGAACAAGGCTGCCTCGAAGCGCGCCAGGGCCTCCTCCCGCGAGAGGATCTTGAGGAACTGCGCCTGTTCGAAGGCGCTGCGGTCTTGCGACTGGGGGATCATCGTCATGCCGAACCCATATCACTCCCGGATCAGATAGGCATCGACCGGCGTTCCCGCCGCAAATCCCTCGCTGTCGCCGGGAACGAGCAGCCATGCGTCCGCACCGGCCATGGCGTGGAAGGGCCATTCCCCGACTGCGAGCGGCGTCCAGGCGTCACGCTCCTCGGCCAGCAGAACGATCTCGGCGATGCCGCCGCTGGATGCGATCTTGCGTGCCAGCGGCAAGGTGATCCGTCGGCGCGTCCGACGCGCTGTCAGGCGATCGACGAGCGGCTGCACCAGCGCGAGCCAGGCCGCGAGCGCAGCATCGGGCGAGCCGGGCAAGGCCAACACGGGAACCGGTCCGAGCCGGCCGACCGCGGCAGTACGTCCAGGGTGAAGCGCAAGGCCGTGTGCCTTCACCTCGCCCCGCCGGGCCAAGGCCAACACGGCAGCATCCCGGCGGCCGACGCCGCTGCCGCCGACGGTCAGCAGGAGATCACAAGAGGAGGCGTCAAGCGCGTCGGCAATCGATGCTTCGTCGCGCGCACCGGCTTCGCGCGGTTCGACGTCCAGTCCTGCCGAGCGCGCGAGACCGGCGATCATGTGCATCGTTGCCGTTGCACCCGGCACATTGACGATGCGCAATCGCGGCCGCCGCACGCCGAGCTTCGCCAAGCCCGCAACACGTGCGAGCAGCAGATCGGACGCACCGACGGGAGAGCCCTCGGCCCCGGCAGGCGTGCGTGCCGTCATGTCGCTGCCTGCGCGCCTGACGCCCTGTCCCGGCACGGCTTCCGCCAGCACCTGCACGAGCGGCCCGGACACCTCCACCGCGTCGGCATCGAGCACACAGTCGCATCCCGCCGGCATCGCTTCGCCAGCCTCGATCCATGCCGGGGCTTTCGTCAAAGGCAGCGGCGAATAAGAGGACGCACCGACAAGATCATTGGCGCGGAGCGCCCAGCCGTCCGTGGCGGCAATGTCGTGCGGCGGATGGGCCGCAAGCAACGGAGTGCCCGCCGCGATGCAGCCGGCCGCATCGATCAGCGGCAATTCCACCGGCGCAAGCGGCGCGAGCCCGTTCAGCAATGCGGCGAGCGCGGTGTCGAGCGGCGTCAGCGATGGCGGCAGGCGCTGGGTCATGCGCCATGGTGGACCATGCATCGCCCGCTTTGGCAACCGCCGGCGATGCGGGCCTCAGCCGCCGGACCTGTCCGAATTCGGGAAGAACAGCTGCTGCCCGTCGACCTTGTAGCCGGCGATCGCCGCCTGCCCCTCCGGCGAGGTCAGCCAATCGATGAAGCTCTGCGCGAGATCCTGCTTCACGTTCGGAAACTTCGCAGGATTCACCAGCATGACGCCATACTGATTGAGCAGCCGCCGGTCGCCTTCGACGACGATGTCGAGATCGCCGCGATCCCTGAACGAGATCCAGCCGCCGCGATCCGACAGCACATAGGCATTCGCGGCACGCGCGGCGTCGAGAGCCGAAGCCATGCCCTGCCCCGCCTCGCGATACCAGGCGCCCTTGGCCGCCGCGATGTCGATGCCGGCGACGATCCAGAGCGCGAGTTCCGCGGCGTGGGTGCCCGACCGATCGCCGCGCGTCACGAACGGCGCGCCCTTGGCTTCGATCGCCTTCAGCAAGGTCACGATGTCCTTGCCCTTCACCGCCGCGGGATCGCTCTTCGGCCCGATCAGAACGTAGTCGTTGTACATCACGTCGAAACGCTTCACGCCAAACCCGTCGGCGACGAATTTCTCCTCCTGCGGCCGCGCGTGCATCAGCACGACGTCGGCCTCGCCTCGTCGCGGCCCGTTGAGCACCTCGTCGGCGCGCCGCGCGATCACGGTCACCTCGATGCCGGTCTTGTCGTGGAAGATCGGCAGCAGATAGTCGAGCAGGCCGGACTCCTGGGTCGCGGTCGTCGTGGCGAGGACGATGCTGCGGTCCTCGGCGAATGACGCCGCAACGCCCACGGTGAGACCGCAGAACAGCGCGAATGCAACGGACAGGCGGCCCATGATCAGGTTCCCATTGGCTATGACGCCTTCATGATGCTGATCGAATGCGCCGCACTCGTGACGCGTTTGCGCGCTCCGCGCTCTCCAATCGGGAAATTTCGGCAAGGCTTCGCGCTTCGGAATCGTTCACCAAAGCAAAAATCGCATGCGAGGATGTGTTGCAAAGCAGCGACTTGATCGGGCATGGTTCCCGCGAACTCTTGAAATGCAGAATATCCACCTGCGTCGAACGTCAAGAAGAAGTAAGAATTTGCATAGGAATGCAGGATGGAATTCCTGACGACCAGCGAAGCCGCCGACTATCTTCGGCTCGGCGAACGCAAGCTCTATGAACTCGTCACCACCGGCGCGATCCCCTGCACCAAGGTGACCGGGAAGTGGCTCTTCCCGCGACACGAACTCGATCTCTGGGTGCTGTCGGGCCTCGCGCGTCCGGCCGGCATGCTGATTGCGGAGCCGCCGCCGGTGGTGGGCGGCAGCCAGGATGAACTCCTGGATTGGAGCCTGCGCGAATCCGGCTCGGGCCTGGGATCGATCAGCGAGGGCAGCGTGCGCGGGCTCGAGCGCCTGCAGCGCAACGAAGTGATGGCGGCGGCGGTGCACTTTCACGGGCAGGACGCTTCCGACGATGTCGCCGGGGATGCCAGTGTCGAGGCGCTACGCGCAGCTCCCGACCTGCACGATGCGGTGCTGGTGGCGTTCGTGCGCCGCGAGCAGGGGCTCGTGCTGCCGCCAGGAAATCCCAAGCAGCTGCACGGCCTGACCGACGTGCTCGCGCTCGGCGCCAGGGTGGCGATGCGGCAACAAGGCACGGGGGCGCAGATGCTGCTCGACGTGCTGCTGAAGCGCGCCGGCGCCACGACGCGGGATTTGCGCCGGGTCGAGACGCCGGCTCTCACCGGTCCGGACCTTGCCGAGCTGGTCCGCGCCGGCCAGGCCGATTGCGGCATCGCGACCCGCGCCAGCGCGCGCTCGGCGGGGCTCGATTTCGTGCCGCTGGTCTGGGAGAACTTCGACCTCGCGATGCGGCAGCGCAGCTATTTCCGCCCCGCCATGCAGGCCCTGCTGCGGTTTCTCGCCGAAAGGCGGCTGCGCCAGCGCGCCGAGGAGCTGACCGGCTACGATCCTTCGGCCGCCGGCCAGATCCGGTTCGCAGCCTGACATTGACGCCCGCCCCCAAATAGTTGCAAAAGAAACCAATTCAGCCGGGGGCACACCCGGAGCAACACCGGCCAACGCGCCGGATCAGGGGAGGAGACACGTGAATCCAACGAGATTTGGACTACCGGTCGCGGCCGGCTTTGCAGCAACGATCCTGGCGGCGACGCTGACGTCGGGCGCCGCCATGGCGCAGGTTTCCGACGGCGTCGTCAAGATCGGCGTGCTCACCGACATGAACGGGCCGGCGTCGGCGCCGACCGGCCAGGGCTCGGTGACGGCGGCGCAGATGGCGATCGACGATTTCGGCGGCACCGTGCTCGGCAAGCCGATCAGCGTCGTGGTCGGCGATCATCAGCTCAAGGCCGATATCGGCGCCTCGCTGGCGCGGCGCTGGTTCGACGTCGAGCAGGTCGACCTGATCGTCGACGTGCCGGTCTCGGCGGTCGGGCTCGCGGTGCAGAACATCGCCAACGAGAAGAAGCGGCTGTTCATCACCCACTCCACCGGCACCGCGGACTTCCACGGCAAGTTCTGCTCGCCTTACGCGATCCAATGGGTGTTCGACACCCGCGCGCTCGCGGTCGGCACCGCGGACGCGGTGGTCAAGCGCGGCGGCGACAGCTGGTTCTTCATCACCGACGACTACGCCTTCGGCCATTCGCTGGAGCGCGACGCCTCCGCGGTCGTCACCGCCAATGGCGGCAAGGTGCTGGGCTCGGTGCGGCCGCCGCTGGCAACGCCGGACCTCTCCTCCTTCGTGCTGCAGGCGCAGGCCTCCAAGGCCAAGATCATCGGCATTGCCGCAGGTCCCCCCAACAACATGAACGAGATCAAGACCGGCTCGGAGTTCGGCGTGTTCAAGGGCGGCCAGCAGATGGCGGCGCTGCTGGCGCTGATCACCGACATCCACGGTCTCGGCCTGCAGGCCGCGCAAGGCCTGCTTCTGACCACCTCGTTCTACTGGGACATGGATGACAAGACCCGCGAATGGTCGAAGCGCTACTTCGCCAAGATGAACAAGATGCCGTCGATGTGGCAGGCCGGCGTCTATTCGAGCGTGATGCACTATCTCAACGCCATCAAGGAGACCGGCAGCGACGATCCGCTCAAGGTCGCCGCCAAGATGCGCGAGAAGCCGATCGAGGATTTCTTCGCCCGCAACGGCCGTTTGCGGGAGGACAATCTGATGGTGCACGACCTCTGGCTGGTGCAGGTGAAGACGCCGGAGGAGAGCAAATATCCGTGGGACTATTACAAGATCCTGACCACGATCTCCGGCGACAAGGCGTTCGGCCCGCCGGACCCCGCGTGCCCGCTGGTGAAGAAATGAGAGTGGCGAATGGCGAATAGGGAGTGGCAAATGGACTAACTCCATTCGCTACTCGCAACTCGCCATTCGCTATTTCGTCACTCCGATCTCGCGAAAATACTTCATCACGCCGGGATGGATCAGCTCCGGCCTCGGCGCCGCCGCGACGGTGTTCGAGGCCGTGGTCTCGCAGGCCTGGGCGAGCTTCTTGCAGAACGTCGCCTCAACGCCGTGCAGCGTCTTCGCCAGGCGATGGGCGACGTCGTCAGGCAGATCCTCGCGCGTCAGCACGAAGCTCCACGAGCCCAGCGAAGCGATCGGCGCGTCCTGCTTCGGATAGCTGTTCGCCGGCACCAGCAGCGGCTTCAGGAACGAATGCCTGGCGCGGATGCGCGTCATCTCCTCGACATCAGGCGCGATGAAGCGCGCGCCTGACGCGCTCGATGCGACCGCGGCAAAGCCGGGCCAGCCGATGCCGGCGCCCCAGAGGGCAGCGACGCGGCCGTCCTCGACCATCGCGGGGCCGTCGCCGGCGCGGTCGAGATAGACGGCCTTGAAGTCCTCGTCCTGCTTCAGGCCGATGCCGTCGAGCACGTAGCGCGCCAGGATCGGCAGGCCCGAGCCCCTGGCGCCGAACGCGACGGGCTGGCCGACCAGATCGCGGATGGTCCTGTAGGGGCTGTCCGCGCGCACCACGAACATGCCGGGATTGGAATAGATCGCCGTCAAAATTTTCAGCCGCGCCGGCACGCGGCCGATGCCGGCGAAGGCCTCATAGGCCGGCTCGCCCGCGACCAGCGCGAGATCGAGCTCGCCCTTCTCCAGCAGCGGGATGTTCTCGTTGCTGCCCTTGGTGTTGCGCGGCGCGATGGAGAGGTGCGGATCGGCCGCGTTCATCACCTCGGCAAAGGCATTGCCATAGAGCGGAAAGCCGCCGCCGGGCGTCGCGGTGCCGAGGCTGAGTGTCGTGGTCGGAATGGCCGTGCCTCCGGTCTGAGCGGCAACCGGGCTCAAGAGCAGCGCCGCGCTGACGAGGATGATTGCGAATCTCATGGTCGTCCCTGAGGGCTCGCGTCAACACCGACTTGCGGCGATGTAGGCAGGGAGCCGATTTTGTGAAAGCATGCTCCCAACGACAATAGAACAACGGGAGGCGTCATGTTGCGCATTTTGCGGTGCGGTGTTTTCGGGCTCGCGGTCCTCACAGGTCTTTTCAGCGTCACGCCTCCAGCCTCCGCCGCCTATCCCGACCGCCCCGTGCACTGGCTGATCGGATTTTCCGCCGGCGGCCCGGTCGACATCGTGGCGCGGATCATGGCGCAGTGGCTGTCGGACCGTCTCGGCCAGCAATTCATCGTCGAGAACCGCACCGGCTCCGGCGGCAACATCGCCGCCGCCGCCGCGATCAGCTCGCCGCCCGACGGCTACACGCTGCTGTTCGTCGCGCCCAACAACGCGATCTCGACCTCGCTCTACAAGAAGCTGCCGTTCGACTTCCTGCGCGACACCGTGCCGGTCGCGAGCATCATGCAGCTCACCAACATGCTGGTCGTGTCCAACGCGTTCCCGGCCAAGACGGTCCAGGAGTTCGTCGACTATTGCAAGGCCAATCCCGGCAAGATCTCCTTTGCCTCGTCCGGCAACGGCACCTCGGTGCACATGTCGGCCGAACTGTTCAAGGTGCTGACCAAGTGCGACATGGTGCACGTGCCCTATCGCGGCTCCGCGGTCGCCTTCCCCGACATCATCTCCAACAAGGTGCAGCTGATCTTCGACAACCTGCCTTCGGCCATGGAGCAGGTGAAAGGCGGCAATGTCCGCGCGCTGGGCGTGACCTCGCCGCGGCGTTGGCCGAGCGTGCCCGACGTGCCCGCGATCGCCGAGACCGTGCCGGGCTTCGAGTCGGTCGGCTTCTACGGCATCTCCGCGCCGAAGGGCACGCCGAGCGAGGTGATCGAGACGCTCAACAAGGCCGTCGGCGAAGCGCTGAAGGACCCGAAGCTGGTCGCGCGACTCACCGAGACCGGCGGCATCCCCAAGCCGATGACGCCCGCCGAGTTCGGCAAGCTGGTCGCCGACGAGACCGAGAAGTGGCGCAAGGTGGTGGAGTTCGCCGGGGTCTCGGTGGATTAGCGAAGGGCCCAGCCGCGAGCCCGCCGTTCGCCGGCCAGACATCGGAGGGGACCGACAGGCCCCCTCGCGTCAAAAGTCGCAAAACAACCCCATGCACAGTAGACGAGGCCAACAATTTCAATGGGTTACCTGACCCGAGAAAGTCGGCCGTCGCAAGAACAGTTTGCGTCGGGCAAAACAGGGCTATGCAGGCATCAACGCCCGATTTCGGTTATTTACAAATGAGCAGCGATGCCGCCGGGGTGTTGCCGCCCGCCAGGGCCAGCATTGCACCCCCGCCTCCATCCCTGTAAACGAACCGCGCACCGTTGCCGGCCGCGCAAGTCCCGCGAGCCGCCGCGCGGCGGGGCCTGTAGCTCAATGGTTAGAGCCGGCCGCTCATAACGGTCTGGTTGCAGGTTCGAGTCCTGCCGGGCCCACCAGCCTTCGCTCGCGAAGCGAGTGAAGGCTGCCGCGCCGAAGCCCACTTGGGTGAAGGCGGGCGCTGCACGCGAGCTACGGCTCGGCAAGCCACCCTGCGCCCAATCAAAATATCGAAAAACAACCCCATGCAAAGTAGCCGGTGGTCGCTGGCATAAATGCTTGAAGCGAATCCAGCGAGATCATTTTGACACGTCGGGCAAATCAGTGGCACTAATGCATCGTCGCGCAATTCGAAACGCCGACCGGCCCCCCACAGCAGCAGGCTCTTCGGCGCGATTGCAGGCAAAACCTATACAAAACGTGCATGATCTCGATCAAGAACCGCTGATTTTGCTTGGTTTCCCGACAGAGCCCGCTGCCAGACTTGACGGCAATGTTACTCTCCACACGCTAAGCCATACGGCAGCGACCTGGCTCATGCAGCTAGGCACTGACCCATGGCAAGCGGTGAAGGTTATGATCGACACCTACGGTCATCACCATTCCGATTACTTGAAGGAGGCGTCCGGGGCGATCACTCGCAAGCGGGAGACGCCCAAGCGCGTCGTCGGCACCCGCGAGGCGGCCAAGCCAACCATCCGTACTCGCAGCATTCGAGCAATCTAGGCCGTGAAACTATAAATCTGCCGGCGGAAGGCTTGCCAAAGTCCGCTATGCCCGGATAGCAGGTTTCGCAGCGCAGCGAGTCAATCCTGCTTCGCTCGCTATGCCTTGTACGGTGCGCGCAGATTAGGCATGGAATGATCGCAAATCGGCAGTCGACATGCTTGTTCACAGAATCCTAGTCTAACGGGCTAGCGTATTCTTGTAGATATTTCCGTCCTTCATGATGATCTTGAAGTTGTTGGCGGGATCGGCAATCAGGTTGATATTGTCCAATGGATTTCCATCGATAAGGAGCAAATCCGCGAGTGCGCCCTGTTCCACGACGCCGAGTTTGCCGGGATAAGGATTCCGCTTACCGGACAGCCCCAGCAGTTCGGCGTTTGTCGATGTCGCCATGATCAGCGCTTCCGCGGGGGTGTACCAGCGTGAAAGCGAGGCGAGGATGGCCCCTTGTTGGCGTGCCAGCGCGGCGGAGAATAGGACGTCCGTGCCCCACGCCGTCTTGATCTTGTACTTCTTCGCCAATTCGTAGGACCTGGCTATGCCGGGCCAGACCTCATCGGCCTTGGCTCGCTGGACGGAGCCGACTGGAAAGCCCAGTCTCAAGTCCTCGGGGAGAGGCTGCATGCTCAGCCAAACACCCTTCTCTGCCATCAGTTTGGCTGTTGCTTCGTCCACCAGGAAGCCGTGCTCGATACACTTCACGCCAGCCGCAATAGCCCCCCGGATCGCAGCCGTTGTAAAGGCATGTGCGGCGACGTACGTGCCCCAATTCTCGGCCGCTTCAACCGCGGCGCGCAGTTCGGGCTCGGTAAAGGTGGTCACGTCGATCGGACTGAAGGGGGACGACACTCCGCCGCCCGCCGTCAACTTGACCTGGGAGGCGCCCTGCATGAGCTGTTCGCGGGCGCGCACGCGCACCTCGTCGGGGCTGTCCGCCACCATTGCGCCGCCGGTCTGCTCCATGCGGGTGGGCATGCCGCCGATCGTCCGCGGCAGGTCAGTGAGCTGGCGGAAATCCCCATGCCCGCTCGTGACGGTAATGACGGCGCCGGACGGATAAATGCGCGGGCCCTTGACGATGCCCTCGTCGATGGCGCTCTTGAGACCGAACACCGGCCCGCCCACGTCGCGAACGGTAGTGAAACCGCGCATCAGAGTGTCGGTGGCCTCGGCGCCGGCCAGGAGATTGAGGTAGCCGACGTCGCCGAGCGACTGTGCCGGTGTGACCCGGATCAACATCGCATGCCAATGGTTGTCGATGAGGCCGGGCATCAGCGTGCGCTCGCCGCCAGCGATGATGCGTGTATCGGCGCGGCGATCGACTGCAATTGGGGCGGTCGAGATGCGCTCGATAATATTGCCCCTGATCAGGACATTTGACGGGGCGGAGAGCGCGGCGCTCTTGCCATCAAAGATGCGAACGTTCTCGAAAAGCGTGACGCCGGATTGTTCCTGTGCGCCGCTTAGCTGACAGAAGCCAATGGATAGGGCCGAAAGCAGCGATGAAAATGCGGTTTGTCGAAACCATTTTCTCATTTCGCGCGCCTCACTGTTCCGACCGAAGTTCAAAGCCTATGACGGTTGGCGTGATCTGTTGCAAGAAAACGCCACAAGATCGCAGGCATTTCGCTCGAGCGAATGGGAGCCAGGCTCGCTTATGAAAGCAACTCAATTTCGCCACACGTTTCCTGCGCGATCCCAAACCTAGCGATGAATGTATCGCCTTCCGACAACTCGGCCGGATCGCTCGTCGATGGTTAGTCGCAAAAGGTCGCGCCCACGTCGCGTTTCGCCGCTAACAATCCAATGTCGTCCTCGCACACTCGCGCTTCTCACGCGATTGATGCCGTTCCGTTGCGCGATGCGTATCGCCTCACGCCGATCGATTCCACGCGATCTGCGATCGATGCGGATGCCGTCACGGTCGATCGTCACGCTTTGTGCCAATGCTGTCGAGACAGCGGGCATGGTGGGTGCGCAAAGACAAAGAACTAAGATGACAAGAGCAAGGTAGCTGACCTTTCTCATGACGCGTCCTCCACGTACTCAACGCGTGTGGCACATCCTTGCAGTCCGATCGCGGCCCTTCGAATCAACCAAAAGCCGGCAAAAATGAGGGCAGCTTCCCGGCTCGCGGATGGCAACTTTACCGTGTTATTCCTGGAACTTAAACGACAGGTAACCTGACACATTGGAAGACAGCATCTGGCCGATATTCCCATTCAAAAGCATCGTCGGCTCCTGCTGAGCCGGCGTTGATCGCTGCTTCAGCACGCTTCCCGCGTCAGGGATCAGAACGAGCCAAATGATGAGCCAAGGATGATGATTGCGGCGAGCGCAATGATCGGACCGACGATGCCGACTTTCACGGTGGGTTGATCCGCAAACGGTGAGCAGTGTAACCACCGCACCGTTGTGCGGTAGACTATCGAGTGTGCCCGAACCGATCACTGCTACGCGGTGCAGCAGCGCGGGATTGAGGCCAACTTCGGCAGCGCGCTGAATGTAAGTCGTTCCGAGTGCATCAAGGGCAATCGTTAGTCCGCCCCATGCCGACCCCGTGAGTGCCGCGAGCAGGTTCGTTGCGACCGCCAACGAGACGAGCGGACCGCCGCCGATATTCAACACCGCGTCCCGCACCACGCCAAAGGCGGGCAGCGCCGCGACCACCGCGCCAAAGCCGACCAGACTTGCGACGCTGATCGCAGGAAGAACCGATGCATTTGCGCCGGCATCCATCGTCATTCGAGGTGTCGGCAGCCGCTTCCTGTTGAGCGCAATGACGGTCGCAATCGCACATATCAGGGCCGTCATGACGGCCCAAACGCCACCAACAGCCGCCAGTGATGTTCCCCCCAACGAGCTTCCGCGAGGAATGATGTATCGAGAGAGGCAAGATGAGAGCCGACATTGTGAGATTGACACCGATGACAACGACGAGGGGCAGCGCGGCGAACGCTAACGACGGCGGGACATCGGTCATCTGACCACGCGAAATCTCTGCCGGATCAAAGTCGCGTGACGCCGTGGCGCGCTCTCGAAGCTTTTCGTCGTCGGCGAGACGATCTGGTGAAAACAGCACGTCGTCGCCGAAGCCTTCAGCATGTTTTCTGGCGCCGTCTCTTCTCGATTGAGCCACCAAAGCCCGAATGCCAGCATGATCAGGGATGCCAGCACGCCCAGTCCCGGAGCAGCGAATGGAGTCGTCCCGAAGAAGGGCATCGGAATAGCATTCTGGATCGACGGCGTGCCTGGCAATGCCGACATGGTGAACGTTGATGTGCCCAGCACAACTGCGGCAGGCATCAAACGCCGTGGAATGTCAGCCGAACGGAACAGCTGCTGCGCCATTGGTGCAAGCACGAAAAAGCGACGAAAAGGCTGACGCCGCCGTAGGTGACGAGTGCTCCTGCGCATACGACAGCAAGCACCGCTCGCTGCGAACCCAGTTGGTAAGTCATGAAGCTAGCGATCGCTCCAACCGATCCGCTATCCTCCATTAGCTTTCCAAATAACGCCCCAAGCAAAAATAGTGGAAAGAACTGCGCAAAGAAGCCGGCGGCGCTTCCCATAAAAGTCTTCGCGTGGATTGATCTGCACCAGGATCGTGTCGTGGGCGTCGCTCTCTCTCACGAGCGGTGTGATGGTCGGATTGCCGACATAGCCGCCGTCCCAGAAAAATTCACCGTCTATTTCAACGGCCTGAAACATCGTCGGCAAACACGCGGATGCCATGAGAACGAACGTCTGGAGTGATCTCCGAATTGCGAAAAATATGCCCGCGGCCAGTGCGGACGCTGGTAGCGGTAACGAACAGCCGCACCGGGGAGCGCGCGAGGCGTTCGAAGTCTATGCTTTTGGCGAGAATGGCACGCAGCGGATTGTGGCCGAACGGATTGAGATTGTAGGGTGAGAAGACGCGCGACGTCATGTCCATCGCAAGATAAAGCGGAGAAGTGTCGAGCGTCCAACGACCCATCAAACGGTCGAGAGGCGAACGTTGCAAGGGACTGAAAACGCTGCTTGCGATACCTGTCTCCAATAGACATCGAGCGCCGCCCGGGCACCCGCGGCTCCGCCCTTTGTCCATCCGTCCGCCAGCACTGCGGCGTTCATCGCTCCGGCGGAGGTCCCGGAAATTGCTTCGACGCGCAGCCAGTCCTCCTCGAGCAGCCGGTCAAGAGCGCCCCAGGTGAAGGCGCCGTGAGAGCCGCCGCCCTGCAGGGCAAAGTCAACGAGAACGGGCGTGCGGGAGGAAGCCTCGGTAAGCTCTTGCTGCATTTTCGGCTCCTTGTATTCGGAGGCAGCGGCAGGCTTTGTTGCAGCTTTGATTTCTCAAAAGCGCTTATTATCTCTCACCAAGATTGCGGCCCGATTGTCCGGTCTATACCACAACTCAAGCAAGAGGCGCCAATCAGTGTACACTGCCGGCTGACGCCTCTCTAGCAATATAGTGCGCTCGCCCCGGTGTCCGGCGCACCGATTCTGGGTTCGGCACTGATGCGGCAGGAGGAGGCAGGTGAGTTCAGTCCGGAAGTTCGTATCCACGTCGTTCGGCTGGTCGACCGAAATAATTGGCTTTCTCTGCCGGATCGTACTCGTCACATGGGCCGTTCTGGCCATCTATTACTCGAACTTGCCTTGGGGCGGGCCACGTACCATCTTGGCCGGAGCGTTTGCGGCGTTCGCGATTTGGGCGCTCTGGCTCTCGCGCCAACGGCGCATGTCCGTTGTCTTCCTCGTGATGTTTTCCGCTGTCGTCGCATGGTGGATCGCAATCCCACCCTCGCACAACCGCCATTGGCGGCCGGAAGTCGCGGTGATGCCGCGCGCGGTTATCGAAGGCGACCACGTGCGCCTGACCGGTGTACGTAACTTCGACTACCGAAGCCGGAACGACTTTACTGTGCGCTACGAGGAGCGCGTGGTGTCGCTGTCGCACTTGATTGCCCTTGATTTCTACGTTTCCTACTTTGCCGAGGGGCCGGTCGGACACACGTTCGTGAGTTTTATCTTCGACAATACGCCGCCACTGGCTATCTCCATCGAGACGCGCCCCGAAGTCGGCGAAGGCTTTGCGCCCGTTGCCTCCTTGTTCAAGCAATTCGAGTTAATCTACGTCGTAGGTGAAGAACCTGACGTCGTAGGCGTGCGTACCAACCATCGTCAGGAGCCGGTGTACCTGTATCGCCTCAATGCATCGGCCGAAGACGTGCGCCGTCTACTGCTGGTTTATTTGACGCGCATCAACGAACTCGCCGATCAGCCAGAGTTCTATCATCTGTTGACCAACAGCTGTACGGTCAACATCGTGCGCTATGCGAATGCGGCCGGCCGGAGGGGCCGGTTCGACATTCGCCATCTCCTCAACGGACTGATCGACAGCTACCTGTACCACTCGGGCCGGATAGACACGACGCTGCCATTTGATGAACTGAGGCGAGGATCCCTGATCAACGAAGCCGCACAGGCGGCCGATGGCGGAGCCGATTTCTCGCAGCGGATTCGCTTATCCTTGCCGACAATAGTCCTGCCTTAACTGGAGAGGACTCATGAGCTTGTGGGTCTAATCGCTGATCTACGACCTCTCGCGGAAATAGCAAGTCCAGCCATGTCCCCTATGCCGCCGAAAACGGAAGCAGATTCACAGCATTGGCTGGAACGCAGGGCATGGCGGTTGATCTCATATGATGCCAGCCGTTCTCCTTTGTTCTTCGGGTCCTGTCGGGGTCCCGATTGGGTCCCGCATGAACCTGAACGAACGCAGAAGATCGCAAATTGTCGACGTAGAAAACCTCGAAAAAACAAGGGCGTTCTGCTGATCCAGGCCGCTCATGCAGTCTGGTTGCAGGTTCGAGTCCTGCCGGGCCCACCAGCGGGATCAAGCACCTAGCAATCGCTGAGAGCGGTCGTGTACCGAAAGGTGCGCGGATTGATTTTCGGTCATTCGACTTGGCGCGCTACGGTTTCTCCGCCGCAATCCGACCATCCGGATCCATTTTCAGATGCTCACCGCGATCGGTGGTGAAAGCCGTGGTGCTGGGCAACGCCAGGCGCTGTCTCATAAGCCCTGTTGGGCCCAAACACGGGAGCCGCGCCGCCGGGGCGTTCCAGGCCCATTCTGCCTGCTGGAGTCAGTTCGCAGTCGTTCAACACATCCCGATCGGGATATTGCGCCTGAAACGAATTTGGATCTTGAGTCGCCCACAATGGGCACTGGGCGCTTGCAGAGCTTATCGCGCCAATCGACATCATCGCTGCAATAACAAAGGTCCTGAATCCAGTCATGGTCGTGCTCCTAACGGCTGTTGTTTTTGTGCGGAGCATTCGCGCTGGTTCGAATCGGCTGCTCTGTTGAACGCGTTTCCTTCGAGTTTCTTGGATGAACATTAGGTGGGTATGCGCTCGGGAAAAACACGCTGTGAAAAATCACAGCTGCGCGAATGGCAAATCGGTATGCTCACCATTGCGTGACGCACACCCCCATCCCCGCATGTCTGAAGCCGCGTCACATCGGACACGTTCGCCAGAGTCGCTCCAGCATCGGCTGCTGAGTGCAGAAGCCATGCGAGATCGAATATGATCAACCAGGCAGTTGGACTGTGGTGACAGCGCTGGCCTGCACCCCAATGTATGTCACCTGGAATTGACGCTCATGCGAAGGCTCACCCGGAGGAGATCACGGCAACAGCTTCGTTCGTTGTCACAATGGCACTGGCGCAGTTCGGCATGTTGACTCCAGCGCTGCGTGCATCTCCCGATCCGAGTAGCTCGCGATGGCGTCGCTGACCACCGTGACCGCGTAACCGAGCTCGGCAGCGAAGCGCACCGCCGCCTCCGCTTTGGATATCAACGGGCGTAGCGGATGAAGACGTAGTCGCGATCCTTAGCAGGCTCGTGGCAGGAGAAGCAGGCCTTGTGCACCGCCCTCGCTGGCAGGCTTGCCGTCCTTGAAATCGGTGGGACAGGGCGAGATTGCGGTCTCCGGCACGTGACCTGGTCGAACACGTTGGGCGCAACCTCAACGACCCGCGAGATCACGACAAAACTTCCCGACGGCGTCAAATAGTTCACCGGCGGCGGGACCAATACACGGGCTGAAATTTGCAGCTCTACGAAACCCTCTTTATTCCGGGCGGCTGCCAGGTTCCTTCGCCCGCGGGCAGGATCGAAGGTGGCTCTGTCTTCGGCCAGTAGAGCCGCATCACCAGATAAATCGGGCCGTCCGGAGCCGGCAGCCAATTGGCTTCCTTGTCGGTGCCCGGTGACTTGTTCTGGATGTAGAACGTCAGCGATCCATCGGTGCTGGTCTTCATGCCGGACAGCATCGGTGAATTGATCAGGTACCGGTTGATCGGGTTTTCGATGAGAAGCTGCGTTTTTCCGTCGTACATTGTGATGGACCAGAAGGCATTCACCGGCGGCTGCTGACCCGGAGCGAATGTCAGCGTGTAGGTGTGCTTGCTGCCATCGAGTGTCTGGCCATCACTGTCGGTGCGAGTGAGCGGGTACACCGCCTCCACTGCATCGTTGCCGTAGATGCCGGCCTTGGCGGCGACAGCGCGCTTCAGCCAGTCGCCGTTGTAATGCGCGCTATCGCCCGGCAACGAACTGACCCGCCAGCCGTTGACATCCTTGCCGACCGACGCGACAGCCTCATCGATCTTCCGCTCCCCTTCCTTCATTCCCAGGCCGATTTCGAGCTTCTGCTCCAGCGGCAGGTCTCTGAAGTTGAAGGTCTTGCCGGGTCCAACGCCGATGGTGGCAAGCTTTGCGCGCATTTCCTTCTCGTTCTCCTGGACGGGAGCAAACTGTAGGGCAAAATCGAGGAATTCGAAGAAATTGGTCTTCACGAGCTCCTTGTCGATCTTTGGAAAATCGATTGTCGCCGCGGCAGTCGTGACCGGTTGTTTCAGATAGGCAGAAAGCGTCTGTACTTTGTACCCGTCTTGCACCTTCTTGACGTTGTCGAGGTCGTCGGCGTTGAAAAGCTGGGTGCGATAGCCGGCAACTGAAAACTGCGTGCTTGACCGGAACACCTTCTTTATTCCAGGCGGGGTCGCACCCTTCCAGTCCGGCCCCACCACCATGTAATCGCCGGCCTCGCTTCCCGTGGCACGGTTACCGATGTAGCCGTAGTTGTAGGTGTTGCCGTCGCAGAGCATCACCGAATAGTAGCGCTTAGGGTCCACTGCCGGAACGGAAAGAATGATCGGCTCCGCCCGCAGGTCCATCCACACGAATGAATAGGGCGTGTCGCTGTTCGGCGTTACGATGGCGGTGTCCTTGTAAGTGAACACGTTGGGCTCGTTCTTTATCTGATTGAACGGCGCCTTGAACTGCCCCGAATTGCGATCCACGGCGTATTCATACATGACGGCATAGTTCATCACGATCGGCAGGCCGTAGATGAAGCCTGCCTCGGCAACGTCTTTTGCCTTCATGAAGCCCGGTCGGTCGGCGCTGGCCTGGGCAAACGCCGGCACGGTCCTTGTCGCTGCAAGGGTGATCGTCGTCATTGCAGCAGTGCGAAGCAGTTCACGTTTGGTCAACATGTGAATCTCCTTCAGGATCAACCCGCTTCAGCTTCGAACGATCGGTCTTCCAGAGGTGTTTGTGCTCGTGCGGTCGAACGCCGGCGCCAAAGCGCCGGCGTTCAATTCAACTTTTATTGAGCCAAGCCCACCGTTCCCGCCTGCGTCTTCACGACCGGCGGCGGATTCCATTTTCCGGTTAGCGCATCGGACTTCGGGCTGTAGAGGCGCATGGTCAGATTGAAGGCTCCCTTCGGCGCCGGAAGCCAGTTGGCATCCTTGTCCTTGCCCGGACTATCGCTCTGGAAGAAAATATCGAGCGACCCGTCTGCGTTGTACTTGAACGGCATCCAGCTGCTCACCGCAAAACGGTTGAGCACGTTGCCGACCTGGAAACCTTCGGGGTCGTATAGCGTGATCGACCAGAAGGCATTGACCGGCGGGGCGGCGCCCTTCTCAAACGTAATTGTGTACTTGTTGGCTCCATCCAGCGGCTTGCCGGTCTCGTCGCCGAGATTGAGCGGATAGATGGCATCCTCGGGCAGGTTCGCGCCCAGCCCAAGTTGGGCGACGATGGCTCGCTTCAAATAGTAGTTGCCGTAGACACCCATCGTATCGGTGTTCATCGACCAGCCGTTCGCGACCCGCGCCAGTGTCGGCACTTTCCATGCCATCAGCTTCTGGCCATCCTGCGGTGCGGTCTCCAGCGCCCGTTGCAACACCGGATCGAGCTTGCCGATGTCAAAACTCTTGCCAGGCTCGATGCCGATCTTCTTCATCCGCGCGACGATCGGCTCATCGGTAACGTGCGGCGGGTGAAGCTTGAGCAGCTCTGCGGCGTTGGCGAAGTACACGCCGGCCGACATGGTGTCGACCTGGACCTTCGGCGGCGTCTTCATGTCGATGCCTGGGTCCGGCTTGAATTCGACCGGCTTCGGTGTCTTGCCGTACTCGGAAAGCAACGTGACCTTGTAACCGGCCTGAATCTTATGGACGGCATCGTAATCCGGCGGGCCATCCGTCTTGGTGCGGCCGATCACCCAGACATAGGGCGTCGGCGCTTCAATGCGTTGGGTGTCGCCCGGAAGCCTGAATTCTTCCGCGAACCTGTCGCGCAGATCGGGCCGCCAGCCCGGGGGTGTGATCAGAAACGTACCGGCCTTGGTGCCCGTCGTTCGCCAGCCGGGCGATGCGAAGACGTCGGTCCACATGTCGAGCATCGGCAGCAGATAGTAGCGCCCATTTGTATCTGGTACGGAGATGACGACGGGCTCCTTGGTCATGTCCAGCCAGGAGGCGGAATACAGCGTATCGAAGTTCGACCGCACAACGCCCTTGAAATCCGCCGGGGGGTATTCCGGCACGTTGACAAAGGTATTCATCGGACCTCGGAAATCGGTCGTGCCGTTGGTGAATTGCTTTCTCGTGATGTCCATCGACATCAACGAGTAAAAGTAGACATAGGTATCCACCGCGATGGCATGCGCCTCTTGTTCGGTGATGGCCGATGCAGTGCCCTGCGCCCGCGCGGCAGGCGCGGCCGCCGCGCCGAGGCAAAGAGAAATTATCAGCGTCAGAATTCCTCGAAACATGTCGAATCCTCCTCTTACGATTTGGCGATTTCTGATTTCCACGGGAATTCGATACGAACAGCGAAGACACGATCTCCGGCTTGACCGCCGCCGTGGACGTACCGATTGTTTTCAGGGAATGCGAGACCGGCGGTGTTGCGCAACGTCTGCCTCCATACCCCCCAACACCATCGTTGCCAGTAATTCAGCGATCTGAACCAGTTTTGCACGCTTCATGTTTGCCTCCTCCTGTTTGGGAGGTTCGGCAGGCTTCCCGATGATTTTGTCTGCAAGCAGCCGATCGGTGGCCGGCGAGAAATCGAACGTCGGCGCCAAAGCTCTGACGCTTCACCCTTCACTGAGCCGACAGCGCGGCAAGGCAGAAAGATAAGGTCAGTCCTGGGACCCGCAGGAGCATGTCAAACACCCTTTCTGACCTTCACTATGATGCGTGGGATCTTCATCCCACAGGGCCGTCGCGCTACTGCGCGAGAAGGACATGCAACATCGCCTGCCGAAAACGCTGCATGGCGTCCGCAGAGATCGAAACGGATGCGCTGGTCTTGCTGGTGATAAGGTGCTTGTCGCTAAACGTGGGTGCGAAAAAATATTTCGTCAGCCTCTACGAGCACGACGCTAGCACAGCACGCCAGCTCCGGCCATGATCTTGTTCCACGTCGCGCCCGCGCTGTAGCAAGTCGTTCGAAGAATGCAGCTCGTGCGACTTAGCCAATGTTACGGGAAACCTTGTTGATTCCCGACGACTTTTGCTTCGCAGTATTTCCCGCAATTTTTAGTTGTCATGTGCCGTGGCGCAGCGACTTCGCTGCGTGATTTGGTCGCACCGCCGCGTGCCTCTCTTATTTCGTAGCTATTCGCCGCGTCGGCGCCGCAGTGCTCGTGGGCGCCATCGGCGACAGCGAGAAAGTCAGCCACGTGTTCCAGCCAGCCGGCCGATTTTCTGCGGCAAACTCGCCGTACCCTTTCAGGTTCAGATATCCCTGCATGTCGCCGACCGGAAACAGGTATCCGATCTGAGGACCGACTCCCACCACGCGCGACCGGAAACCACCCAGGATCGGGGGCTGGCCGAAATCGTCCGTGATCTGTTGGTAGTAGTAGCCGACCGCCCCGACGAAGAGCTGCTTCGAGAGAAACTGCGAAGCGCCCCAATCGATGTGGAAATCGATGCCACTTTGGTACTGCGTGTCAGGGTTCTTGAAATTGTAGGTAAACCCGGCAACCGCCGAAAATTCGTGCCCCAGTTTCTCATTGAAATAGGTGTAGCCACCGCCGCCGTCGATCGCGCCGTGACCGATGCCAAGGTTTGCAAGACGATTTGCAGAGTATGCGCCAACCGGAATGTCGCCGGTCAAATAGGTCATGAAATTGTGGACGCCAGCGTTCCACTTCAGCGTCACCTGCGGATATAGGTCGCCGATGGAGGAGACCGAATCGGAGAGGGTGCCGGTGCGTGTTGTCGCAAAGGGCCCAACTGCCGTTGTCAGCGTTCCATCGAGCGCTGCAGCGGATCGGCCAAACAGGCCGGTCATGCCGATCGCCAATTGTCCGCCGAGCACCGGCGTCGCGAACGTATAGGTTGGGTTGAGCAAGACAAGATCCGCCTGCGCGTTTAGACGCAGACTCAAATCGACATTGACGTTAGCGGGGATCCGGCCGACGCGAACTTCTCTTGCCGCGGCTGCGTTACCGAAGGCGGACACGGTCGTGTGATAGTAGACCTCGGCCATCGACCAGCCCGGGACCGCGGGGACTGCCGCGAGGCTGCTGAAACGCCCCGGAAGCCAGTACGAGACGCCGTCCTCGTCGGCATACGCAGCGTCGGACAAGAATCCGGCCATCGCCGTAGCCAGGCCGAAAGCTGCGCGGATGAGCCGATAACGAGACTTTGGTTCGGAGATGCATCGCGTCATTTGCTTGTCGTCCCCGCCAGCAAATGACAGTGTATCAACCCGCGATAGAATGTCTCGCTCTATGGTACTGTACCCTCAGATTTGACACTCGATGTTGCTCTGAAGGCACTCAAGCCCGCCGCTTATTGCGAGGACCGGGAGAAATACCGACAGCACGGTTGACCAGAAAGAAGGCCTGTAGCGTTTGAGAGGGAGGGATATATGTCGAAGCTCGTTGGTATCGTCCTGGCTCTGGCCGTCGGCAGTTCGGGAAGTAGTCTCGTGGGATCTCCCGCACGCGCGATCGAGGAGACGCCGCAGGTCATGCTGGCTGCCCAGATACGCATGCAAGGCAATGATTGCGGCAAGCCGCTCAGTGCAGTGAAGGACGCGAAGCGATCGAAGCCCGACCACGAGGTCTGGGTTCTCAAATGCAGCAACGCGACCTACAGAGTAAGCCGCGTCCCCGATATGGCGGCGAAGGTGGAGCGGCTCCGATAGCGTTTCCAGCTTCGCTCGTAAACGACATGCTACTTGCGAAGATCATTTTCCGTTCCTCACCCGATAGCGTCGGCTATGGGCCCCCACCGTACGAGTGGCCACTAGACTGATGGATCGCAGACCGCACCAGGTTCGCACCAGAAACAACCTCAACAAGGCTCCGTGCATCTCATTTGAGGCTTATCGTGATCGCGCTGACGTTGGCCGCGAGTTCGAGGCCAGCCTTGGGTCCCCGCAGAACCATGTTCACGCCCTTCTCGTTGCGCAGCTGGACGCCGTTGGCGCCGCCGACGAGGGCAAAGCCGCCGCCGACAGAGCTGTAGGTGCCGGCGAAATCGCTGACGTCGCGGATGCCTGAGGCCCAGCCGTCGAGCCGGCCAACGGTGGCTCCGGCGGTGATGCCGACGCTCATGCCGGTGATTTTGAACGGATAGGTCTTGCCGCGATAGGTCAGCACGCCGCTGCCGGCACCGCCGCCGACCAGGAGGCCGGCTTTGACGATCCTGGCGTGGACGTGCCCGGCGGCCTGCGCGAAGGATTGCGTACACGGCGCGACAAGGGCGAGCGCCAGCACGACGACCGCGGCGACGGGAGATGCGCGCCCTCGCAGCATCATTCGCCGTTCAAGGGTTTTGCGGCATCGACCTTTTTCCAGGTCTGATCGGGATTGAACAGCGTGGTACGCGAGGCGACGAAATCGGTTCGGCTGCCGAGATCCTTCTCGTAGACGGTGCCGGCATGGTTGACCAGGAAGGTCTTCACGCCGGAATTGCCGTATTCCGCAGGCCACGCGATCAGCGCGAAACCGCCGATCATCTTGCCCTTGACGACGTAATTGAGCGCGCCGCCGGGCGCGTCAGGGCCTTGTCCCTTCAAGATGTGGAAGTAGTAGCCATGATACGGTGCAGGACCGGCATCGCCGGCGCGATAGCCCTCCTTCGAAGCCTCGGCCACGAGCGCGCCGAGCGGGCTCGGATCGCTGTCGTCGCGCCAGAACAGGCCGTCTTTCTTGCCGGGTGAAGAGACGATGCGCTGCGCGTAGACGCCGGCGCCGTCGCCGCGATCCTTGTCGGCATACTCGTTCTGGGCATCGACAAAAGCGAGCGCGGTCTGGATCGCATCGAGCTCGTTGCGGCCGATGCGGCGGCGAAGCACCTCGATGCGTCCCTCGTCGGTGTCGAACTCCCAGCCGGTCCTGGTGTTGACCAGCGGAATCGGGAACGGGAAATCGTCCTGCCCCAGTAACAGGGTCGCGGTCTTATTGCCCTCGGCCTTGATGCCGTGCTTGGCGTCATACATGGACACGAAGCGCTGGCGTATGTTGTCGTCGGCAACCTCATCGCCGGAGAAGACGAGGTCCTCGGCTGCCTTGCCGAGCACCTTCAGGATATCGCGCGGTCCGCTCTTGACCGCGGCCGCAAGTGCCGTAGCTGCGTCCTCCGGTGTCTTGTAGGATTGCTGTGCCTGTGACGCGGAGCCAAGCAGCGCCAGGGCCATGATGCCCGGCAACAAGGCACGACGAAACGATGTCAGACCTGTCATGGCGTCACCTCCGCAGGAATCCTCTCACCGTCGGCGATCCAGTCGCGGTAAGTGCGGAATTTCAGACCAAGCTTCTCGTAATAAACCCGCAGATACCCGTCGCTGCCGCGCGTCACAGCGTTCGGCGCAACTTGTTCGACCTCCTGCGCCATGACGCCGACATAGGCCTTGTCACTTCCGATATAGCTGAAGCGATAGTAGCCGAGCCCATTACCGAGATGGCCAAGCAGGACGACATCATGCTTCAGCGCCATGTCCGAGCGCCGGCCGCCGCCGCCGCCTCCGCGGAAGCCGCCTCCGCCGCCACCGCGGAATCCGCCACCACCGCCCATCGACATTCCGCCGCCGCCACGGCCGGCCATGCTCGGTCCGCCACCGCCGCGCGGCATGCTCGCCATGCTGGATCGTCCACGCGCCGACGCCGCGGCCGCGGAGCGGCCGGACGAGACGTTCATCGCGCTGCCGCGATTTCCACCGCCGCCGCGGTTGGCCGCACCGCCGCCGGCGCGATTTGCAGCCTTCGCACGATCACCGCCGCCCTTGGTCCGGTTGCCGGCACCCTTGGCGCGATCACTCGCAGCGGCTCGATCGCCGCCGCCCGGCCGGTCTCGCGTACCTGCACCGGCGCGATCACCTGCTCCCGAACGATCGCCGCGGTCTCCAGCGCGGTCTCCGGCCCGGTCACCCGCGCGATCTCCCGCACCCTGGCTCGGACGCAGCACCTGATTGCCGTCACGGCCTCGGAAATCCATTCGATCCGACGCGCCGGCTTTCAGATTGTTGTTGCCGAAACGCTGCTGAACGTTGGTGTTGTTGTAGCGCACGCCCTGACGATGTGCCGGATTGTGCTGCCAGCCGTTGCCGACGTTGGTGGTGCGATGATTGACGTAGACGTTACGGTTACCCCAGTTGCAGCCGCCGCCCCAGTAATTGCCCCAGCGCCCGATCGCCCAGGCGGTGCCGAAGGCAATGCCGGCCGCCACCATGCCGGCGCCTATATAGGATGGGTAGCCCCAGTAATAGGGCGGGTACTCCGCATAGGGCCAGCCGCCATAGACCGTCGCGGGATCGTAATACGGCACGTACATCGCCGAGGGATCGGCCTGCTGGATGACGACGACCTGCTTGCCCTCCTGAGACTGGACGCTGACCTTCTGCTGCTTTGTCGTGACCAGCTTCTTGTTGTCGTAGGCCTTGTTGCGCAGGCGTTGGATCGCATCCATCACGTCCGCCTGCTGCGCGAGGAAGGCGTCACCGAGCTTCTTGGTCCATTCGAGCTGGTCGCTCATCATGGTCAGGACGTCGGCGGTGCTGCTGAGCGCCTTGACGCTGTCGTCCCAGGCTTGCTTGTCCACCTGGGTCTTCAGCGCATCGCCCTTCAGAGCCTTGTTCTGCTTCAACCAGCGGTCCGCTTGCACAACTTCGAGCGGATAGGTCGAGGCCGCCAGCACGTTGGCAAGCAGTTCGTCGGGATAGAGCGCGATCGGCGCGACCAATGCCTCAAGCTGCTCAGGCTTCAACAGGTCTGCGGTCGGAGCTGGCGGAGTGGCGGGCTGGGCCTGTGTGCTCGGCGACACCGGCGCTGGGGTCTGCGCCGTCGCTGCAACGGGAACCGCAACGACCAATGCAAGCGCCATAAAAGTCTTACAGCAGCGAAACATCACTCCCTCCATTGCACGTTCGAGCGGGAGGATCGGGCTGGCCGTCAGACGTTTGTTGATCGAGATCAATGAAATGGCGTCACGCCTTCGGCGTGCCGCCATGATGGTTTCAGCTATCTGCGCATGATCGGGAGCCGGATCGTGAAAAGCGCCCCACCTGAGGATCGGTTCGCGGCAGAGATCGTGCCGTCATGGGCCTCGATGATCGTCCTGGCGATCGCGAGCCCAATACCTATCCCTTGCGGCTTGGTGGTGAAGAACGGATCGAAGACCTTCGCGAGATCGGAGGCCGCGATTCCCGGACCAGTGTCGGCGACTCTGATCTCGGCGTGGGCGCCGGCCCGCACGGTGCTCACGCTAACCTCGCGCTTGACCATTTCCGCATCCGAGATCGCGTCCATCGCATTGATGACCAGATTGAGGATGACCTGCTGGAGCTGGACCGGGTCGCCCTTGACGTGAAGATCAAGGAGGACCGGCATGAAGGTCAATGCGATCCTCCGTCCGTTGGCGAGGGCAACGACAAGCCCAATCGCGTCCCGCACTGTCGCGTTGAGCTCGATATCCCGGACCTCGAACGGCGTCTTCCTCAGAACGCTGCGCAGCCTGCGGATCACCTCGCTCGCCCGCTGATCGTCGCGCCTGATATCGGCGAGGATCTCGCCGATCTCCTCCAGGTTGGGCGAGGCGCCCTTCAGCATGAGCTCTGCGGTTTCGGTATTGGTGAGGATCGAGCCGAGAGGCTGGTTCAGCTCGTGCGCGATCGAGGCCGTCAGCTCGCCGGCAGCCGCATAACGGTTGACGTGGGCAAGCTCGGCAAGTCGCTGGCGCGATTCGACCTCGGCACATTGGCGGCGCCTGCGCTCGTGCAGCAGACCACCGATCAGGCCGCTCTGCACCAGGATCACGCTCGCCAACAGCAGCACCTGCCACCTGTACCTTTCCCAGAGCGTCGGCTCGCGGAACAGGATCGCACTGCCAGGCGGCAAATTGCCTTCACTGATGTCCCAGCGCCGCAGTTCCCGCCAATCGTATTTCGGTCGGGCAAATCCAATCGGCGCGTAGGTGATATCGACCGGCTTCTCGCCGCCAAGAATCTTTGTCACGGCGTCGACGGTCTTCGAGGTCGTTTCGGAGACGGAATGCATCGGACCTCCGACCGTGCTGCCGCCGAAAAACGGTTCCTGGTAGGAAAAGATCGGCACATTCGCGACGGCATGAAGGCTTTGCAGGGCGATGTCGCCTTCGTGCACGATGCCCGCGGCGTCCACCGACATCAGCCCCCAGAACAACACAGTATGCTGTGGAAGTACTGACGCACGCTTGAGGATATCGTCGAACGACAGGTCGGAGTACCAAACGAGGTCGATCCGGCCCTCCAGCGGCTTCAGCTCTCGTTTCACCTCCTCGATCCAGAACTTCTCCAGCGGCGAGGCACCGATCACGACGGCCACCGTCCTGGTATCCGGAAGGAGCTGGAGAATATTGTTGAACGCGGCCACGAAATCGTTGCGGACCGCCACGACGACGTCACGGTCGGTGAGATCAACAGGATTCACCAGCCGCTGCTCGACCACGGTCACGACGGTCGGTGTATCGGGAAACAGTTTCGCTCTATATTGCTGCACGAAGCGCGCGGCAGGTGCGCCGATGCTCACCACGATATCGGGCGGCGCACCCTGATAGAGCGAGCTGAGATATTCGACGAAAGGCGCTTCGGGACCTGGATTGTTGAAGCGTGACGTGAGCAACGTGTGCTCCTGGATGTCGAGCGGCCAAGGCGATTGCCGTTCGAGCTCGGCCTTGATGCTCCGCGCATATTCGCTCCAGGGTCGGAATTCCCGCCCGAAGGAATGCAGCAGCAGCACGCGCTTCAGCTCGCGATAGCGAGGTTCGGCGCCGGCCGGCCCAGATGGGGTGCATGCAGCGAGGATCAGGCCGAGCCACAGCATGATCGCCGTGGCCCGCCGGAACTTAACGGTCCGATTGGTCCCGCTCGCGCTCATCATCATTCCCGCGCGGGTTCGAACGCCGCTTTCCGGAGAAATTCTAGCGGGAATTGCATAGCGCCGCCAGCGTCCGCGCGACCGTAACTCGTCTCAGCAGCGCGTGACGATGCGTCCGTAAGCATCGACGACCTGAACGCAAGACGATCCATAATAGGCTCCGGCCGCGCCCGCCGCGACGCCCGCCCCGACCACCGCGCGCCGCGTCGTCCGCCGGGCCACACCGGCATAGCTCATCGGTGTCAGCGGCCGGCCCACCCTGGCCTCAGCCTCCGCAACGAAGCTGCGGTCGAAGACTCCGCCTGTGTCATTCCAGAACAGGCCGGCAGCAAAGGCGGTTGCCGCCGAAGTGCCGATCAACAGTTTCCGCAACATGATCATTTCTTGGCTCCTGAAGGTGTGCCGGGGGGAAGCTCGTCGAATTCGATCATCGCCGCCGAATCCAGTGTCACCTTGGTCGCGCCGGCGGGCACCTTGAACACGAAAGTGTCGGGATCGGCGAAGGCGTCGGTCTTCCAATCCTTGATGCGCAGCGTGTATTGCGGCGCACCGGTCAGCGTCTTGCTGGTGATCACGTATTTGCGGGGCACCGGACTGGCGCCGATCTCGATCCAGATCTGCCAGTCGGTGTCGGCTGTACGGAATGCCAGATGTTCGCACTCGACGCCGTCAACCACGCCGTGGCCGATATGCTTGCCCTCCGTCGCGGTCTGCACCAGTTCTTCGTACGCATTGGAGAGCAACAGATCGGTGCCTGGCATGGCTGCGCCCGACGATGCCTGAAGCGTGTCGATCACCTTGTCCACCGTGTCGGGCGCATCTGCCTGCATGTAGGACTTGGCGTCGTTACCGTAGAGCGACACCGTCTTGCCGTCATAGACCAGCTCGACGTCGGCGTAACCGCCGGTGCGCCTGACCCGCAACTTGTCGGGCCTGCTCAGCTTGAATTGCCCTGAGCTCGCGAACTGAATCTTCTGAAGCTCAGGTGTAATGATCTCAATATCGCTGTCGAACGAAGCCGACAGGGATTTCTGGCTCGCCAGATAATCGGCCATCGACTTGAGGATCTTCGCCGGGTCATCAGCGCAGGCCGGTGAAATGGCGGCGAGCAGCAAGGCCGTGCCGACTGCTCCAATTGCGGTTCGTATGGTTGCTGCTTGGCTCATGCAATCCTCCCGAGGTGACGGAATTCAACGCATCCTCTGCGCCGCATTGCTTGACATGAATCAAGCGAAGCGAGCCTGTCGCTATCTGGCGGGGCAGCGTTGATAGCGAATTTCCATATCTTCCATACCCGGAAACAAGCGAGCGAGACTGTTCGCATCCAGCTCTTTCAAACTGAATTGAACACTTGAAAGCATCATGTCGGTGGCGCAGCTAGCGATCAGGTTGACGTTCGCCCCGCTGTCTTTCCTTGTCTTGATACGGCAGCGCGCAAACTTGCCGATGATCTGGTCACCGTCGATGATGAAGCCGCCGCCATAGACATCCGACATGTCGGTAAAACCAAGCTGCGCGCCCTTGCGTTCAAACACCTTGGCGCAATTGTCGGCATCGCTGACCCACGCCCCGTTAAGGTCCAAGGCATCAGTGCGACCAGACATGAGTAGCAGCGAGACCAATATCGCGCCGAGCACCATTAAGAAATGATGTGAACTCATTCGATTGGCCTTTCTTGTGCCCTCAATGGCCGCCGCTGAACACCAGGGTCTGGATCGGAAGCAGTAACGCCTGGATGCGCAGCAAGAGTGCGTGGACCAGGCCGACGCCGTCGACGACATGCAGCGCGACCTTCCGGCTGGTCGGCGTATCCTTGGCCGAGATTTCCTCGTGATTGCTGGTGTAGGCATTGACGATACAGCTACTGCCCGGCGTTACGCCGTCGAGCCCGCCCTTGTAGAGCGGCTCGAGGAACACCAAAATCGTGCCAGGCCGGACGTTGTTCTGAGCCTCGATCAACTGCTCGCCGGACCGAAACTGTCCGGCGGCGATGTAATCCTGCACGGTCGTGATCACGAGGGGGATGATGACCCAGGGCTTCGAGATGCAGGTCGCCTCCGCCACCATACCTTCCTTCATCACTTGCGCTTCGATCTGGCCGAAGCCCGCCTGCAGCGCCTTGCGACCGGCGCCCTCCGGAACAAGCACGCCGGCCGGCCGCATCAATTGGTTGACGACGTCGCCGGGGCGAATAAGGAACTGCTCGACCCTGCCGTCCACGCCGGCGCGCACGAAGGTCTTGTCGAGGTCGACCTGGGCCTGATCGAGCGCGGCCTCTGCACTGGCTTTCTGCGCCGGCAACAAGGTGGATACCTGCAGCGAGGCGGATTGCCGCGCTGCCGTGGCCGCGTCCAGGCTGGACTGACGCTGATCGAGCAGCACCTGGAGCTTTTCGATGTCGCGCTGCGGAACGATTCCGGGATTGCGGCGCTGCAGCTCGGTCTTGACGTCGAGCTCGTCCTTGGCCTGCTGATAATTGGCCTTCGCCTCACCGATCTGCGCGTCGGCCTTGACGACCTCGGACTGCGCCGCCAGCACGGCTGCATCGATCTCCGCGATCTTTCGCTTCGCAGTCTCGTACGCGGCCTGTTGCTTCGAACTATCGAGCGTGAACAGGACGTCGCCCTTCTTCACGGGAGCGCTGAAGCCAACCTTGACGTCGGCGACGCGGCCCGAACCCTCGGGCAGGATCGGCACGGTCCGAAAATACAGTGTTGCCGACGACGTCGTCGGGTGGAAGTAAAAAATCATCGTGATCAGCGACACCGTCAGCATCAGGCAGCCGGTGATGCCCCAACGGAGCTCGTACCAGATCGAGAAGAAGGTGATCTCCTTGCCGAAGCGCTTGCCCTGGCCGTAGCGGCGGTAGAGATAGTCGGGCAGGATGGTGACGAGGGAGCAAATCATGAGCTCAAGCATGATCGCGCTCCTTCTCCCGCTCGGGACTGACCACCGGTGGACGCGTCGGGCCTGATTGCTCAGGCTCCTCTTCGTCAGGCGCCGCATCGGCGATCTTCTCAACGGAATTGGCGATGCTGCGCAACGGCGTGCCGAAATCTGGAATATCGATCATCGCGAGTAATAGCCCGGCAATCCAGAAGACGTGCATGTGCGTGAACAGCGAAATGATCCCAAGCACGGCGACGATCTCGAATTGCAGCTTCTGCGACTTGTGCGCCATACGCTCCGGCAGGCTGTGTAGGCGCCAGTAGAGCGTGCCGACCCACAGCACGGTACCGATCAGGAACACGCCCATCACGACCATCATCGTGTCGGTTCCGCTTCCCGGTGCGAGGTAGAAGGGAAGATGATGCGGGGCCATCGGATGAAGCTGCTCGCCCAATATAATCTCCCACAAGCGACCGAGCCGACCGCGGCCCGCTACGGTCACGATCATTCCCTGGCAGAGGGCAGCTCTTGATCTGGATCAAGGGAGCGTCTCCACCCGGACCTAGCCTTCCGTCAGCGCATAAGTGGACACACCCCAAAGCAGGGAGCCGTCAGTCATGTCCGGCCTCGATGATCTCATTCCCAATGCCACTCAGATTCGGAAGGAAGCAGCCCTCAAGGAGGCCGAGAAGGCCGACGCGTACGCGCGCGCCGCTGCGGCCGCCGAGGCGGAGAAACGCGCACTGATTGAACGGCTCAGTAAACCTTCCGGCAAGACCGAGGAGGAGAAAATCAAGCTGGCCTCGACCATCATCCAGCGTGCGGTGCGGAACGGCCTGACCGAGGTCCAGGTCTATCGTTTCCCCAACACGCTGTGCACCGACAAGGGCCGGGCCATCAACCAGATGGAAAAAGGCTGGGAGGACACGCTCACCGGCATTCCCAAGGAGATATTCCAGCTCTGGACCGACTACCTTAAGCCGCGCGGCTATCGCATCGCGTATCAGATCATCGACTTTCCCGGCGGCGTACCGGGCGATATCGGCATCGTCATCTCCTGGGGGGATTGAGTGCCGCTCGAACTGGTGAGAGGACCGGATGGCAAAGGGCGAGCCCGCGGAGCGGATGAAGCGGAAGGACTATGAGAAGCAATTGGAGAAGCTCCAGGTCGGGCTTTGCCATCTTCAGGAATGGGTCAAGGCCCAGAAACTAAAGGTGATCATCATCTTTGAGGGCCGCGACGCCGCTGGCAAGGGCGGGACGATCAAGGCATTGACCGAGAAGGTGAGCCCCCGCGTGTTCCGCGTCTGCGCCCTGCCCGCGCCCTCCGACCGGCAGAAGTCCCAGCTGTTCATGCAACGCTATATCGAACAATTTCCGGCCGGAGGCGAAATCGTAATCTTCGACCGCAGCTGGTACAACCGCGCCGGCGTCGAATATGTCATGGGCTTCTGCTCGCCCACCGAGCACAAGCGTTTCCTGGAATTGTGCCCTCTGGTCGAGAAATTCGCGGTGGACGCCGGCATCGTCCTGATCAAGCTGTGGCTGGAGGTCGGGATGGAGGAACAGGAGCTTCGCTTCCAGGCGCGCATCGAGGATCCGCTGCGACAATGGAAGCTGAGCCCGATGGATACCGAGTCGTTCGGCCGCTGGTACGACTATTCCCGCGCGCGCGACATGATGTTCGAGGCGACCGACACCAAGCATGCGCCGTGGCGACTGATCCGCTCCGACGACAAGCGGCGCGCGCGCCTCAACGCTATCTCGCATATCCTGCAGACCATTCCCTACAAGAAGATCAAGCGGGAGAAGGTCAACCTGCCTTCGCGGTCGCATAAGGGACGCTATAACGACCAGGCCAGCCTGCGTGGTCTGAAATTCGTTGAAGAGCGATACTGAAACGCCCTGGATCCCGAAATGAAACGGGCTGCGGTGGCGCGGCCCGTTTTGTTGTGAGCCCGTTTGCTCTGCCTATTTCAGACGGATCGTGACGCCGCCGACTGCAGCCGAGACTTCCGCCCCGATCTTCGGACCACTGAGTTGAAGAATCACGCCATTGGCGTTCTGCAGCTGCACGGCACCTGCACCCGCTGCGACGGCCCCGCCTGCTCCGCCCACAGCGTAGGAACCTTCAATCGATGCCGGCCCTCTGAGATTGAGGGCCCGACCCACGAACTTGGTCGTGGAGGCACCGATTGTGAAGCCCACGCTCATGCCAGAGACAGTGAACGGATACTTCTTGCCCCGGTACAGCAACACGCCCTCGCCGCCACCGACGCCGACGATGAAGCCGCCCTTGGTGAAGACGACGGCGACCTGGCCGGTGTCGGCACGCGATGGCGTGCTGAAACCGGCAACGACGGCGAGCGAGGTAGCTAGTACGGCGCCGATAGCAAGCTTTCTCATGATGTCACTTTCCCTTTTGATTTGTTGCGTCGGCTATTGAGCCAGGATCATTGCGAAATAGCCGAACACGGTGAGCAGGATGCCCGAGACGGCATAGGCGACCGGGAATCCGATCCAGGGTACCGTGCTCTGGATTTCGACTGCCGCTTCACGACATGGCCCGGAATGCGACCGAGCGCCGGCAACGCCGCCCATCAGCACGGCCGGGTTGATCTTGAAGACATGGAAGCCGATCGCCCAGACGATGAATGGAGGGATCGTGCAGGCGATGAAGCCGGCGATGAATATCTTCAAGGCAATCGCGCCGGTGAGTTGCGCCAGGAGTCCGGCACCGGCATTGATGCCGACGATGGACACGAAGACGACGAGCCCGAGATCCTCCAGCACGTTGCGCGCCGCGTTCGGCGTGTTGCCGAAGAAGCGCAACCGCGACACGATCGAAGATACGATCACGCCGGACAGCAACAGGCCGCCGGCATTGCCGAGGCCGATCTTGGCACCGAACGCGGGGAATTCGATCCGGCCGATCAGGAATCCGAGGATCATGCCCACGGCCAGCGTCAACAGGTCGGTCGACGTGTTGGTCCGCGCAATGCGTCCCCACATCTCGCCGAGCTCATTGACGGCCGACTTGAGGCCGACCACCGAGACGATGTCCATCCGCTGCAGTTCGGTCTTGAGACCGGCGGCCAAAGGTACACCACCACGCTCGACCTTGGTGACCTGCAACTGGCCGGCGATCGCCGTGTCGCGGAAGGATTCAAAGGTCCGTCCGACCATCTCCTTGTTGGTGACAAGAATATCCGCCTGATCCATGGGAATGCCGAGCGCCGCGGTATCGGCCACCTCGGGCCCGATCAGGCCCATCTTGTCGGTGAGATGCTCGGTCGTGCCGCCGAGCGCGACGACGTCGCCCTTTTGCAGCACCAGATCGGGATCGGCTCCCTGTGGCTCGCCACCGCGCGCCACGTTGACGATGCGGTACTCCGGATGGATCGAACGGAACTTGGCGATGCTCATGCCGACCTGCGCCGGATTTTCCAGTCGATAGGCACGCAGACCGAACTGCCGATAACCGGTCAGGCCGCCGCCCTCGAGATCCTTGACGCCAAAATCCTTCTCGTACTTTTTCGCCGCCGCCTTGGCATCGATGCCCCACCAGCGCGGCAGGTATTTGCAGATCAGGATGATGCCGACGGTACCCCAGATGTAGGTGATACCGTAGGATAGCGCGATCATGCCCGTCGCATCCTCGGGCTTCATGCCTTCAGGCAGCTTGACGACACCCGAGGTGATGGCCTGTTCAGCCGAGCCGATCGCAGCCGACATGGTCTGCGAGCCCGCTAACATGCCGCCGGCGGCGCCAGTCGGGAGATCGAAAAGCTTGGCGAACATGACGACCAGCGCGAGGCCGAGAACGCTCGACACCACCGCCAGGAACACGAACTTGATGCCGTCTCCCCTCAAACTGTTGAGGAAGGAAGGCCCGACCCGCAAGCCGACACCGTACATGAAGAGATAGTAGAACAAGCTCTTGGTGAAATTGTTCAGCTCGAGCTTCACGCCGTAGCTCGAAGACCAGACCGCAAGCCCGGCGCCCACGACGATGGCACCGGCGACCATACCGAGGCCATAGCCCTTGATGCTGGCCCGGCCGATATAAACGGCGAGCCCGACGACGAAGAACAGCAACAGATACGGATTCTGCTGCAAGAATGTAAAGAACGGCTGCATGGTCGTCCCCTCTAACGGATTATGACGCGGCCTTGAGCTTCGGCGTTGCCGTCGGCTTTGGTCTGCCGAGCTTCGCCAAGGCTTCGGTGCGCACCAGCTTCAGCCCCTCCTTGGCGTCGTAGCCATGGATCTCCTTCACATCGAGCTTGCGCATGAAGTCGATCGTCTCCTGGGTGATGACCTGCCCCGGCACCATGATCGGGAAGCCCGGGGGATAGGGAATCACGAAATTGGCGGAGACGAGCTCGGGCCCGGCCTTCAGCCGCCGGTCGATCTCGGGATCGTTGAGGCGAATGTGCTCACAGCCCACCACGTCATAGGCGGCGTAGAAGCCGCTGCGGATGTCGCCTTCATTGGTCTTGGTGCCGGCATCGCCGCGGAAGCTCGGATGGAAATGCGAGAAGTTCGGCAAGTCAGGCACGTCGGTCATCAAGCTCTTGACCCGGGCTTCGAACGTCTTCTTCGCGTTGGCGCCGCCTTGCGCGAGTCCGCGATCGACCTCGCCCGCGATCTCGGCAAGGACGCGGATCAGATGCGCGACGTCGCTGCGGGTGTTGTTGATGTTGGACTGCACCAGCACCGAGTTGCGTGAGGTCTTGTTGACCTGGATGTTGTACTCGTTGGCGAGGATGCCCTTGAACTGGGTGCCGTCGTAGCCGGCCGTGCCGCACACCAGCGTCATCCGGGTCGGATCGAGGCAGAACTCGTCCTCGTCCAAACTCTTCAGCGTATTCGCCCAGTTGACGCCCGGTGCGAGATAATCGGTGAAACCGCTCTGGCGGTACTGCGCCGGCACCATGACGTCGGCGCCAAGAATGCGGAAATACTTCGAGAGCAGCGGGTTGTTGTTGACGGCGTGGCGGATGGCGAGCGCGATCTCCATCGCATTGGCGACGAGGCCATACCCTTCCAGCTCCATCTGACGCCGCGAGATGTCGAGGCTGGCGATGAGCTGCTGGTTCGGGCTTGTCGAGGCGTGAGTAAAGACGGCCTCCTTGAACTGCTGCTCGACGGTGTGGAATTCGACGTCCTTGACCGAGAGCATGGAACCCTGCCGGATCGCCGACATCGATTTGTGGGTCGAGTTGGTCTGATAGACGCGCAACCGGATCTGGCGCGGATCTGGAATCAGCCGTGTCTTGAGCAGCGCGTCATCCGACGGAGTCTTGCCGAGCTCGGCCCGCTGCTTCTCATAGGCCGCGACCGACTTCGGATCGTGCATCCAGGCCTCGATCTCGTTGGCGGCCCCCATGGCTGTGCGCCGGCGCAGGAAGGGCGAGAAGCGCGCGAAGCCGAACCAGGCTTCATCCCACAAGAAGATCAGGTCGGGCTTGATGGCGAGGCATTCCTCCATCACTCGGCGGGTGTTGTAGATATGGCCGTCAAAGGTGCAGTTGGTGAGGTCCAGCATCTTGACCCGCTCAAGCCGGCCGTCGGCCCTGGCGCTAAGCAGCGCCTGCTTGATCGTCTTCAGCGGTACGGCGCCGTACATCGAATATTCGGTCATCGGGAAGGCTTCGACGTAGAGCGGCTGAGCGCCGGCGAGCACCATGCCGTAATGATGCGACTTGTGGCAGTTGCGATCGACAATCGCGATGTCGCCCGGCGCAAGCAGCGCCTGCACCGCCATCTTGTTCGAGGTCGAGGTGCCGTTGGTCACGAAGAAGACACGATCAGCGCCGAGCGCGCGCGCTGCCTTCTCCTGCGCCTTCTTGATGTTGCCGGTCGGCTCCAGCATGCTGTCGAGGCCGCCCGTGGTCGCGCTGCTTTCGGCCAGGAACAGGTTCGGGCCGTAGAATTCGCCCATGTCGCGGATCCAGTCCGACTTGAAGATGGATTTGCCGCGGGCAATCGGCAGCGCGTGGAACGTCCCGATCGGGCGCTGCGCGTACTTCTTCAGATTGTCGAAGAACGGCGTATCGTAGCGATCCTGGATGCCTTCGAGGATCGACAGATGCAGCTCCAGAAGTTCCTCAACCGAATAGAAGATGCGACGGACCACGCTGGCTTCGGGGTTTCCGGCGAGCTCCTCGACGTCGCGATTCGAGATCATGTAGAGATCGAGCTCGGGCCTGACACGCTTGATGATCTGGGCAAGCCGCAGCGCGGACGCGTCGGACTCGTCGTTGAGGCCTGCCGTGGCCGTGATCGAGCGGAGCACCGGCGCGTTATGCCGCGAGCGCAGTCCAAATCCCTCGTTGATGATGACAGCGCCGATGTTGGGATTGAGCATCGTCGCACAGAAGGCGTCTTCGAGGCTACCGACGATGACCGGCTCATAAATGAAAGCATCGACCGGGCGCCGCAGCTTGCGCCATTCGGCAGCGAGCGCCGGCCATTGGCCTGGAGATACCCCGGTGACGATCAGGGTCTCGAAATAGGGCCTGCGTGTCGTATGCGCACCAAAGGTCGGTGGGACCAGCTCGGGCACATCGCCATTGCCTTCGTCCTTCGCGCTCCAGTCGCCGGCATGCTGGCGGAAGGATCGCGTCGCCAACGCCTGGGTGATCCGGGTCGCAAGGGCAAGCGATGTTGCCCCATCGCCGGCGGCCGCCGCTTCACGCAGCGCCGCCATCAATTGCAGGCCGGGATAGCCGTGAAACTCCTCGGTGACCGAGAGATCTGCCAGTGCTGCATCGTATTTTGCTCGGTCGCCGCCGCGAGCCCACGTCTTCGCAGCGTCGACAAGATCACGCCAATCGTCTGCCCGTGCCCCCGGGCCCGAAAAGAACTGATCAATGCGCTTCTGTGTGGGCTTGGCGTCTTTGGACATGCGTCTCTCCCGATCCCTGAGGCGAAGGTTGATGCGGGATCGTGGGTGCGGCGCCGGATGCACCATTGATCCAAGTCAACGGTCGCGCCATTCTGAGCAGGCCGCGATCGCTGCGATGCCAGTTGCATCGCAACACGGAGCCGCTATGGCGTTCGCCTGCTCGAAGCGTGCTGGTCGTCGCCCAAAACGGCATCCAGCGATCGCAGCCATTGGCCGCTGTCGGTCTTTTCAGCCAATCCTTCCGCCCGCAGCAGGTCCCGCAGTTGCGCATGCGCGCCGACGATGCAGAAGCTGGCGTGGCGGAGCGCGAGCTCATCGTTGAGGTCGCGCAGCATGCGCGCGCCAGCGAGATCAATGTAGGGCGACGCCGAGAGGTCGCAGACTACGAGGTGGAGGCGCGGCGAGTTCCGCAGTGCGACCAGCACCGTGTCCAGGATCGTCTCGGCATTGATGTAGAGCAATGAGGCTTCCGGGCGAAACGCAATGACGCCGACCAGCGGCTCGACATCATCGTGCCGCGCGCTGTCGGAGTAGCGACCGCTTCCCGGCAGCCGGCCGAGAAATGCCACGTTCGGCCGCGAGGCTCGCGCGAGCAGCAGGAAGATCGACGCAATCGAGGCCAGCAATACGCCCTGGAGGATGCCGAGCAGCAGCACCGACACCAGGGCAATGGCAGCGGCATAGAAGTCGATCCGGCTGACTTGCCACATCCGCAGCAGCGCGCGGAGGTCGACAAGCCTGTAAACGGCCGCAAAGACGATGGCCGCCAGCACCGCCTTCGGCAAGTTGGTCAACAGCCCGGTGAAGAACAGAAGGCATAGCCCAAGCGCCACCGAGCAAATCACCAGCGCCAGCGGCGTTCGTGCGCCGGCATTGTCATTGACGGCCGATTGCGACAGTCCGCCGGCGACGGGGTAGCCATGGCCAAAGGCGGTCGCGAGGTTCGCGGCGCCCAGCCCCAGGAACTCCTGCCGGACGTCGAGGGAATAGCCGTGCTTGGCGGCAAAGCTGCGGGCGGCAGAGACACCTTCTATGTAAGCCAGTAGGACGCATCCGGCGGCGAGCGGAAACAGCTCGTCGAACTGCAGAAGCCCGAATGCCGGCATCCCCAATCCCGGCAAACCCTCGGGGATCTTTCCGGTGACGGGCACACCAAGCGCCGGCAGGCCGAGCAGCGTTGCCACGACGATCGCGAGCGCCACGATCGTGATGCCGACCGGCTTGCCCGGCAGAAGCCGCTCGCCGAGCAGGAGGAGCAATAGCGCGACTGCGCCGATGGTCAGCACCAGAATGTCGATATGTCCGAGTTGCCCTGCCAGCTTGAGGGCACGATCGAAGAAATTGTGCCCGCCGCCGGCGACACCAAGCAGGCTCGGCAACTGGCTCATGATGATGGTAAGCCCGGCACCGGCCTTGAACCCGATCAGGATGCTGTCGCTGACGAGGCGAACCAGCACGCTGAGCTTGAACAGCCACGCGATGAAACAGAGCACCGCCACCGCGAAGGCTGTGAGACTTGCGATCTGTACATAGCGCGCTGCATCTCCACCGGCGAGTGCACCGACGCTGGCGGCAATCATCAGAGAGATCGCAGACGTCGGACCAATCGCAAGTTGCCGTGACGAGCCAAACAGAGCGTAACCGATGCCGCCGAGCATGTAGCCGTAGACGCCGATCTGGGGCGGCAAGCCGGCCAGCGCGGCATAGGCGAGCGAGACGGGAATCGCGTAAGCGGCGAGCGTGATGCCGGCGACGGCGTCGGAAGTCAGCCACTCGCGTCGATAGGCGGCGAGCCATTGCGCCGGCGGAAAGAGCCGGGTCCAACTCCGCTCGGGCGAGGCCTTCATCACGTCGCCTCGCGATGCGGCGTCTCGCATCGCAGCAGAACGATCAGCAGCGCGACCACGGGAATGGCGAGCGCGAGATCGGGAATGCCCTTGGTGGCGAAGGCGCCGACGGCTGCGCCAAAGCCGAACACCGCACACAGAGCGAAAAAGATACCGGACCGGCGCAACGTCCCTGGCGCCGCGCCTCCGGACGCAACCGCAAAAATCGTCTCGATCGCCTGGCGCATGTTGCCGGTGATCATCACCGTGCTGCAGATCGTGCCCTCGACCTTGCTAAAGGCCGCGGCCTGCATGGCGGCGACGACCGATATGCCGAGCGTGCCGGCGAGATCCGGCAGCCGGTTGTGCAGGATGCCTATCGCGATCAGCAACAGGATCTCGAGCAAGGTGCTGATTGCGCCGGCTCGCTCGCCGACGATGCGGCGCAGCCATGCCGCGATCACGATTCCGACCGCAAACGCCAGGATCGGAGGCACGAAGTGAAGTGCCTTCGGCCAGTCGCCTGCGGTCGCATAGACCCAGAGGAAAATCAGGTTGGCGGTCTGGGCGTTCGCCATCACGCCGTGGATGATCCAGGTATAAGCGTCGATAAAGCCGCCGGCAAAGGCGAGCAGCAAAACGATCTCGACCGTCTCGTCGCGGCGGATCGCGCCAGAGGCGACCTCCATAATACTCATGGCGGCAATGCGGGCTGGGGCAGGTTTCGCATGCCGTGATTGGCCGCGCCTTGTCGCCGGCAAGGCTTGATCTGGATCAAGAAACCGTCCGCGGTCACCAATCAAATCGGTGGCAGCTGCCGGGGGAATGCGATCATGGATACCGTCAGGTGGATCATCACCGCCGCACCGGAAATCTTTCTGTTGCTGGCAATCGCAATCGGCACCCTTCTCGGGCGGATCAGGTTGCGCGGTTTCGCGATCGGCACCACGGCCTGCATTCTGATCGTCTCAGTCCTGATCGGACAACTCGGGACCTTCACGTTCCCGTCCCTGCTGCGCGTGATCCTGTTCAGCCTGTTTGTGTTCACAATCGGCTACCGGTCCGGACCGGAGTTCTTTGCCTCGCTCAGCATGCGTACGCTGGCGCAGGTCGCCATGGCGCTCGTGCTCGGAGGCACGGGGCTTGCTATCGTGCTCGCATTTGCCTTCAGCTTTCAGCTTGATCCCGGCACCGCGTCCGGTATCGCCGCGGGGGCACTGACCCAATCCTCGGTGATCGGAACCGCATCCGGCGCGCTGGCTCAGCTTGGCCTGCCGAGCGACGTGTTGAAGCAGCAGGAAGCCAATATCGCCGCCGGCTATGCCGTGACCTACGTGCTTGGCTACATCGTGACCCTGCTCTTCGTGCCGTTTGTCGCGCCGAAACTAATGAGGGTCGACCTGAAAACCGAAGCGAGGAAGCTGGAGGCGGAGCTTTCAGGCGGTGAAGCGCCATCGACCGAGAATTTTGCCTACCGAAAATTCCAGGCCCGTGCCTATCTCGTCTCGACCGCAGCGGGCCGAACCGTCAAGTCGCTCGAGGAAGACCTCGGCAGCCGCACTGTGGTCGAGCGCATTGTCCGCCAGGGCGTGGACGTCGAGCCTCATCTGGATACGACGCTCGAAGCCGGCGACAACATCGTCATCACGGGACGAACCGCAGCCATCGTTGCGGCCAGGCCGATCATCGGCGCCGAGATCGACGCGGACGAGATCATCAAGGCGATCCCTGGCAACGTGGTCGAGGTGCTGGTCGACAACCGCCAGCTTCACGGGCGCTCCATCAAGGACGTGGCCGAACGCGTTGGCGGCAATGCGCGCGGCGTGTTCCTGCGCGCATTGACCCGGATGGGTCGCGAAGTGCCGCTGAGCCCTGATACGCGAGTCTATGTCGGCGACGTCATGACCCTGGTCGGCAGCACGCGCAACATCGAGCGGGCTGCCGCAAATGTCGGCCAGATCCTGCGCGCCGGCGACCGCACCGATGTCGCCTTCCTTGCCACCGGGATCGCGGTTGGCCTCCTTGCGGGCCTCGTCAGCGTCAAGATCGGCAGCGTCGCACTGACGCTCGGCGGCGGCGGAGGCGCGCTGATTGCGGGTCTGGTCTGCGGGTGGCTCCGCTCGCGCCGTCCGACCATGGGCGCGCTGCCACCCGCCGCGCAGCAGATATTGAGCGATCTCGGTCTCGGCGGCTTCATCGCCGCCATTGGGCTTGGCAACGGCGCCGCCGCCTGGGCCGCGATCCAGGCGCACGGGATGCTGCTGGTCGGCATGGGCCTTGTCATTACGCTGGTGCCGCTGATCGTCGCGACGCTCTTCGCCCGCTACGTGCTGCGCATGAATCCGGTCGTGACCTGCGGTGCACTGGCCGGGGCCATGACCGTCGATGCCGCGGTCACTGGTGCATGCGAGGTCGCCGAGAGCCAGACGCCTGTGCTCGGGGTTGCCGTGCCTTACGCGGTCGGCAACGTGGTCCTGACCGTGCTCGGTCCAATCATTGTGGCAGCCACCTACACCGGCTGAGGGGAGCGCTCATGCGTCCTATTCACCTGTTGCGCTGGCTGACCGCAGTTCTCGTGGCCGTCGCTGCGGCCCCCACCGCCCGCTCCGCTGATACGACGGAGACAATCCGCATCCAGGAAGAGATTTGGGCTCTGCCCCTGCCCTTGCCGATGTTCGCCTATGTCGTCCGGCCGGTCGGCAATGGTCCCTTCCCGCTGGTGATCATGAACCACGGCGTCTCGCTCGATGCGAAGGAACGCAGCTTTTTCCCGCTGGTGGAATTCCGTGATGCAGCGAAATGGTTTGCCAAACGGGGCAGCATGGTGGTGGCACCAGTCGGTTCAGGCTACGGCGCCGCCGCGATCGACATACCCGAGCGCGCGGTATTCGGCCCGTTCTTCTCCAAGATTGGCAAGTGCACCAACCCCAATTTCCATGACGCAGGTCTTGCGGTCGCTCAAGTCGATCTCTGGATCATCGATTACCTGGCAGCCGAGAAGCGCATCATACCGAAGGACGTCATCGTCGTCGGACAGTCTGCCGGTGGCTGGGCCTCGATCGCCCTGTCTAGCGTCAACCCGCCGCAAGTCAGGGCGGTCATCATCTTTGCCGGAGGCCGCGGTGGCCGCGTCGGCGGCAAGCCGAACAACAATTGCGCGCCCGACAAGCTGATCGAAGCGACAGCTGATTTTGGCCGGACGTCGCGGGTGCCGATGCTGTGGATCTATATCGAAAACGATACCTTCTTCGGCCCCGACCTGTCGAAGCGAATGCATGAGGCCTTCACCGCGGCGGGTGGCAAGGCCGAGTACCATTTGGTGCCGTCGTTCGGCAGCGAAGGACATTTCCTGATTGGCTCACCTGACGCGATTCCGATCTGGTCGCCGCTGGTGGCGAAGTTTCTCGACGCGCAGAAATAAGCGCGCAAGTGCCGATCCCAGAGGTGCATCCATGACCAATGCTAGTCATTGCCTGTCGATCCTGCTGATGGCCCTGCTTGCCACCCCTGCGGCCCCCGGCATCGCCTCGGCAAAACAGAAACCCCAAACCGCCACGACCGCCGAAGCCCCACGTGGTCAGCGCGAGGCAAAGGACATCACCTACGGCGATTGGAAAAAGCTCTGCTTCAAAGCGGGTGGCGCGCCCCTGCTTTGCCGGACGTCGATCACCGGCAGCTTTGCGACCGGACAGCTGGCAGTGCGCATAGACCTGATCGAGCGCGAAGGAGACAAGAGGGCGCGATTACAGATGTTTGTCCCTGTTGGCATGTACCTGCGGCACCCTGCCAAGCTGAGCGTCGATCAGGGCGGCACCTATCGGGTGCCGTATAGCTGGTGCGTGACCAATGCCTGCATAGCCGCGGATGTTGCCGACCCGAAGCTCATTAAGGAGATGGAAGCCGGAACGAGGCTCGTGCTGGAGGTCGTCGATTCCAATCTTCTGAATCTGACAACCGCGCTGCCGTTGGCAAGGTTTGCGTCCGTTCGCAATGGTGCGCCGGCGCAGACGCTGGAGCAGGATCTCGAAGAATAGCAAGACCGGCAGCTCGGGGCGCGCTTGCACGGATCTTCATCGTGTTCACTTCGTTGCTCCATCGACAAACTGCGTGCAGTCGCAGCAAATATCGCGACGAGCTACAGGCGCGGCACGGCAGCGATTTGTCGATTAATCGTTCCGGCGAACCAGGCCGGCTTCTTGATTCATATCAATGGTTGTCTCACCGCTTCGAAATCAACTGTCCTCGATGTCACCTCCAGACGGGAGATCAACATGCGGTTGTGGGTCATAGCGGCGATCGTCAGCCTTACGCCGGTTTCGGCTTTCGCCGTGTCCGACTGTCGGGTCACAGGCAATCCATCGGTATTCGGTGTCGACATGACTGCCTATGTCGCAATCAAGTCCGGCGAAACATGCAATTTCCCGATCCGAATTCCAGGCATAATGAACAACGCGGGCGTTGCCAGCAAGCCTGCACACGGGATATTGAAACAGCTCAACATAACGACTTTCAGATACACCGCGAAATCCGGATACAGGGGCAATGACACCTTTGCGATATATGGCGAAGGCAAAGGTCCGTTCGGCTCGGGCAGATCGGTCATCACAGTGAACGCAACCGTCGAATAGCGGTGAAGCAGTGCGCGCACAACGCGACCATACAACGTCGTTGGTTGCGATGCGCTACGCCATCCATCAAGCGGCGTGAGGATCGCGTGTCCTGCACACGGTCAATCTCGAAAGACCCAGCGCGCTCCAAAGAATACCTTGTCGCAAATCTTTTGTATTGTCCCTGGGAACACGGCTGTCCCGATGAGGGAAAGCTACTGAAATACCTACGGGCTCGCTAGGTTGACGTTCGCTTCGAGCAGTCCAAGACGTTCCGCGATGGAAACCAGTTCCGCCAGCGACCGAGCCTGCATTTTCTCCATCACCTGGTGACGGTGCGCCTTGATGGTTCGCTCGGTCGTTCCAAGATCGTATGCGATCTGCTTGTTGATCTTGCCGCGCACGATCAGGTCGAAGACCTGGCGCTCCCTTGGCGTCAGCAGGCCAAGCAGGGCACGCAGTCCATCGAGCTTGTCGCGCAGACTGCGAGCCTGGGATTGGTTCGCCAGCGCACGCTCGATCGCATCGATCAATTGCGCGGACGAGACAGGCTTGGTCAGGAAATCCTCGGCGCCGGCCTTGATCGCCCGCACGGTCGTCTGGGTATCGGCATGGCCAGTGAGAAAGACGATGGGAAGCGATGACCCCCGCTCGAGCAGGCGGCTCTGAAGCTCAGGTCCACTCAATCCCGGTATTTGCACATCGAGCAGGATGCATCCCTGCTGTTCGTTTCTAGGCAGACACTCCAGCAGATCCAGAGCCGATGCATAGGTCGCCACTTCAAATCCGGCAAGCTTCAGCCGCCGCTCGATGGCCGTCCGAAAAGATGCGTCGTCATCCACGACGTAGACGAAGCGAGACAATTCCGAACTCCCGATAACGACAACTTTCGGCAAAACAAATTTCCAATTAACAACAACCCCTGCTTCTCATTCCGTGCACGAAATTGCGCGGCCTGTCCTTTGGTACAATGTCCGTTGGAACAATGTGAGAAACCTCACCTTTATCGTAGATAAACCTGGAGGCGTGAGTATTACCTCTCAATTCTCATAATGGAATACCTGACTAAGACCAATTCGCGATCGGCGTTGAGGAGTTGGCCATGTTCGTACGCACGACCGATCCGCTCCCCCGCCCTAGTTCGCTCCGCGCCCTGGGAATGAGCAGCGGTTCAGATCCAATTGTCCGCCTCAACGAGATTACATACAAAAAGGGCAAAGAGATCTATGGCGAGAAGGAGCCTGCTGAATACGTCTACCAGGTCAAGACCGGTGCCGTGCGAAGTTATAAGTTGCTGTCGGACGGCCGGCGCCAGATCGGTGCATTTCACCTCGCCGGAGACATTTTCGGGCTTGAGAACGGCACGACGCACCGTTTCACCACGGAGGCCGTCGTCGATACGACAGTACTCCTGATCAAACGGCAGAGCCTGGAGACGGTCGCCGAAAGCGACGCCATGGTTGCCAAGAACCTTCTCGGCATGACCACGACCAACCTCCAGCATGCGGAAGATCACATGCTGCTGCTGGGACGCAAGACGTCGCTGGAGCGGGTCGCCGCTTTCCTGATTGAGATGGACAAGCGGCTAACCGCCGCAGGCGTGCTGGCGCTGCCAATGTCGCGGCGCGATATTGCCGACTATCTTGGCCTGACGCTGGAGACGGTGTCGCGAGCCATCTCGCATCTGCACGAACTCGGAGTGCTCGGCTTCGTTGGGAACACGCAGCGCCAGATCATATTGCTCGACCGTCATCAGCTCGCGAGCCTTGATCTACAACCCTGAACGCTTCAAAACCTATTGGGTAACGCGCGACGCTCCATCAAGAATGGTGCGCGCGATCTCCGATGCGCCGGTGATGATAATCTGGACACCGATGCAAAGCAGCAGAAATGCCGACAGCTTGGTCACGACGCTCGTGCCCTCCTCGCCGAACAGGCGAGCCATTGCGCTCGATTTCCGGTAGGCATGGTAGATCGCAGCGGTCACGGTGAGCGCGACAACCATGGAGACGATGGACGATGCGAACATGGCATCGAGGCTGTCGGACCGGCTTATCCCAATTGCGATCGCCGTCGCAATTGTCCCCGGGCCGGTCGTGAGCGGGATCGTCAGCGGAAAAAAGGCCATCCGTTTCATTGTTGCGAGATCCGCCGACGAAGCCACGGGAGGCTCCGCTGCGCCCGGCATGGCGTGGAGCATGGACCAACCGGTCGCCGCCACGACGAGGCCGCCGGCGATTCGGAGCGCCGGGATGGTTACGCCGAAAAAGTTGAGAATCTGGCTGCCGAGAAACAGCGATACCAGCAGGACCAGGAAGGCATAAGAGGCAACCCGCAAGGCAAGCTTCGCGCGCTCCTTCTCCGAGAGCCCCTTCGTTCTGTCGAAAAAGATGAAGGCCAGCCCATACGGATTGATGATTGCAAACAGCGCCCCAAAGCCGAACAGGAAGTCGGCAACCCATCGCGATGCTGCGAGTTCAGGCATGGGGGCCCGGGTCGTCTGTTGCGCCGCGGCCGAGCATGGGTGCATCGGGTTGGCGAGAGCCCGAAGCAGGCATGTCAATCAGTCCGACGTGATCGAGTGTCTTGCGCAGGACCTCGAACAAGATTGCCGCCGACCACCCAAACAGCAGGACGCCGTTCATGGCGGTCAATGGACCCATCAGCCGCCATTCGGGCACCGGCGTGATGTCGCCGTAGCCGAGCGTGGTATAGTTGACGAAGGCAAAATAGAGCAGATCGCTGCCGGGTGCGGCGGCCCGGACGAGGCCGTACGTCCAAGCCCACACCAGGATTTCGACCGTGTGCGCAACCTTCAACACCGCAGCCGTCGCGATCATCACGCCCATCAGGTGCAGCCTGGGTCTCTCGGTTCGCCGCAGCCCTGCGCCGCGGGCAATTCCAACCGCAACGATCGTGACAAGCGCGTGAAGGCCGATATTGACCACGCTTACCGAGCCACCGACCAGCAACTGCAACAACATAAGGATCGACCAGGCTTCAAACGTGCATAGCGGGCTTGCCCACGGTTCTTGCCTGATCGGTCATCGCTCGCGCGTGGCTCTGCAAGGCTCGGGCTGATGACCATTGTTCATGACAAGCCTCCTTCCAGAGCTGGGTGATTACGCGCGAAGTCCTCCAAACCAGGCACCGAAATAGCCGGCATACAGAGCCGGCACTTCAACATTCATCGAGTGCCCGACACCGGGCACAACCACGAGCCGGCAGTCCGGCATCGCCTCGGCCATGACGCGGAGATCGGCCGGAGGAATCCAGCCGTCCCGCTCGCCCCACAGGACCAGGTGCGGATGTCGAATTTCCGCCATGCGCCGCTCCAGTTCGCGGCTTGCTTTCTCCTTGGTCAGATTGACCGGCGTACCGATCCAGACTCCCTCCGAGACGCCGAAGGTCTGCTCGATGATCCGCTCGAAGAGCGCCTGACACTCCCCAAGGCCCGCGCGAAAGCGAGGAATTGCGTTGGCGGCCATGCTTTCCGGAACGAACAGCGAGGACGCCGCCGTGGCCATGACGGTCCGCGTCAGCTCCTTGCTTGCCATCATGGCGCGGAAGACGCCAATCTGGTCGTCGCTGAATAACATGCCCAGCGGCGTTACAGGATCGAGCGCGAAGACGCGGCCGAACCGCTGCGGCTGCATCAGCAGCATCCGCGCGGCGATGATGCCACCGGTCGAATGGGTTGCCAGGTGACAATACCGAATGTCGAGCGCATCAAGCGCCGCCAGCATGTCCTCAGCGTGCTGCTGCATCGCGTAGTTGGAATAGTCAGTCGTAGGCGTTGGCCGATCGCTGTCGCCGCAGCCGCGCCAATCGATCCCCACGACGCGGAGATCAAGGGGAAACAGCGGTGCGGCGAGCTCGATCCAGTCTTTGCTGGCGAGATTGCCGTGGACGAAGACGACGGTGACATCGCCTTCTCCCCACTCCCGCCAGCCCAGCTGGACCTCGCCCGCCCGCACTCTCGGCATCGGTCTATCCTATTTGTTCAAGCCGGCCGTCGGCGCGGCGCCTGGCGGCGTCGGCGCCACCGGCAGGGCCGAGACCACGGCTCCCTTGATCATGCGGTCGGTGCCGAGGGGGGACGAGGTGTCCACGGTGCCTTTGGTGACGAAATCCACCACGTCGGCAGAATATTCGACCGGATTGTCCGTGTGGATGAAATGACCTGTCTCCGGATAGACCTTCAGCATCGGTCGGTTGCCCGCATTGGTCATGCGGGTCATGAACGGCGTGATGACGTCGCGTCCGAGGTCCGTCAGCCCGTTAAAGGCGGGCGTCGGGATGAACGGCTCCTTGTCGCCGAAGGCCAGGAAAATCGGCGCCTTGATCTGTGTTAGCCGCTCGTAGAGATTCTTCGGATCATCCTGCTGGAGCTCGGCCCCGATCGTGTAGACGTCGAAGATGAAGACGTTGCACCACTGCTCGAGCTCCTTCGGGTTGCCCTTGGTCAACCCGACGCGCTGCTCGGTGTGGAAGCGGGCATATTCGCTGTCGCCGAAGAAGTAGCCGCTCTTGGCCGCGGACACGGCGTTCGTGTCGGGGTCGCGCTTCTTGAAGTAGAAGAAGTCGCGGATGTTCTGCTCGTTCCGCGCCTTCTCGGCGGCCAGGATCCCGGTCTGGTCCCAGGCCTGCTTCCACTTCTCGAAGTCACGGCCGAAGGCGTCGTCGAACAGGCGCGCCTTCTTGTCCTTGGCGATGGTGATGTCGCGCGGATATTCCTCAAGGCCGGACGGCGCTTCCAGGGCGAGCCCCTGCACCGCATCCGGCCACGTCAAGGCGTAGCCCATGACGAACTGGCCCCCGAGCGAATGGCCGAGGTAGTAGGCCTTCTTGACGCCGAGCTGGTTGACCACGAGGTCGTAGATGACCTCGCGCATATCCTGCATGGTGCGTGCCGGGCTCTTGTCGAGATTGCCGGGTCCGGACATGCCGTAATGCGGCAGATCGGGCACGATGACGCGAACTCCGTTGCGCAGGGCATACCGCATGACGTTGCCGTAATGCCCGCCGAAGGCACCCTTGCCATGGATGATGACAAGCGTCTTCGGGTCCCTGTCGGTCCCCGCATATTCGTCCATGTAGCCGATCTGCCAGGTGGTGCCGTTCTTGTCCTTCGCGTTGGCGTATTTCACCGGATAGGGATAGGTCACGAAGTCCTTCCAGAAGGACTTGCTCGGGTCGATCTTCTCGGCCACTCCAGGCACGCGATAGTTCTTGTCGACGAACTTTTGTGCACGATCGAGCGCTGCGACGTCGTCCATGAAGGCGACGAATTTCGGATCGTTCTTGCGCTGGTTGATGATCGGGAAGACGCCGTAATGGGCGACCGGGCTTTCCTGCGCGATAAGGTCCGCGCCGGGCACGCGATCGACAGCCTTCTCGGCCAGCTTGAAGTTTAGCCAGAGATCGTTGGTGATGTGCATCACCAGCGTCCGCGCCTGGATGCGGCCGAGATAAGGATTGACGTTGTGCGTCTCGCCAACCCGGTTGCGCCAGACGAGATCGACCGCGTCGTAGAGCTTGGCACGATTGGTGACGTTCAAGCCGGCCTTCTCGTTCGGCGAGTCCCAATAGAAAATTTCGGGCTGGACGGCAGCCCAGTTCTGGCTCGTGCGGTAGGCGAAGTCATACCCCGTCATGCCGAGAATTGACCAGCCGAACGCCACGCCGGGGACCGGATGCTTCTCCTTGGGCAGCTTGTAATAATCGCCCTTGCTCGCCTGCCACACCGGATCGGATTCGATCGCCGCCGTCATCATCTGGAACGTCCAGTTGCCGACGGGGTCGTCGCCGTCCGACTGCGTGGTGCCGCCGATAGGCATCAGCGCGTTGATGTATTCCGGATGCATGACGCCCCAGACATAGGTCTGCGTGCCACCCATGGACACGCCGGTCACCAGCGCGACGCGCGCAACCTTCAGCTCGTCGCGCAGCAGGCGGTAGTTGGCCTGCACCATGTCGTAATAGCTGTACTGCGGGAACTTGATGCCGAGGCCGTCGGACGGCTTGCTTGCGCCCCACGTACCCAGCGGATCGACCATGATCACGTAATAGCGGTCGGTATCGATCGGCCGGCCCGGGCCAATGATCGGCACGCCGCCCGAGAGCGGTGCGCCCTTGACCCACTGCTCGTACATGTCGGTGGAGTCGCCCGAATAATAGGAGTTGATGACGATCGCATTGGTGATCTCGCCGGCGGCGTTGCGGCGTGCATTGCCGATCGCGATGTAGCCGGTCCGCAGCTTACCGCCGCCGAGCGATTCCAGCGTGACGCCGCCTTCACCGCCGCTCTCCCATTTGGACGGATTGGTGAGATCGTACTTTCCCCCGAGGCGGAAGTTGGAGATCTCGTAGGACTTCTTCAAACCATCGTGCTGCATCTGCGACGAGCGCCGCGTGAAGGGCTGGGCAACGGCTAGGGCCGTGCCGACCAGCAGCAAAACGAGGGTGACGAGGCAATGCCTCAGAGCGCCTCTCCCGGACATGACGTATCCCTCCCGATGATGTTTCTTGCGAAAACGCTAGGTGGGGCGACATGGGGAGGCTTGATCTAACTCAATGGAATCCTCTTCCGAGGATCGAGGATAGCGCGACAGAATATCTGGCTGGTCGTCCCAATGCCTTTCCTCGATCATGGCTCATATCGGATACGCTATGAGCTGGAAGGGCCGGCCGGCGCGCCCACCTACGTCCTCGTCAACGGCCTGACCCAGTATGCCGAGTTGTGGGCCGCCTACCGCGATGCACTCGTGGCCCGACATTTTCGCGTTGCGACATTCGACCTGCTGGGGCAAGGCGGATCCGACAAGCCTGCCCTCTTCATCAACCAGGATGACCAGGTTACGGCACTTCGTCTCCTTATCGACGAACTGGGCGACGGACCGGTCTTCCTCAGTGGCATCAGCTTCGGCGGCCTGATCGCGCTGCGCTATGCCATCGCGCATGGCAAGCGTCTGTCCGGCCTGGTGCCCATGAGCTGCTTTGCGGAACTCTCGCCGCAATTGCTGCTGATCGGCAATGCTTTGCGCACCGGACTGATTCTCGGCGGCACCGGCTATCTCCAGGATCTGCTGCTGCCCATGAACCTGTCCGACCAATGGTTGACGCCGCTCCTGGACAAGCTCGACAGCGTCAAGCGGCAGGGCTGGCTCGTCAACGACGTCTACGCGCTTCAGAACCTGATGGAATCTTTCCTCGACTTTCAGCCACTGACGCCGCAGCTCTCGTCGATCTACGTCCCGACCATGATCCTCAACGGCGAGTTCGACTTCCTGACGCCGCGGCCTCTGCATGAAACGCTCAGGGTTGAAATTCCGGACAGCGCATTGGTGATCATTCCGAAGGCGTATCATGCGTTTACGCTTGAAAGAGGCGCACTCACGGCCGACCTGCTGGCACGCTTCGCCGAGAACGTGCTGGCCGGGCACTGGCAGGGCAACAAGGCAGTCTGGATCGCCCCGGAAGACCCGGGCGGCGAGCTTACGCCGTTCCCGGCCGGCTACGATCATCTGCGCGCGATCCCCGTTCAGAGGACGGCGACATGAGCGGATTTTTCGGCCCGCTCGATTCCGAGGGCCGCGTGCCGGCGAACCAGCAGACGCGCGTCGCGGCCTTCCTGATCTCGGCCCATGGGGCGCTGGCGCGCCAGTTCGCATTCACTCTGCCCTTGAAGCTCGACACCGCCTGGCAGACTGAACTGAACGCACAGCTCTACCGTGAGGCCGAGATCGTCTCGCTTCTGATGCGCGCGACGGCATGGGTGCCTGATCTTGCCCTGGGTTATATGGTTGCATCCTGGGAGACCGCCTGGCTTCCCGCACCGATCGACGGCGTTGCAGACCGTTCTCTTGCAGGCGCGATCCACCTCGCGACGCTCGCGCACGCGATTCATGCCGGCATCCGGCCGGCGGCTCTTTTGCCAGTGAACGCCAAGGCCGACGACCCCTTCGTCATGGCGCTGCGCCGCATCGAATTCGAGAGCGGCCGGCTGCTGCAGGGCCAAATCTTGTTCCTGAAAGGTCCCGAGCTGGTGCCCTTGCGCGATGCCGTGAGCGCGGCGCTCGAAAAGCGCCACGCCGCCGTGCGCAAGCTCTGGCGGGAAGCGCTGGAAAGCGTCGGTATCACGTTCACGAATGATGCGGAGCGTTGACGCAGATCAAAGGACCGAAGCAACCGCCGACCAACATTCCCGCACCGCCGCCTTCGACACGCCCCGACCGGAGTTTCAATCATGAAGGCCGTCTCCATCGAAGAAGCCGTTGCCATGATCCCATCGGGCGCGACCGTCATGGTGGGCGGGTTCATGGGCGTCGGAACGCCGGAGCGACTGCTCGACGAGATGGTCCGGCAGCATAAGACCGGGCTGTCCCTGATTTCCAACGACGCAGCGACGCCAGGTAAAGGTGTCGGCAAGCTGTTCGAGGCTTCGCTGGTCTCCCGATTGACCGCGACCCATATCGGCCTAAATCCGAAAGCGCAGCAGCAGATGCTGACGAACCAGATCGCCGTCGATCTCGTGCCGCAAGGAACCTTCGTCGAACGCATTCGCGCCGGCGGATGCGGCCTGGGTGGCATCCTGACACCGACGGGCGTCGGCACCCTGGTTGCAGAGGGCAAGCGCCAGATCGAGGTCGACGGCAAGCCGTTCCTGCTCGAGACCGCATTGCGAGCCCAGTTCGCGCTGGTGCACGCCTTTCTCGCGGATTACCTTGGCAACCTCGCCTATGCGCTGACGTCGCGCAACTTCAACCCGATCATGGCGATGGCCGCCGACACCGTGATCGTGACGGCGGAGCACATTGTGCCCGTCGGCGTCATCGCACCCGACCACGTCGTGACGCCTGCACCGCTCGTCGACTACCTCATTGCGAACGGGTGACATCATGGATCCGCAGATCGTCATCGCCCGCCGCGTCGCCAAGGAGCTGAAGAGCGGCGACCTCGTCAATCTCGGCATCGGCATTCCGACGCTGGTTGCGAACTACGTGCCCGCCGAGTTGAAGGTGTTCTTTCAGTCGGAGAACGGCCTCATCGGCACCGGTCCGATTCCGGAGCAAGGCATGGCGCATCCGACACTGACCGATGCCGGCGGCCGCCCGATCAGCGCACTGCCGGGGGCTTCGGTGTTCGACAGCGCGATGTCGTTCGGGTTGATCCGCGGCGGCCACGTCGACGTTACCGTGCTCGGCGGGCTTCAGGTCGACGCACACGGCCATCTCGCCAATTGGATGATTCCCGGCAAGATGGTGCCGGGCATGGGCGGCGCGATGGACCTCGTCACTGGCGCCAAGCGGGTGATCGTCGCCATGCAGCACGCCGCCAAGGGCAAATCGAAGATCGTCAAGCAATGCAATCTGCCCCTGACGTCAGCACGGCAGGTCGACCTGGTCGTGACCGACATGGCCGTGATCGGTTTCCCCGAGGGCAGGGCCACCCTGCTGGAGACCGCGCCCGGCGTCAGCGTCGGCGAGGTCCTGGCGGTAACGGAGGCCGAGCTCGTCGTACCCGACAACGTTGCGGAAATGAAGCTCTGACGAGGCCACGATCATGCGGATATTCGGCGACTTCAACGAGATCAAATCGGCCGTCGGCACTGAGATCGGAGCCAGCGACTGGGTTGAGGTGACGCAGGACCGGATCAACCAGTTCGCGCAAGCGACCTGCGACGAACAGTGGATCCACGTCGACCAGGAGCGCGCGGCCAAGGAGATGCCCGGCGGCAAGACCATCGCCCACGGCCTGCTCTCGCTGGCGCTCGCGCCGCTCTTCATCCGCTCGGTCATCGGTCTGAAGGGGCTGCGCAACACGCTCAACTACGGCGCGGACCGGATCAGATATCTCGCGCCGGTGCCGGCGGGGTCAAAGCTGCGTGGCCGCGTCACCGTGGCGGAGACCGAGGACGTGCCGCCGGACGGCTTGCGTGTGAACTACCATCTCGTGATCGAGATCGAGGGCGGCAAGAAGCCCGCTTGCGTCGCCGAGCTGATCGCCCTGCACTATCGCTAGCAAAAAAAGGCGAAAACAACCCCATGCACAGTAGGCTGGGGCTTGAAGTCATTACGTTTTGTCGGTCGGCGACAGTCAGCCAGAAAGACGGTTGCTCCGTCGGGCAAAACACCGACATAGGTGGCATGATCAGTCCCTCGTCTCCGAGACTGCCGGACGCGACAGCAACAAGTCCGCGCTCCGCGCCTCAATCGATGATGTGATAGCCGCCGTCGACGTAGAGCACGCCGCCGGTGATCAGCTTGGCGCCGTCGAGTGCGAGGAACGCCGTGGCATTACCGACATCTTCGATGCTGACGAGGCTGCGGGTCGGCGCGGTGGACTGTGCCTTGTCCATCAGATCGTCAAACTCGGGGATTCCCGACGCGGCACGCGTGGCGAGCGGCCCCGGGGAGATCGCGTGGACACGGATGCCCTTCGGACCAAGCTCGGCTGCGATGTAGCGGACGGCGGCTTCAAGAGCGGCCTTGGCTACGCCCATCACGTTGTAGTTCTTCACGACCATCTGGCTGCCGTAATAGGTCATGGTGAACATCGTTCCGCCATTCTTCATGAGTGGCTCGGCAAGATGTGCCATCCGCATGAACGACCAGCATGAGACGTCCATTGTCTTGAGGAAGCCGTCGCGGCCGACGTCGACGACACGGCCGTGCAATGCTTCCTTCGGCGAGAAGGCGATCGAGTGCAGCAGGAAATCGAGTTGCCCCCATTCCTTCTCGATGCGCTCGAATACCGCCTCAGTCTGCCCCTCGACCATCACGTCCATCGGCATGAAGATCGGAGCCTCCAGCGCCTGCGCCAAGGGCTCGACGTGCTTTTTGGCCCGATCGTTCAGATAAGTCACCGCGACCTCGGCGCCGAGAGCGCGGAACGCCCTGGCGCATCCCCACGCGATCGACTGATCATTGGCGATACCGACGACGAGGCCCTTCTTGCCCTTGAGGGCAACCTTGCTGTCCGGGAAAACGGGAATCATGACACCCTCTTGGTTCTGGAATCGTGCGATTTGCCGTTCATCAGGAGCGCCAGCGTGTGCTGCGCAATCATCAATTCCTCGTCCGTCGGCACGACGTAGACGGGAATGGCACTGTCGGGACGCGATATCAGTCGGGCGTGACGCGCATTCTCGGCTGCATCGAGCGTAACGCCGAACCAGCCGAGGTGCTCCACAACGCGCGCGCGGATGCCGGCGGAGTTCTCGCCAATGCCGGCGGTGAAAACGAAGGCATCCAGGCCCTGCAGGGCGGCGGCGAGCATGCCGGCATTGAGCCCGATCCGATAGACGAAACAATCGATCGCCAGTTTTGCGTTGAAGCTGTCGCTGGCTTCGAGCTCGCGCATGTCGTTGCTGATGCCGGACAAGCCTTTCAACCCGCAATCGCGATAGAGAAAATCCTGGACCTTCGCGGCGGACAGCCCCTTCTCCGACATCAGGTAAAGCACGACGCCGGGATCGAGCTGGCCGGGCCGCGTCCCCATCGGAAGCCCATCCAGCGCGGTGAATCCCATGGTGCTTTCGACACTCTGTCCGCCCTTGATGGCACACATCGATGCGCCGCTGCCGAGATGGGCGACAATGATCCGCCTGGTCGCGATCTCAGGGGCAATCTGGGGCAGCGTTTTCGAGATATATTCGTAGGAAAGCCCGTGGAAACCGTACCGCCGCACGCCTTCCGAATGAAGCTGATGCGGGATCGCGTAATGGTCCGCGACCGCGCTATGCGTGCGATGAAACGCCGTATCGAAGCAGGCGACCTGGGGCAGCTTCGGAAAGTTGACGAGGATCGAGCGGACTGGAGCCAGATTATGCGGCTGATGCAGCGGTGCCAGCGGGACCAGGCGATCGAGACGTGCCACCACGCCATGATCGATCAACACCGGCCGGTCGAACTCCGCGCCGCCGTGCACGACGCGATGCCCGACTGCAAGCGGATTGACCTGCATCTCGTTCCGCAGCCAATCGCCCGCGACCTCCATCGCGGCCGGAACGTTTGCCACCGCCTCGATCGGATAGCAGCGGTCGGCCCGCGAATCGCCGTTTGCACCACTGGCCCGCAGGCGCGGCCGGGTGCCGATGCCATCCATCTGGCCTTTGATCTGACGGCGAAGAGTGCCTTCGCCCTCGACCGAATAGACCTGGAACTTCACACTCGATGAGCCGGCGTTGACGACAAGGATCGTATCCATGGCGATCACGCGGCAATCGTTGGCGTTTTCAGTCGTCTCGCGTTGGCGTAAAGCGCGGCGACCGCGCAGGAGGCCATTCGTGCACGTGGCGAGTCGGCGCGCGAGGTCAGAACAACCGGCACCCGGGCGCCGAGCACGATACCCGCACCATCCGCCTTGGCAAAATAGGCGAGGTTCTTCGCCAGCATGTTGCCGGCCTCGAGATCGGGGACAACCAGGATCTGGGCCCTCCCCGCAACGTCCGACTTGATGCCCTTGATGCGCGCCGCCTCCGGATCGATCGCATTGTCGAAGGCCAGCGGACCGTCGAGCAGTCCGCCGGTAATCTGGCCGCGATCGGCCATCTTGCAGAGCGCCGCAGCCTCGATGGTCGACGGAATCTTGGAAGTGACGGTCTCGACGGCGGAGAGGATGGCAATCCGAGGCAGCTTTCCGAAGCCGGTCTGCGTGTAGAGGTCGATTGCGTTCTGGATGATATCGCGCTTGGCATCGAGATCCGGGAAGATGTTGATGGCCGCGTCCGTCACGAAGATGGTCTCGGCATAGGCTGGCACGTCCATGACGAACACATGGCTGATGCGCCGATCGGTGCGCAGGCCGCCGACCTTCGCCGTGACGGCGCGCATCAACTCGTCGGTGTGCAGGCTGCCTTTCATCAGCAATTCGCCTCTGGCGGCATGAATGAGTTCGACGCCCTTCGCTGCCGCGGCGTCGCTGTGCGCGGCATCGACGATCTCGTATCCGGAGATATCGACGCTGAACCTCGCGGCCGTCTCCCTGATCTTGCTAGCGGGCCCGACCAGCACCGGCGCGATGATCCCAGCCTGGGCGCTCTCGACCGCGCCGCGGAGCGAGGTCTCGTCGCACGGATGCACCACGATGGTCGGGGCGGGCGATGTCGCCCTGGCTGCCGCGATCAGCCGATCATATTTGCTAGGAGACTGTGCCGGTCTCGTATCGGCTGACATGATGTCGCCCTCCATCCTTCCAATATGCGTCAGGACGCCCTCGCCTTGGGGTCGAAAGGGGCAACGTTCGACGTTGTCTCTCCCGAATCCACGCCGAACAGATCGGCAATGCGCTTCAGGCGGTCCGCACGTTCTCCGGAAATCGCCTCGCTGGCCGACAGCACCTCGCGGATGGCGGCAAACGCTGCGCGCCTTTGATTCAAGTCGTCGGGCAGCAGCTTGGGAATCGCGGCCAGCGTTGCGTCCCTATCCAGCAGCAGCATGAAGAACTGCTCGCGCACCAGCGTTTTGAACTCGGCAAGCGTCAAACGCGCGCCGCCATGTTCGCGGCGAACCTGGCGCAAGGCCTCGATGCTGCGCTCGTCGACCATGCCTCGCGCCGAGCCCACGTAAAGCAGCGCACGCAAGGCCGCTTCGCGGAGTCCGCCCTCACCGATTTTCGCCTTCAATTCGGCGATCCGCTGCTTGAGCATGGCGCGGTGTTCGGGCGACATCTCCCGCCGGCGTGATGGCTCGGACGTCGGATCGACCCCGACAGCCGCCTGCAAGAGAGGCGAACCGTAGACGTTGAGGAAGATCGCTTCGCTGAGCGCCTCCTGCGAGTCGCGCCAGCTGTCCAGCACGTGCACGATCTGCTTGGACATCTGCTCCTGGAACGCCAGGAACGGATTGTCCTTCGCGACAGGCTTGCGGTTCTCCTCGACCCCCTCTGCCGCGGACTTCACCATCGCCATCCAGGGATTCTGGCTGCTGAGCGCTTCATACTGGAGGCGCAGCGGATGCAGATTGCGCATCGCTTCGGCCAATTGCGGGGTCGTCATGCTCTTGATCCAGGGCTGGACGAATTTCTGGTAGGCAGCAAGATTGAGTTCCGAAACGCGCTTGGCAGCCGCGAAGCGTCGCTCGTCCTCGGGCGAATTGCCGCCCATGGCGCGGATGTCGTCGAGCGTGCGCGCCTCGCAGCGCATGACCCATTGGCCGACGACGAGATCCGAACTCGTGGTCTCCTCGCCCTTGGCTTCGAACGTCGCCTCGTAGAGCCCCGGCGGCAGCACGTCGATCAGGTCAATATTGCTGGAGAATTCGGCATGCTCTTTCTTCGCGACACCGCCGGAGACGAAAATGCCGAGGTGCCCGATGCTCTCGTGAACCGTGTAGACGATGGTCTGCCCGTAAGCCCTGATCTCATCGACGTCGGCATAGCAATCGAGGATCCAGTGCAGCGCTTGCTGCGGCGGCGTGACGTTGTCGCCCTTGGAGCAAAACACCAGGATCGGCGACCTGATGTTGCGCAAATCCACCTTGCGGCCGTCGGACATCTCGATCTTGCCCGCCGCGAGATTGTTGCCGACGAAGAGCTCGTCGACGATGAACTGGATCTCCTCGGCGTTGAGATTGACGTGCCCGCCCCACCAGCGTTCGAACTCCAGGTAGCGGTCGGCTTCGGTGTCGACCTTGGAATAGACGTTGTATTGCTTGGTCCAGAGCGTATTCGAGGGATTCTGGCTCTCGAAGTTCTGCACCAGCCACGCGCCGTCGAACTTGCCGGCGCCAAGATCGCTGGTCAGCGCCGTCAGCCAGCTTCCACCAAGCAGGCCACCGGCATAGCGCATCGGGTATTTTCCGTGCACGCCGGCCCAGTAAGCGAGCGGGGCCCCGGCAATGATCAGCGGACCGAACAATTCCGGACGTAGCGAGGCTAGGATCATGACGGCCCAGCCGGCCTGGCAATTGCCGATCACGCACGGCTTGCCGTCGGCCTGCGGATGCAGGCTGATGACTTTCTCCACGAACAGCGCTTCAGCTCGAGCGATCCGCTCGATGGTCTGTCCCGGCATCGGCTCCGGCAGGAAGCCGACGAAATAGCAGGGATGCCCGGCCTTCATCGCGACGCCGATTTCGCTGTCCGCCTTGAAGCCGCCGATGCCCGGACCGTGGCCGGCGCGCGGATCGACCACGATGAACGGGCGGCGCTCAAGATCGAGTTCCACCCCCGCCGGCGGGATGATGCGCACCAGCGCGTAGTTGACGGGCTCGTCGAGCTTGCGGCCGTCCATGATCAATTCGGCAGCATATTGCAGCACATGCGGCGCGGTCTGCGAGACGTGCTCGCGGTACTGGTCGCCGCGCTGGCGCATGATGTCGAGAAACAGCACGCTGCGCTGGCCTGCATCGACCATGTATTCGACAGCGGAGGCAACGACCCCGGACAGCGGGCCGCCGGGCAGGCTTGGGATTTCCATCGACATTTTCGGACCTCATCACCGCGCGGCTTGATCCAAGGCGCTCGGGGACGGCCGACGTTGATTTAGGTCAACGTTCGGGGACTGCATGCCGCGCCGGGCTGGTGCGGTCGGTCCCGATCCAGGCCACCGCAAGTTCCCAGGCCACCGACAGGATGATCGGTCCGATGAAAAGACCGATGATCCCGTGGCCCAGGGTGCCGCCGATGACGCCGATGAGGATGACGAGCGTCGGCGTCGTCAGGCCTCGCCCCATCACCATGGGCTTCAATATGTTGTCGAGAATGCTGACTGCGCCGAGGAACAACGTCAGTAGCACGGCCGTGGAGACGTCCTTGTCGGTCCATATCCATATGATGACCGGGAGCATGACGGGGGCGGCGCCGATCTGGACAATCGAGAGAAGCAGCACCACGAGCGCCAACAGGCCGGCGATCGGGATGCCCGCCAACTTGAAACCGATACCGGCCAGCAGCGCCTGGATGACGGCTATGCCGATCACGCCTTGCGCTACCGCCCGAATGGTGGCGCCTGCCAGATCCAGAAAGTGCTCGCTCTGCTCGGGTACGATCCGCGACAGAAAGCCCCTGCCTGCCGCGACCAGCTGCGCCCCATAGGGAAAGATGAAGCCGGCGACCGCGACCGAGAGCAGAAACTTGATCGTGCCTACGCCGGCATCGCCTGCAAGACCAAGCAGCGTGCCGGCGAATGGCTTGAGATACGGCGCGATCATTTGCAGAACCGGTCGCAGATTGGTCGAGGCCTGATCCCAGAGCTCGTAAAACTGCGTGCCGATCAGGGGCCAGCTCTTGATCGCCTCGGGCGGCGACGGAACCGCCAGTTCGCCGACCGCCAATTGGGCTGCAAAATCCTTGATCCCGTCCGCCGCGCCGAGGCCGAGCCAGGCCGCCGGCCCGATGACGACGGCGAAACTGGCCGCCGTGAGAATAGTCGCCGCGAGCTTCGGGCGGCCGCCCAGGAGCTTGGCGAGCAGGACGAAGGCTGGATTGAGCGCGACCGCGAGCACGAGGGCCCAGACCAGAATCGTCACGAACGGGCGGATCAGGTAGAACGTCCAGAAGATCAACAGCGCGAGTAAGCCGAGCCGGATCACCAGCTGGATCACGTCCTCTCCGGTGAGAAGCTGGCGAAGTGTCTTCACGGGTGCCCTCAGCGGTAGCCGCGCATGCTGCGCAGGAAAGGCTAGCCCGGGGCGTCGTTCAGCCTGCTTGATCCAGATCAAGCGGAGTGCGGGCGCCCCTGCGTCTCATGAGCGGCATCCCCGGCAGTACGCTGTCCGGCCCGCTGAGACGAGAGCCCGCATGTCGAACGTCGCCACCTACAACGTATGCGAGCACCTACGGGACGGCAGCCGGGTCGAAATCCGGGCGCTTCGGCCGAACGACGAGGCCGACATGCTTGATGCACTGGACCAGACCAGCGCGCAATCGTTGCAGCGGCGATTTTTCGTCACCAAACGCCATTTCTCCGACAAGGAGCGCGCGTTCTTCATGAACATCGACTTCAGCAATCACGTCGCGCTCGTGGCCGAGGCCGAGCAGGCCGGCCGTACAATGATCATAGGAGGCGGCCGTTACGTCGTCTTTGAGCCCGGGAGGGCCGAGATGGCGTTCGTCGTCATCGATGCCTGGCAGGGCCGCGGCGTCGGCGCCCTGCTGGCGCGTCACCTCACCGCACTCGCTCGCAAAGCCGGGCTCAAGGAGCTGACAGCAGAGGTGCTGCCGGAGAACAGCGCTATGCGGCGCATATTCGAGAAGCTCGGGTTCAAAGCCGCGGCCACGCCAGACCCTCAGGCGATTCACTTGGTGCTGAAGCTGAGCTGATTGGATCAAACCGGGTCCACAACGCAGCGCGGATCCGACCGGTCTGCCCTGCGTCATTGTATGAGCAACTCATTCCTTTGATCCAGATCAAGCGCAAGGCGTTCCCCCCGCCGAACCCTCCGCATGAGCGGATGATCATTGTGGGACTTCAGATGGTTGGGTTCAGATTACGCAAGCTTGTCTTCGCATTGTTCGGCGCAACGGCTGCGATAGGAGCAGCCGAAGCCCAGGTCATGGTCGACGTTTCCAAAATTACCTGCGATCAATATATCACGCAGCGCATTACCCACAGCCAGACCGTCAATGTCTGGCTGAGCGGCTTTTACGCCGGCCGTCGGAACAATCCTATGGTCGACACTCAGGCTCTCAGCCGCAACGCCAACAGAGTTTCGCGGTTCTGCGAATCCCATCGCGACATGCAGCTTCTCGACGCCGTGGAAGCGGTAATGAAGTGACGGCGATGCCGATGCCACGTCTCGGTCAAGCTCCTAGTCCCACGCGTTGACCTCATCGAGCTCGCTGGCAAGGCCGGGTTACGGCCATGGCCAGCGGAGGTGCTCGCCGGCGTTGAACGTCTCCGCAAGCCAGGCTTCGAGCCGGCCTCCGGGAGCTTTTGGCATGAAATCGCGTTGTGACGCTCCTCTAGAGAACCGTCCACTTGACGCTTACGCTCAACTCGTTCTCACTGGCGGCGGCCGACCGGTTAATGTCATTGGGCTTCCTCCATGCCGGTAGATTCTCCTCACGACCTCCCGCTCGTGATCTCGTCGCTGCCTCCGACGCGCCAGCAGCGGGTCGCAGCTTCGGCTGCTGCGATCATCCTGCTCGTGATCGCCATGCTGGTTGCTCCGTTCGCCCACCTTCAGCTCGCACGGATCGACGTGTTCGTTCCGGTACTCCAGACGGTTCTGAGCCTGGTCGACCTGCTCACGGCGATCCTTTTATTTGCACAATACGCGATTCAGCCCCACAGGGCGCTGCTTGCCGTGGGCAGCGCTTACATCTTCAGCGGCGCCATGGCCTTTCTGCAGACGCTGACCTTCCCCGGCGGCTACGGGCCCGCCGGTGTGATCGGCGACGGCAACAACAGCCCCGCCTGGTTCTTCGTGCTCTGGCATACGACTTTTCCTCTCTGCATCATGGCTTACGCCTTCCTGAAGGACGAAAAACCGACCTCTCGAATTGCGCCGGCGAAGAGCCTCGCGATGACGATCTGCGGCGTGGTGGCGGCGATTGTTGTGCTGGCCTGGCTGGTGACGGCAAACGTCGCACTGCTGCCGCCATTTTACACCGGCAGCATCACGCAACAGACACGGTTCGGAAACCAGATCAATATTGCGCTGTGCCTGCTCGGCGCGATTACGCTCGCCGTACTGTTTGTCCGCCGACGCACCATTCTCGACCTCTGGCTGATGGTGACCTTGCTGGCCTGGATTCCGAATTTCCTGGTCGCGGCGGTCGCGAGCTCGGTCCGCTTCTCCTTGGGCTGGTATGCCGCGCGTGGCTTCGCACTCGTCGCGAGCTCACTGCTGTTGAGCGTGCTTCTGACGGAAACGGCATTGCTCTACTCGCGCCTCGCCAGCGCGTTGACGATGCTGCGACGAGAAAGGGGCAACCGGCTCATGAGCATCGACGCGGCCACCGCGGCGATCGCCCATGAGATCAGATCGCCATTGGCGTCGATTCCGCTAAACGTCGAGGCCGCGCGCCTGCAGCTTGGTATGGAGCCTCCAGACCTGGCCAACGTCGATGTCATTCTGCAGGACATCGAGGCGGCAAGCCTGCGGGTCAATGCAACGATCTCGAGCGTCCGAGAGCTGTTCAAGGGCTCGGGAACCGTCACGACCACCATCCACGTGGAAGCCGTCGCGCTGCAAGTATTGCGCCTCCTCGAGCACGAGCTGCAGCTCCACAAAATTCAGGTCGCGGCGAATTTTTTCACGCCGGGCCACTATGTGCACGCAGACCCCACGCAGGTTCAGCAGGTCATTCTCAACCTGGTGAAAAACGCGATCGAGGCAATGAGCCCTGCATCGGGCAGGCGGGAATTGACATTGTCCTCACGGTCCGAGCGCGGCTCTGCGCTCCTGATCGTCCAAGATACAGGACCCGGTGTTGCTCCCGCGGATCAAGAGCGAATATTCGAACCGTTCTTCACCACGAGGCCAAACGGCATGGGTCTGGGCCTCGCGGTCTGCCGAACGCTTCTCGAAAGAGCGGGCGGCAAGTTGGCTCTTGCTCGATCAGGCCCCGAAGGGTCGATCTTTGAGGTCAGACTTCCCCTCGCACAGAATGAATCCAGCGCGTCCAAGCACGATCCGGGGCGGGACCTGGCATAGGCGAGGTCTCGTTCTCGACCTGTTTCGACGGTAGTCGAACGAGGCGATTCCGCGCCCCTTGCGGCATAGACCTCGTCGCAACAGGTGCTCGCACCGCGCTGACGAGAATTTGGAGTTCGTACACAAGCCCTTCCGGACGATAGGTGACTTCCACACGATCGGCGAACCGCGTCGCCATTCCGCTCAGAATGGTAGTGCCCCAGGCTTAAATCCCGGGAGCGCAAGGACAGCCGTGATCTAGCCGACCGCCCGCACAGCTCCGAGTCCTTCTCGCCAGGGTGCGCGTCAGGCCAGGCTTCCGGCTCGATCTTCAGATGGCGGCGATGTCCAGCTTCGAGCCGTCGACCAGACGTGACAGCCGGAATGGTGTGGGATCGACGCTTGGCGTGTCGTTTACGACAAGCTCCGCAGCCAGATAGCCGAGCCCCGGACCCAAACCAAAACCGTGCCCCGAGCAGCCGGCCGCGAGGACGAGGCCTTCCACCCCGTCCACCTGCGACACCACAGGCACCGCGTCCGGCGTGCAATCGACGAAGCCGCCCCAGGCGCTATCGATCTTGATTTCGCCGAGCTGGGGGAAGGTTTTCCGGACACTCTCCACCACTTGGCTCACCAGCCATTTCAAGGGCGGTGGATCCAGCACGCGATTCTGTTCGAAGATCCGATCGTCGTTGGTCAGCAGCGCTGGCATCGAATCCGGCCCCGAAACGAACGATCGGCCGACGCCGAGCCTGACGTTCTTCAGCCGACGCAAGAACTGCGGCATGAATTCCCGGCTGTACCGGATCGCCTGGGGCGTGATCTCGAGGTTCGCCTTGCCGCTGATCGCAAGCGTGTAGCTGCCGTCCAGTCGGCGCGTGATCGTGCAGTAGGGTGTCGAGACCGCCTCGCCGATATTGATCGTGGGGGTGGAACGCAGCGCGGTCTGTCGGATGCTCGCTTGGGGGAAGCTGATCCCGAGGGGCCGAAGGAAGCGCGAGGACCAGGCGCCGGCGGCGCACAGCACCGCGCTGGTTCTGATGTAGCCCTTCTCCGTGTGCACGCCCGCAATCTTGCCATTGGCCAGGTCGAGCGCGCGCGCGGCGCATCCCTGGTGGATCGTGGCGCCCAGCACTCTGGTCGCATCGGCGATAGCCGGCGCGGCCAGCGCAGGTTCGGCCTTGCCGTCCCGCTCCGAATAGGTCCCGCCGACCCATTTGTCGCGCGCTTCGGGGACGCGCTCGGCCACCTCCGCCCGGCTCAGCACGCGGGTATCGACGTCGTACTCCCGGGCGACCTCGCGCCACTTTTCCCAGCCGGCGAGCACAGCCTCGTCATGGGTCGCATAGACGAGACCGCAGCGCCGAAATCCAAGGTCCCGATTGATATCGCGCGTGAGCTCGTCCCAGAGCCGCATGGAGAGCACCGAGAGCGGAAGTTCGCGCCGATCGCGGTTCTGCTGGCGGCACCAACCCCAGTTTCGGCTCGATTGTTCACAGGCGACGTGGCCCTTCTCGAGGAGCGCCACAGAGAGGCCGCGCTTCGCCAGGTAATAGGCGGCCGTAGTGCCGAGGATGCCGCCGCCGACGATGACGACATCGGCCTCGGCCGGAAGGCGCTCATCGCTGTGAATGCGCTCGACGTGGGGCGACATGTTCCAACGAACCTTGGCTGCCAAGAATGCGGAAGCAAAGTTCCGATCAGCCCTTCATCGCACGATGCACCCGATAGAATGTGCTGAAATCATCCAGGACTTCGCAAGATGTTGGGGTTTTGGGCCGCTTGATTGATCGAAGCTGCTCTCGGTAGATCGCTGGCCTTCATCGGTAAAATCCGAGGACGGCCTTGGTCTCAAGATACTCCTCCATGCCCTCAAGGCCGTATTCCCGGCCGTTGCCGGAGCGCTTGTAGCCGCCAAAAGGTACGTTGGGGTCCCAGTCGGGATGGTTGAGATGCACTTGACCCGACCGGATTTGATGGGCGACCGCCCGTACCGTCTTCATGTCAGTGCCTTGTACATGGGCGCCGAGACCGTAGACCGTGTCGTTGGCGATCTCGATCGCCTCCTCCACGCTGTCGTAGGGAACGATCGACAGCACCGGGCCGAAAATCTCCTCCTGCGCGATCCTCATGTCGCGACGGACGTTCGAGAAGATCGTCGGCCGCGCATAGAGGCCAATCTGAAGGTCGTCGGGCCGCCCCGGCCCGCCGATGACGAGCTTCGCGCCTTCCTTCAGACCGATGCTGATCATGGTCTGCACGCGCTCGAACTGCGGCCGGTTGGCGATGGGACCATGGGTCGTACTTTCCGCAAGGGGATCGCCGACCACCAATTCAGAAGCGGCGGCCGCCGCCAGAATCTCGATCTCCTCCATCTGTGAGCGGGACACAAGCATGCGCGTCGGTGCGCTGCAGGATTGGCCGAGATTGCGGAAGGCGGCGCCGACGCCGAGCGGAACAGCACGGCTGAGATCGGCGTCCGGCAAAATAATGTTCGGCGACTTGCCGCCGAGCTCCTGGGCGACGCGCTTGACGGTGGGCGCCGCGGCCTGCGCCACGAGAACGCCGGCCCGGGTCGAGCCGGTGATCGAGATCATGTCGACCTCCGGATGCGACGCCAGAGCGGCGCCCACGATCGGACCTGTCCCATTGACGAGGTTGAAGACGCCGGGCGGACAACCGGCATCGTCCATTACCTCAGCGAACAGCAAGGCGCTCAGCGGCGATAGTTCGCTCGGCTTCAACACCACCGTGCAACCGGCCGCGAGCGCGGGGCCGACCTTGGCTGTGATCTGGTAGAGAGGCCAGTTCCAGGGGGTGATGAGGCCGCAGACCCCGATCGCCTCGCGCATGATCGCGGTGCTGCCGCGTCGGGTGACGAACGGATAGTTGGTGAGATTGTCGCGTGCGACACGGATATGTTCGGCAGCCAGCGGCACCTGGGCTCGCCGCGCATAAGTGATGGCAGCTCCCATTTCGCACGTGAGAGCCTGCGCCAACAACTCCAGCCTCTGAAGAAGCAAACCATGAACCCGGTCGAGCAGCGCCGCTCTGTCGGCAGGCGCCGTCATGGACCAGCCGGCGAAGGCTCGTCTGGCGGCTGCGATGGCGCAGTCCACATCATCGTCATCGCCGAGCGCAACCTCGGCGATCGGCTGCTCCATCGCCGGATTGACGACGGTTGCTGCTGCCGCAACTGATCCGATCGGCTCCCGCCATTCTCCGTCGATGTAGAATTTTCCGAGGAAGCCGGCTTCCGTCAGGTGTCGGAGGGGAGAGGTCATTGGAAGCGATCCTTGATCCGATAATAGGTGCCGACCGCCTACCAGCCGCGCATTCGTCGCCATCGCGCTTGGATCATTTCGCTGCCGGCGGAGACGACGATGTAGACCTCGTGTTGCGAGGCCGTTGCGCAGGCGTGATTGGGCAGGATCCTGACTTTTGCGCCGATCGAAAGATCCGGCAAAGCCTCAGCCGATCGGGGCCTGATGGCGAGGGTGCCGTGCTCCTGACTCGCCTGCACAACGATAAGGTCGGGATAGATCTTGCCGGAGAGATCGCAGACCAGGCCGTACCCCTGATCGACCCGCTGCGCCGCGGTGCCGCGATCGCGTGACAGCGCCATCCAGCCCGCGTCGACCAAGATCCAGCCCTTCTCCGGCTTCGTGCCGATCACGGTGGCGAGCACCGAGATTGCGATGTCATCGGTCGTGCAGACACCGACACCGTGCATCACGAGGTCGAAGAACATGTAGACGCCGGTCCGCACTTCCGTGACGCCGGTCAGGTCTTTCGCGAAATGGGCGGTCGGGGTCGAGCCGACGCTCACGACAGCGCACTCGTGCCCTGCCGCCCGCAACACCTCCGCCGCCGCGACCGCGACCGCCCTTTCATTTTCCGCGGCGGCGATGAGGGCCTCGGGCGTGCTGAGGCTGTAGGACTCGCCGGCATGGGTGAGAATGCCGGCGAGCTTGACGCCGGCTTCGGCCAGGGTGGCCGCGACCATGCCGAGCTTGGGATCGGCGGCGGTCAACCCACCGCGGTGACCGTCGCAGTCGATCTCGATGAAGGCGGACGGGGTCACGCCGGCGGCGCGACCGGTCGCACCCAGCATCGTCGCCTGTTCAGGGGAATCAAGCAGCACCTTGAGATCGATGCCCGCTCTTCGCAGACGCATTGCTCTCTCTGCGGTGTGCGGCGCCAGTCCCACGGCATAGGTCATGTCCCGGAAACCGTGCCGGGCGAAGTATTCCGCCTCCGCCAGGGTGGAGACGGTGATTGGCCCGGCACCCGACCGATGAGCGCGTCGAGCGACGTCGATGGATTTCGCCGTTTTCATATGGGGACGCAGTACGACGCCGCGCGCTTGCATACGCGAAGAGAGGCGGGCGAGATTGCGATCGAGCCGGTCGCTGTCGAGCAGGAGGGCCGGCGTTGCCAGCGCGCCGATCGTTTCGGCCGTCTCACCGTTTCGGATATCTGCCTCGCGCATCTCCTGGCGTAGCACGTCGACGTCTCCTAGCCGAACGACTGGTTGGCGAGCGCGAACAGGCGCGCCGTTCCGGTTGAGTGCGCCGGTGTCCCCAGGATCATGGTGGTGGCATCGCTGACTTGCTGCAGGCCGATGCCTTCGAGCCACTCTCCGAGCTGCGATGTGGTAGAAGTGTCGATGCGGACGAAAGCACGCTCGAGACGTACGAGCGCAGCTTCGATCAGCGCGCGGGCATCGGCCGGGTTTTCGGCGACGACAGGGCCGATGACATGTCCGCGGCCGAAGAGGCGGCAGATGGCGTAGCCGCGCGGCGTGCCGTCACGCAAGAGAACAAAGCCATCACCGCTCTGGAGGAGCCGGTCCAGCATCCGTTGCCTGTCCAATCCCGTAGCTTCCTGATCGAGCCGCGTGATGGCCTCAAAATCCGATACAGCCATCGGCCTGATGAAGCCGGAATGCGGCGCCTCAAAACGCCCGCTTGGGATGCCGTGATGCTGATGGATGATCCCGATGGGGACGAAGCCGCGGCGCCGGTAGAGCATGATGCCTTCGGCCGTCGAATTCAGCGCGATGGTTCGTGGATGCGCCGATGCCAGCAACGCATCCATCAGCCGCGCCCCATAACCGCGGCCCTGAGCGTCTTTCGCGACGATGATCATGCCCGCGGACGCATGGGTGTCGCCGTATGGCCACCAAGCCGCTGTCCCGATCACCACACCGGCACGCTGCAACACAAAGCCATGGCCCAACTGCAGCGCGACGTCCCAATCCTCAAGCCGATAGGGCCAGGACATCTCTTGCGAGAGCTTTAGGGCACCTTCCAGATGCGCTCTGGCGAAGGGAACCAGGACCACGTTCTCTTCGACACGATCTCCGTCCTGGTATGCTGCTCTTGTCATGATACGCCGATGTCTCTTGCTCGGAGTTGCCCGACTAATCGCCAGTGGCCGACAGGAACGACGGCAATCTGATGATCCTCTGATCGTCTGCAGCGTATCTTGAACTCGACGGCATTATGCGAGCAACCAGGAGCAAAGTTCGGTATAGTATTTCGTAGATGATGCAGCATCGCATCCAATATGCCGTCAACGGCTGGCGCGCCACATCGCGATTCGGTCACGCATCCGGTAGCCCTGAATGAACGCAGGCATGAACCAAGGATTGCCGCGATAAAACGGGATGAAAGCCGGAGGCCGGAAGTCAAATGCACTGCGCGCCCGCTCCTCATGTCCCATTAGCTTGTGGGCCGCATGCATGCCGATCCATGGCGCCCAGACCACGCCCGAACCGCAGAAGCCGGTGGCATAGACGATGCCGTCCTTCTCGAAGATGCGGGGTATCATGTCGCGGTTCATCGCCACATTGCCGAACCAGCTGTGCGAGAGGCGAACGTTCTCGAGCTCAGGAAACAGATTGACCAGCCCCCTGCGCAGAAGCAGTTTCGGAGCCACGGGATCGCCGACACGCGAGCTGTCACGTCCACCGAGCAGAATGCGTTTGCCGTCGGGCGATGGACGGTAATAGAAGCCGATCTCTCGGTTCTCGGTGATCATCATGCGTTTCGGCATCAGCCGCGCCATGACTTCGGGCGCGAGCTCCTCGGTCGCAATGATCCGGCTGCGAACCGGGACCAGCCTGCGGCGCAGGAAGGGGACGACGCCATCGGTATGGCCGTTCGTACAAACCAGCACCTGACGCGCCTCTAGCGCGCCGGCTGAAGTCACGACGCGGAATCCGGAGCCATCCCTCTCGATCGAGGTGACTGGTGTTCGGCCGTGGACGGCCACCCCCGAAGCGAGTGCGACACGCAGGAGTTCTGCGTGGAACTTCGCCGGGTGCAGCCCGCCGATGTCCATCCGAACCGTACCGCCGCGGTAGACATCGGTACCGATGTACTTGCGCTGCTCGGCATAGGGAACTGCATAAGCCTCGATTCCCAGTTTCTTCGCGAGTCTCTCCGCGCTGCGTCCCATGGCTTCGTATTGTTCGTATCCAAACGCGCCTTTGAACTGTCCGACCAGCTGGAAGTCGCAGGCGAGCCCTTCCGTCTTGATGAACTCGTAGAGGAATTCGCGCGCGGCCCTGCCCTCCGCCTCGATCGCCAGCGCCTTCTCTTCGCCGAACCGCCGCGCCAGCGTGTCGTAGTCCGGCCGAATGCTTCCGCTGGTGATTCCGCCGTTGCGCGTCGAAGCTCCCTCGCCCGGATTCATTGCGTCAAAGGCCGCGACCGAGCGTCCCTCGCGCGCCAGCATCAACCCGGCCGCGAGTCCAGCATAGCCCGCGCCCACGATCAGAACGTCAAGCTTCTTGGGCAATGGCTGCTCAGGCAGCGGCGTAAGCGGGGCGGCTTCCCACCAGTAGGGCGTCGCCTTCTCGGCAATTGTCGGCGCGTGCATGGCTTATGGCTCCTAGATGTTCAGGCGACCGCAGGCCTGCACCTCGGCTTGCATTGAACTCAAACCGTCAAAAGTGGTCGTTTCGAACGTCAAGGGCATCTCGGAGCCCATCGCCGATGAAGTTGAAGCTCGTCACCGCGATCGTGATTGCAGCACCGGGAATGATGGCGAGCCATGGAGCGCTGGCCAGATATTGCTGCGCGCCGTTGAGCATGTTGCCCCAGCTCGGCAGCGGCGGCTGAATTCCGTAGCCGAGGAAGCTGATATAGGCTTCCAGCAGAATCGCGCGGGCGACCGCCAGGCTCGCGGCGACGATGATGGGACCCATGGCATTGGGCAGGATCTCCCGGAACATGATATGCCTCCGGCTCAGTCCCACCATACGCGCGGCTTGGACAAATTCACGCTCGCGCAGCGAGCGGACCTCTGCCTCAACGATCCTGGCAGTCTCCATCCAGCTCGTGACCGCAATGATGACGGTGATCATCACCGGGCTGGGCCGCAACGTCGCGGCCAACGCGAGCACGAGGAAAATCGAGGGATAGGAAAGGAACCCGTCGACCACGCGCATCAGCGCCGCGCCGATCCAGCCGCCGCGATAGCCGGCCGTTACGCCAACCAGCGTCCCGATCAGCGTTGACAGCAGCATCGCAGAGAATCCCACCAGGAGCGAGACGCGCCCGGCCATCAGCAGCCGCGCAGCCAAATCACGCCCGAGGGGATCGGTGCCGAAGTAGTGATGACCGCTTAGCGGTGGGGCAAAACGAGCGCGCAGATCGATGTGGAGCGAGTCGTAGGGCAACGCATATGGACCGATGGTGCATGCCAACACAAGCAGGGTGATCATCGTGACCCCCACGAGCGCCAGATGATGGCGCATGAAGCGGTACACCGCACGGCTGTGCCACCAGCGAGTTGGAGGTAGATGCGCGGCAATTGCGGTCATTCTGCTGCCTCCTGTTATCAGGCGTAAGTCCGCGGGCTCAAGCCAGGCGAATGCGCGGGTCGACGATAGCGATAACGATGTCTGCGATCAGGTTGCCCGAGACGACCAGAACGGCCGAGAAGATCAACAGCCCCATCACGACCGGATAGTCGCTGTAACCAAGGCTGTCGAGAAACAGCCGCCCCATTCCCGGCCAGGTGAACACCGTTTCCGTGACCAGCGCGCCGGTCAGAATGCTGGGAAGCTGCATCCCAGCCAGCGTGATCATCGGTAACAGCGCATTGCCGACCACATGTTTCAGCAAGATGCGGCGCTCGCTCACGCCCTTGGCTCGGGCCGTCTTGACGAAATCCTGGCTTAACGCGTCGAGTGTCGCCGTGCGCATGTAGCGGCTCCAGATCGCGACATGAACCAGCGACAGCACCAAGCTCGGCAAGATCAGGTGATGCAGGTAGTCCATGACCGACCCGTCGCCGATCGTGTACATGTTGCCTGCGGGCACCCAGCCGAGCTTCAGCGTGAAGATGTAGATGCCGATGAGGCCGAACCAGAATGTCGGGACCGACAATGCGACCATGGCACAGATCGTCGCGCAGTAGTCGAACAGGGAATAGCGATGGGTGGCACCGCGGATTCCGATCCAGGTGCCGACCGCGATCGCCAAGGCGGTGGACGTGCCCATCAGCAGCAGCGTCGCCAGGAGATGCCGGCCAATCACCGCGAGCACCGACGAGCCATCGCGGAAAGAGTGGCCCCAGTCGCCCTGAATCAGCCGCCAGGCCCAGTCGAGATACTGGAGCCACAGCGGGCGGTTCAACCCAAGCTGCTCTGCGAGCCGCTCGACGTCCTTCTGGGTCATGCCGGGATCAAGCCCGAACTGCGCAAGAGGACCGCCCGGCATGAGGTTGAGAACCGTGAAACCGATGATCGAGACGATCACAAGCAGCACGATGCTCTGCGAGAGACGATTGAGCAGGAACCCGGACATTCGAGTCTCCATGTAAGTTGGCTGTACCAGTTCGCCGCCGTCCTCCGGCTATGCAGGCCTCGGGCGGCCGGTCAACTCGTCCAATACCAGGCCAACGCGTTCCATGATTCCGTACGGGTATTCCCGTTCGGCACGACACCCGAAATCCCCTTCTTGTTACCCTGGACCGCATTGCTCTGGTACAGCGGAAGGAAGGGCAGGTCCCGGCGAACAAGCTCCTGTACCTTATGGTAGATCCCGCGCCTCGCTTCCGGATCGAAGGTGCGCGCGCCCTTGTCGAGCAGGGCATCGACCTCTGGATTTGAATACTGCGCATTGTTCGAGCCGCGCCCGCCCTTCGCTGCGATCGAACGCGAGTGCAGGCGGTTGGTAACATCAGGATCAGCGCCGATCAGATAGGTGCTGCCGACGATCACGGAATCGAATTGCGATTGCTGCCAGAACTCACCCCACATCACGGCGGCGGGCAAGTTCGATATCTTCATCTCGATGCCCAGCTGAGCAAATGCCTGCTGCAAGAACTGCTGCGCCTGCTCGCGAAGCGGATCGCCTGATGTTGTCGAGTTGGCGAAGGACAGGCGGACGCCGCCTTTGGCCCGAATGCCATCCCGTCCAGGCACCCAGCCGGCCTGGTCGAGGAGCTTGCGCGCGCGATCGAGATTGAACTCGTGGGCCGGCAGATTGGGGTTATGATACAAGGACTGCTTGGGCATGAAGGTCTCAGTCGGCGTCGGCACTCCGTAATAGAGCCCCTGGATGATTGCCTCCTTGTCGATTGCCGCGTAGAGCGCCTCGCGAACCGCAAGTTCCTTGAACTGGGGACGCTCGAGGTTCAGGTAGAAGGACTCGAATGAGCTCCTTGGGACCAGGGCCACCACTCGGTTAGGCAGCGTCTTGGCTTCCCCGTAGTGGTCAGGTGTGATGTAGGGCTGCCCCACCAGATCCACATCGCCGCTCTTGAACTGAGTGTAGAGGACGGTGACGTCGGGAATGTATTTGAAGACCAGCCTCTCGATGTGAGGGCCTTCACCAAAGTACTCGAGATTAGCCACGAGCTCGAGATGATCGCCGGCAACTCGCTTGCCCCACTTGAACGGACCGGTGCCGACCGGCGCCTGGTTGAAGGCGGCGTTGCTCGGATTGGCTTCCTTCTCGAGTATGTGCTTGGGAACGATGAAGGTTTCGGTCAGGAACGACAGATAAGGCGCAAAAGCCTCTTCCATTCGCCACGAGATCTCCGTGGACGAGATCACCGTGATGTCGCGCACGAGAGCATGGCCGGCCGTGCGCCAGCTGCGGAAGTTGGGATTCATGATCAGCTCGAGCGTGAACTTCACGTCCTCGGCGCTGAAAGGCTTGCCGTCGTGCCAGCGGACATCGTCTCGCAGGCGAATACGCCATTTGCGACCGTCCTCCGAAATGCCACCATTCTTCTGGTTCGGCACTTCCACGGCCAGATTTGGTTGAATGACGCCCTGAGGATCGATGCGGAAGAGCGCATCGAAGACCGAGAAATGCACGCCATCATCTACTTCGATGTGGACCATCAGCGGATTGAAGACGGTCGGCTCCTGCCCAAGTCCGACGATCACCCGACCGCTCGGTTTTGAAGACGTCCGAGCGAAGGCAGGCTTTCCCAGCAGATTGGGCGCGATCAGACCGGCAACTCCGCCGATCGCAACCATTCGCAGCGCGTCGCGCCGCGAGTAGCTCGATTGAGTCGTCGAACGCTTGCTCATGACCTCTCTCCTCGCTTTTGATGTCCGCCGTGGGGTTTATGGATTTGCTACGTGTGCTGCATTCGCCGGCTGCTCCCCCGGGATCGCCGCCACCAGTTCTCGCGTGTAGGTGGATTTCGGGTCGAGGAAGATCTGCGAAGGCGGCCCATGCTCCACGATGTGTCCGCGATGCATGACGGCGATTTCGTCGCAGATCTGACTTGCAACCCGCAGATCATGCGTGATGAAGATCATCGAGACGCCCGTCTCGCGCTGAATCCGGTCCAGCAGCTTCAGGATCTGAGCCTGGATCGACACGTCGAGCGCCGAGACAGCTTCGTCGGCAATCAGCAATTTTGGCTTGAACATCAGTGCCCGGGCGATGCCGATGCGCTGGCGCTGCCCGCCGGAGAATTCGTGCGGATAGCGGTCAAAAGCTCCTGAATCCAAGCCGACATGGGACAGAAGCTCTCGCGCGCGCTCGGCAGCCTCGCCGTAGGGCATCCCATGCGCGACCGGACCCACCGTGAGGATTTGGCCCACCGTCGATCGCGGATTGAGCGAGGCGAACGGATCCTGGAAGATCATTTGGATCTTTGGCCGCAAGGGCCGAAACTCGGCTTCCGAAAGCGCGGCGATGTCGCGGCCTTCGAACAGGATCGAGCCGCTGTCGCTGTCCATGAGCTTGATCAGCAGCCGACCCAGCGACGATTTGCCCGAGCCGCTTTCCCCGACCACGCCCAGCGTGCGCCCGGACGCAAGATCGAACGTGACGCCATTGACCGCCGCAACGATGCGCTGCCTGCCAAAAAGCGAGCTGCCGCTGCGATAGGTCTTTGCGAGACATTCCACCTTGAGGATGGACGTTCTGTCCGCGGGTCGCAAAGCAATGCGGTCCTTGCCGGTGAGGTGTGGCACGGCCGCGATCAGGCGGCGAGTATAGGGGTGGCTCGGCGACTTGAGCACCTGCTCGGCGGTCCCCTGCTCCACGCAATGGCCCTTTTCCATCACCACAACGGAATCGGCAATCTCCGCCACGACGCCGAAGTCATGGGTGATGAACATGACGCTCATTCCCTTGCGGCGCTGAATGTCGCGGATCAATTGGAGGATCTGCGCTTGGGTCGTCACGTCCAGCGCCGTGGTCGGCTCGTCCGCAATCAGGATCGCAGGCTCAAGCGCCAGAGCCATGGCGATCATCACCCGCTGCCGCTGCCCGCCGGAAAGGCGGAAGGGATATTGGTGATACATCAGCTGCGGATCGGGCAGTCCCACTTCAATCAACAGGTCGATGGCCCGGCTGCGCCGGGATTTCGGCGTGCCGACATCGTGCGCCGCCATCACCTCCTCGATCTGTGCGCCCACGGTCATCAGCGGGTTGAGCGCCGAAAGAGGATCCTGAAAGATCATTGAAACGACGCGGCCGCGCAGGCTGCGGAGCTTGATGGGCGAGAGGCCGACGATGTTCATCCCGTTCAGGTGGACCGCACCCGAGGAGACCCTGATCGCCTTCGGCAGAAGCCCCATGATCGCGTTTGCCGTGACCGATTTGCCCGATCCGGATTCTCCGATGATGCACAGGATCTGACCGCGCTTCAGATCGAAGGAGACGTTCTCGACGGCGTAAGCTCGCTCCATTCCCTCAGGCAGACTGACGCTCAGGTCGCGCACCGAGAGCGCAACATCGGCGGGGGCCGCAGCCTGCACGTCAGAGGCCATAGGAAGATCCTCCCCTATTGACCGGGTTCGGTCATGCGGCTGCAAATCGAGCCTTTGGCTCTTTGCGTTGCCACGCTCCTTCGACAGGTCGACAATTTGCCGCTCAACTTGCCATTCCTTCGTTGGAGGCTGCGACATGATTCAGGCCTCCTCGCGCAACAAGCAAGAGCTGTCGTTCAGAGCGCGGCGCCGACCGAATTGGTCAACCCGATCGAAGCGAAGCACAGATGACACCCGCGTCATGGCTTGATCGCTTCTGCCAAGGTGTGCTGCTGGGCTCATGCAGGTTGCCTCTATGGACTTCGCCCCACCGATCGAGTGGTTCTCCCGATATTGGCGATTTCGATCTCCCCGGAATCGCCGAAAGCGGGCATCCGGGCAGCAGGAACTTCCGAAAACGAAGTCCGATTTGGCATTTCACTCTGTGCCGCCAGGCCAGCAGCAGCGCCTGCCCAGAAGGGAAGCCCATCGATTGCCGAAGCGCATGCATCGGTCTCGCCGCCCGCTAGCCGCAGCATGCACAATGTTTTCGCAATAATAGCCTGTGTCAAAGGCAATGAACCGCAGGAAATTCGGTCTGATCGCGAAAGTCCGCGAGGGCTGCCACTTCTTCTCGAATACGTTACGGCAGCCACCGGAGACCTGTCTGATGAGCGCGCCGCTCCTGCATATCGAATCCAGCCCGTTCCTGCCTGGCGAGGCCGATGTCGTGGTGATTGGCGGCGGCGTGGTGGGCGTATTCACGAGCTATTATCTCGCCTGCCGCGGCATCAAGGTCGCCTTGCTCGAAAAGGGTCGCGTCGGCGCCGAGCAGTCCAGCCGCAACTGGGGATGGTGCCGCCAACAGAACCGCGATGCGCGCGAGCTGCCGATCGCAACCAAGAGCCTCGACCTCTGGGAGAGATTTGCCGAGGAAACGGGTGAGGACACGGGTTTCCGCCGTTGCGGCCTTCTGTATCTATCGAACGACGAAACCGAGTTGGCGGGCTGGGCAAAGTGGCGCGATTTCGCCAGGACCGTCGGCGTCACCACACATATGCTTAGCGCGGAAGAGGCGAGCGAGCGGGGCAAGGCGACAGGCCGCAAGTGGAAAGGCGGCGTCTTTTCTCCAACGGACGGAACGGCAGATCCCTCGAAGGCAGTGCCCGTTGCCGCCCGCGCGATCATGGCGGCCGGTGGCACGGTACACCAGAATTGCGCGGCGCGCGGCATAGAACTCAGTGCCGGCCGGGTCAACGGAGTGGTGACCGAAGCGGGCACGATCCGTACGAAGATCGCGGTCATGGCGGGAGGCGCGTGGGCCTCTTCGTTCTGCAACCAGTATGGAATTCGTTTTCCGCAGGCGTCCGTGCGCCAGTCCATTCTCGCCGTCGACCCCGGCGCCGCCGGTCTGCCCGACGCCTTGCATACCGCGCTCGTGTCGCTCACCCGACGCGCGAACGGCGGATACACGCTGGCAATCAGTGGGCGCGCGCGAGTCGATCCGACGCCGCAACAGTTCAGGTTCGGCCGCGAATTCCTGCCCATGTTCGCCCGTCGGTGGCGAAGTCTTGCCCCGGGAGCGTTCGAGGGTGTGCGCCATGGCCATGAATCTCTTGCAAAATGGGAGCTGGATCAGGCGACCCCCATGGAGCTGAACCGGACGCTCAATCCCCGTCCCGACATGGCGCAGATTCGGCTGACGCATCGACGCGCCTGCGAATTGCTGCCGGAGCTCGGGCGCGTCGCCATCTCGAACGTCTGGGCCGGCTACATCGACAGTACGCCGGATGGCGTTCCGGCAATCGGTGAAGTCGATGCGATTCCAGGTTTCATCCTCGCGGCGGGGTTCAGCGGCCACGGCTTTGGAATCGGCCCCGGCGCTGGGCATATGATTGCCGACATCATCACTGGTCGCGCGCCGATCGTCGACCCGCGTCCCTACAGGCCGGAGCGGCTGAAAAGGGGGGCCTGGGGCAAGGTCGCCGAGTTCTGAAGGGCAATTTTGCCGCTCAGTGGGCAAAGATGCGGGTTGGTGCTATGACAATGTGTATGACGCTGAAGCCTCACAGCCTTGACGCTGCCGTCCTCCACAATCTCAAGGCATCGCGATGAAGCTCGACAAGATCGACATCAGGATTCTATGCGAACTGCAGAAGAACGGGCGGATTTCCAACGTCGAGCTCGCAGAGCTGATCAACCTGTCCCCGAGCCCATGCCTGATGCGCGTCAAGAGGCTTCAGACCGAGGGCTTCATCACCGGCTATTCCGCCCAGATCGACGTTGCCAAGCTCGGACAGACACTGACGGTGTTCGCCGAAATCACTTTGAAGAATCATCGACAGATCGATTTCGCGCGCTTCCTCACGACGATTGAAAAGATCGATTCCGTCGTCGAGTGCCATCTGGTTTCGGGCGGGTACGACTATCTCGTCAAGTTCATCACCTCAGGGATCAGTGAATACCAGGCGATCATGGAGCGCCTCGTCGAAATGGATATTGGCATCGACAAATACTTCAGCTTTGTCGTGCTCAAGTCTCCTATCGTGAAGTCTCACCTACCCCTCGAGAGCATCTTCAACGGCTGAAGAACGATCTGGCCGCCGATCGCGAGCGCGCCGATCATCCTTTCATCGCCGCGCGGACGTCGCTGTCTTCGAGCGTCTGGTCGAGCGTGGTCCTTGTCCGTTCGATGATGCCGTGGATCTCCGCATCGGTGCAGCAGAGCGGCGGTGCATAACCCAGCACGCCCTGAGCAAAGGCGCGGATGACAAGTCCATTGTCCCAGGCGCGGTCGAAGATGCGACGTGCCGCGTCGGCTTCCGCCGGCAGGGGCGTCTTGCATTCCTTGTCGGTGACAAGCTCGATTGCGGCCAGCATGCCGCGACCACGGACGTCCCCGACAAGCGGATGATCGACAAGCGTCCGAAGCCCTTCCATCAGGCGGTGGCCGGCCTTACGGCCGTTTTCCAGCAAGCCGTTCTCGTAAAGGTCGAGGCATGCGAGCCCGACGGCTGCGCTGACGGGATGTGCGGAATAGGTGTAGCCGTGACCGACGGCCGTATTGCCGGCGCCGTCAGCGATCGTGTTGTACACGCGGTCCGACATGAGAACGGCCCCCATCGGCACATAGCCGGAGGTCAGTCCTTTTGCCGTCGTCATGAGGTCGGGCACGATATCGTCCTCTTCACAGGCGAAAAGCGGACCGACCCGGCCAAAGCCGGTGATGACCTCGTCGGCAACGAACAGAATGTCGTGCGCCTTGCAAACGGCGTGCATCGCCTTCAGCCAGGACGGCGGCGGAACGAGGACGCCTCCTGACCCCTGTATCGGCTCGACATAGAAGGCGGCAATGCGGTCGGCGCCCAGCTCGGCGATCTTGGCCCGCAGGGCCGCAACCGATGCAGCAATGATAGCTTGGGGATGGGTACCGACAGGATTGCGATAGGCATAGTGCGACGGGATCTTGTGCTGCCAGCTATAAGGCACTCCGAAGCCCGTGTGAAAAGCGGGCAGCGCAGTCAGGCCGGAGCCCGTCGTTGACGAACCGTGATAGCCACACTCGACGGAAATGAACTGGTCCTTCTGTGGCGTACCCTTCGCATGATAGTAGTACCGGATGAACCGGATCGTGCTGTCGACGGCATCGGAGCCGCCCAAGGTGAAGTAGACATGGTTCAGATCGCCAGGCGCCAGTTCGGCGAGCCTCGCCGCCAACCTGATAGCCGGGTCGGAGCCCAACCCAAAATATCCCGTCGCGTATGGCAGTTCGCGCAGTTGCCTTGTGGCCGCTTCAATGATGCTGTCCTGGCCGTAACCGGCATTGACACACCACAGACCCGCGAAGCCGTCGAGCAACTGACGTCCCGAGACATCCGTCAGCGTGGCGCCTTTGGCCGATTTCAGCACCCGCACGCCCGCCTTCTCATGGCTGCGGTAGGATGAGACCGGGTGAATCAGATGCGCCCGATCGAGTTCAGTCAGCGAGTTGCTCAACATGTCGTCCTCCAGCTCGGCCGCGACGCTGTGCGGCCGCCCGATCTTTTCGGATGCAACGTACGGCGACGGAGACAGCAGTTGCTCGCATGCAGCGTATGGATGGAGGAAGTTTTGACTTTCATCGATGATCGCCGCGGGATTTTATGCCGGTGCCGAACGACCGCCCGGATGACGCTCGCATTCGACGCGTCTGTGGGCGCAACTCTCTGCCAAAGCTCCGACCCAATACGAAACAATCTGCTTCGGGTCGCCGCGACAGCGGTGCTTTATCTGGTTGCTCGCTCGCTATGATGATTGTCGTGCCGGCAAGCGGCGCATGAGGACTGAGAGGACGAGCGATGGCAACGTTTAGACCCAAGTACATCACCTTCGACTGCTATGGCACGCTGACGAATTTCGACATGGCCGGCGCCGCGACCCGTGTCTATGGCTCGGAGCTTTCGGCCGCGGCGATGGCAAAGCTCATCAAGGATTTTTCGGCCTACCGCCTGGATGAGGTCCTGGGCGCCTGGAAGCCGTACTTCGAGGTCGTGCACAATGCGCTGGAGCGCGCCTGCAAACGCAACGGTATCGTCTTTCGGCCGGAGCATGCCCAGCGCATCAATGAAGAAATCCACACGTGGGGTCCGCATGCCGACGTGCCGGCGGGCCTGGCCAAGGTTGCCAGGGAGATTCCGCTGGTGATCCTGTCGAACTCCATGAAGAACCTCATCATGTCGAACGTTGAGAAACTCGGCGCTCCCTTCCACATGGTCATCACGGCGGAGGAGACCGGCGCGTACAAGCCGCACATGAAGGGCTTCGAGTATATGCTGGACAAGCTGGGCTGCGGCCCGGAGGACATTACCCACGTCTCCTCCTCCTTCCGCTACGATCTGATGACCGCCTACGACTTGGGCATCAAGAGCAAGGTCTGGGTGAACCGCGGTCACGAGCCCGCCAATCCCTTCTACGAATACACCGAGGTCGCTGGCATCGACGGGCTTGCTGCGGCAGTCGGGCTGGAGCCCCTGCGCAAAAGCGCTTGAACGCATTCTTTTTGGGTTCTCTCGCAGTGCTTCAGCTCTGCGAAAGCTTCAATAGAGATCGGTGCACAGTGAAGGAAAAAAGGGGGCGGTCGACCGCCCCCTTTCTTCTTTCGGCTGCCGATCCGATGGGCCGCTCAGTCCAGCCCGCCGACATGGAGCGCCTTGGTCTCGAGGTATTCTTCTATCCCCAGCTGCGCCCCCTCACGTCCGAGACCCGACTGCTTGACGCCGCCGAAAGGCGCAACCTCGGTCGAGATCAGACCGGTATTCAGCCCGATCATGCCGAACTCCAGCGCCTCGGCAACACGCCACGAGCGCCTCAGATTCTCGGTGTAGAAATACGCGGCAAGGCCGAATGGCGTGCCGTTGGCAATCGCTATCGCCTCGTCCTCGGTCTCAAAGCGGAACAGCGGTGCGACCGGCCCGAAAGTCTCTTCCGAAGCCAAGAGCATCTCGGTCGTCGCCTCGCCGAGCAGGAGAGGACGGGCATATTGCCGACCTTCCGGCATCGCCTCACTCTCCGAGATGATCTTCGCGCCTTTGTCCAGGGCGTCCCTGACATGCCGCTTGATCTTCTCGATCGCCGCCGCGTTGATCATCGGCCCGATTGTGACCCCCTCTTCCGTACCCGCCCCGACCTTCATCTTCGCGACCCGACCGGCCAGCTTCTGTGCAAAGGCTTCGTAAATGCCCGACTGCACGAGAATTCGATTGCAGCAAACGCACGTCTGGCCGCCATTGCGAAATTTGGACGCAATCGCGCCCTCGACGGCCCGATCGACATCGGCATCATCAAAGACGATGAACGGCGCGTTGCCGCCGAGCTCGAGGCTCAGCCGCTTGATGCTGTCAGCAGCACCTTTCATCAGCAACGCGCCGACGCGGGTCGATCCGGTAAAAGAGATCTTGCGGACAGTTTCGTTGGCCATCAGCTCCGTGCCGATGTCCGTCGGCATGCCCGTCACGATGTTAATCACGCCAGGTGGAATTCCCGCCCGCTCCGCCAGTACACCCATGGCAAGGGCTGAAAAAGGTGTGAATTCAGAGGGCTTGATGACCACGGTGCAGCCCGCGGCAAGCGCCGGTGCCACCTTACGCGTAATCATCGCGTTGGGGAAATTCCAGGGCGTGATGATCCCGCAGACGCCGACCGGCTCTTTCAGCACCAGAATGCGGCGATCGACGCTGGGCGCCGGGATCGTCGATCCGTTGATGCGGCGAGCCTCCTCCGCAAACCATTTGACGAAGGATGCCCCATAGCGGATTTCTCCGAGCGATTCAGCAAGCGGCTTGCCTTGTTCCAGCGTTAGCAGAAGCGCCAAATCCTGCTCATGGCGCCGCATGAGCTCATACCAGCGCTCCAGCAGCACGGCACGCTCTGCATGAGCCTTGGTCTTCCACAGTTTGAACGCAGCCGCCGCGGCGTCGACCGCCGCCCTCGTCTCGTCTCGGCCCATGTCGGGGATGGTGCCGAGCACTGTCTGGCTCGCAGGATCGGTGACTTCAACGGTGGCTTTCGTGCTCGCATCGCGCCAGTTGCCGCCGATCAGTGCTTGCTGGCGAAACAGATCCTTGTCCTTCAACGCAATCATGGCTTGCTCCTTGTCTTCGGCCCTCCCCGCCATCACAGCCGGGATTTGCGATTGGCGAGACGATGCCGCCTCATGCGAGCAGTACAGGACCGTACGCCGCATTTTTCATCGAGAATGACTTGCTTGGCGGCGTTGCATCCGGTCAGACGCGGCCCTGAAGGTCGAATATTCGGTGCGCCGTTTCCAGTGCGGCCCTCGGCACCGCCTCAGTCAAAATGGCAGACGTAGATCTTTCGCACCGTCTCGATCGTGCGCCAGACTCCGACGAAGCCGGGTTTCATCACAAAGCTGTCGCCGGCGCGGTACCTCCTGACCTCGCCATCCTTTTCCTCGATTTCGATGAGGCCCGAAAGGATGTGGCAGAACTCGAAGGTGGTGCCCTTGATGGAATGGGTCTCGCCCGGTGTCGCTTCCCAGACGCCGGTCAGCACCTTCTCGCCTTTCGAGGCATCCTGCGCCCAGGTCTTGAAGGATGGACTGCCCGAAATGAGCCGTTCCGGAGCGGGCACGGCGTGCTTTGGTTCGAAGTCCGGATTGGTGTCGATGGTGACCAGAAGTGACATGGCATCTTTCCTGTTAGTAGCCGAGTGTTCGATCGACGAGGCCGATCGGAATTTGCCCGGCGCGGTGGCGCCGGATGTTCTCTATGACGGATTGTGCCGCCGTGTGCGGTTGTGTCACGGACGCGATATGCGGCGTGATGATCACCTTCGGATGGGACCAGAGTGCATGGCTCTGCGGCAGTGGCTCGGGATCGGTGACGTCGAGCATGGCTGCTGCCAGATGCCCGCTGTCGAGCGCCTCGATGAGTGCGCCTTGGTCAAGCTGCGGGCCGCGGCCTACATGCAGCAACCTTGCTCCCGCTGGCAAACGCGAGAAGAGCTTTGCGTTCAGGATGCCGCTCGTTTGCTCTGTCAGGGGGAGAAGACAGACAAGGATATCCGTCCCTTGCAGGAATTCGCCAAGCTGGTCGTCGCCCTGAAAGCAGGCAACTCCTTCGACCGTTTTCTTGCTGCGGCTCCACGCAGCAAGGGGGAATCGAAACGGCTTCAGGCGATCGATTGCAGCTTGCGCCAGCCTGCCAAAGCCCAGGAAACCCACGCGCCGATCGGTCGCCTGTGGCGTTGCCAAGGCCTGCCAAAGTCCCCTTCTCTGCTGCTCCCCATAGGCGAGCATCTCGCGATGCAGCGTCAGCACGCCAAGGACGACGTATTCCTGCATCATGCGTACGATGCCATCCTCGACCATGCGCACCAGCTTCACGTGATCCGGTATGGCCTCCGGCTTGAACTGATCGACCCCCGCACCGAGCGAGAACAGCACTTCCAGATTGGGAAAGCGCGAGACATCCTCTGGCACGTTCCAGGTCAGCAGGTATCGTATGCTTTCCGGATCGATGGATTCGCTACAATGGTAGAATTCCAGATCAGGAAGCTCACGCGCGAACGCCTCGCGGAAGACCGCCCCCCTGGCCGCGTCAGAATTGAAGAGAAAGGCCATCGATGCACCCGCCGTGTCACGCGGACAGTCGCGTACCGGGATCCTCGGTCATTCTTGGGCATGAGGCGGCTTCATTTGGCACTTCGCCGCTGACAAAAGCGAATTGCCCCGCAAGATCTCTTCTAGCACTCATGGTGGCCCGCTCTGTCTGCGCAATTTGCGAATTTCGAGAGGGTAGCCGCAAGAAGGAGCTTTCCCTGCCGAATTGCGCTGCACGACAGCCTGAAGATTTCGAAAACTTGCCCTAAACCGGCGAAAACTGCTGAGTATTCGTGCCATAATGCGGCGGAGCACGTCTGCTGTCCTATTGTGCTAGGGGACAAGAGGCAGGATGTCCCAGAGGACTTGGCATCGTGCAAGAATGGATGAAGCTGAATGGGACGAACGGTACGCGTGAAGTCCTTTGAACTCGCTGCGAAGGACATCAACGAAGTCGATGTGAAACTGCTCCATGCGCTCTCAATTGGGGTCGGCTGGCCGCATCGGCCCAAGGATTGGGATTTCTTGCGTCGCGCAGGCCACGGCATCGTCGCGGTCGACGGCATCGGACGCGTCTTCGGCAGCGCGATGTGGTTCCCACATGGCCGCGAGTTCGCGACGATTGGCTTGGTGATCACATCGCCTCGCACCCAGGCGCAAGGCACGGGGCGATGGCTCATGGAACAGGTCTTTGAGCGCTGCGGCGGTCGGAATCTGAGCCTCAACTCCACTGACGCCGCGTATCACCTCTATCTGTCGCTGGGCTTCACTAAAGAAGCCGTCGTATATCTTTGGCAGGGGGAGGTCGTATCATCTCTCCCGGCGGTGCCAGTTCTGGACGGCGAATTGCACTCGCTTTCAGCAGAGAATGTTGAAGAGATAGCGGCACTGGATGAGCGCGCCTTCGGAACGAACCGCCAGAAGCTGCTTGCGTTGCTTGCGGAGGGCGCATCGATCTGCGTTCTGCGCCGCGGCGGCGAGACCGTCGGCTACTCCATGAACCGCGAATTTGGACGCGGTCATGTGATCGGCCCCATCGTCGCCAACAATGATTGTGACGCGATCCATCTCACGGCCGTGCATCTCAGGGATCTCGTCGGACGATTTGCCCGCGTGGATACGCGTGAACAGATGGGCCCCTTTGCCGACTTTCTTCAACAAAGCGGCCTCGCAATGAGCGATACTGTCACGACCATGTCCAAGGGACGGCGATTCCTCAACCGAAATGAAAACGAGCCGTGGGTCTACGGATTGGCCGGTCACGCCCTGAGCTGAATCCGCTAAGCGAACTGCGCCATTAATCGCTACAGCCCGCGCCGTATCGCGGACGGTTGCCATTCGGCTTTAGCGCACGCATTCGGCCCGAACTGGCGCATATCATCGGCTCGCAGAGTATGTATCTAGCCTGCGACCCTGATGAGGGCGCGCTCCATGGATGCAAGGAAGAGATCAACATGCTCCGCTTGGCAAACGAGCGGAGGACGCACCTTTAATGTATCCTCGTTGGCCCCTGTGGTGCTGATAAGTACGCCGTCGTCCCGCATTGCGTTGACGACATCCAAAGCTATTGCGCGCCGGCCTGCCGCCGGGGTGCCCTCCGCCCCCATGTCGACGCCAAAGAAAAGACCGGCGTTTCGGATCGCGCGCACCTCATGACGCTGCTTTGCTAGCTTCTCCAGTCCGGCGCGGAGGCGCTCGCTCACCGCGAGTGCCTTTTGCGGGATTTGGTCACGCTGCAGGATCGTTAGCACGGCCTCCGCGGCGGCTATTCCGACTGTGTTTCCGGCAAACGTGTTCGAGTAGCGAGAGGTGGCACCAAATTGCTCCATCGGCGCCCTGCGACCAACCACAGCGCCAATCGGAAATCCATTGCCCATCGGCTTGCCGAGGGTAACGAGATCCGGAACGATCCCATGTCGCTCGAAGCCCCACATGTAAGCGCCGGTTCGCCCAAAGCCCGGTTGAACTTCGTCGGCAATGACCAGACCACCGGCCTCTCGCACCGCCGCAGCTCCACCGGCAACAAAGCCGGGAGGATCTACCCACACACCATCGCTAGAGAAAATACTGTCGATGAGCAGGGCCGCAACGCCAATGCCACGACGCTTCAGGTCCATGATGGCCGAACGAATCTGCATCTCGAAGAAGTCCGCAGCCTGGGCTTCCGGTACGCCCGCCGGCCCAGGCAGGGACACCATCCGCACGAATGGGCTGAGCTTGACGGCGTCTCCCAGGTTTGGCGAAACCGCGGCGGTCGCCGCGCTAGTCCCGTGATAGGCATAGGTAGAAACGATCACGCCTTCCTTGCCGCTCGCGCACCGCGCAATACGCAGGGCCAGATCGTTGGATTCACTTCCCGTGCACGTAAAAACCACCCGATCGAGCTTGTTCGGGAAAGTACCGACCAGCCGCTCGGCATAGTCGACAAGCTTTGGCTCCAGATAGCGCGTGTTGGCGCTTATTCGGCCCGCCTGATCGGCCATTGCCGCGTTTACTTCCGGGTGGCAATGGCCGAGACACGGCACATTATTGTAGAAGTCAAGATAAGCTCGGCCGTCGGGATCGTAGAGCCACATACCCTCGCCGCGAATGAAGTGCACGGGCCGTCGGTACTGGAGCCGATAAGAAGCGCCCAGAACCTTGTCACGGCGAGCGATGAGCTCGGATTCACGCCTGGGAAGCTCGGACTCGCCAGGTCGGTAGCGATTAGGCATGAGGTCTGTGGACATGTGCTGCTTGCCTTTTTGAAAGGGTACCCTGGTCACTTCGCAATTCTGCGATCCTGTTGATCGAGCGAACCTAAACGGCGCTACGGCAAGGCCGATGACGCAGCTGCCACGACTGCCGCCTCGCCCGAGGTCACATCGAGAGGCGTTAGGATAGAAAGGCCGCGCTCGGCACGCGCGACGTTCTTCTTGATGTACTGGGCCTCGGCCGGAAAAAGGTGGGAGCGCCAACAGTTGACCAAGATCAATGCGCTTTGTCGCGCTCGCATCAGTCCGACCAGGAGTCTTGCTTCCAGCCTCGAAAGCGGAATGACAGAAGCATAGCCGGCAATAAGATGTTCGGCCCCGCCCAATGCAAGGGTGGGATCCGTTACGACGTGACTTGCTGCGATCGCCAGATCCTGGATCCTTGGGCTCCAGCAGCCGTCCCCAAAATCGATGAAACCTACTGCCTGACCAGTCACAATCATGTTGAACGGGCTGGGATCGTTATGAGTGACCTGCCAGACGAGGCTCGAGATCTGTGGTTCAACAAACTCCACATACTCCACCATCGCGGCGCGAACGCTGTCCGCAATGCCCCCGCTTGGCAGGTACTGCTCTAGCTCCAGCAACCGCGACCAGCATCCGACATGCCAAAGAACGGGCCGATGGGCTGCGAGCACGTTGACTTGCGCGAGGGCTAAATCAAGCCGAGCGAGGGCGCGACCAGTCTGAAAAAGCAGGTCTGGACTGTGCATCGCTTGGTGCAGCGGAATGCCCTCGATCCGGGTCTGCAGGTACCCGCAGACTCCCTCCTGCTCAAACATCAATGCGCCGGCGCTCGTGCGGAGCACTGTGGGTGCAACAAAGCCAGCCGCCCCTTGTAAGCCTGCTATGGCCCCGGTTTGGAAACGAAAGCTGTCAAGCGCCTCCGGTCTTGTCGACGTCTTCAGGATTAGCCGTCGACCGTCTGGTAGGTTGACTTCAACGGTGCGCTCGACCTCGGAGCACAGGTTCGCGATCGAAGCCTTCAATCCGTAGTGGCGCTTCAGCAATGTCTCCGACATATCCGGTTCGGAGGTGTCCGACCGCATGGTCAGGGCTGCGGCAGCCGCGCGAAAGTAGGCTTCCGTTGAGTGGGATGCACAAGAAAGATGGTCGCGCCTCGCGACAGCCGAGCCATTGCATTGCACTACTTCTGCATCATTCACCGGTCCGCCACGATCAGCCATTTTGAAATAATCCCAAGCCGTTCGTCGGCGTGCCATGGCAATTAGAAGTCACGCATTTCCGCCGGAAGCGGCCCTGTCGTTGGCTCCTATCCGTCTGGCTTGTTAACCGAGCATAGCCGTAGGCATCCGGCAGAAAGTGCCGCAATCCACACTCATTCAGCAGAACGCCCTCCGGCCCCCTGGAAAACCGGCATGACCTTCCGCGACACTCGATGCAGCGTGAGCGTGCTCGCGCTCGATCCGCCAGAACGCGATTCGTTCCTGCGACGCGATCGGCAGACTACTGGAGAGTTGAGCACACCGCCGGCTATTGGCAATTCGAACGCGACGAGAGTTGAGTGCGCAACGAGCATCCGGTCGAACGGGGCCGGGAGACTGCGGCGGCCGGCTAGCCAGCGTAGATGTGACTCGGGTGGCGGTCTCCGCGCCAGCTGGCGCTCCGTAGCCTTCTCCGATCATCGGCACACATGCTGATCGCCTTTTGCTTTTGAGCTGTCCCCCGTCGAGCCATGGCGCGCGGGACTCGCAAGCGATCGAAGCTAGCCGGCCACCCGCCCACCGAAGAGCGCATTGATCTGATCAGATTCGAAGCGGCGAAGAGATCCCGTGGAAGGGTACGTCGATGGCCTGACCGAGCGCCTCATGACAGACGCGAGCCGTTACGTGATCCGAACCCAGGTGCCTTTGCATGCCGAGGACTTTACAGCAGCATCGATGAACTTCACGCCCGCCAGGCCATCCTCAACGGTCGGGAAGATAACTTCGGGATCGGGCTTCTCACCGGTTCTTGCGCCGCGAATGGCGCGCGCGGCCTCGGCATAAATGGTTGCGAAACCTTCAAGGTAGCCCTCGGGGTGACCGGCGGGGATGCGGGTGACGCGGGCCGCTTCGCCAAAGGCACCAGCGCCGCCGCGGGTCAGCAGCTGCCTGGGCCGGCCGTAAGCCGTGAACCAGAGCTGGTTCGGATTCTCCTGCGCCCATTCGAGGCCGCCCTTGCTGCCGTAGACGCGCAGCGTGAGGCCATTCTCGTTGCCGACGGCGACCTGGCTCGCCCACAACATGCCCTTTGCGCCGCCTTTCCACTTCAGGAGTATCTGGACATCATCATCGAGGCGCCGCCCCTCGACGAAGGTCGACAGCTGGGCGAGCAGTTCGTCGAGCTCGAGGCCGGTGACGAAGCAGGCAAGATTATAGGCGTGGGTGCCGATGTCGCCGATGCATCCGCCGGCGCCGGACCGGGCCGGGTCCGTGCGCCATGCCGCCTGTTTGTGGCTGCTTGCCTCCAATCGCTCCGTCAGCCAGTCCTGGAGATATTCGGCCTGAACCAGCCGGATCTCGCCGAGCTCCCCGTTCAGGATCATGGCCCGGGCCTGCCGGACCATGGGATAGCCCGTGTAGTTGTGCGTCACCACGAACAACCTGCCCGTCTTCCTGACCAAGGCCACGAGCTCCTCGGCCTCTGCGACGGTCGTCGTCAGTGGCTTGTCGCAAATGACGTGAATTCCGGCTTCCAGGAACAGCTTCGCGACCGGACTGTGCACGTGGTTGGGCGTCACGATCGAGACCGCCTCGATGCCGTCCGCTCGGGCAGCTTCCGCCTTGGCCATCTCCTCGAAGGAGCCGTAGGCGCGGTCGTCGGCGATGCCGAGCTCCTTCGCGGAGGCCTTGGCCCGGATCGGATCCGAGGCGAGCGCACCGGCCACGAGCTCGAACTGGTCGTCGATGCGAGCGGCGATGCGATGGACTGCGCCGATGAAGGCTCCCTGGCCGCCGCCGACCATGCCGAGCCGGATGCGACCGCGATGGCCGGCTTCGTTGCTTGCTTCGATCGTCATTTCGTCTCCTCCCTCAGGAGATGCCGAGCATCTTGCGGTTCGCAGCGTCGTCGGTGCCGGCGCCTGCGAAATCGTCGAAGGCCTTCTCCGTGACGCGGATGATGTGGCTCTTGATGAACTCGGCACCTTCGCGCGCGCCTTGCTCGGGATGCTTCAGCGCACATTCCCATTCCAGCACCGCCCAGCTGTCGTAATCGTATTGCGCGAGCTTGGAGAAGATGGCGCCGAAATCGACCTGACCGTCGCCGAGCGATCGAAAGCGGCCGGCACGGTCGACCCAACTCTGGAACCCGCCATAGACGCCCTGGCGGCCGGTCGGATTGAACTCGGCATCCTTGACGTGGAATGCCTTGATGCGCTGGTGGTAGATGTCGATGTAGTCGAGATAGTCGAGCTGCTGCAGCACGAAGTGCGAGGGGTCGTAGAGCAGGTTCGCGCGCTTGTGACCGTTCACCCGCTCGAGAAACATCTCATAGGAGATGCCGTCGTGAAGGTCCTCGCCCGGGTGGATCTCATAGGCGAGGTCGACGCCGTGCTCATCAGCAAAATCGAGGATCGGCCGCCAGCGCCTGGCGAGCTCGTCGAAAGCGGTCTCGACGAGACCGGCCGGACGCTGCGGCCAGGGATAGACATAGGGCCATGCAAGTGCACCGGAGAAGGTCGCTTGCGCCGTGATCCCAAGCCGCCTGGACGCCAGGATCGCGCGCTTGACCTGGTCGACGGCCCACTCCGTGCGGGCCTTGGCGTTGCCGCGCACCTCCGGCACGGCGAAGCCGTCGAATGCCGCGTCATAGGCCGGATGAACGGCAACGAGCTGCCCCTGCAAATGCGTCGAGAGCTCGGTGATCGCGAGCCCGTGGCGGGCCGCGATCCCCTTCACTTCGTCGGCATAGTCCTGCGATTCCGAGGCCATCTTCAGGTCGAAGAACCGCCCATCCCAGCTCGGAATCTGGACCCCCGCGTAGCCGAGCGAAGCCGCCCATTCGCAGATCTTGTCGAAGGAGTTGAACGGCGCCGCGTCGGCCGCGAACTGGACGAGGAATATCGCCGGTCCCTTGATCATCTTCATCGAATGCTTCCTTATACGCGGGGTGCGCCAGGCGGCGCAGCCGCTGAGCTCCCTATCCTACCAAACGCTTCTCCCCGCGCTTGTTTCCAGACGAGATCTTCATACCCACTTCGGACATTACCGACGGGGCTGACGCGTCCCGCCTCACGGCGTTTCGGCGCCCCACATTGCCACTGTAAATTATCGTGTCTCATTGCAGGGGTGCAGTCCAGTGCACTCGATATCTCGACTGCACCCGCAGTCTCAAAGATTAAGTGCGGTCTACCGGACTTGATGATGTGATCCGCTTTTGCGTCGATGAGGTCGCGAAATTCACGATCTTCCTCGCTTTCCGACGAGGCCTCCGCCTGCACCGCCCAGCACTACATTGTCGACGGCGGTTGGGTGGGAGAAAGCCAATACCGCCAAACCAACCTCGCCGCTACGACTGCTTCGGAACGAACTCCGGCCTCCGGTAGATCCATGCGCGCCACAGCCGCGTCAGTCCGCCTTGGCCTTCACATATCGACCGGGTGCGGATTCGCCCGGCGGATAACGATTGCTGCCGAGCTGCGCGCGCGCCGGATGCTGCACTTCCGCCCATGGCTTTAGCCACGCGATCCAATCGTTCCACCAACTGCCCGGCTTCTCGTCCGCACTCGCCAGCCAGGCTGCCGGGTCGTCACATCGATCGGACGATATCCAATAGCTTCTCTTGTTCTTCGACGCCGGATTGATCACACCGGCAATATGCCCGCTCGCACCGAGAACGAAGCGGATGTCACCGCCGAACAGGCCTGTCGTGCGATAGGCGGACCGCCACGGCACGATGTGGTCTTCAACGGTCGCCAGGACATAGGCCGGGAGATCGACCCGTCCCAAATCGACCGGTGTGCCGCACATCGTCAACCTGTTCGGTACCCGGAGATTGTTCTCCAGATACATGTTCCTGATGTACCAGCAGTACATCGGTCCCGGTAGATTGGTGACGTCGGCGTTCCAGGCCAGAAGATCGAACCGCTCGGGCGGCCGTCCCTTCAGATAATTGTTGATCACGTTCGGCCATATCAGCTCTTTCGAGCGCAGGGTCTGAAAGACGAATCCGAGCTCCGCGCCGCGATAGATGCCACCTTTGCCGATCGTCTGCTCGCGCTGGCGCACGGTCTCCTCGTCCACGAACACGCCGAGATCACCGGGTTCGCGGAAATCGAGCATGGTCGTCAACAGCGTCGCGCTGGCGACCGATTCATCGCCGCGTGTCCGCAAGATTGCGAGTGCAGACGATAGAATGGTTCCTCCGACGCACCAGCCGACGGCATTGACCTTGTCGGCGCCGGATATCGAACGGGAGACATCGATGGCGCGCATCGCGCCATCCTCGACGTAATCATCCCAGCTGAAGTGACCGCACGAATGATCAGGATTGCGCCAGGACACCATGAACACCGTCAAGCCGTTGTCGACCGCAAAGCGCACGAAGGAATTGGTTGGCTGCAGGTCAAGAATGTAGAACTTGTTGATGCAGGGTGGCACGATCAGCAGCGGCCGAGCGGCGACCCGTTCGGTCGCCGGTTCATATTGAATGAGCTGAAGCAGATCATTCTCGAACACGACCGCGCCCTTGGACGTCGCGACGTCCTTGCCGACCTCGAACGCGCTCTCGTCCGTGATCGTCAGGTTGCCCTTGCCCAGATCGGCCATCAGATTGTCGAGGCCCGCCTTGAGGCTCTGGCCTTCGGTCTCGGTGGCAAGCTTGATCACATCGGGATTGGTTGCAACAAAATTGGTCGGGCTCATCGCCTCGACGAATTGACGCGTGAAAAAGCGCAGGCGGTGCTTTTCCTTCTCGTCCATGTCCAGCGCTTCGACGAAGTCAGTGCAGTAGCGCGAGTTCAGCAGGTAGCATTGCTTCAGTATGCGATAGAGCGCACTCTCCCGCCATTCAGTGCCATGGAACCGACGATCGCCGCGCGGGGTTTCGACACTCTCTTCACCCTGCCCTGCGCCTGCCGATTTGATGATGTGCTCCGAAAGCTGATACAAACCCTTAAGATAGTCGGCCTGCAGTTCGGCGATGCGTTCCGACGAACCCAGAGGTGAATTGACCGCCGTGCCCTCGCGCTCGCCATCCGCTGCCCCGCCCAGCGATCGCCAAAAGCTCGCGCCCGCCTTCATGAATCCATCGACAAATTCGTCCGGCATATTGAATGGCCGATTCATCAGATGCTCCTCACTCAGCAAAACGGGATGACGTGTTGCGTTTCCGATTCCGGGCAGCTTCTATCTGGCGCCCTTGGCTCTTGCATCCGTCAGTCGGATGTCATTGCCTTCGTCAGGTTCCGGAGCGGACGGTCGCGCCTTCGCGAATTCCGTCAACGTTCACGGCAAGGCGCTTGATCTTGTCGTATAGCGTCTGCTTCGGGATACCCAACAGCGCAGCGGTTGCCTGGACATCACCCTGCTTGCGCCGCAGCCCATCCTCGATGATCGACCGCTCGATGTTCTCGAGTTGGCGAGGCAGCGACGGATCCGAGGAGCCAAGCCCGGACTTTCCGATCGCCTTGCCGTCGAGAACGCCAAGCACAAAGCGGTCGGCAACATTGCGAAGCTCGCGTACGTTCCCCGGCCACGGATAGGCCAGCAGGTGCGACAACGTCTGCTCGTCCAATATCGGCGCGTCGCGCTCGAAGCGCCTCGCGGCATCCAGCGTGAAGTGCTCGAACAGCAGAGGAATGTCCTCGCGTCGCTCGCGAAGCGGCGGCAGCTCGATGAAGGCGACACCGAGGCGGTAATAGAGATCGGCGCGAAACTGCTTCTTTTCGCTCAGATCCAACAAGTTGGTCTTGCTCGCCGCCACGACCCGGCAATCCACGGAGATCGGCTTGTTGGTTCCGACACGCTCGATCGACCGATCCTGCAGCGCCCGCAGTAATTTCACCTGCACGCTCAGCGGCATACTTTCGATTTCGTCGAGGAACAGCGTTCCGCCATTCGCATATTCGATCTTGCCAATACGCTGACGGGTGGCGCCGGTGAACGCCCCCACCTCGTGACCGAACAGCTCGCTCTCGACGAGCGATTCAGGCAGGCCACCGCAGTTCACCGCGACATAGTTGCCGGCGCGGCGGCCGCTGTGATTGTGCAGACAGCGCGCGACGACATCCTTGCCGGTTCCGGTTTCGCCATAGATCGTGACGTCGACATTGGTTGCGGCGAGCGTAGACACGAGCCGGCGCACTTCCTGGATCTGCGGCGACCGGCCGAGCAGGCTCGCTTCGATCCCGTGGCGGTCCGACAACGCAGATCGCAACAAACGCACTTCGAGGGTCAGGCGCCGCTTTTCCACCGCCCTGCGCACCACCGAGACCAGCTGCTCCGAGGAACACGGTTTCTCGATGAAATCGTAGGCGCCGTTGCGCATCGCCTGCACGGCCATGGAAATATCGCCGTGTCCGGTGATGAGGATCACTGGCAGATCCTGATCCAGCCTGCGCAGATCGGATTGCCATTCAAGGCCGCTCTTGCCACGCAGACGCACGTCGCAGACGACGACAAATGGCATGTCGGAGCGTATGGATGCGCTGGCAGTCTCAACCGAAGCAAATCCCGAGACCGATAACCCGGCAAGTTCGAGCGCCTGAACGCCGCCTATGCGGACATCCTCGTCGTCTTCGACATAGATCACGCCGATTGATTGGTCATCGCACATGCGAAGCCGCCTCTGTTACGTCAGCCAACGGGAGGATCACGACAAACTCGGCACCGTCAGGCACGAGATTTCGAGCATGCAGTTCGCCGCCAAAGGAGCGCGCAATGTGGTTCGACAGCATCAGGCCGAGACCGAGCCCCTTGCCCGCAGGCTTGGTCGTCACGAATGGTTCGAACATGCGCTGCAGAACATCGGAGGCGATCGCGGGACCGCTGTTGCTGATCGTGATCCGGCAGCGGTCGGCCTGCCCCTCTTCCCTCGACGCCCGGATTAGGATCGATTTCCGCTCGACGCTCTCCACGGCGTCCAGTGCGTTCCCCACGATGTTGCCCAGCAATTGCTCAAGCCGCGTCTGATCGGCAACGACGTTGAGATTTGCGTCAATGTCCGTCACAACGGCAACCCCGCCCTCCTTGACACGCCCCGCGAGGATCTTGAGCGATTCAGCGACAGCATATTCGACGCAGACCGCGTCAAGCGGGCTGCTCGACTTGTAGGCGAAAACCCTGAGCTGGCCGGTCAGGCGCCCGAGCCGGCGCACCAGCTCGCCGATTCGGATGAGGTTTCCGCGAGCGTCGCCGACAGACCCGCGATCGACGAGCAATATTGCGTTGTCGGCCGCGGTCTGCAGCGCAGCCAAAGGCTGGTTCAGCTCATGCACCAAGCCGGCTGACATCTGGCCGAGAGCCGCCAGCTTGCCGGAGTGAACCAGTTCATCCTGCGCGGCCCGTAGTTCGGCGGTGCGTTCCTGCACGCGGGTCTCGAGCATGTCGTTCGCCGCCTGCAACGCCGCCTGGTTGGCCAGGCGCTGCTTGATCTCTCTGCGACGCTGCATCACCAGACCGAGCGCCAGCAAGGCAACGATGGAGGCAAGACCCGACAGTGCACCGATGATGAGCGCGGTTTCCCGTGTCGGCGCCTCGTCGTCGAGCAAGACAAGCTTCCAGGCACCGCGATTGATTGGAAGCTCGCTGACAGTATAAGCAGTGCCGCTTTCGGTGGTGATGCGTGCAGCGCCGCCTGCGGACTGAGTGACGACCTTCCATCCGAGCGGTGTCAGAGGGTGGTCTGCGTAAGGTTTGGACCGGGCAATGTCTTCGCGCATTTCACGCGACAGCGGCGCCATCGCGCGATAGCGCCACTCGTCGCGGGAGGCGAGTATCGTGACGCGGCGCTCGTCGACGAGCAGGATGTCGCCCGCAACATCGCGCCACCCGCGCTCGAACGGATCAAGATTGACCTTGACCGCCGCAATGCCCTTCGTCACGCCGCCGTCCTTAAGGGCATAGGAGAGATAGTACCCGGCACGCGCACTGGTGATACCAACACCGAAGAACGCCCCCCGGCCGCTGGCGAGAGCCTCGCTCACATAGGGTCGATAAGACAGATTTCGGCCGACCGGTGTGCCCGGGTCCTCGAAATCGGCCGCGGCCAACGCTTCGCCGGAGACGCTGAGGACGTAGAGGTTGTCGGCCCCGGCGAGCAGATTGATCGACTTCAGGTACAGACTGACCGATTGCTGCAGCGCGGCATCGGCAGGATCGTCGAATAACCTGAACACGCTCGGAGACGTCACGAGCAACGACGGCAGATATTCGAACCTGGAGAGATGACCGTCGAGCCTTGCCGCTTCAACAGCAAGCCGCTGCTGGGCAGCACCGTGCAAATGATCCAGTCCGCGCTGGAACGCCACGGCATAACCTAGCCATGAAGCGGCAGCGATCAGGGCAAGGGCAGCCGTTCCACGAACAAGCCAACGCAGGGTTCCCGATACCACCAAAGGAGCTTCGGGCCTCCGCTTCGTGTTCACCAGGGATAGAAGCTCCGTCATCGTGAGAACCAGGACAAACCGGGGAGCGCCGACCACCGCAGACGACCACTCACGCATAATCCAACTCTATGGTCTTGCCCCGGAATACGCGATAGGAAAAGCCGGTATAGGCGACGATGACCGGCAGCGTGACGCAAACCCCGATCAAGATGACTTTGAGCGAATCCGGGCTGCTGGCGGCCTCCCAGACCGTGAGCCTGTCGATCACCACGAAGGGATAGATGCTGTAGCTGAGGCCGAGGAAGCTCAGCAGGAAGACGAGGACAAGCAAGGCAAACGGCAACCAGCACAGCGCGTCGCGCACGGCCGGCGAGTTGAGCAGGAGGCGCACCGTCAGCAGCGCGATGCCCGACGTGATCGGGATCGACGCCACCGCAATGATCGCCGGCAGGGTGAACCATCGCTCGCGAACGGACTCGCTGATCCACGGTGTCGCCGTCGAAATCAGGATGAGACCCAGGACCATCGGCGGCCAGGCGATCTTGCTCCACTCGATCGCCTTGTCCTGAAGCGGGCCGCCCGTCTTCATCACTAGCCATGTGGCGCCGAGCAGCGCGTAGGCCATTGGCAGCGCCAGCGCAATGGCGCCGGCAAAGATCGGAAAATTCCAGCCCTCGCCGAAACCGCTGATATAGCGACCGAGCATCCAGCCCTGACACACGGACGCGAGCATTGAGCCTGCGATGAACAGGCGGTCCCACATCGCCTTCCGGCTGGCCTTGGCCTTGACCCGGAAGTCGAAGGCAGCACCGCGCAGGATCAGACCGACCAGCATCAGCGTCGTCGGCAAGTAAAGTTCCGAGAGCACCAACCCGTGCGCCTTGGGGAAGGCAACCAGGAGAAGACCGACACCCAGCACCAGCCAGGTCTCGTTGGCATCCCAGAACGGGCCGATGGACGCGACCATAGTATCGCGCTCCTCAGGCGTCGCCCGATGCATCAGCATCCCGACCCCGAGATCGTATCCATCGCTGACGACGTAAACGAGCAGCGAGACGCCCATCAAGCCGATGAAGATCAGCGGAAGCAGTTCGTCGAACGACATCGAAGTCATGCGAACTCTCCCCGGCCCTGATATTGCTGGCCCGCTGAAGGACTCACCGTTGTGATTGCGTTCAGCTTCTTGTCGGCGGTCTCCGACATGTATTTGAGCACCCCGACATAGGCCAAGAGCAGTGCCAGATAGACCACAACATAGATCGCGAGCGTCAGGGCGATGCTCGATGACGGGACACGCGAGGCGACGTCGCTGGTCCGAATCAGGCCGGCAACGATAAACGGCTGGCGTCCGATCTCGGTGACATACCATCCGGCAATGGTCGCAACCCAGCCGGCAAAGGTCATCCCCGCAAATAGCCAGAGGACCGGCCGCGGCATTTTCGCGAAATCCCACCCGTCGCGCCAATGCCGCCACAGGCCAAACCAGCTGACCAGCAGCATCAGGACTCCCATTCCCACCATGATCCGGAAGCACCAGAACACCGCAAATACCGGCGGGTGGGCTGAAGGAAACTCGTTCAAGCCCTTGAGCTCGCCTTCCGTGTCATGCCGCAGGATCAGGCTGGCGAGCTTCGGCACCGCCAGCTCGAAACGGTTGGTTCTGGCCGCATCGTCCGGGATCGCGAACAGCAGCAGCGGCGCGCCGCGCGTCGTTTCCCAGATGCCTTCCATCGCCGCGATCTTCTGCGGCTGATGCTTGAGCGTATTGAGCCCGTGAAAGTCACCCGCCACCATCTGTGCCGGCGCCACCAGCGCGGCGAAAACGAGCCCGGCGCGCAGCACGCGTGATGCGCTGGTTGTCGCGACTCCCTTCAGGAGCTGCCAGGCACTGATCCCGATCAGCAGGAACGCGCAGGTCAGCGCAGATGCCAGCACCATATGAACCAGACGATACGGAAAGGATGGATTGAAGATGATCTCCAGCCAGCTCCGCGCATGAAACTGGCCATCGACGATTTCGTATCCCGCCGGCGTCTGCATCCACGAATTGAGCGCAAGGATCCAGAATGCGCTCATCAGCGTGCCGAACGCGACGAGGAAGGTCGCGCCCAGGTGAACCATCTCGCCAACCCTGCGATGGCCGAACAGCATGACGCCAAGAAATCCCGCTTCCAGAAAGAACGCCGTCAGCACTTCATAACTGAGCAGCGGACCGGCGATATTGCCGACGCGCTCCATGTAACCCGGCCAATTCGTGCCAAACTGGAAGCTCATGGTGACGCCGCTCACCACCCCGAGCGCAAATGTCAGGGCAAACACCTTGGTCCACAGGCGGTAGGCGCGAAGCCAGTCGAGCTTCTGCTGCGCGTCCTTCGCCCGCAGATGCTTCATCCTGAAGAACAGCAGCACCCAGCCGAGCGCAATCGAGATCGACGGAAACAGGATATGGAACGTGATGTTGGCGGCGAACTGTATGCGCGCAAGGAACACGGCATCCATGAACATTCCTCCCGCTTCACGCGGACCCCCGCGCCCGAATCAATTGCGCATCAATGAAGCTTCACATGCGGCTCGGTGCGCCGAGTGATCAGCCGCGCCAGCGTGTCGAGCGCAACCTTCACCGAGCCGTGCAGCGCGTGTTCGTGCATCTTGTAGAGCGATAGGTACATCATCCTTGCGAAGATGCCCGCGAAAACGAGATTACCGCCCACCAGCGCGCCCATCATCGAACCGACCGTGCTGAACTCGCCGAGCGACACCAGGGAGCCGAAGTCCCTGTATTTGTAATCCTTGATCGGCTCGCCGCGCAGATAGCGCGGAATCTGGGAATAAAGATGCGAGGCCTGCTGGTGAGCCGCCTGCGCGCGGGGCGGCACGGTGCCGCGCTCGCCCCATGAACAGGCGGAGCAGTCGCCAATGGCAAAGATGGCGTCGTCGTGCGTTGTCTGCAGCGTCGGCCGGACCGCGAGCTGATTGATGCGGTTGGTCTCGAGGCCGGCGATGTCCTTCAAGACATCAGGCGCCTTGACGCCCGCCGCCCAGACGATCAGTTCGGCGGGAATGGTGCGCCCGTCGGTCAGGCTCACATAGTCGCAGCCAACTTCCGAGACCTTGGCGCCAACAAGCACATCGACGCCCAGCCTGCCGAGCAGCTTCTCCGTTTCCTTCGACACCCGTTCGGGCAGTGCGGGAAGCACGCGATCGGCGGCTTCGATCAGCGTGATCCTGATGTCCTTCTGGGGATCGACCTGGTCGAGGCCGTACGCCACCACTTCACGCGTCGTCCGGTGCAGTTCGGCCGCGAGTTCGACGCCGGTCGCGCCCGCGCCGATGATCGCGACTTTCAACTGGTGCGCACCCAGCGGCACCGACTGGGCATGGGCGCGAATGCAGGCATTGACCATGCGTTCGTGGAACCGCCGCGCGTCCGCCTGCGATTCAAGCTTGATCGCGTGGCTGACGACGCCCGGAGTGCCAAAATCGTTGTTCTGGCTTCCGATGGCGATGACAAGGACGTCATAGTCAAAGGTCCGCTTCGGCGTGACTTCGCGGCCTTCGGCGTCGAAATACGCCGCCACCTGCACCTGTCGGCGGTCCCGATCGATCCCGATCATGTCGCCGATGCGGTAGCGAAAGCCATGCCAATAGGACTGCGCGAGGTAGTCGACCTCGTGAGCCGAGATATCCATGCTGCCGGCGGCGATTTCATGCAGCTTCGGCTTCCACACATGCGTGCGGTTGCGCTCGATCAGCGTGATATCGAGCTTGCCCTTGCGCCCATACTTGTCACCAAGGCGCGTCGCAAGCTCCAGCCCGCCGGCTCCGCCTCCGACGATCACGATCCGGGATTTTCCCGATTGCGGCTTACCCATGCTGGCCTCGATCGATCGGGTTCGTCCTCTGGGTCAGGCTCGATCGGAGACCGCGTCTGCGACCGCGACCGCCGCCATGTTCACGATACGCCGCACCGTGGAGGACGGCGTGAGAATGTGGGCAGGCTTGGCCGCTCCGAGCAGGATACCGCCCACCGTCAGTCCCTGGCCCGCCGCCATTCTGAGCAGATTGTAGGAGATGTTGGCGGCGTCGAGATTCGGCATCACCAGGACGTTCGCCGGTCCCTCGAATCCGGAATCGGGAAACTCGTGGTGGAGCACGGATGGCGACAGCGCGGCGTCACCACGCATCTCGCCCTCGACCGCCAGATCGGGAGCCCGCCCGCGAATGATCGCCCGTGCCTCCCGCATCTTGCCGGCTTCCGCATCAGCGGAGCTACCGAAGCTCGAGTGCGACAACAACGCCACCCGGGGCGTGATGCCGAACCGCCGCACCTCCGCCGCCGCCAGCAAGGCGATGTCGGCGACCTGTTCGGCGGTCGGATTGAGGTGGCAATGAGTGTCGCAAATGAACAGCTGATGCTGCGGCAGAATCAACATCTGCATCACCGCGAGCGTCCGCGCATCGTCGCGGGTGCCGATCACGTTGCGAATGGCGGCCAGATGGTCCGATGTCCTGCCGATGACGCCGCACAGCATCGCGTCGCCGACGCCTCTTGCGAGCAGCAGCGAAGCCAGTACGGACGCATTGCTTCGGGTCTCCGAGAGCGCCAGGCCCGCCGATACGCCATCGCGCTTTCTGCGCGAATGGTACACTTCAGCGCATTTGGAATAGATCTCCGCGTCATGGGGATCGATGATGTCGCAGTCCGTGCCCGGCCTCAGCCGGAGGCCAAACGCCTCGATCCGCTGTTCGATCGTCGACGGCCGGCCGATCAGCAGGGGCCTTGCAATCCTCTCGTCAACGACCACCTGCGCAGCGCGCAGCACGCGCTCATCCTCGCCTTCCGCCAGAAGCAGGGATTTTCCGCTTCCCTTCGCCACCGAGAAGACAGGCTGCATCGCGTTGCCGGATTGATAGACGAACCGGCTGAGCTGTTGGCGATAGGCTTCCATGTTCGCGATCGGACGCCTCGCGACGCCGCTGTCGGCCGCGGCCCTGGCTACGGCCGGCGCGACGACCTCGATGAGGCGCGGATCGAGCGGTTTGGGAATGAGATAATCCCGCCCGAAGCGGAGCTTTTCCCCCTTGTACGCGGCGGCCACCACCTCGGGCACTTCCGACATCGCCAGATCAGCCAGGGCCCGGACGGTTGCCAGCTTCATTTCTTCGTTGATCGTGGTCGCTCCGCAATCGAGAGCGCCCCTGAAGATGAACGGAAAGCACAGCACATTGTTGATCTGGTTCGGATAGTCCGAGCGTCCAGTCCCGATGATCGCATCGGGACGGGCCGCCAGCGCGTCTTCCGGCATGATCTCCGGGATCGGGTTGGCCATGGCGAAGATCAGGGGATCCCGCGCCATCTTCTTGACCATGTCGGTCGTCAGCACATTACCGGCCGACAGGCCAAGAAAGATATCTGCGTCCCGAATGATGTCGTCCAGTTTTCGCGCGTCGGTTCTCACTGCATAGCGCGCCTTGTTGTCATCCATGCCCTCGGTGCGGCCCGCATAGACGACGCCTTTTGCGTCGGTCACGATAATGCGGTCATGCCGCAGGCCGAGGCTGACGATAAGATCAAGACATGCCAGCGCCGCTGCGCCGGCGCCGGAGCAGACGAGCTTCACCTCCGCAATGTCCTTCTTGACGAGCTTCAGGCCGTTGAGGATTGCCGCCGCGGCGATGATCGCGGTCCCGTGCTGGTCATCGTGAAAGACCGGAATCTTCATTCGCTCGCGGAGCTTCCGTTCGATGTAGAAGCACTCCGGCGCCTTGATATCTTCCAGATTGATGCCGCCGAAGGTCGGCTCCATCCTGGCAATGGTCTCGATCAGCGCATCGGGGTCTTCTTCGGCCAGCTCGATGTCGAACACGTCAATGCCAGCGAACTTCTTGAACAAGCAGGCCTTGCCTTCCATGACCGGCTTGCCCGCGAGCGCGCCGATATTGCCAAGGCCGAGCACGGCCGTGCCGTTGGTGACGACAGCCACGAGATTGCTGCGCGCGGTCAGTTCATCGGCCTGCAACGGGTCCTTGGCGATAACCAGGCAAGGCTCCGCCACGCCGGGTGAGTACGCCAGCGACAGATCACGTTGCGTCGCCATCGCGGTGGTCGGCACCACGGAAATCTTTCCCGGCCTCGGCAGGCGATGATATTCGAGTGCGGCTTCCCTGAGATCCTGATCCATCGTATTCCCCGATTTGACGCTTCGGCCCGAGGGACAATGCGCCCCTCATTTGCTTTCTTGTGCTCGACAACTTCAGGCGCTTCCGCCGCGGCCGCGCAGCGCCGCCATTCCTGGGCCCCTGTCGGTCTCGTTTACTGTCTTGCTGTCGGACATTTCGTCTCCTTCAATTGGTGACTATTGCCTGCCCTCCGCGGCCACGATTGGCGCGGGTCGGCCGTCGGCATCCAGTGCAACGAACGTAAAGATGCCTTCCGTCACTTTGACGCGCTCGCCCAGCCGCTTGCGCAATGCCCAGGCCTCCAGGCGGATTGCGACCGAGGTCCGCCCAACACGCTCGGGCGCCGCGTAGACACACAGGACGTCACCGACATGAACCGGCTTGATGAAATGCATCGCCTCGATCGCAACCGTTGCGACGCGGCTTTGCGCACGCTGCCCGGCATGAATGCCGCCGGCGATGTCCATCTGTGACAACACCCAGCCGCCGAAGATATCGCCGCTCGGATTCGCATCCGCGGGCATGGCGAGCGTCCGTGTCGTGAGGTCCCCTCGTGGCTGGATAGTCATCACTGTCGATCAGTCCATATGCTGGCCGCCATTGGCCGATATCGTCGATCCCGTTATGAAGCCGGCATCGTCCGATGCCAGGAACACGACGGCTCGCGCGATCTCGTGCGGTTCGCCCAGGCGGCCGACCGGGATCTGAGGCAGAATGTTCTTGGCTACGACCTCCGGGTTGATCGCCTTGACCATCTCGGTGGCGATATAGCCCGGGCAGATCGTATTGACGGTGATGCCAGAGCGGGCGCCCTCCTGGGCCAGCGCCTTGACGAAGCCGATGTCTCCCGCCTTGGCCGCCGAATAATTGACCTGGCCCATCTGGCCTTTCTGGCCGTTGATCGAGGAGATGCAGATCACGCGACCGAACTTGCGCTCGCGCATGCCTTCCCACACCGGCCGCGTCATGTTGAACAGCGAATTCAGGTTGGTGTTGATGACGCCGTACCATTGCTCCGGCGTCATCTTGTGGAACATTCCGTCCTTGGTGATCCCGGCGTTGTTGACCAGCACCTCCACCGACCCCAGTTCGGCCTCGACCTGCTTCAGGCCCGCGACGCAGGCGTCGTAATTCGACACGTCCCATTTGTAGACGTTGATGCCCGTTTCCCTCTTAAACCTCGCCGCCGCTTCGTCATTGCCGGCGTAACTTGCCGCCACCTTGTAGCCCGCCGCCTTGAGCCCAATCGAAATCGCCTCACCTATGCCGCGCGTTCCGCCGGTAACCACTGCAACCCTGGACATGATTCCCCTCCTGATCCTGATCGGTTCATGTTGTATTCGCCGGCTCTTGCGAGCCTCGATCCTTCGCGGACGACTGATGCCGTCCGCGTTCGCATTTTTCGGAGCCGGTAAAGCCGGCTGCTTGTCTAGCGCTCGACCGTCAGGGCGACCCCCATGCCGCCGCCAATGCACAGCGTCGCAAGGCCCCTCCTGGCGTGCCGCTTCTGCATCTCGAACAGCAGCGTTGTCAGAACCCGCGCACCGGATGCCCCGATGGGATGACCGATGGCGATAGCGCCGCCGTTCACGTTGACGATCGACGGGTCCCAACCCATGTCCTTGTTGACGGCTATCGCCTGCGCCGCGAAGGCTTCATTGGCCTCGACGAGATCGAGATCCTCAACCTTCCAGCCGGCTTTCTCGAGCGCCTTGCGCGAAGCCGGGATCGGCCCCGACCCCATCACCGCCGGATCGACGCCCGCGGTCGCCCAGGAGACGATTCTCGCAAGCGGCCTGAGCCCGCGCTTCTTGGCTTCGTCCGCGCTCATCAGCACCAGCGCAGCCGCACCATCGTTCAGGCCGGAAGCGTTGCCGGCGGTCACCGAGCCTTCCTTGTTGAAGGCGGGCTTCAACTTGGCAAGCGCGTCCAGCGTCGTGCCGGCGCGGATGTACTCGTCCTGATCGACCACGACGTCGCCTTTTCGGGTCTTGACGGTGACGGGAACGATCTCGTCCTTGAACCTGCCGCCCTTCTGCGCATCCTCGGCCTTGTTCTGCGAACTGGTGGCGAAAGCGTCCTGCTCTTGCCGGGTGATCTGCCACTTGGTGGCGATGTTCTCCGCCGTCACTCCCATGTGGTAGCCGTGGAACGCATCCAGCAAACCGTCTTTCAGCATGGAATCGACGAACTTGACGTCGCCCATCTTGGTGCCATTGCGCATGTGCGACAAATGCGGCGCCATCGACATCGACTCCATGCCTCCGGCGACGATGACCTTCGCGTCACCGTTGGCAATCTGCTGCAGTCCGAGTGCAACCGATCGCAGGCCCGAACCGCAAAGCTGGTTCATGCCCCACGCCGTCTTCTCCTGCGGAATGCCCGCCGCCATGGCGGCCTGCCGCGCCGGATTCTGCCCCTCTCCGCCGGAGAGCACCTGGCCCAGGATGACCTCGTCGACGTCACCGGGCGGGACCTTGGCGCGCTCGAGCGCCCCCTTGATCGCCACCGCGCCAAGCTCGTGGGCGGTCAGCGATCCGAATGCCCCGTTGAAAGAGCCAACCGGCGTTCGCGCGGCAGACACGATTACCACTTCAGTCATGATCAACTCCTGTTTAACGTTCCGCCTCAACCTCTACCGTTCTCATCATCAAGCGACGACTGGCCGAGGCGCACCTGCCTCGATCTCGTCATCTGCAATCTTCACGGACTCCGGATCGTCGGCTTCGACGTCGCTCTCCTGGTTCAAACGCCGATGGAGCATTCTCTCATCGAGCGCTCCCTCCCATTTGGCCACAACGACTGTGGCAACGCCGTTTCCTATGAGGTTGGTGAGCGCGCGCGCCTCCGACATGAAGCGGTCGATGCCAAGGATCAAGGCGATGCTCGCGACCGGAATCGTTCCGACGGATGCAAGAGTTGCGGCCAGAACGATGAAGCCGGACCCCGTCACACCGGCTGCGCCCTTGGATGTAAGGAGCAGGACGCCAATGATGCCGAGCTCTTGCCAGATCGACAAGGGGGTATTGGTCGCCTGCGCCAGGAAGATCGCGGCCATTGTCAGGTAAATACAGGTGCCGTCGAGATTGAACGAATAGCCGGTCGGAATGACCAAACCGACGACCGACTTTTCGCAGCCAAGATTCTCAGTCTTGGCGATCATGCGCGGCAACACCGATTCGGACGATGAGGTGCCAAGCACGATCAGAAGTTCTTCCTTGATGTAACGGATGAACTTGAAGATCGAGAATCCGCTAAGGGCAGCGACGGATCCGAGCACGACGAAGACGAACAACAAGCATGTTACGTAGAACGCCAACATGAAGTTTGCCAGCGAGACCAGGGTCGCCACGCCATACTTGCCGATCGTGAAAGCCATTGCACCGAACGCTCCGATCGGGGCAACTTTCATGATGTAGCCGACGATTTTGAAGTACACGTGGCTCACGACATCAATCAGCCGCAGCACGCCCTCTCCGTGCTGACCGAGAGCCTGCAACCCGAATGCAAACAGGATCGCGAAGAACAACACCTGCAAGATTTCGCCGTTGGCAAAAGCGCCGACGACCGTCGACGGGATGATGTCCATCAGAAACTGGACCGTGCCCTGCTCCTTCGCCTTTGCGGTAAAGGCCGCGATGGATTTCGTGTCAACGGTCGACGGATCGACGTTCATGCCGACGCCAGGCTTCCACAAATTGATTACTAAGAGTCCGATGATCAGGGCAGCCGTCGTTAGTACTTCGAAATAGATCAATGCCTTCAAACCAACGCGTCCGACCTTCTTCATGTCGCGCATGCTGGCAATGCCGTGCACAACCGTGAAGAAGATGATCGGGGCGATGATCATCTTGATGCACTTGATGAACGCGTCGCCAAGCGGCTTCATCTGCTCGCCGAGCTGAGGATGAAAATGGCCCAGCAATATGCCGGCTGTGATTGCAGCCAAGACCTGCACATAGAGGTGCTGATACCACTTTACGGATCGGTGACCGTCTGTCGTTGCCGTTACTGTTGCCATGTCTTGTGTTCCTTCTAGAAGCTGTTTCTCAGTCCGAATGCGCAACCCCGGGCGTAACCCTGCTGCGATACCAACTGACGGCGCCGCCATGTAAGGGAATGAAGTTGTTGCGCGTGATGTTCGAGGGGATTGTTTCCGCCGCCGCCGGGTGAGATTCGATCAGACGCTCGTTGTTGGCGAACACCGTGTCGACGATTGCTGTGACCAGATCGTCCGGCAGATCCTTGCGCGCAACGGCAAAATTGAACAGGCCGACGGTGTCGTAGCGGCGCCGCAGGGTGGGATACGTACCAGCGGCGACGACGGATGCGGAGAGTTCCGGCATGGCGAGGCGCAGTGTTGCGATCTCCTGCCGCGTGAGCGGGATGTAACGCACCTTCGCCTTTCGCTCGATATCGATGAGGAATGGAGCCGGTACGCCGGCGCCGACGGCGAGAGCATCGATGCTTCGCGCTACCGACTTCTCCGCCAGCACCGCCCAATCGCCGGAAACCAGAGTCGCCTCGATCTTCAGCGCCTTGAGGAATTCGGGAAAGTAGGCGGCGGTGGTACCGCCCTCGGGCCCGACGCCGATACGCTTGCCAGCGAAATCGGCAAGAGATTGAACAGGCGAGTCACCGAGCACCTGAAACTGAAACGGGGTATCATACATCGCAAACATGACGCGCATGTTCCGGTGTGGCCGCCCGCCGGTCCAGGCAGCGCTGGCGTTCCACGCTTGCAACGCCACGCCTTGTGTGACGAAGGCCAGCTGAATTTCACCGCTCTCGAGCAGCTTGATATTGTCAATCGGGCCGCCAGTCGGCCGCGCCACCACCGGAATGCCGAGTTCTCGCGTAAGCAGGCGAGCCAGCCCTTCGCCATAGACGTAGTAAGTGCCGCCTTCGGACGCGGTGCCGAGACTGAGCACCTGGGGCCAATGCGCCTCCGCCGCAGCCGCCAACCTAGACGGCAGCAGAACAAATGCGAGAAGCATCAGAATTCGCCACGTTCCTGAAACCATGACGGTCTCCCTTGTTCTTCAGCGTCACTTCTTCTGCGGCGGAAGATCCGTGCAGTGGCCCTCGAATACCTCGGCCGCCATCCCGATCGACTCGCCAAGCGTCGGATGCGGGTGAATCGTCTTGCCGATATCGGCAGGCTCGCAGCCCATTTCGATCGCAAGGCAGATCTCGCTGATGAGATCGCCGGCATGCGTGCCGACGATGCCGCCGCCGATGACGCGGTGCGTCGTCGTGTCGAACAGGAGCTTGGTGAAACCCTCGTCGCGGCCGTTGGCGATGGCGCGGCCGGAGGCCGCCCAGGGAAATACCGACTTGCCGAACTTGATCCCCTCGGCCTTGCACTGATCCTCGGTCTTGCCGGCCCAGGCAACTTCGGGGTCGGTGTAGGCAACGGATGGAATCTGCCGAGCGTCGAAGTATGACTTTTCGCCATGCGCGGCTTCCGCCGCTACATGGCCTTCATGCACGGCCTTGTGCGCCAGCATCGGCTGGCCGACGATGTCTCCGATCGCGAAGATGTGCGGCACGTTGGTGCGCATCTGCTTGTCGACGTCGATGAAACCTCGCTCGCTCACCGCGATTCCGGCCTTTTCGGCGCCGATCTTCTTGCCATTCGGGCTGCGGCCGACCGACACCAGAACGAGGTCGTAGACCTGCGGCCCGGCAGGCGCCTGCTCGCCCTCGAAGCTCACCTCGATCCCGGCCTCGGTTGCTTTCGCGCCCGCCGTCCTGGTCTTCAGCATGACTTTCTCGAAGCGGCCCGCGTTCGCCTTCGCCCAGACCTTGACCAAATCGCGGTCGGCTCCCTGCATCAGACCGTCGAGCATCTCGACGACATCCATTCGCGCCCCCAGCGTCGAATAGACCGTCGCCATTTCGAGCCCGATGATGCCCCCGCCGATCACCAGCATGCGCTTGGGGATCGACTTCAGCTGCAGCGCGCCGGTTGAATCGACGATGCGCGAGTCCTCGGGCAGAAATGGCAGCTTCACGGCCTGGCTGCCGGCGGCGATAACGGCGTTGGCGAACTTGACTGTTTTCTTGCCGCCCGCCGCGACGACTTCGAGATGGTGCTGATCGAGAAAGGCGCCGACGCCGGTCACGACTTCAACCTTGCGAGCCTTCGCCATGCCGGCAAGGCCGCCCGTCAGTTTCCTGATCACACCGTCCTTGAACGCGCGCAGCTTGCCAAGTTCGATCTGCGGCGCTCCGAAGGAAATGCCATGATCGGGAAGATGCCCGACCTCGTCGATCACTGACGCCGTATGCAGCAGCGCCTTGCTCGGAATACAGCCGACATTGAGACACACGCCGCCGAGCGTATCGTAACGCTCGACCAGCACCGTCTTCATGCCGAGATCGGCCGCGCGGAAGGCCGCCGAGTAACCGCCGGGACCGGCGCCCAGCACCACCATATCGCATTCGATATCAGCCTTGCCGGCATAGGATGCCGCGGCAGGCGCCACTGCCGGCGGCGCGGCCGCAGCCGGCTGCGATGCGGACGCGGACGCGAGCGCAGCAGCCCCCGCTGTGGCTTCCAGCATGAGAATGGTCGATCCTTCGCTTACCTTGTCGTCGACCTTGACCCGGATCTCCTTGACGATTCCGGCATGCGAGGACGGAATCTCCATCGACGCCTTGTCGGACTCGACCATGATAAGACTGGTGTCGACCGCGACGGTCTCGCCAGGCTTCACCATGACCTCGATCACGGCAACGTCCTTGAAATCACCGATGTCAGGAACTTTCACTTCGATCTGCTGAGTCATGCTGCTTCCCCCGATCTCAGAACAGCACGCGCCGCAAATCGGCGAGCACGTTAGCGAAATGGACATTGAAGCGGGCGGCCGCCGCGCCGTCGATGACACGGTGATCCCAAGAGAGCGACAGTGGCAGCGTCAGCCGCCAGTTGCCCGACTTGCCGTCTGACGAGTGCTGCTTCCAGTACCCCTTGCAGACGCCCATGATCGCAACTTCGGGTGCATTGATGATCGGCGTGAAGTAGATGCCGCCGATGCCGCCGAGCGAGGAGATCGAGAAGGTGCCGCCCTGCATCTGGTCGGGCTTGATCTTGCCCTCGCGGGCGAGCTTGGCGAGTGCATTCATCTCCTTGGCGATCTCCGGCACCGATTTCTTGTCGGCATCGCGGATCACCGGCACCATCAAGCCGTTCGGCGTGTCCGCGGCAAAGCCGATGTGCCAGTAGTTCTTGTAGACGAGCGTATCGCCATCGAGGCTGGCATTGAACTCCGGAAATTTCTGCAGCGTCGCGACGGCAGCCTTCACCATGAACGGCAGCAGCGAGAGCTTGACGCCGCTCTTCTCCAGCTCCTTGTTCATCTTGCCCCGGAACTGCTCGAGATCGGTAATGTCAGCCTCGTCGTGGGTCGTTACGTGCGGGATGACGACCCAGTTGCGATGAAGATTGGCGGCGGAAATCTTCTTGATGCGGCCGATCTCCTTGCGCTCGACCGGGCCATACTTGGCGAAATCGACTTTGGGCCAGGGCAGAAGGTCAATGCCGCCGACGCCGCCTCCACTTGCGGCCGCGGCCTGCGGCTTGGCTGGCGCCGCCCCGCCCTTGATGAAAGCCGCTACGTCCTCGCGCAGGATGCGGCCATGCTTGCCGGTGCCCTTGATCTTGCCGAGATCGGCACCCATTTCGCGCGCCAGCTTGCGCACGGCAGGACCGGCATAAGCGAGCGCAAAGGCTGCTTCGTCAGAGGCACCGGCCACCGCCGGTCCAGCGGCGGTGGCCGGCGAGGACACAGGCATCGGCGTGGGAGGCCCGCCGGCCTGCGCAGACGAATCCCCGGTGACAAGCGACAGGATGATCGAACCTTCGCTGACCTTGTCGCCGGTTTTCAGCTTGATTTCGCGCACCGTGCCCGAGAGCGGCGCTGGCACTTCCATCGTCGCCTTGTCCGATTCCAGCGCGATCAGGGGATCCTCCGCCTTCACACTGTCGCCGGGTTTCACAAAGATCTCGATGACCGGGACGTCCTTGAAGTCGCCGATGTCCGGGACGCGAACCTCGGCAACGCCCGCAGGCGCACTGACGGGTGACGGTGGCGCGCTGACAACAGGGCGCGCTTCGGCCTGTTCGGCGCCGGCAGCATCGAACTGCACGATCACAACGCCTTCGCTCACCTTGTCCCCGAGCTTGACGACCACCGACTTCACCACGCCGTCTCGCGGCGACGGCACCTCCATGGTCGCCTTGTCGGACTCCAGCGCGACCAGCGGATCCTCGGCCTTCACCTTGTCGCCCGGCTTGACGAATACCTCGATGACCGGGACGTTCTTGAAGTCACCGATGTCGGGAACCCTGATGTCGATCAGACCACTCATCGCTCTGTCCTCGGCTCCGCTGGCTCACACGGTCCAGGGCGCAGCACGCCCGGCGTCGATTTTGTATTTGGCGATGGCTTCGGCCACGACTGCCGGCCTGATCGCTCCGTCGTCGGCGAGCGCCTTGAGCGCAGCGAGGGTGACGTAGTGCCGGTCGACCTCGAAGAATTTTCGCAGCTTCACGCGATAGTCGCTGCGGCCAAAGCCGTCCGTGCCGAGCACGACGTATCGGCGCCCGGCCGCCTGCACATACTCCCGGATCTGATCGGGGTAGTTGCGCATGTAGTCGGTGGAGGCCACGACCGGCCCGGAGTGTCCCTCGAGCTGCGTTTCCACCCAGCTCTTGCGGCGCGGCTCGGTTGGATGCAGTAGGTTCCAGCGCTCCGACGCCATGCCGTCACGGCGCAGTTCGTTGAAGCTGGTCGCGCTCCAGACGTCGGCGGTGACGCCGAAATCCGCCTTGAGCAAATCGGCGGCCGCGACCACCTCGCGCAGGATCGTTCCCGAGCCGACAAGCTGGACGCGAAGGCCCTTCTTCGGCGTCTCGCCTCCGCTCTTCAGGAGATAGAGCCCCTTGAGGATTCCCTCCTCCGCCCCCTTGCCGGCATCGGCGAGCGAGGGATGCGGGTAGTTCTCGTTCATCAGCGTGATGTAGTAGTAGACATCGTCCTGCGCCTCGTACATGCGGCGCATGCCCTCGCGGACGATCGTCACGACCTCATAGGCAAAGGTCGGATCGTAGGAGATGCAGTTCGGGATCGTGCCGGCGAGGACGTGGCTGTGGCCGTCCTCGTGCTGCAGCCCTTCGCCGTTGAGCGTGGTGCGCCCGGCGGTACCGCCGAGCAGGAACCCGCGGGCACGCATGTCGCCGGCGAGCCAGGCGAGATCGCCGACGCGCTGCAGTCCGAACATCGAATAATAGATATAGAACGGAATCATCGGCACGTTGTTCGTGCTGTAGGACGTCGCGGCGACGATCCAGCTCGACATGGCGCCGCCTTCGTTGATGCCTTCCTGCAGAACCTGCCCGCTCTTGTCCTCGCGGTAGTACATCAGCTGATCGGCGTCCTGCGGCCGGTAGAGCTGGCCGACCGACGAATAGATGCCGAGCTGGCGGAACATGCCTTCCATTCCGAAGGTGCGTGATTCATCGGGAACGATCGGCACGATGTGCTTGCCAATCGCCTTGTCGCGAACGAGGGTGCCGAGCATCTGCACGAACGCCATCGTGGTCGAAATTTCGCGGTCGCCGGTAGCATCGAGCAGCCGCTGGAATGTCGACAAGGGTGGAATTTGCACGGACGCGGACTTGCGTCGGCGCTGCGGCAGGCTGCCGCCGAGCTTCTCGCGCTGTGCGCGGAAATATTTCATCTCGGGGCTGTCCTCCGGCAGACGGAGGAAAGGAACCTTCGCCAATTCCTCGTCGGCGACCGGCACCTGGAAGCGGTCGCGAAATCCGCGTAGCGCGTCCTGCGTCATCTTCTTGGCCTGATGCGCGATCATCTGGCCTTCGCCGGATTCGCCCATGCCGTACCCCTTGACGGTCTTGGGCAGGATCACGGTCGGCTGGCCTTTGTGGTTCACCGCCGCTGCATAGGCCGCAAAGACCTTTTCCGGATCGTGGCCGCCGCGCGCGAGCTTCCAGATCTCATCGTCGCTCATGTCGGCGACGAGTTGCTTCAATTCGTCGTACTTGCCGAAGAAGTGCTCGCGAATATAGGCGCCGCTCTTGCTCTTGAAATCCTGGTACTCGCCGTCAACGCACTCCTCCATGCGCTTTAGCAGCAAGCCGCTCTTGTCCTTTTCGAGCAGGCGATCCCAGCCCGAGCCCCACAGCACTTTGATGACGTTCCAGCCGGCACCGCGGAAAACGCTTTCCAGCTCCTGAACGATCTTGCCGTTGCCGCGGACGGGCCCATCGAGCCGCTGCAGGTTGCAGTTGATGACAAAGATCAGATTGTCGAGGTTTTCCCGACCGGCGAGCGAAATCGCGCCGAGCGACTCTGGCTCGTCCGTCTCGCCATCGCCCATGAAAGCCCAGACCTTGCGATTGGACGTTTCAGCGAGCTTGTGGTTCTCGAGATATTTCAGAAACCGCGCCTGATAGATCGCCAACAGAGGCCCAAGTCCCATCGACACGGTCGGGAATTGCCAGAAGTCTGGCATCAGCCAGGGGTGCGGATAGCTCGACAAGCCCTTGCCGCCGGTCTCCTGCCTGAAGCCGAGAAGCTGCTCCTCGCTGAGGCGACCCTCGAGAAAGGCACGCGCGTAGATGCCGGGCGAACAGTGTCCCTGCACGAAGATCAGATCGCCGCCATGGGTGTCCGTCGGTGCGTGCCAGAAATGGCCGAAGCCGATGTCGTAGAGCGTGGCGGCGGACTGGAAGCTCGCGATGTGGCCGCCGAGTTCCGAACTCTCCTTGTTGGCGCGCAGCACGATTGCCAGCGCATTCCAGCGGATGATTGAGCGCAGTCTGTGTTCGATGGCGCGGTCGCCCGGCAGGGCCGGCTGCTGTTCCACCGGGATCGTGTTGCAATAAGGCGTCGTCAATGTCTGCTGAATGCCAAGGCCGCCGCTGCGCGCGGCGCCGATCACCGCATTGACGACGTACTCGGCCCGCTCGTTGCCGCGGTGGCTGCGGACTGCCCACAAGGCATCGAGCCACTCCCGGGTTTCCTGCGGATCCAGATCATGCGCTTCCGCCACTGTCATTATTCTCTCCCTTGCATGCCAAGCCGAACTCAGGCGTCATTGGTCATCGCGCTCCGCCGTCGGGCGGAGCACGCCATGCCACGCAGGCGATATCGCCTGTCGCTCTAGGTGAAAGATTGAGTGCTGGCTGGCATCTGGACGTCCCCTCGTGTTGCTTGTTTAATCTTTTGCGGATTACTTAAGCAGCATTCGTGCCAGACCTCGGAAGGGTCGGTCGCTCGAGCACATATCGTTCATTTTACTCAGGTTTGTCGGGCACCTCATCGCGGCCGCCGGCATGTTGCGTCCGACTTTGTCCGGAGCTTCAGAAAACTGTCCGGAGGTTCCGCCCGAAAGATCGGATCGGCCAACATGCGGCGCCCCAACCCGAGTCGCGCGTTGTTGACATTCCGCTTCGAAGAGAAAGGTCCAAGGCGCCATGCCGCCGGCGCAAGGATGTAGAGTCGAAGTGACATCCGAGCTGACTAACTTCGCCCGGATAGCGAATGTCCGCGACCGACGCGCTCTTGCATTTTCATCGCGTGCGTCAGCGCGAGCGCGCTTCTGCAGTTTCACGACGATGAATTCTCTGCGCCGTCATGTTCGTCTCTCGCACATCACGAGGTTGACCAAATGACCGTCATGCTCAATCCCTCGACAACGATCCGCGCGCGAAGATGCTGACCGGCGCGCCGCGTCACCCCGAGAAGGTAAACCGCCCCCGACACGCCGACGCGGCTGGGCGCGCGGGAATCATCGTGCGGACTGGTATCGCAACCGATAGTTCAACAAGCGTATTTTTCCGCGATCTTGTCGCCAATCGAAAGCTCTTCAGCCTCCATGATTTTCAAACCGGTCTCGGTTATTTTGAGTTCAAATTTTGTCTTTTGACCTTGGGGCCGGCGAATATCCGCCCGCATGGTCGCCTCCACCGTGCCCGGCGATGAACATGGCGACGGCCGATCGGCAATAGGATTCGATTTCCTTGTCGTCCTCTGCTCTCGCCTGATCGAAGCGCGCGATCATCACGAGATCGGATCCTTTGAAAAGCGCGGCAAACAAACGGGCGGACCGGTGAGGATCCGGCACGTTCAGAAGCGACTTCGCGTGCAACTGACGCAACAGGGCCTCGATCTGGCGGATGACATGGGCGGGACCGGCCTCGAAATGGAGCTTGCTTAGCGTCGTTTGATTGGTCTTGTCGGCCATGACCATGGCTTCGACACCGCGGACGTCCGGTCTGAGCAGCGTGCGAAGCAGCAATGATCCCACCGCCATGAGCTGATCTTCGACCGAACCGTCGTCGCCTTCAAGAAGGACCTGTGGTGCAAACAAAAACTGGCAGCCGGCCGCGATGGCCGCGCCGAACAGCGCCTCCTTGTTCTCGAAGTGCCTGTAGATGCTGAGCTTGGATATCTTCGCGCGCCGGGCGACCTGGTCCAATGTCGTCGCTTGAAAACCCAATTCTACAAAGAGTTCGCGCGCGGCGTCGACGATCGTTTGGCCAAGCGCCTCGTTGGCGGGCCGGCCGCGCCGGCCCTGGCTGTTTTTGGTCACGACAATTCCAGTACTTGACAGTATCCTAATTGTTGAATTACGATACCACGAAGTATCTGAAATGTGCAAGCCAATGGGTAGGTTTCAACCTGTCCTCCAAGCGGAGCCCATCACCATGGATGACGTCATCATCATCGGCGGCAGCTTTGCCGGTCTCGCCGGCGCCCTGCAGCTCGGCCGTGCCCGTCGCAAGGTCACCGTTCTCGATACCGGCCTACCGCGCAACCGCTTCGCTGGCCACTCGCATGGCCTGCTCGGCCACGATCACAAGCCGCCGCTGGACATCCTGACCGAGGCGCGGCAGCAGCTGGCGCGTTATCCCACGATCAAGCTGGTCAGTGCCCGGGCCGAAAGTGTCTCCGGCGCCATCGACGATTTCAACGTCCTCACTTTCGATGGCGAAAGCTTTGGGGCGCGTCGTCTGATCCTGAGCTATGGCATCACCGATCAGATGCCTGATGTTCCGGGCTTTGCCGAAGGCTGGGGCACGTCCATCGTGCCTTGCCCCTATTGCGATGGCTTTGAAGTCGCCGGCCAGCATTGGGGCCTCGTCTGGTCCGGCCCGCAATCGCACAATCAGGTCAGGCTGTTCCGCGATTGGACCGACAAGTTGACGCTCTTCGCCGATGGTCACGATATTCCGCCCGATATCCGGGCCGATCTGGCGCGCCGCAACATACCCGTCGTCGATGGCCGGGTCACTGGGATCGCCCAACGCGGGGCCCATAACGCCACCGTCAGGCTCGATACCGGCCCCGATGTCGCGGTCGACATCCTGTTCGCGCATCCGCGCAACAAGCCGTCCGCAAGCCTGCATGAATCACTGGGCCTCGCCACGGTCAAAACACCCCTCGGCATCATCCTCAAGGTCGACGAGCGCCGCGAAACCAGCATGCCCGGCATCTACGCCGCCGGCGACCTCGCCAATCCCATCACGCCGCCATCGGTCACCCTGGCATCATCGCACGGCGCGATGGCGGGTATCTTCGCCCAGCAGTCGATGGTCGTTTGAGAGCACAGATTGGAGATGAGCATGGCCGTCGAACCGGACAGCGCGGGTGTGCGCTTCCCTCCGCCCTTCGTCTATCTGGGAGCGCTGCTGTTGGGGCTGGCGGCGGAGCGGTTCGTCACCCTGCGCTCTTTCGGCATCGACTGGCGGTTGCTGGTCGCGACGGGCGCGCTGCTGTTCGTTGCCGGCGCGGCGATGATGCTTGCGGCGGCGGGGCTGTTCCGGCGGCTGGGTACCAACGTTCCGCCGTCGCAGCCAACGACCCTCATCGCAACGACCGGCCCTTATCGTTGGACCCGCAATCCCATGTATCTCGGCATGGCGCTTATCTATGCCGGCCTTGCGATCGGCTTCGACGGGCCGATCGCCTTCGCCTTGCTCCCGTTGGTGCTGATCGCGATCCAGACGCAGGTGATCGCCCGCGAGGAGCGCTATCTCGAAACAAAGTTCGGCGACGACTACCGCCGCTACAAGGCCGAGGTTCGCCGCTGGCTCTGACTATTGCGCCGCTGCCGTCTGCGTGGCCGCCCGTCAGCCAGCTTTCCCAACAGATCGCCGTCGTTACCCGGAGCAGCTTTCAGTATCTGGAAAGTATCCATCCGTCTTGCAGAGCCGTCGGCTATCCAACAACGGGGTGCATCAATGGTCTACAGTCTAATTGTCAAAAAAGAGATCCGCAGGAGCTTCGATCATGTCAACAACCAGCGTTGGGATGATGCTGCAAAGGGCCTAACGCCAAACGCGTATCACTGGGTTGCCGGAGATCATGCGTTGGGGGGTGAGCGACATGGAAAGCAATCGGTGAAGCAGTGGTTCGAGCGCATGGGCCGTGTTTTCCCGAAGCTGCACATAGATATTGAGCAGGTCGAGGTGACGGGTTGGCCATGGAGTACCACAGTGTTCGTCAAGTGGCGGGCCAACGCGAGGCTACTTGACGGCCAAAGCTCGTATGTGAACAGGGGCGTCCACGTCTTCAAGTTGCGATGGGGCAAGGTTTATTCGATTGAGGAATACTTCGACTCGCAGGCTGCAGAACGAAGCCTCGCTATCCAAGCTCGTGCCGGTTTGGATGAAGCTGCGGCTGGACCAATCGTGAGCTAACGCGGATCATTCGTGTGATGCCGCCATCAGCTTATCAGGTCGCCGACTGGAATGGCCAAAGCGGGGAGCGCTGGGTTTGCGTCGCTGGCGCGCACCCGTTTCGCACCAGAACGACTTCGCCGAAACACAGCAAACACGATCGAAATCGAACGAAAATGCAGCAAAATCAATAAATCCGAACCGCTGATTTTTGTGCACTATCGCCGTGATCCCTGCCGATCATTTCGCTCGCCACGCTCTCCTGCATCAGGACGAGGCGAGGCGCGCCCAATGTGCTATCCTCCGCGCCGGAACCAGCACCGGAGACAACCCATGCCGACCAGCGTCAAGCAAATGCTCGAAGCCGCCAACGCGGCGGTGCCCAAGATCACGTCGGACGAGGCCGCCGAGATGATCCGAAGCGGTAACACGCTGGTCGTTGACGTTCGCGACGCGCCGGAGGTCGCCGCCAGCGGCAAGATCGCAGGCGCCGTGAATGTCTCGCGCGGGATGCTGGAGTTTCGCGCGGATCCGGAGCTGCCCTCCCACGACAAGGCGTTCGACAAGGGCAAGACCGTCATTCTTTACTGCGCGTCCGGCGGCCGATCGGCGCTGGCAGGCAAGTTGCTGAAGGATCTGGGCTACGACAAGGTCTACAACCTCGGCGGCTTCAAGGACTGGACGGGCGCCGTCGAGAAATAGCGAAGCAAGAGACAGAGTTCCGGATCGTTGGGGCGGCCCGCTTCGGCCTGCCGATCGGCGCTTCATCCCGGCTGCAACAATCAGCCCTCGTTCGTGTTGTCCCAGATGACACAGCGAGGCGCGCCATGACCAAGATGACCGGCAAGGAAACCGAACTGACACCTGACGACTTCCCGCTCGAAGCCGACAAGGACAAGCTCAGGACTCACAAGGGCGAGCCGGTGGCCTCGGCCGAGTCGGACAAGATCGCCGATGAACTGGCCGAACGGCTCAACGAGCAGGCGCACCGGGAGGAGCAGGACCGCTGGTCGGCGTGAAGCGCCGGCGCGGTTGGATCAGGCGGAACGCGGCGTGGAGCCGGGCTGCGCGCCTGGCTCATTCAGCAGCCTGCCGGTGGTGCTGTTGACGAAATGCAACGACATGCAGGCCGGACACCTCACGGGCACATAGCTGTCCGCCGGCCCGGCCCCTTCGGGCCGTTCGTCATCGAACCGATGCTGGACGTTCGTGCCGGTGCGCGGGCACCTGAAGAGGATCTGGCGCTGCATGCTTCTCTCATGCTCCGAAATCCCCGCCGGCGAAATTGCGGACGATCCCTTACGGGCCTTTCCCAGGTTTGCGATGGGTCAAGGCGAACCGCCTGCCCGCCGCTATGCTGTGTCTGGCATCGGGCGCGCTATCCGGTGCCGAACGAAGCGGAGCCCGGACTCCTAGGCACTCCGGGCGCCGCTTCGAAGACAGGGTGCAAGCGACCGCGCTCAGGGAGCCCGGCTCCGCAAGGAGAGGCTTCGCCGGCAGGTTCGATGGAACGAAGGCCGGTACCGCGGGTTGGATGGCCCAGCCGTTGGAGGCCCAGCCCTGGCCAGACCATGCAATCGGCCTCGGTGCCCCCCTGGAAACTCTCCTCGGAAGCCGGGGCTGATTGACTTCGCCCGGCCGGCCAAACCCGCCGCCGGCAACAGGCCACCATCGGGACCGCCTCGACCAGGAGAGCAGCCATGATGTCCGCCAAGCTCGACGATCTCTCTGCGGCCGTGCGCTATGCGCTCGAGACGACGCGCGCGACCATGGTCTGCCCTTTCCACGACGAGGTGATCATCCGCGTCGGCGACGACGCCGCCGAGAGCCATGCTTACGAACGCGCCAAGCGAATCCTGAAGAGCGACGGGACGCCGTTCGAGGCAGACGCCCTCAGGGACGAAATCGGCCAGCAACTCGCGGGCGCCGCGGACGGTCGATGCCCGAAATGCGATCGGGCCGAGCCGGCCGGCTAAAGCGCGCCGCGCTGCCTCCGCCGTTCAGGAAGCCGCTCGCCTGGAGGCGCTCTTGCTTGGCCGGGAGGACACGAGGCTCCGCGGCCGCCCGATCAGATATCCCTGCATCTCGTCGCAGCCTTCCTGCATCAGCAGCGACATCTGTTTCTCCGTCTCGATGCCTTCGGCAAGGACCGGCACCCCGAGCCCGTGGGCGAGGCCGATCACGGCCCGGACGATGGCGAGCGAGCGATCGCTCTGGCCGAGCGAGGCGACAAAGGAGCGGTCGATCTTGATGCGGTCCAGTGGAAACGCTTCGAGATATGACAGCGACGAGTACCCCGTTCCGAAATCGTCGAGGGCGATCAGGATGCCGAGCGCCTTGAGCGACTGCATTGTCCGCTTGGCGCGCGGCATGTCCTCGATCAGGACGCCTTCGGTGATCTCGAGCTCGAGGCGCGCGGCCGGAAGCCCGCTGTCGCGCAGCGACCGGCGGACCTGCCGGTCGAGGTTTTCCCGGCGGAACTGGGCTGCCGAGACGTTGACGGCCACCCGCAGCGGCTGATCCCATGACGCCGCTTCCCTGCACGCCTCCTTCAGGACCCAATCATCGATCTGCGCGATGGAGCCGCTTCGCTCCGCGATCGGAATGAACTCGCCCGGCGGGATGATCCCGCGCACCGGATGCCGCCAGCGCACCAGTGCCTCGTAGGCCATCACCGTGCCATCGCGATACTGCTGCGGCTGGTACTCCAGATAGAGTTCGCCCCGCTCCACCGCGGCCAGCAAATCGTGCTCCAGCTCACGGCGATCGCGCAATTGCTGGTCCATCGCGCTGGTGAACAGACGAATGGCTCCCCTGCCCTCATGCTTGGCGCGATAGAGGGCAGCATCCGCGTTCGCTAGCAGTGCAACGGAATCGCCGGCATCTCTCGGATACAGCGCGACGCCGACGCAGAGATCGATCTTCAGGGCATGGCCGTCGACCTCGATCGGCTGCTCGAACTGGGCCCGCATCCTGGTGGCGAGCAGCTCCGCGGTTGCCGGCAGCGGCGCTTGATCGATGATGCCGATGAATTCGTCGCCGCCGACGCGCGCCACGTAGGATCCTTGCGAAACCTCCTGCAGGCGTCTTGCGGCCTCGCGCAGCACGGCGTCGCCGACGGCGTGACCGAAGCGGTCGTTGATCGCCTTGAAATGGTCGAGATCGATGCAGAGCACGGCGAAGGCGCTACCGGTGATCTCGGCGCGATCGATCGCGGCGGAGAGATGCTGGCCCAAGGCGGCCCTGTTGGGCAGCTCCGTGAGCGCGTCGTGACCGGCGAGATAGCTCACCCTCTGCTGTGCCCTGTTCCGTTCCGTCACGTCGAAGCCGACGCAGACATGGGCGGACCGCCCGTCATAGACCAGCGGCCGGGATTCGATCACGACCTCGATCACCTCGCCGTCGGCCGTCCTGTGCAACTCGCAGTCGCATTCGGCTGCCGCCTGTTGCTCCGCATAGGCGAGCTGATGCTCGGACATGGCGAGGAGATCCTGGCGGGAATAGCCGTAATGCCTGCACATCGCACCATTTACGGCGATGAGCCGACGCGTCTTCGCATCGACCACCCACATCGGAAGCGGGTTCTCTTCAAAGAGGAGGCGGAAGGAGGCTTCGCGGCGCTTGAGGTCGGTGATGTCGATCCGGACCCCGATGCTTCCTCCGTCGCTGGTGTGTCTTTCCTCGACGCGAACCCAGCGGTCACCCGCCAGATGCTGCTCGTGCGAGTGTTGGGGCAGCGCATGGTGGGCGAGGCGCTCGGTGAGCCACTCCTCCTCCCGCCCCGCGGCGTCCGGATATTGTCCCCCGGCCAATCCGGTTCGAAGAATGGTTTCGAACGGCGTGCCGGCGGCAAGTGCGTCCCGGCTGGCCGCGTAGAACTCGGCGTATTGACGATTCCAGAGAACGAGATGGTCGTGCTTGTCGAAGACGGCAAGTCCTTCGGGAACCACATCGAGCGCTTCGGTCAGATGGGTGTGCGCGGCGCGCGCGGCAGCTTCGGCCTGCTCGGCCGCGCTCTTGGCTTCCGCCAGCGCCCTCTCGGTGCGATGGCGCTCCGTGATGTCCTCGTGGGTTGCGACCCAGCCCTTATCCCCCATCGGGCGATGCCGGATCCGCACGATCCGCCCGTTGGTGAGCTCCACGGTCGTATCCGAGTTCTCGGCGCTCACCGGAGCGCTGTTGCGCCAGGCCAGATAATCCTGCTTCGACATCTTCGGGGCGCTGCCGGCCGAATAGCGGAGATCGACGATCTCGTTCAGCTTCATGCCCGGCCGGACCAGTTTCGGGTCGAGATCGTAGACCTCGAGATACTGCCGGTTGCAGACGATCAGGCGCTGATCGGCATCGAAGAAGCAGAGCCCCTGGGACATGTTGTTGAGCGCCCTGTCGAAGCGCTCCGCGAACGCGGTCGCGGTCTGCTCTGCGGCCCGGGCGCGATCGCCTTCCTCGGACAGCCGTCCGTGGGTCTCGACCAGCTTCACGAAGGAGCGGAAATTGGTGTTGATCATCCGGGCGAGCAGGACGAGCAGCGCCAGCAGATTGATCCCGACCGAGACCAGCATCCCATCGCCGGACAGCAGCAGGAGCGTCGCGATCGGTGCGCCGGCAATCAGCATCGTCAGCCGCGACGACGGCGGGAAGCTGCCGAGGCAGTAGGCAGTCCCGACGCAGCCCATGAAGAGCAGCAGGGAGACCGACACACGCAGACCGGGATCGACCACCATGAACAGCGCCAGGATCCAGATCACGAAGCTGGAGCTGAGCAACGCAGTGGCGAGACGCACCCTTACGAGCTCTCGGTAGGCCTCCTCGGCGGTGAAATCGACCTTCTTCAGCCGGAGCCACTGGGCCAGCCGAAACAGACAGGCCGCCAGGAGAGCGGCCGGCAAGGCAAATCGCAGCCATGCCGAGACCGTGCTCGGAAGAAGCAGCCCAACGCTGATACTGTTGACCAGAAGCGCGGCATAGAGAACCGGCACCTGCTTGCGGAGCACGCGGAACTGCTCGACGAGCAACGAGCGGCCGAGCGGATCGGTCGTATCGCCCACGGAGAAAGAAGCACGAAGTCGCGCGAAGAAGCCCATCAATGTCGCCCCAACCATGCGAAGGCTAGGGCAGAGACGCGAAGGACCCGTAAAGGCGCTTGGTGTCTTCGACCTTAACGCCGCTGCTGCAATTATCGGAGGAATGGGAATCGCCGCAGTTCCCAACCGGGAACAGGCCGAGCTTGGTCCTGATCATTGCTCTGGCACTCGCCATCGGCCGGTGTGGGCGGCGATGCAGCGCGGCCGCTGTTCGAAGTTACGTCTCTCTGGGTCGAGCGCTATTCACTTCAATATTGCGTTCCGCGTCGCGCGAAGAATGTCGTCCGACAGCTTGGGATCGTTCACCGCGCGGGCGAGCACGAGAGCGCCGACCAGGGCGGCGGTCGCTACGATCGCCTGGTCGTCGCGCTGCCGCGGCTTCAAACCGGACGGCAGGCGGCTGCTCAGCAGCGCGATCACGCCCCGCAAGCCGGCGGTGAAACGCTCCTTCACGCCGCTGCTTTGGCGTGACACCTCACACGCCAGCGCCGCAAAGGGGCAACCGCTGGCCGGAGCGTCGCGATGCGCCGGCGAGAGGTATTCCGACACGTAGTCGTCAAGGGCGAAGCCCTCGGACAATTCCTTCCCCTTGGCGCTGATCGCATGGGCGACCGCTTCCTCGACCAGCCGCTCCTTGGAGCCGAACTGACTGTACAGGCTGCCGTGAGTCATCCCGGCCGCCTCGGCGAGAGCGTCGACACCGACGCCGGCGATGCCGCGCTCCCGCATCAAGCGGGAGGCGGCATTGAGAATGCGCTCGCGGTTCTGGGCGGCCTGTTCCTTCGAAACGCGCATCAGACTGGTCCTCGGGCACCGGGCCCTTGACAATTATCATTACGGTCGTCATGTATATCATTAGTTACGATCGTAATCAAAACATTTCACAGCCCGTGGCCGCGTCGGAGACCCAGCCCATGAACAAGATGAAACCCCAGGTCGCGCTCGTGACCGGCGCCTCGTCCGGGATCGGCGAAGCCACGGCGGCGCGGCTCGCGCAGGCCGGCTACAAGGTCTACGGCACCAGCAGACGGGGGGCACAGATCCGCAACCAAGCGTTCGAGATGCTGGCCCTCGACGTCACCCGCGACGAGTCGGTGGAAGCCGCCGTCAGCGAGCTGATGCGGCGCGAGGGCGGCATCCACCTGCTGGTGAACAATGCCGGTTTCGGCGTCGCTCCTGCCGGCGCGGAAGAGAGCTCGATCGAGCAGGCCCGTGCGATCTTCGAGACGAACTTCTTCGGACTGGTCCGGATGACGCGCGCCGTCGTGCCGCACATGCGCCAGCAGGGCCATGGCCGAATCGTCAACATCGGCTCGGTGCTTGGTTTTCTGCCGATGCCTTATGGCGCGCTCTATGCCGCGACCAAGCACGCGGTGGCCGGCTATTCGGAATCGCTCGACCATGAGCTGCGCACGAGGGGCATCCGGGTCTCGGTCGTCGAGCCCGCCTACACCAAGACGCCGTTCGATGCGAACTTCATGGAGCCCGACGCCAAGCTCGACGCCTATCACGAGGCGCGCTCCGGCGTGACCAGGCGGGTGAACGAGGTGATGGCGACGGCCGAACAGCCCGGCGTCGTGGCCGAGACCGTGCTGGAGGCGGCGAGCGCCGCGCGGCCAAAACTCCGATACGCAGCCGGCAAGCTGGCGAAGCGCCTGCGATTGCTTCGCCGATTTGCGCCTGCGAGCCTGGTGGATGCCGGGCTTCGAAAAGACCTGCGGCTCGATATGCCGGCAGCAGCGCCCATCCGCACCGCCCGCGCCTTCTGACGGCGACAACCGGCATGGGCAGCCCGCTGCTCCTGCGACCGCGAAGGGCCGAGAGGAAAACATGAAAGCTCTGATCTTCAAGCGTTACGGCAGGCCCGATCAGGTGGAGCTGGCCGACATCGCCCGGCCGAAGCCCGCACCGAACGAAATTCTGGTCGAGGTTCACGCCGCGGGCCTGAACCCGATCGACAACATGATCCCGAAGGGAACGTTCAAGCCCATCCTCAAGTTCGATCTGCCGGCCACGCTCGGCAGTGACCTGGCAGGCGTGGTCGTCGAGGTGGGAAGCCGCGTGACCCGCTTCAAGCCGGGTGACGCCGTCTTCGCCAGCATCTTCGACCTCGGCACCGGCGCACTCGCCGAGTTCGCGCGCGTGCCGGAGAATGCCGCAGCGCTCAAGCCGGCAAACCTCGACTTCGTGCAGGCGGCCTCGATCCCGATGGTCGGCTTGACGTCCTGGCAGGCGCTCAAGGAGAGGATCGGCCTCACGCCGGGGCAGAAGGTGTTCATCCCCGCGGGCGCCGGCGGCATTGGTACTTTTGCGATCCAGCTCGCGAAACATCTCGGAGCGAAAGTCGGGACGACGACCAGCACCGGAAATGTCGACCTGGTGCGCAGCCTCGGAGCTGACGAGGTGATCGACTACAAGACACAGCAATTCGAGGACGTGCTGCGCGGTTACGACGCCGTGCTTGGGACGGTCAGGGGCGATGCGATCGAGAGGTCGCTTCGAATTCTGAAGCCGGGCAGCAGGATTGCCTCGCTCGTTGGTCCGCCGGACGCCGCGTTCGCGCGCGGACGGGGCATGAACATCTTCATGGTGCTGCTGTTCGGCTTGCTGAGCTGGAAGATCATTCGCCGGGCCCGCTTGGCTGGCGCGACATATTCGTTCCTGTTCGTGCATCCCGACGGCGGGCAGCTCGCCGAGATCGGCGCGCTTCTCGCAGCCGAGCGCATCCGGCCGGTGATCGACAAGGTGTTTCCGTTCGACCAGGCAAAACAGGCGCTTGCCTATCTCGAACAGGGACGAGCCAAGGGAAAGGTCGTGGTGCAGATGAGGTGACGGCGGCGGCCCTCACCCCTCGACCCGCCACAGCCTCCACCGTTCCGGCACGCCCTTGAGCCGGTGCACGCCGTGATCCTTCAGGCTGATCGCAGACTGCGTCTTCATCAGCTCCCTGATCGCGCTCGACACCAGCACCTCGCCGGGGCGCGCCTTCGCCGCGACGCGGGTGCAGATGTGAAAGGCAAGGCCGACCATCTCGCCGCCGCTGATGGTGTATTCGCCGGCGTGCAAGCCGATCCGGATCTCGAGGCCCAGCGTGCGCATGGCCTTCTGAATAGCGGTCGCGCACGCGATGCCGGCGTCCGGTTTCCTGAACGTGGCCAGCACGCCGTCGCCCGTCGTCACGACTTCCTTGCCGCCGCACGTCTTCAGCTCCTTGCGGACAGCGGCGTAATAGTGGCCCATGATCTTGGTCCAGCGCGCATCGCCGAGCTTGGCGGCTTTTGCGGTGGAGCCGACGATGTCGACGATCAGGATCGTGGCCAGCGCTTGCTTGAGCTCGGCGCTGCGTTCGGCTGATCGGCGCCGGGGCGCGATCGGCCCAGTCAGCGGTTCGTAGCGATGATTGCGGCGCCGGGCGATCGCGGCCTTTGTGTAGTCCTGGGCGCGCTGCGCCGTGCCGCAGCGTATGGTCTTCTCCTGCGGCACCCGCGCCCAGTAGACCCTTCGCCCATCGCCGGCGCCATGAACCTCCACGGCGCCCCACTTCAGGAAGACCGCCGAACCAACCCGCCGGACACACCACGCCTTCGACGTGTACCCGGATACGTTCGACTGATGGACTCCGATGCGAAGAAATTTGGGCATGTGTGCAGCTGATCACAGGACCATGGGCTGGCCGCGGCGAAGCGTAGTTGCACATTCCCGCGTTTGCAACAGACGGGCCTCGGTTCGGAAGCTCGCCTTCGGCCGCGGCTTCCATCGCCCGGCAATGCCGCCTCAGCCGTGATACGCAAACAGCTCGATCGGATCGCTGAAGCCGCGCACCTCGTGCTTGCCGACGTGCTCCAGCTCGAACTTCGGCTGCACCAGCTCGGCAAAGTCGCGCGACAGCAGCACCTTCCGTCCCAATTGCTTGGTCAGCGCTTCGAGGCGCGAGGCCATGTTGACGGCGGGGCCGATCACCGTGAAGTCGAGCCGGCTGGCCGATCCGATATTGCCGTACATGACGTCGCCGACATGGACGCCGATGCCGTAGTTCAGCGGCGCGCGGCCGGTCGCGTTGTTCCGCTCGTTCAGGGCGGCCATGGCCAGACGGGCTTCGGTGACGGCATGGAGCAGGTTTGCGCAGGCGTTGGGATCTTGAAGCGGAAAGATGGCGAGCAGGCCGTCGCCGATGAATTTCAGGATCTCGCCGCCGTGCCGCGCGATCGGCTCCGACATTGCGTCGAAATAATCGTTGAGCAGATCAATAACGTCGTCGCGCGGCCAGTTGTCGGAAATCTTGGTGAAATCCCTGAGGTCGCAGATCATGATCGCGGCGCGCACCGTCGTGCCGGTGCCGCGCCGGGTGGCGCCGGCCAGGATGAGTTCGCCGGCATGGGAGCCGACATAGGTCTCCAGCAGGGTGCGCGCCAGGCGGTTCTTGATACGGATCTCGCTGACCAGCGCCAGCACCGGCAGGAGCTTCTTGAGGGCGGCGATATGCGCCGGGTCGAAACCGCCGGGCCGGTCGGTCGCGAAGGTGACGATGTGGCGCTTGCCGAGCGTGTGGTACAGCGGCCAGGCGATGTAGTCGGTGAGTCCCTTGGCGCGCATCTCGTCATAGAGGGCGTGCTTGCGGCCGAGAGAGGGATCCTGCTCGAGCCTCTCGCGCAGCTCGGTGGCGCCGTCATGGATCTCGTGGGCGGCGCTGCCGATATATTCGGACCGCTCGCGAACTTCATAGTCGACCAGCGCAATCTCAGCCTCGCGGCTCCCGTCGGACCACATCATGCGGGCCCCGAGCCACTGCGGATGATTGATCAACACGTGGAGCGTCGCCCGCTTGACGGGAATGCCGGCCTGCTGGAGGCGGATGCACATCTGCGCGAAAATGTCGTCGATGAAGCGCTCGTCGCGCGTGCCGTTGGTCAGCCAGTCGACGACACCGTCGGCTTGCGTGGGGGCATTGTCGGTCGGTGCGTTCATATCCTGCCCCTACAGCTGTGGCCTGCATCAGGGCAGATATCGTGCCCCGGCTTCGCCGCGTCAACCTGGCCAGTTGCATGGATTGTGCGCACCGGGCTGTCGGGCCGATGCCGCCTAGCCGAGAAGCCGGACCGAGCCCAGCACCGCCAGCCCCGACACCAGCGCGAGCTGCGAGACCGCGGCGAGCTCCACCTTCAGCGTGTCTTCGTGCGAAAGTGAAAATTCCTCACCATCGAGGCGAATGCGGCAATCGCCGCGCGCGGCGTAAAGCAGATGCGTGCCGGCGGCGAGCTGCCGCGTGCCGGGCTCCATGAGAGCCACGAGCTCGATCTCCGCCGCACCGCGCCGGGCCATAAGGTTCACGACCTCGACCGGGCCTTCTTCGAGCGCGGTCACGATCGCCATCTCGCCGGTGAAGCGCACCGTCGTAAAAGGTACACGCTCGTCGAACTCCTGCGTCGGCGACTTCAGCACCAGCCCGCGCCCATTGACGACCATCTGCAGCCGATCGATGCCGGGCATATGCGAGAACGGGCCGGGTGCCACGATCGGCGTGCTGGCAAAGCGCCACAGCAGGCTGCTCCAATCCCTCGCCGCCGCGTCGGCGCGCCAGGCGCCCGCAATGTCGGTAAAGATGCCGCCGCCGTTCTTCCAGGGCGAGCGGGTGTAGTCTTCGGGTCTAAGCAATGTCGTCTTCATGGGAGAGTCTCGGTGCGATGAAGGGACGGAGCGTGTTCGGGCGCGTCGAGCAGCGGCTCGGCCTCCTTGCGCACCAAGTCCAGATGCGTGAAGAGCGAGACGTGGCTGCCGTCGGGGAGTGCCAGCAGCTTCGCCTGCGGAATGGCCCGGCAGACGTTCTCGGCATGCGCGAACGGTACGACATTGTCGGCGCGTCCGTGCACGACCAGAGTGGGCGCCGAGATCGATCCCGCGGGCAAGCGTTCCAGCGCGGCAAACTGCGCGATGTCGTTGACGGTTCCCGGCAGCCGGGCGGACAGATGCTCGAACACACTCGACTGCAAGGCACGCAACAGCGGACCGGCCTCGGGATGGCGAAGGGCGCGTTCGCGCATGGCCTCATCGGGAATGGCGCGGCGGGCACCGGCCTGCGGATTCCGTTCAGCCCGCCACTTCAGCAAGCGAGGCAGTCCGGGAAGGCGCGCAAGGTGGCGCATCAGGCGCAGGCGCGCTTCTACCTCCGGCGGCGTTTGCAATTGTCCGGTGCAGGCCGAGACCAGCACGAGCGAGCGGCAGCGCGAGGGGTGCCGTGCGGCGAATTGCAGCGCCGAGGGACCGCCGGCGGAAACCGCGACCACCGCCGCGTTCGCAATCCCGAGCGCGTCGAGCAGCGCTTCATAGACATCAGCCTGTTCGTCGGGCGAGGCGCCTAGCGCAAGGCGCGAGCCGAGATAGCCCGGGCGGGATACGGCCACCACCCGCTTGTCTCTGAGCGTCATGGCGAGGGCGCGCGCCAGCAGCCACGACTGGTCGTGGCCGCCCATGCCGCCATGGATGGCCAGGACGGCCGTGCCCTCGCCCGCGATTGCGCATTGGACTGTCCCGCGGGAGGTCTGCACCCAAACCGGAGCAGGCCCGGCGAGAGGCAATACGTCAGGACTTGCGGTCATGGCGCAGCCTCCGGCCGGCCGGATGCGTTGGCTTTGAGATGTCGCAGGAGCGCGGCCGCCTCCATCGGAGGCCGACGCTCGATCCTGCGATAGGCTCGCCCATCGGCGGTGCGGGAAACCAGGCCGTGATCGCATAGCGCGCGACGGAGCAAGGCATCGTCGGCAAAAGCGTGCTGACGATTCAACAGCGTCTTCACGTCCGCCTCAGCCAGACTGCACCGCGGCGGGAAGCCGGCCCACAACACCCAGAGGCTCAGCTGCTGCAAATTGTGACGGGCCGGCCAACGCAGCAGCCTGCCGTGATCGTCGAAATGGCGCGCCGCGCGCTGCACGCGTTTCAGATCGACTGCATCGGCTCGGGGCGCGGGACTGCCGCGGTCGTCCACGGGTTTGCCGACCGCACCTGCCCGGAAGTGCTGGTAGTTCTTATGTCCCGTCGCACGCGCAAGAATGTTGAGCAGCTCGACGTGCCCGGGTGGCGACGTCCGCTCCAGAAGCTGGGCGCGCACGGATTTCGCGAGCGCGGAGATGTCGCCCGCAACAAAGGCAATGGGAGTTCTGGCCATGACCAATCCTCAAAGTGCCGATCCGGATAGGATTGTCGGAGGTCACCGGCTTACGACGCGGCACGAGGTTTGGTGTCGGTGCGATTGAGCCTTGCAGGTTTAGCTTCCCTCGCGGGACGGTGACGCCTGGGTGAACTGCAGACCCACGCAATCCTTACTATAGACACCCGGCGGGCTCAAGAGCCTGATGTGAGGTGCGGATGGTGTGATTGAAGCGCCAGCGTCATGGATTCCGACGCCGCTATTTCGTCGCCAATGTCGCCACGGCCCGCCAGGCGGCACCGGGCGCGGCCGATGCGAGCTGCCGGCAGCGGTCGCGCATCAGCTCGGCGGGACGATCGTGGCGGCGCCGTTTCAACACGGCCTCGAAATCGGCCAGCGCATCGGTGAACCGCCGCGCGCGATAGGCGGCAAGGCCGCGCTCGTAATCCGCGATCCAGCCGATCGCCCCGCCGTCGACGGCCTCTTCGTCCACCATCCCGATCAATTCGTGGACCAACAGTCCCTCCTCCCGGCCGTAGACCGCGATGCTGTCGATCTCGCGCGTGATGACGGCGCCGCGCGCCAGACGCGCGGTCGTCTCGCCGATCAGGATCTGCGTGCCATAGGATTTGTTGGCGCCTTCGAGCCGGCTGGCGACGTTCACGGCATCGCCGATCACGGTGTAGTTCAGCCGCAGCTCCGAGCCGATATTGCCGACCAGCATGCGACCCGAATTGATGCCGATCCGGATCTCGAGCGGCTGGCCGAGATCATCGACCAGACCGGACTCTTCCACCGCCTTGCGGCAGGCGAGCGCCGCACGGCAGCATCGCGCGGCGTGATCGCCTTGCGGCTGCGGCGCACCCCAGAACGCCATCACCGCGTCGCCGATGAACTTGTCGATCGTCCCGCCGTTGGCGACGATGATCTCCGAGGTGACGTCGAGATAGCGCGACAGCAGCGGCACCACACGGTCGCCCAGCCGCTCCGACAGCCCGGTGAAGCCGGCAATGTCGATGAACATCACGCTGAGCTCCTGGACATTGCCGCCGGGCCTCGCCTCGACGCCCTGACGCAGCAGGCCGCGGACCAGATCGGCCGGGATGAACTTGCGGAAGGCGGACAAACCGGCCGCCATCTCCGCGATCGCGCTGGACAGGCTCGCGATCTCCTTGAGCCGCGACGGATGGCGGCGGACCTGCTCCAGCGCAAAAGCTTCGACATGGCGGAGCTCGCCGGCGACGCGTGACAGCGGCGCAGCGATGACTGAGCGCGCCAGCATCGCGGAGGCCAGCGCCGCGAGCACGGCGCCGATGGCAAGGCCGAGGATCAGGCGGTGCAACGTCGTCTCCACCGGGCCGAGGAATTCCGCCTCCGGAATCACGGTGGCGAGCGACCAGCCGGGAAACGGCAGCGGCGTCAGCGCAACCTCATAGGCCGCGCCGGCCGACATGAGCCGGCTCCGCCACGCCTCCTTGCGGCCGGCCTCCCCCGCCTTGTCGAGCGCTGCGCGCGCCAGCGGCAGCAGCGTCGTGTCGCCGCGCGCCGGATGGAGCTCGTCGGCCTCCTTGTCCGGTGCCGCGACCAGTTCGCCGCTGCCATCGACGATGAAGGCAGTCCCCGTGCGCCCGACCTCGAGCTGCGACAGGAAGCGCGCGAGCCTCGTGTATTCGATGATGACGGACAGAACGCCTTGCCGCTCCTGATAGACGTCGATCGGCCCCGCGAATGCGATCGACGGCCGCTCGCCGGTCGCGTGGTCCATCACCCTGAACCATTGCGGTTCGTCCGCGTCGAGCCCGGCCCTGAACCAGGCCTGATCGGCGACGCGGAATGAGGTCGGCTCGAAGCGGCGATTGGCGAATTCGATGTCGCCGGGAACCACGTCATATTCATCGACGCGGCGCTGGCCCGGATGATCGGTCAGCGAGATCTCCATCATCTCCAGGCGACGATCGCCGAGCTTGTGCGCGGCGAAGAAGGAGCCGTCGGGCCAGCCGAAGGCGACCCAGGAGATCGTCGCCTGCGACTGCAATTGCGAGAGAAACACGAACTCGCGCTTGTCGGCCTCGCGGGTGTCGAGCACGTTCTGCAGGAACAGGGTGCGGATCGCGGTGTGCGCGGCGCGCGCCTCGTCGACGATGGCCGAGACCTCCTTGCGCACCGCCGCCACAATCTGCTCGTTGATGGTCGAGGCGAGCTGCCGGCTGGTCGCCTCCGCCGTGCGCCACCAGAGCAGGCTGGAGAGCGCGGCCGTCAGCAGGATCGCCGTCAGGACCAGCGCGGACACCGCGAGGCGAATGCTGACCGTCAGCCCTGCGATCGCACGAAGCCGTCGTTCGTGATCAACCTTCATCGCGTCTTCCTGCCGGTCCATTCGAGCCACTGACATTGCTCTACGCCGCCAGCGCGCGTCCGTTACGTCTGGCAGGAACGAGCCCCCGCCGCCAATGCGCGGCGGCTACCGTGTCGATAGACCCTAGGCATTGGCTTTGAGCCGAGGCTTGCCCGCAAATACCGGCCCAAGCGCACCGCGCGGTGCGCCCGATCCAATCGGTCTCACGGGTTTGTGAGCAGCCGGCAAGTAACCCCGGCTGCGCGCGCAGCGAAGGAGACCATGCGCGCATTGCCTGCCAGGCGATGCCATCTCGAACAGGAGAATCTCGATGTCTGCCAAGCATGCCGTCACCTCGCTCGTCCTCGCCGGCGCCATATCCACCGCGCTCGCGACCCTCGCCGCCGCCGGCCCGCTGACCAAGGCCGAGGGCGATGCGGCCGTCGCCGCCAAGAAGGAGAAGTGCTTCGGCGTCGCGCTGAAGGGCCAGAACGATTGTGCGGCGGGACCGGGCACGACCTGCCAGGGCACCTCGACCGTCGACTACCAGGGCAACGCCTGGAAATTCGTGCAGGGCGGCACCTGCACCAGCATCGAGCTGCCGGGCGGCAAGAAGGGCTCGCTGAAGCCGGTGTAACGGCCGGCGCGATATCGCCAGCAGGCTCGAACGGAGCAGCACGATGAGCACGGTGACCAAGTCGACCGGACCTGCGGCCGTGCCGCTCCGTTTCGCGACGCCCATCGGCGGCGTTGCCGGGACGAGCTTCAAGCCGGAGCATCTTTCGGCCATCCTCGCGGCCGGGCCTCGGCGTGGCTTCTTCGAGGTCCACGCCGAGAACTACATGGGCGACGGCGGTCCGCCGCATCGCGCGCTGGAGGCAATCCGCCGCGACCATTCCCTATCCCTGCATGGGGTCTGCATGTCGATCGGCGGGCCGCGGCCGCTCGACAAGGCGCATCTTGCGCGCTTCCGCGGCCTGGTCGCGCGCTATCAGCCGGCACTGGTGTCCGAGCATCTGGCATGGTCGACCCATGAGACCAGCTTCTTCAACGATCTCTTGCCGCTGCCCTATACCGAAGCGGCGCTTGCTTGCGTCTGCGACCACATCGACCAGGTGCAGGAGGCAATCCGCCGTCCGCTGCTGCTGGAAAACCCCTCGACCTACGTCGCCTTCCGCGAATCCTCGATGCGCGAGACCGAGTTCATTCGCGCAATTGCAGAGCGCACCGGCTGCGGGCTGCTGCTCGACGTCAACAATGTGTTCGTCTCCGCCGCCAATCACGGCTTTTCGGCGCTCGACTATCTCGCGGACTTCCCGCTGTCACGCGTTCAGGAAATTCATCTTGCCGGCCATGCCGAGCAGGCCGACGACGAAGGCGATCTGCTGTTGATCGACAGCCACGACGGCCCGGTGGCGGATGCCGTCTGGAAGCTCTACGAGATCGTCATCCAGCGCCGCGGCGCGGTGCCGACGCTGATCGAATGGGACAGCAGGATTCCGGACTGGCCGGTGCTGCAGGCGGAAGCCGCTGCCGCACAGGTGATCCTCGACCGTCATCAGTCCGCAGAGATGGCAGGAGAGCGTCATGCGGCCTGAGCCCGGCTTGTCCTTTGCCACTTCGTTCGCGCAGGCGCTGCTGGATCCCGCGCGCGAAACGCCTGAGATCGTGACCGGCCCGAACGGAAAGGCCGCCAGCCGGCGCTACGATGTCTACCGCAACAATGTCACCGTCAGCCTGATCGAGGCGCTGGCCGCGGTCTATCCGGCGGTGCAGCGCATCACCGGCGCCGAGTTCTTCCGCGCCATGGCGCGCTTCCATGTGCGCAGCCATCCGCCGACCTCGCCGCTGCTGTTCGAGTATGGCCGCGAGCTTCCCGGGTTCATCGAAACCTATGAGCATGCGCAGGCGATGCCCTGGCTTGCCGATGTCGCCCGCATCGAACGGGCCTGGCTCGATGCCTATCATGCGGGCGACGCCGCGCCGCTGTCCCCGGCCCGGCTGTCCGCGATTGCCCCGGAGCGTCTGGCGGACGCCGTCTTCATCCCACATCCGGCGATGCGGATCGTTCGTTCGCGGTACGCTGCGGTGACGATCTTCGCCGCCAATCGCGACGGCGCACCGGTCGAGCGCATCGATGCGTCCAGGCCGGAGGACGCGCTGATCACACGGCCCGAATTCGACGTCGCGGTGCGGCATCTTCCCGCCGGCGGCGCCGTCTTTGCTGCATGCCTCGCATCCGGCCAGCCGCTCGGCGAAGCTGCCACGACAGCCCTGGATGCTTCGCCCGGCTTCGACATCGCCTCGAACATTGCCGGCCTGATCGAGGCCGGTGCATTCACCTCGCTTGCTGCTGGAGACGCATGATGATCACGGACCAACGCATGGCGACCGACGGCGGCCTGCCGTCGCCCTGGCTGCTCGTCGACAAGGCCAATCAGCTGGTGCAGGCGATCGCCGTCCCCTCGCTGGTCCTGCTCGTGCTGCGCCTCGCGCTCGCGGTGCCGTTCTGGCGCTCAGGTCTGCTCAAATGGGACGGCTTCCTCAGGCTCAACGACACCGCCGTGACGCTGTTCAGCGACGAGTTCATGCTGCACCTGCCGGGCGGGCCTTACCACTTTCCTGCGCCGACTGTGATGGCATTCCTGTCGGGCTCCGGCGAGATCATGTTTCCGATCCTCCTCGTGCTCGGACTGGGCACGCGGTTCGCAGGGCTTGGGCTGCTGTTCATGACTGTCATCGTCGAGCTCACGGTGCCCGACGGCTGGCCCATCCACCTCACCTGGGCCGCCATGGCGCTCGCCCTCATGGCCTATGGACCCGGACACATCTCGCTCGATCACCTCATCTGTCGCGCGCGATCGCACGTGCGGTAGGCCCCCTTCTTTTGCGTCCGCAAGCACGCCGTCATCCTGAGGTGCGCGCCCTTGCGCGCCTCGAAGGATGGGCCGCGGGCGCCTGTAGCCCATCCTTCGAGGCTCACCTCGCGATGCTCTCGCATCGCAAGGTAAGCACCTCAGGATGACGGTTGTGGGTGTGGTCAGCAGTAGTCCGGATGGAGCGCTTCACATCCCGCTCAGGCCGCTATCCACCGCGAGCGTTTGCGCGGTGACATAGACGCTTTCGTCGGACAGGAAGAACAGCACGGCGTAGGCAACCTCCCACGCCGTGGCCTGGCGGCCGAACGGGATGTGGCCCTTGCCGCGATTGGGGCGGCCGGCGCCGGCTTCGCGGCCGTTCGGGGTGTCGACGAGGCCGGGATAGACCAGGTTGGCGCGGATGCCGCGGCGCGCGCCGAGATGGGCGATGTTGCGCATCAGGCCGCCGAGTGCGGCTTTCGACGAATCATACACCGCCATTTGCGATCCGGCCTTCAGCGCGGCGATCGAGGAGATGAAGACGATGGCGCCGCCGTCGTCGAGTTTCGGCAACGCGGCGCGGCAGCACAGCATGGGGCCGCGAACATTGACGTCGTAGATCCTGTTCCACTCTTCCGGGCTGACGTTATCGAGGCCGGTCTTGCCGAAGGTGCCGATGTTCAGCACCATGCCGTCGAGGCCGCCCATGGCGCGATGCGCCTCCTCGATCATGCTGACAACATCGGTCTCGCGCGTGACGTCGGCGACAATGGCGAAGGCCTCGCCGCCTTCGTCGGTGATGCGCTTGACGGTCTGCTGCGCGGAGGCGTGGTTGAGATCGGCGACCGCGACCTTCGCGCCCTCGCGCGCACACAGAATGCTCATGGCGCGTCCGTTGCCGATCGGATCGGTCACGGCATCGAACACGCGCTGGCCGCCGCCGACGATGAGGATATGGCGGCCTTTCAGTCGCGCCCTGCCCGGCGCTTCACCCAGCGATTCCGCGCTCGGCGGACGGACGTAGCGCTCCGGTTTGCTCTCGGTCTCCGCCATCGCCAGCCGCCTTATGTCTTGCCGCCGTCATAGACCTTCATGCCGGCGGCGGGATCGAGATCGGTTTCGGTCGCTTCCGTGAGGCGCGCCATCATCATGTAGAAGCCGAGCGCGACGATGGACTCCACGATCTCCTGATCGCTGAAATGGCGACGCATGGCAGCGAAAGTCGCCGCGGCAACGCGAACGTTTTCGACCACCTCGCGGCCGAAGTTCAGCAGCGCGCGCTCGGCCTCGCTCAAGGCCTCAGCATCGTAGTCGCCGCGCTCGACCGCATCGACCTGGGCCTGCGTGCAGCCGACGCCGAGCGCGATCGGCACGTGCTGGCGCCACTCATAGGCGCCGCCCTCTAGCTGCGCGGCCTGGAGGATCAGAAGCTCGCGGTTGACGGAAGATAGCTTCTGCTTGTGCAGGATCGAGTTGCCGAGCCGCATCGCCGGAATCATGTTGGCCTCGGCGTGGGCCATCATGCGGAAGATGTTGAGCTTGACCGGCATGCGGTCGAACGAGGCGCGGATGTCGCCGCTGGTCGTCTCCGGATCAATCAGAGGCAGCCTTGCCACGGTTCTCTCCCTTTGGCTTTCTTTTCTTGTTGTCGGTCTCGCCGCCCGCCGCGATCAGCGACAGGAAGAAGGCGAGATAGCGGTCGATCGCTTCAAGCACCTTCGCCCGCGGCGAAGGTGCTGCGCCCATCACGTAATGCTCGAGACGGATGTAGATCAGGCCCGCCGCGAACAGCCGGGCGGTCTCGCGCGGATCCGGCGTCGACACCAGGCCGGCCAGCGCGAAGCCGCGGAAATAATCCGTCATCAGGCTCTGCTCGCGCGCGTAGAAATGGTCGGCGAATTTGGCGCGGATGCCGGGGACGCGGTTGCGCTCGGCGGTGATGACCTTCTGGAACTGGTGCTCGCGCGGATCGGACCATTGCTCGACGAGGTCGAGCGCAAACTGGCGGCAGAACGCGGCAGGCTGGCGCGCGAGCTGCTTGTAGCGCGGCTCTTCCAGCCGGCTCGCCGAACTCGCCGGACCGTGCTCGGCCACGATCGCCTCCAGGATCGCTGCCTTGCCGGGAAAATGGTTGTAGAGGCTGCTCTCGCGGATGCCGACGCGGCGCGCCAGCTCGCGCATCGAGGCTCCGCCATAGCCGCTCTGCGCGAACAGGTTGAGCGCTTCGGTGAGGATGCGCTCGCGCGTCGTGGGTGCGGCCGCAGCGGTGGAGGTATGGACAACCATGGCGGCTTGACTAACGAACGATCGTTCGTTAGTCAACCGTACGAACGATCGTTCGTCTTCATGTCATAGGCGGCGATCGTCGACCGCGATGCAGCAACAATGCACGCGGGTGGCATTCAACTCCGTTCGATAAGCGGAGAGCAATCGGGAGACAACGCCATGGCACGCCTCGCCCGCCTCTTGCCCGCGCGGCAAGCCATCATGACGCTTCGCCTCGTCACATCGTCACTGCTGATCCTGTCTGCGGCAGCGCCCGCATCTGCCGAGGATCCGGCCGCCTACCCCACCCACAAGATCAAGATGCTGCTGCCCTATGCGGCCGGCGGCGGCGGTGACGTGGTCGGCCGGCTGCTTGCGGACAGGATGGGCAAGACGCTCGGACAGAGCATCTATATCGAGAACCACACCGGTGCGGCCGGCACGCTCGGCACGCAGATGGTCGCGACATCTCCGAACGACGGCTACACCATCACCGTCGGCGGCATGACCACGCATGTGCTGGCCCCCGCGATCTATCCAAAGCTGCCCTACGATCCGATCAAGGATTTCACCACCATCGGCCGCGTCGGCACCTCCTCGATCATGCTGGTCGCGACCAGGAATTTCGCCGCCAATGACATCAAGGGCCTGGTCGCGCTGGCCAAGAAGGGCGAGCCGGTCCAGTACGGCAGTTGGGGTGTCGGCTCGACCGGGCAGTTCTGTGCCGAAATTCTGATGCAGCAGACCGGCATCAAGATGGATCACGTGCCGTTCAACGGCATCGAGAAACTGGCCGGCGACCTGCTCGGCGGCCACATCTCGCTGGCGACGCTCGATGTCGCGACCGCGACGCCGCTGGTGAAGGACGGCTCGATCAAGGCGCTGGCCGCGTGCGGCGAGCGTTCGCCGAGCCTGCCTGACGTCGCCAGCTACAAGGAGCAGGGCGTGCCGTTCGACCGCAACCTGTCCTGGGCGATGTATGCGCCGGCCGGCCTTGCCGAACCGATCGCGAAGAAGCTGTCGGCGGCGCTGAAGGAGGCGCTTGGCGATGATCTGGTGAAGGGGAAGCTGCTCGCACTGGGCATCACGCCGCAATTCGTGCCCGGCGAGGAGCAGCGCGACATCAACGCCCGCGACATCGCAGCCTGGAAGCAGGTTGCCAAGGACGCCGGCATCGAGGTCAAGTGAACAGGAACGTCGCAGGCAGCTCGCATGCGGCCATCCTTCGAGACGCCCGCCTGCGGCGGGCCCTCAGGATGAGGTCCCCTCGTGACAAGCAGAGAACAGGAGCGCGGGCATGAGCCACATCTTCGGCGCGGTGCGCCAGAACGGATATGTGGTGCGGGACATCCACGCCGCGATGAGGCACTGGATCGAGGTGATGGGTGTCGGCCCCTGGTACTACATGGACCGCGTCAGAACCGACTGGTTTCGCCATCGCGGCCGGGACTCTGCCGTCGAGATGAGCATTGCGCTGGCCAATTCGGGCGACCTCCAGATCGAGCTGATCCAGCAGCGCAACGAGGCGCCGTCGCTGTACAAGGAGTTTCTGGACGCCGGCCACGAGGGCCTGCAGCACATGTCCTACTGGAGCCACGACTACCAGGCGCTCTACGACAAGGCGCTCGGGCTCGGTTACAGGATCGGCCATGAAGGCCAGATCGGCGGCGAACGGGGACGCTTTGCCTATTTCGACACGCAGGCCCATCCCGGCACGGTGATCGAGATCTCCGACATCAGCGGCACCAAGGGCCCGTTCTTCGAGAAGGTTCGGCAGGCCGCACTGAATTGGGACGGCGCGCGGCCGATCCGCGAGGTCGGCGGCGGAAGATCGTAAGGCGCGATGACCGACCTTGCCGATGTTCGCTGAGAGCGCAACGCCGTGCTGAACCGGTCTATTTCACATCCTTACCGGCGCATCCGTGGTAAGGGTGGGCCTCACGTCCGAACCTTCAGCGAGGCAGGCATGTCCGACACTGACAAGGTTTTCGCCGGCTCCATCCCAAAACTCTACGATGAGCATCTCGTCCCGATGATCTTCGCCGGTTACGCCGACGACATCGCAAGACGCATCGCCGCGCTCTCGCCATCCGCGCTGCTCGAGATCGCGGCCGGCACCGGCGCCGTGACGCGCGCCGTGGCGGCGGCGTTGCCGGGCCGCGTCCGCTACGTTGCGACCGACCTCAACGAGCCGATGCTCGCGGTCGCGGCGCAGCGTCAGGCGGGCGATGACCGCATCACCTGGCGCCAGGCGGATGCGTTGGCGCTTCCGTTCGGCAACGCCGAGTTCGACGTGGTCTGCTGCCAGTTCGGCGCCATGTTCTTTCCGGACCGCGTCAAGGGTTACTCAGAGGCAAAGCGCGTCCTGAAGCCCGGCGGCACGTTTCTCTTCAATGTCTGGGACCGCATCGAGGAGAACGTGTTCGCCGATGACGCAACGACCGCCCTGAGCAAGCTGTTTCCCGACGATCCGCCCCGCTTCATGGCGCGGACACCGCACGGCTATTTCGACCAGGCGATCATACGGGCCGATCTCGCACGCGCAGGTTTCGACAACGTCTCGATCGAAACACTGGCAGCCACCAGCCGCGCACCGTCGCCCGACCTCGTGGCGTTCGCCTATTGCCAGGGTACGCCGCTGCGCGGCGAAATCGAGGCGAGAAGCGGCGGCAATCTTCAGGCCGCGACGGACGCTGTCGCCGCTGCGATCCGCGCGCGCCATGGGTCCGGACCGGTCGAAGCCAAGATCCAGGCCCTGGTGATCACGGCGCGGCCATAAGCCTGCGCCGCAGGCAAGCCCGGCTTCCTTACCAAAAGCCGCGCTGCATCGGCTGCGCCGGCTGATAATACTGATATTGGCTGCGCCGGCGCGGATTGGCCTGCTGGACGTACGGATCGCGCTGCTGGAAGAAGAAGCCGAAGCCGTTGTCCCAGCCGTCGTCGCTCGCGATCATGGCAGGCGCGGTCGGCTTGCGGGTGATGAAGCCGCCCTGCGGCTCATTGCTGAGCACCGCGACGAACTCGGTGCGGTAATTGGTCTCGCTGCTCAGCGGCTCGTCCGAGACGACGATCGAGGAGCGCGGCAATGCCGTCGGCCCGATGCGATCCCACACGTCCTGCGGGATGGTGATGCGATCGAGAGCATTGCGGGCCTCGTCGCCGTTCTCGATCGTGACCACGCTCCAGCGCAGGCCCGCATCGGTTTTCGCCATCGCCGTGAAGATATGCGTGCCGAGCGGCTGCTCGGGATTGCGGATCGTGACGGGGGCCTCGATGCTGGTGTCGAACACCTCACCGCCGCCGTCTGGCGCCGGCTTGTGGGTGTTTCGCCGCACGTAGAGCTTCTGCGTGGCGCGGCTGATATAGACCGAGACCGGTTCGCCCGCGAGCTTCGCGTCGGTCGCGGCCTTGACGGCCTCGGCCTTTCTGGCCGCCGCGACCTTCGCGGCTTCCTTCGTCACCGCCACGGCATCGCGCTTCGGCTGCGCGGCGGCCTTGGCGGTATCGAGCTGCGTCGCCGCGTCGGCAGCCTTCGCTACCGCCTTCTGCTTCAGCTCCTCGGCCTTGGCGCGGGCCTGATCGGTCTTGGCGTTCGCGAGCGTCTTGTCGGCGAAGGCGAGTTCGGCATCCGCGCGGGCCTTCTGCTGTTCCAGCTTGCGCAGCGCGGCGGGGAGCGAGGCAGCTTCCTTCGCGGCGACGGAAGCAGCCTTCTTGGCCTCGTCGGCAGCCCTTGTCGCCTCCTCCGCCTCGACGGAGAGCTTGTCGGCCCGGCGGGGCGCTGCCGCGATGGCCTCCGGCTTCGGCACGAACAGCGAGGGATGAGAGATCTCAGTCGGGACCGTGTCGTGCGGCGAGATGATCACCCGCATCCCGATATAGGTCTTGTCGAACAGGTTCTCGGCGAAGCCGAACGGCATGCGAACGCAGCCGTGCGAGGCGGCATAGCCGGGCAGCGGTCCGCCATGCAGCGCGATGCCGTTCCAGGTGATGCGCTGCATGTTGGGCATCCAGGCATCGTCGTACATGGTCGAGCGGTGGTCCTTGTCCTTCTCGAGGATGGCGAAGACGCCGGCGGGCGTCTCGCGTCCCGTGGTGCCTGTCGAGACCGGCGCGCGCAGGATCCAGCCGTCCGCGTCGTAGAAGGTGACCTGCTGGCTCTTGATCGAGACGATCGCCATGATCGGGTCGCCGGCCTGCCGCGGCGCCACCGCCTCGGCCGCCTGGCGCGCCTGCTTAGCGGCTCCGGCCGGGCTCAGAGCAGCAAATGCCATCATCGCCGCCAGGGTCGCAATGCCGGGGCCCCAACGCCGCATTGCCGAGGTGGATTGCGCCGTCGTCAGTCGGTCTCTCATGCCACTCCCCGGTCGAAATGCCAGTCCGCGCTCATGTCGATTACGTGTCAGATTGCGATCTTTGGATTAAGAAATCACAGCCGCCATACGTTCCGTCTGTGGCGATATTCGGCCCGCTTCGGCAACCAATCTCTCATATACGACGGCTTGCGCAGGCGGAAGGGTGGCTCGCGCCCGAGGCTGGCGGTCTGTCACTGCGGCGAAATGTCCGCCCTGGAGGGTCGGATCCGCGGGTTCTTGTCCTCGCTGCGGAAATGGACGCGATGCGGCAAGAACGGCCCATATCCTTTGAACCGACAGGCTTTTGATCGAGAAAGGTGGCTAAACGCCCAGCATCTTTCGGCCGAACCCCGGCCATAAACGCAACCGCGGTGCGCGGAGATTCACGCCTTCAACGGCGTCGGCGAGGCGGTTGAGGTCAAGGCAGCTTCGCCAAAGGAAACGAGTTGCAGCCGCTCCTCGTCCCACAAGTTCAGCCGCACGGTCCGCAAGCTCTGGAGCAGCGTAATCCGTCCGACGCCGGCGAGCTGTGGATGGTCCCGCAACACCTCCGGCAGGCGATAGCAGGGAATTCGACTGCACAAATGATGGATGTGGTGGACGCCGATATTTGCCGTAAACCATCGCAAGACAGCCGGCAATTGGTAGTGCGAGCTGCCGTGCAGCGCGGCATCGTGAAAATTCCAATTCTCGTCATGGGACCAGTAGGCGTGCTCGAACTGGTGCTGGACGTAGAACAGCCAGACACCGATCGACGCCGCCAGAACGACGATCGGCAGGTGTACCAGCAGGAATGGCCCATAGCCGACCAGCTGAATCATCGCGGCGACGAGAATCGCGATCGCGGCGTTCGTGCCCATCGTACTCAGCCAGGGGGTCCAGCCGCCGCGCATCAGCCCGATCGGCAATCGATGCTTCAGGATGAACAAATAGGCGGGACCGACGCCAAACATCACGATGGGATGCCGATACAATCGGTATAGCACCCGACGCCATCGCGGCTGGTCGCGAAACTCGCGCACGGTCAACGTATCGATGTCGCCCAAGCCTCGGTGATCGAGATTGCCGGAGTTCGCATGATGGCCGGCATGGTTATGCCGCCAATAATCGTATGGTGTCAGCGTCACCACCCCGATGGCTCGGCCGACCCAATCGTTCGCAGCCCGGCCGCGGAAGAATGAGCCATGTCCGCAATCATGCTGGATCATGAACAGACGGACCAGCAAGCCCGCCGCGGGCACCTCGAGCAGCACAGCGAACCAATAGCCTTGGTCAAGAGCGGCCCAGATCAGAGCCCAGATGACGCAGAGCGGAATTGCCGTGATCGCCAGTTCGAGAACACCGCGCGCACTGTCCGGCTCGCGATAGCGGGCGAGCAACTGCGCCGTTGCGCGAATCTCCGGCATTCCCTGGGTCATTTCCGGTCTGCTCCCGACGTCCGCCGAAGAAATGCTGCGATCGCCCCGGACGCCTTCGGCAGCAATTCTGAGGTCGTGCCCCCGACGCGCGCATACTGATCCGTGCCTTAATCTTCTGCTGAGCAATATTGCTCACACCGGCACTGCTTCCCGCCGAATTTGCGCGCCGGCAAGGCGCACCCGACCGAGATCGGAAACGTGAGATCGGACCCATTCGCCGTCCGGTAATTCCGACAATGTGAGCAATATTGAACAGAGGCTGACAGACGAGCGCGGCATGCTCACCGCTCGCGGCCGGCGAATCGGCTGTCATCGGCGGCGGCTTCAGGCCCAGCGTACCCCGCGATATGAGGAGTAACTTCATATGTCCGAGGTCTATGGTCGCCCAGAACCGACGTTGATTCCGATACCAAGACCACTCTGCCCGACCTGCCGGAGCCGCATGATGCTGACTCACGTCGGGGCAAGTCGCGACGGCCCCAATCTGCGCATCTTCGAGTGCTCCAAGTGCGGGAATGTCCAAAGATCCATGGACGATCCGATGAGATCAGCCGAATAGCAGCTGAAGGAGCGCACGCAAGGAAGCGGCCCCAGCACGGGGGTGCGAACCAGGGCCGCCATTCATCAGATATGATGAGTGGGCATCACATCCGGTCGCCATCACCAAGTCACCCCGACGACGTTCGTTCCAGGCATATTCGCACGGCAGGCGCCTGCCAGCGCTTGCGCCAAACGCCGCCCCCGCAAGATTGGCCTAACGTGTCCGGCGAGGGCCTGCTAGACTGAAGCTCTCTCCATCAGGTTATCGAAACAGCCGCATCGAAGAAGACCTGATCGACCAGTTGTTCAATTCGAGCGAGAAGCGGCTTGCGCGTCTTCTGCTGGTGCTGGCGAATTTCGGCACGGATGGCGCCACTCAGCCCATGTCCGTGCAGATGAGCCAGGAGACACTCGCAGAGATGATCGGGACGACCCGATCCCGCGTCAGCTTTTTCATGAACAAATTTCGCAAGCTCGGCTTTATCACTTACAACGGCAAGATCGAGGTCCACAGTTCCCTCCTCAACGCGGTCTTGTACGACAAGCCTGAGATCGCGAGGGACAACTGAGACAGTTGGAGGCAAGCGCGCCTCGAGCCCGTCTCCTGCAACGATCGAAGGTACCCCATGAAAAAGCCGACCATGCAAGTCGAAGAGATCGAGCCGAGAACGATTCAAAGGGCTGACGTAGCACCGACCGATGGCTTCTCACTTATCGTCGATGGCCACTTCAAGACCCGTTATGAAAGCGAAACGGCAGCCCGAGCAGCCGGCGCCGAGCTGCTCGACAGGTTCCCGATGCTGCAGATCCTGATCTACGATGCTGCGACCAGGGTGCGGTCGCCGCTGCAATAGATTTTTGGGTTGACTGGCTCCGCATCGGGCATCGCCTGCCGCTGCGCGAAGTATTCGTAAAAACCGCGGGACTGCACGATCACCCTTTCTTGGGACGATCGGACGGGGTGTCGGAGATGATCCGGCGCAGGCGTATTGCTTCCACAAAAGTTGCGGATGGCTGCCTTTGCGGTGCAGGACGATTATCGGGCTCCTCGGGTTCCGGCGATTCCTGGACGGAGAGCAGCGCTTCGCTGTCGCGGTCCAGGCGCTTGTCAGAGCCCGACGCGTCGAGCGTATGGCCGACCAGCTCGCCCGAGAGGCGGTAGATATTGTTGCCCCGAAGGTCGTAAACTTTCTTGCCGGTGAGGTCGAAAATCGATGCGCCGTCCAGAACGCCGGCGCGGATTCCCCTGTTATTGAATATGTATCCGCTCGCCACACATCTCTCCTATTGACGCGCCTTTGGAGGACCGCGACCGACGATGCGGCGCAGCCCGGCGAGAGCGTTACAGCACTCCCAGTCACCGATCGATTGCCGATAAGGGGCGATGATAAAGCCAGCATGGACCGCCGGGTTCAGAGTTGCTGGTCAATATTGCTCGCTCGCGCAAAGTTCCCATCCACCTGGAACTCGGCCGCCTGGGGCACGAATCCGGGCTAGACTCCCAGGGCCCTCCGGTTGAACGTCCGCAGGAAACGCAGCGAGAGCGTCCGGACATTGGCGACGTTGAGGAGCCAGCCAGTCGCGACATAAGCAAGGCCGCCGGCGAGGCTGACAATGACGAGCGCCACGAGACCCGTGCCACCCGCTTGCGATCGCGCCAGCAGGATCGCCGCCGCCATCAAGGCTGCGGAGACCGCAATGCCGGCGAGACGGCCGAGGTCGAACGGGACCGGGTGGGCGCGGTGCATCAGGACGATTGCAACGAGCAAACCGATCGCCTCGGTCGCGAGCGTCGCCAGCGCAGCGCCGTAGATGCCGTAGCCGGCGACCAGCACGACCATCAACACCACGCTGACGACCAAGGTGAGGAAGGACTGCGCCGCCAGCATGAAGGGACGCTCGGCGAGCTGGAAGCTGATCTGCACGTAGAACTGATTGGCGATCCCGAAGAAGCGGGCGAGCACCAGGGTCGGCAGCAGTGCCGACACGCCGGCACGGAAGTCGACGCCGACGAGGGTGCCGGCAACCTGGTCCGCCGCAAGCGCGAGCCAGACCGCAACGGGCGTGACCACGACGAGCAGGAGCTCGAGGCTTTCGGTCAAGCGCTCCCGCGTCGTCTCCTTGTTGTTCTCGGACAAAGACCGGAACACCAGCGGCACGGTGGCAGCGGCAACGCTGGATGCGATCATGACCATGAACTGGCGCGGCAGGTCGGCCGCGACGCCGAAGATGCCGGCGGCATCCTTGCCGAGCAGGTAAGCGACGATGAGCCGGTCGCAGGCCGAATAGACCGCAACGGACAATCCGGCCAGCGTCAGCGGCAGGCCGTAGCGGGCCAGCTGCATGAACTGGCTGCGCTGGAAGCGTGCGATCCTGGTGCGGTCGCCGACCAGGTTCAATATGATCCCGGTCAGCGAGCCCAGGCCGAACGCGGCCAGCAGCCCCAATCCGCCCCAGCCGAGCCAGATGGCAAGCAGACCGAATCCGACGCTCGCCACGCTGCGCACGATCGAGATCGCGGCGAAGCGGTAGGGACGCAATTTGGCGCGCTCGAACTCCTGACCGACATCGACGGCATTGGCCATGATCGCGACGAACATGCTGGCGAGCAGCAGCTCGACACCGACGTCGTTGCGGACCAAGAAGACCAAGGGGGTCGTGGCGCAGAGTACGGCAGCGGTGAGGGCGAAGGCGACCATCGCCGTGCCGCGAAAATCCACCTCTGCCGACATCGCCTGATAGCGCGACACCGACAGCTTGATCCAGGCGAAGAAGATCGCGCCCAGAATGCCGGCGAGGCTGATGCCGACGACATAGACGCCGTACTGCGCCGGGCTGAGGAGCCGCGTATAGGCCGTGACGGCGAAGAAGCCCACCGCCGCGGGCAGGATGTAGGCGATCAGATAAATCGAGAAATGGCGGTTCAGCATGTGAGCACGGGACCGGCAGCTTTCTTGCGAATGTGACGGCCGTTAATCAATGGGACCTTGGCGAGGCGAACTAACTGCGCCGCAGCATCGCTGAAGATTGTCACATAAGTCTGCAGATCGGGCGGCAAATGAAGCCTTGAAGCCGCTTTCGCGCGTTAGCGTTAAATTTGGCCTTCCTTGAACGGCAAGGCGCGATCATGCGAGGAAACCATGACCGGCAGACGGCAGGAGTTAACCCAACAAGGCAAAACCCCGGCGTCGCAAGTCCCCGCTTGATACGATGGCTGTGTTGGCTCGAAAAGGACTGCCGTGACCCGGCTCGACAGACGCGAATTTCTCCTCGGCAGCGCCGCAACCCTTGCGGCGGGCGCAACGGCATCCGCGGCCCCGGCGTCGAAGCTTGCGCAGCGCCGCCCCGGCTTTGGCGCGGCCGCCACGCTCTGGGATTTGCAGGCCGATCCCAGGCTCGGCGAAGCCATCAGCACCTATTGCACGCAGGTGGTGCCGGTGCTCGAGCTGAAATGGCCGATGTTGCGGCCGAACGCCCACACGTTCAATTTCGAGCGCGCCGACGCGATCCTGGATTTCGCTAGGGATAACGACCTGACGATGCGCGGCCACGCGCTCGCCTGGTATCACGACATTCCGGACTGGACCAAGCAGATCAAGGATACCCGCGGCGTCGAGCGCGCCTATGTCGACCACATCGGCACCGTCGTCTCCTACTACAAGGACAAGCTGACGTCGTGGGACGTCGTCAACGAGCCGATCCCGGACAACCCCCGCAGTCCGAAGGACCGGCGCGACACGTTCTGGACGCAGCATCTGGGTCAAGGCTGGATTCCGCTGGCCTTCCGCACCGCCGCCGCGGCCGATCCCTTGGTCAAGCTCGCGATCAACGAATATGACATCGAATCGGCCAAGGATTCGTTCATTGCCAAGCGCGCCGCCTATCGCAACCTGATCATGGACCTGCTTGACCGGGGCGTGCCGCTGCACGCCGTGGGCTTGCAATCGCATCTGCATGCCGAGCTCGAGATCGACACCCATGGGCTCGCCGAATTCGTCACCGAGCTGCGCTCGTGGGGGCTGGATGTGCTCGTCACCGAGCTCGACGTCGACGACCAGAAGCTGGCGGGAAGTCCTGCGCAGCGCGACGCCATCGTCGCCAAGCGCGTCGACGATCTCCTCACCGCGATCTCGACCAGCGGCCCGGTGCGCTCAATCCTGACCTGGGGACTTTCGGATCGCTACAGCTGGATCAACGGCACCTTCGCCCGCGCCGACAAGCAGCCGAACCGCCCGCTGCCGCTCGACGGGGAGTTCAAGCCGAAGCCGTTCCTGGACGTGATCAGCAAGTTTACGAAGGACGCCTGAGGATTACCTCTCCCCGTCGGGGAGAGGTTGAACCGAGACCAACAGCTTGGCGGCCGTGATCTCAGCGCGTCTTCGGCACGACGAAAGCGGCCGCATCGTCGATGTGGTCCGGCGCAAGGCTCGGAGCCCGGCGATCGCGCGACGAGAGGCGGAACACGTCGCGGATGTCCTCGACCGAGGTCGAGGAATAGGATTGGATGCAGAGCGCGACCTGCTCGGGCGAAGCGGCGCGCATCATCGCTTCGATGGCGGGACGGTCGAGCGGCGTGTCGTCCCAATGCGAGACCGCGATGCTGGCTTCGGTGACCCGGTGCGTGGCCAGATGCGCGGGCGAGTTCGCGACGAAATGGCCGTACATGAGATATTCCGAGAACTTCTTCTTCCGGCACAGCGCCAGCACCCAGTTCAGCCCCGTCGCCGACTTGATGGCGGCAGTCATGGCGCGCGCGGTGTCCTTGTCCCAGACCAGCGCGTTGCCGACATAATCGTCGGCGGGGAAGGAGCGGCCCTTGATGCCGAGGAGCTGATCGACGGTACGCAGCCACAGCCCATGCAGCGGGTGGTCGGCGCCGATGTCCTTCGGCGTGACGAACAGCGGCGTCTTCTCGGCGCCGGCATATTGGCCAACGTCGAATTCGCGGAAGAACAGATTGTCGGAGTCCAGGATGCAGACGCGCTGCTCGGGCGCGTTGAGAACGCCGGCGATCTTCAGGATCTGCTGGATGTGCCAGCCGTGCACCGGCGACGACAGCAGCGACAGCCAGACGCGCCGCTTGCTGATGAACTGAAGCGCTGGCGGCAGTGCGAACAGCCATTTCGGCAAGTAGCGCGAGGCCGGAACGATGACCCGCTTGTCGGACGCGAAGCGCGCGAAAAGCGGCACGTCCTCATCGTTAACGAGAACATAATGCCGCTTGTATCCCGTCAGCCAGGTGTCGATGCTCTCGCTGAGCAGCGAAAATCGTTCGATATCCTTGGCGTAGCTGGCAGTCAGCAGGGCAACGGAATGCATGGAGCGCGCTCAAATGGCATCAGGCCGCACTCATAGCCGCACCGGGAGACGGGGGAAACTCACAAACGGAATCAAGGTAAAATGAAACGACTCGTTAGCCATCGACGGCAGCCCTCGCTGGCAGGGCGGCCCGAGCCGCACAACACGGATGACCACGGGTTCACCCGCCAAAGCTGTGAATGGCCAAGTTGCGGCTTGATTATTTGACGTCGCCGCGCAAGATGTCCCTGCGTTTTGATTTGGACGATTTATTTCGACGGGGGATTGTTATGGGCTTCAGCAGATTTGCCGGGGGTACCTCTTGAGCGACAGGTACCGCAAAGGTCGCCCGAAGTTGCCGGGCACCGAGAAGAAGTAGAATTCGTCGGCCGGGACGCCCTGAGATCTTCAGGCTTCACTTTTCGGAGGGGCTGCTCGCGTGTCGAGTTGGGGTCTCGCACAAGCTTGCGCCTGTAAACCGGCCTGCAAATCGACAAGAATTCGCCCGGGTGGACCGCTACAGGCGGCTGCGTGGTTGATTCTTGCTCAGTTGTTTCTTCCGTCGGGACGGGGAATTTGCCCGCTGCCTGACGCAAAAGGCCCAATTGATGGCGGACGACAGAATTGAACTCTTTGTCGGACTGATCGAGTCCATTGACGCGCCGGGCGCGGTCGAGACGTGCCGACGGCTGCTCTCGGTCGACGAGCGGATCCGGGCCGATCGCTTCATGTTCGAGCGGCATCGACGGCAGTATATTTTCGCGCACGCCATGCTGCGCCTGGCGCTGTCGCAGGTCGCCACAAACGTCGCGCCGTCCGACTGGTCGTTCGGGGCCGGCCGTTACGGGCGGCCGTTTGTCGCAGCACCCGCGACCTCGACCGCGCTGCATTTCAGCCTGTCTCATGCCGACGGCTGCGTCGCCTGCGTTGTGTCGCGGCATGAGACCGTCGGCGTCGACGTCGAAACCGTGTCGCGACGCGTGGCGCCGCTGTCCACCGCGCTTCGCTTCTTTGCGCCGGAGGAGGTCGAAACGCTGCGCGGATTGCCCGAGCCCGCAGCGATCGAGCGCTTCTTCGACTATTGGACGCTCAAGGAGGCCTATCTGAAGGCCAGGGGCTTTGGGCTCAATCTGCCGCTCGACGCCTTCGCGATGCAGGTGTCGCGCGAGGCCATCGAGATCAGCTTCAAGCCCGATATCGCCGACGATCCCGACGGCTGGCACTTCTCGCTGAGCTCGCCGTCGCCTTCGCATCGCCTCGCGATCGCCGACGGCTCCGGCGCGTACGGCGGACTCCCCATCAGCCGCAATGCCTGGCCGCTGAAGCAAGCGGCTGAATGACGCCTTCCGCGGTTGGCCCGTCGTCCCAGCGAACGGTGCCGGTCGAGCCCGCGGAGACTCTCCTCACCCGGAATCTGCCGACGCAAATTCCGGCCTCTCCCCGCAAGCGGCAGGCAATCGCATATGACCCTTTGCGAGACCTGAGCACGCGCCTCGCCCTTCGAGACGACCGCTTCGCGGTCTCCTCAGGATGAGGCTAAGCAGCATTGGTGCTTGCTGAAACTTGTGCCGCGCACTCGGTCCTCATCCTGAGGGCCCGCCAACGGCGGGCGTCTCGAAGGATGGCCACAGGCGAGATCGGTCCCATATGCTATAGCCCCTGCCGCAAGCGGGGAGAGGCAAGGAGACCTCACCTTGCCTCCTCGAAACCGGCCAGCACCGAGGTCAGGTTCGCGCCCAGAATATCCGAGAGATAACCGCCTTCCTGGACGAACACGGTCGGCAGGCCCATCCTGGCGATGGCCTGGCCGATGCGGCGGAAGCCGGGCGTGGTGACGGACAGTCCCTTCAGCGGATCGTGTTCGGAGGCATCGAGACCGAGCGCGATGACGAGCGCGCCGGGGGCAAAGGATTCGATCGCCTTGCGTGCGAGCTCCATCGCCTGCATGTAGCCGTCATCGCCGGTGCCGATCGGAAGCGGGATGTTGAGATTGGTGCCGAGGCCCGGACCTTCGCCCCGCTCGTGCGCATAGCCCCACACATAGGGATAATACGCGATGGGGTCGGCGTGGATCGACACCGTGTAGACGTCCGGCCGTGCGTAAAAAATGCCCTGCGTGCCGTTGCCGTGATGGACGTCGACGTCGAGGATGACGACGCGTTCGTGCTTCTGCCGCAGATGGCCTGCTGCAATCGCGCTGTTGTTGAGGAAGCAGAAGCCGCCGGCCATGTCGCGATAGGCGTGGTGTCCGGGCGGACGGCACAGCGCATAGACCGCATCCTCGCCGTCCATCACCATCTGCGCGGCCGTGACCGCAACGTCGGTTGCGGCACAGGCCGCGGCCCAGGTGCCCGGACCGATCGGCGCCGCGGTGTCGGCGGTGTGCCAGCCGAGCTTGCCGACGATGTGGGTCGGATAGGTCGCGGCATGCCGCACCGGGTGGATGTTACCGATCATCTCCGGGCCGGAATCGCCAAGCGCGGTCCAGGCGTCCCAGGCCTCGCTCAGGAACGACAGATATTCCGGGCTGTGAATGCGCGCGCGAGGCCCCTGCCCGAACTTGGTCGGCTCGACCAGCTGATGCTTGCCGTCCTTCAACCCTTTGAGCAGGCGGTCGGCGCGCTCCGGCTGCTCGGTGGTGCGCTTGACGACGCCGCGAACCAGGAAGAATTGCGGATCGTGGCTGCGGTGCAGTTCGGTATGGACGGCTTTCACTCAAGCACTCCGTGGTCGTTTTGAAGATGCCACAGATGTCTTGATCGCTGCGGCCGCAGGATGCAAGCAAGAAGAATGCCGCAACCTGTCGCGTGAACGAGCGAGGTGCGCTCCCTCTCCAGCTTGCGGGAGAGGGTTGGGGAGAGGGTGCATCCGCAATGGGGCGATCCCTAAAAGGAGAAAGCCCTCACCCGGCGCGCGGGACGATGCTTCGCATCGCCCGGACGCGCCGACCTCTCCCGCAAGCGGGAGAGGTGAACCACCCACGGCAACCGTTTCAACCCAAAGCCATGGCTCAGCAGCGCCCGCGCTGGAGGCAGTGCTCGCGGCCCTGCTGGTCGGTGCGGAAGGACTCGATGAAGCCGCCCTGACGCTGGGTGACGAAGACGGTCTTGCCGTCGCTGCCGCCGAAGGCGAGGTTGGTCGGCTCCTTGGCCTTGAGTGCGATCTCGCGCTCGACCGCGCCATTGGGCTTCATCAGCGCGACGGTGCCCTTGAGGATGCGCGCGACATAGAGACGGCCGGAAACGTCGGTGCGCAAGCCATCGACGGTGTCGGGCTGGAATGTCTTGACCAGCTTTGCCGCCGTCAGCTCGGTGCCGTTGATGGCATAGGACCAGATCTGACCGTTGCTGGATTCGCCGACATAGAGCGTCTTGCCGTCAGGGCTGAGATCGATGCCGTTGGTAGTGCCCATCGCGCGCGGTGACGCCATCACCTGTCCCTGCACCGTGCCGTCGGCGGCCTTCGCAATCCGCCAGATGTGGCCTTCCCTGCCCTTCCAGTTCGGATCGCTCGCATAGATCGTGCCGTCGTGGGCGATCGTGATGTCGTTGGGCTGGTTCATCTCGTCGGAATGAAACCAGATGGCCGGCGCGGTCGTCCCCTTCGGGATCGCAAAGATGTTGTGCTTCTTGTAGTCGGCGATGAACATGGTGCCGCTGCGATCGAAGCGGATGGCGTTGCCGACACTGCCCTCGGGCAGTGCCGTGAACGGCTGCGACGCCGCACCGCCCGCAGGCAGCCTGCCGATGGTGCCGGGCTTGCCGAGATTGACCACGAACAGATTGCCGTCGAGGTCCGCTGCAGGGCCCTCGATGCCGAAGGTGTATTCGCCGGCGGGCGTCACCTGCGCGCTTTCGAACAGCTTCGTCTCCGCTTGCGCGGAAGCCGTCGCAACGACGACGAGGACGCTACTGCACAGGCACCAGAAATTCCTGCCGGATGTGATAGCCATCGCCGTCGGTGCACTCGCCGTTCAGGTAGGGATCGGCCGGCCGGAAGAATCGGCTGAAGCCGGGTTTGTCTACAGCGCTGCTTTGTGTCACGACAACGACCTTCCCGGCCGGTATTTCGCCGCATTCCTTGCCGGTTTTGCCAAAGAACTTGCGCTGCGGTGGGCCGGGCTTGATCCGCATCCGTGTGCCCGGAACCATTTTCGCAACAAGCAGGTCCATGGTGTCGAGCAGGCGCGCATAACCGGGTTCGGTCTTCGGCAGGCTCTCGCCGCCCGGCGGCATCAGCTTCTCCGCGCCGATGCCGCGCAGGCGCGTGCGCAGCCTGCCGGAAGAGGGATCGCCCGGATAGATCCAGCCGTCCTGCGCGAGCATGAAGCGGAGCACTGCGCCGTCCTTCTCAGCCTCCGATTGAGCCGGCTTCAAACCGAAATCCGAATGACAACCGACGCAGTGCCGCTCGACGAGGCCTTTGCGCAGCGTGGTCAGCCGGACGTTGTTCTGCGCGTCCCGGGCGACGAAGGCCGCAAGCTGGTCGATCATCGCCTCGCTGCGGGTGTCGCACGGCAGCGGTGGCGGCGGATCGCCCGCGGCACGGTCGATGCGGATCACGCTCCGGTTCTTGTCCTCGACCAGCCAGACCGCGCCATCCTCCGCGACCGTCATGCCGACCGGCGCGCCTTGCGGCCGCGCGCCGTTGACGCGGTGCCAGCCCGCGATCAGCTCGTCAAACGGCGCGGCGGCCACCTCGCCGGCCTCGGTCTGAAAGCTGCGCGTCGGCTCGGCCGCACAACTGACGTGATAGCGCACCGGGGCTGCGCTTGGCTTGGGGAAACCGTGGTCGTCGACGTCGTAGACGAGCAGGCGGCTGCCGGTCGGGCGATAGCCGTGCAGGCCGACCAGCAGCTTGCCCTCCAGCTCCGGAAACTTGGCGCCGTGATAATACAGCATCGCGAGCGGCGCACCGTGCGGCGGCAGCAGCGTGAACGGCGGCTTGTAGAGCGCGCCTGCCGTGCAAAACGATTTGTAGGCCCCGGATTGCAGCACGCTTCTGAATTCGGGACTCGGCGTCGAAAGGTCGTAGCAATAGGGCCAGCCATAGTGCCCGCCCTGCAGAATCGCGTTGATCTCCTCGTTCGGCTTGAAGATATCGGGCAGGTCGCGGCTGTTCTCGCCCTGCAGGAAGGCGTAGCCGGCATCAGGAAAATTCGGATGCAACGCCAGCGCCATCGAGTTGCGCAGGCCGCGCGCATAGACGCTGTGCGGCGGATCGGGATCGCCGGGCTTCAGCGCCGGGAAGACGCCGCCCGCGGGCGGCGCGAACAGCCAGATCGAGGCCATGGCGGCAGTGCCCTCGGCCGCCGCGCAAGGCTTTGTGATCGGAGCCGGCGTGATGCAGTCGTCGCTGTGCGAGCCGACATTGACGAACAGCCGCCCGTTCCTGTCGAAGACGAACTGCTTGAGCGGATGCGCACTTTCCTCGAGCCTGGTGCCGTCGGGCAATTTGATCCGGCGGCCGGGCATGTGACGGATGATGGTTTCGACCGTGCCGCGCGGATTGTCGGCGAGCGGATCGAACCGGAAGATCGTCTCGGCGGTCGAGGCGTAGAGCTTCTTGTCCGGACCGATCGCGAGGCCGAAGGGATATTCGATTCCCGCGAGAAGCTCCTTGAGCCGCCCGCCCTGCGGCGCGCGCGGATCGAGCAGCAGCAACCGTCCGTCGCTGTGGCCCCAGCCGCCCATGTCTGCCACCACGAACAGGTCGCGGTCCGGAACCTGGACGATCGACCGCGGAAACTTGAGGCGGTCTTCTTCGCTGGCGACGAGCCCGGCGCAAAATCCGGCCTTCATGTCGATCTGGATTCTGGGGAAAGCGAGATCGCCGTTGCCGCAGGTGTCCGCGCCGATCGCATAGCCGCTCCGGCGGAGCGGCTGCGATGACGCCACCGAGCCGAGCCCAAGCAAGGCCGCCAAGACTCCCGCCAAGACGCCCACCAAGACCGCCGCATATGCGCGCAGCCTTCGGCGTTCGCGCCTAGATGTGAAATAGCTCACGGTGGGCTCCCCAGACTTCCCGCGAAAAGCTGTTCCATGCCGCGGAAATGCCGTCCAGTTCAACATCACCCGCCTGTGATTAAACCTGTTCCGACCTTGGGACCGACCAATATCCGTAAATTCCCTTACCGGGTTCGACCCGAATGTTTCGCGAAGGCTTCGGGTGGTATTGCTTTGCCATCCAAATTGCTCCGCCAGGAGGCGCATATGGTCCAGGTCTATTTTCACTGCTCCAATACCGAGGGCACGCTGATCGACCGCTACGGCGCCGCCGTCTCCAATCTCACCGAGGCGCGCGACCGCGCTTCCCAGATCATGCGGTCGATGATCCAGACGCCGAGCAACGAAGACTGGCGCGACTGGGTGATCCATGTCAGCGACGACGACGGCGAGGAGATTTTCGACCTCCCCTTCACCGCCATGCTCGGCAAGCCGCATTGAGGTGATGCCATGTTGATCGCCTCCCTGAGCCTGCTCCGCGAGCCCCTGAGCTTCGTTGCCGCCAAATGGCAGACGCTGGTCAGGGTCGCCGGTGACCCCTACCGCCCCGAGCTTCACTATATGCGCGGGCCTGGCCCGAAATGGCGCGCCAAGTATCAGGCCAGCCGGCGGAACCGCGGCCTCTGAGCGGGCCCTGCTTGCCGACCAACAGTCTCTCCACTCGTCATGCCCGGGCTCGTCCCGGGCATCCACGTTTTGGGCCACTCCGAAGAACGTGGATGGCCGGGACGAGCCCGGCCATGACGGCGTAGTGAGAAGCGTGCCCCTGCCCTACCTCCCCGTAAACCTCGCCTTGCGCTTCTCGACGAAGGCATTGCGACCTTCGACGGCGTCGGCGCTCTTGCGGATCACCGCCTGGAGCTCGATCTCGCGGCGGAATTGCGCCTCGTAGGTCACGTGCTCGCTCTCCTCGACGAGCAGGCGGGTCGCGACCAAAGCGCGCGTCGGGCCCTCGGCGAGCCGGTGCGCCAAAGCAAGCGCCTCGTCCATCAGCTTCGCGTCGTCGACGACCTGCCGCACCAGGCCGATCTCCTGGGCACGCTCTGCCGTCAGCGGCTCGTTCAGCAACATCAGCTCGAGCGCGCGCTGCCGGCCGATCAGCCGCGGCAGCAGCCAGGTCGAGCCGAGATCCGGCACCAGCGCGATGCGGCTGAACACCTGGATGAAGCTCGCCGACCGCGCCGCGACGATGATGTCGCCGGCCATGGCGAGGCTGAAGCCGCCGCCGGCGGCTACTCCGTTCACGGCGACGATGACGGGCACGCGGCACTCGCGTAGCGCCTTGAAGGCCGGCCAGTAGAAACGCATGACGCCGGCCGCGATGTCTTCGCCGAGCGCCTCCGACGCCTTCAGATTCTGTCCCGAGCAGAAGCCACGTCCCGCACCGGTCAGGATCAGGGCTCGAATACCCTCGTCCTGCGACATCTCGCCGATGGCGGCGGCGAGCGCGCCGAGCAGATCCGGCGTCATCGCATTCAGGCTCGCCGGCTCGTCGAGCGTCAGGATTCCGACGGCGCCATCCCGCGCCCGTTTCACACCAGCCATGTCGCGCCTCCCTTTGGATGTTCTCGTTGGTCGCAATGTGCCATTGTCCGCCGGCTTCGCCAATCGCGAAGCAAGTCAACGCAACGAAGCCAGCACAGAACATCAAGACGACATCATGCCTCATCAGTTCAGCCTCAACCAAACCGTCCGCAAACCGGCAGTCACGTCCAAGGGCGGCATCGTCGCTTCGCAATCGCGGCGAGCGGCCGAAGTCGGGGCGCAGGTGCTGGCGGCGGGCGGCGACTGCGTTGACGCGGTCGTGGCAACGACCATGGCGTTGAACGTGCTGGAGCCCTGGAACAGCGGCATCGGCGGCGGCGGTGCGATGGTGCTCTACCGCGCCAAGGAAAATCGCTATGAGGTGATCGACTACGGCATGTGCGCGCCGCAGAGCCTGCGCGTCACCGACTATCCGCTCAGCGGCGTAGGCGCTGCGTCCGATCTCTTCCCCTGGCCGCGGGTGAAGGACGATCGCAACATCCACGGCCCCGGCTCGATCGCCGTGCCCGGCGTCGTCGCCGGGATGGAAGAAGCACATCGCCGCTACGCCAGGATGCCGTGGAAGGATCTGGTCGCGCCGGCAGCCAGGCTCGCCGGCGAAGGCCTGCTGGTCGATTGGTGGACCACGGTGACGATCTCGGGCTCGGCCGCCGATCTCAGGCGATATCCCGCCAGCGCGGCGGCGTTCCTGAAGGACGGCCTGCCACCGAGCGCGCCATGGGGCATCAAGGCCGAGACGCGGCTGCCGCAGGACTCGCTGAAAGCGACGCTGTCGCATCTCGCCGAGGCCGGGCCGCGCGACTTCTATCGGGGCGATCTCGCCAGGAGCATCGCCTCCGACATCAAGGCCGACGGCGGTTCGCTGTCGGTCGAGGACCTCGTTGCCTTCCGCGCGCATTTGCGCGAACCGCTGGCGATCCCGTATCGCGGCGGCAAGGTGTATGCGACGCCCGAGCTCACGGCCGGGCCCACCATGGCGCACGCGCTGCGCCTGTTGCAGCAGAGCCTGACGCCCGCAGGCGCGCCGGACGCGGCCGCCTATGTCGAATATGCACTCGCGCTGCAGGCGGCCTTCCGCGAGCGGCTCAAGGACATGGGCGATGCCGATGGCAAGCGCTCGCTCGGTGCCGAATATCTGGCGCCGGCCTGCACCACGCATTTCTCCGTGGTCGACCGCCACGGCAACATCGCCGCGGTGACGCAGACGCTGCTCTCTTCCTTTGGCTCGCGGTATGTGACGCCGCACACCGGCATCGCCATGAACAACGGCATCATGTGGTTCGACCCGACGCCGGGCACCACCAACTCGCTCGCGCCCGGCAAACGCTGCCTCTGCAACTACACGCCCGTCATCGCCGAGACCAAGGACGGCAATCGCCTCGCCGTCGGCGCCTCCGGCGGCCGCCGCATCCTGCCGTCGGTGCTGCAGCTCGTGTCGTTCGCGATGGATTACGGCATGGATCTCGACGCCGCCATCCATCAGCCGCGCATCGACGCCAGCGAAGGCGCGGTGGTGATCGGCGATGCTCGTTTGCCCGCGGACGTGCGCAAGACGTTGGCCGCGCGCTTCGACTATGAAGAGACCCGCGTGCAGACGCTACCGCAGAAATTCGCCTGCCCGAGCGTGGTGATGCGCGAGGGCGACACGAATTTCGGCGCGGTCGAGATCTTTCAGCCCTGGGCCGACGCGGTTGCGGAAGCCTGAGCGCTGGGGATCGCTGCGCGATTCTGCCAGCGCGCGTTGAGTTCTCGCGCGATTACGCATCCAGGCGAGCATCACGACTCCTCCACATTCGTAGGGAACTTGGCTGCGTACGGTTCGTTCGCTCAACGGACAAAGGCGCTCACCCCAGTGGAGGACATGATGAAGAAACTTGCGCTCGCCGCGTCGCTGATCATCGCGGCCGGCTTTACATTGACAGGCCCTGCACTGGCCAAGGGCGGCCATGGAGGCGGTCATGGCCATGGCCATGGCCACAAGATGGGCCATCATCACCATGGCAAGTCGTTCGGATGGTACCATGGTCGCAAGGTCGGCTGGCGCGGTTATGGCTGCCCGCCCGGCCTGTGGAAGCAAGGCCGCTGCTGAGGCCCGATCTGCCAATCATGTAAGGCGTCGCTCCTCACAGGGCGGCGCCTTTTTCAGATGCCGAGTCGGTCCCGCACCCGGCCGGCGATGACGGCGGTCGTCACGCCGAGCGGCCAGAACGCGTGCAGCGGGATCGGCTTGATGCCGGTGATGGGCATGTCGATTTCGGCCTCGGCGCCGCCGATCAGACGGCGCGCGAGCTGAGCGCCCATCGCGGTCGCAAGCGCAACGCCGCGGCCGTTGCAGCCGAGCGAGATCAGGATGCTCTCCGCGGGCTCGTGCACATGCGGATAATGATCCGCGGTAATCGCCAGCCGGCTGTTCCAGCCGTGGGTCCAGGCGACGCCCTTGAGCCGCGGCCATAGCCGCTCCGCGTATCGCATGAGGTAAGCGACATCATTGGGCGACTTGATCCAGCGCATCGGGCCGCGGCCGCCCATCAGCAGGCGGTTCTGCTGGTCGATACGGTAATAGACCGTGATGTGGCCGCTCTCGTAGAGAACCGGACGCGTCGGCATGATGGAGCGTGCGACCTCGTCGGACAGCGGCGCGGTGGCGGCGATCGACGAGAACACCGGCACGATGGTGCGGCGGAGCGCCGGCCAGAGATCGTCGGTGAAACCGTTGGTGGCGAGCAGCACCTTGTCGGCATGAACCACTGCGCGCGGCGTCTCGATGCGCCAGCGCGAGCCGTCCCGGCGCAGCGACAGCGCGGGCGTCTCGCCATGCACCTTTGCGCCGGCCGAGATCGCGGCCTGCGCAAGGCCGCGGGCATAGCTGAGCGGATGCAGATCGCCGCCGCGCGTGTCCAGCATGGCGCCGACGTAGCGGTCGGTGCCGGTCATCGCGCGGAGCTGCTCTCGGTTCAGATATTTGACCGGCATGCCGCGGCGGATGCATTGCTGTGCCGTCTTCTCGATCGCGGCAGTACTGGCCTCATGATAGGCCGCGCGCAGCGTGCCGTTCTGCCGTGCCTCACACGGGATCTGGTAGCGGCGGATCAGATCATGCGTGAAGTTGGTGGTGCCGTAGGCGAACTCGATCATGCGGCGGCCGAGTTCAGGGCCGAAATCGGCCTCGATCTGATCGGGGTCGTGCTTCAATCCGGGGTTGGTGTGACCGCCGTTGTTGCCGGACGCGCCCCAGCCCGGCTCCTGCGCCTCCAGCACCAGCGCTTCGACACCCTGCTCGGCCAGATGCAATGCGGTGGACAGGCCGGTGTAGCCGCCGCCGATGATTGCGACCGAGATCGACTTGTCGACGTCGAGCGGCGGAGTGGCCACCGGCGCGACGGCGGTGTCGGCATAGAGCGAGGGCGGCAAAGGCAGGCGCGTCATGGCGAAGACCGGTCAGAGCGGATGCAGCACGCGGCGCAGGAAATCCTGCGTCCGCGGATGCTGGGGTTGATTGAGGACGGTCTTGGCTGCCCCTTGCTCGACGATGACGCCGCCGTCGATGAACAGCACACGGTCGGCGACGTCGCGGGCAAAGCCCATCTCGTGGGTGACGACGACCATGGTCATGCCGTCGTCGGCGAGCTTGCGCATCACGCCGAGCACGTCGCCGACCAGTTCGGGATCGAGCGCCGAGGTCGGCTCGTCGAACAGGATGGCCTTGGGCTGCATCGCCAGCGCCCGCGCGATCGCGACGCGCTGCTGCTGGCCGCCGGAGAGCTGCGGCGGATGCGCATCGGCCTTCTCGGCGAGGCCGACCTGCGCGAGCAGCGCGCGGCCGCGCTCCAGCGCCTGCGCCCGCGGCTCCTTCTTCACGAAGAGCGGCCCTTCGATCACGTTCTCCAGCGCCGTGCGATGCGGGAACAGGTTGAAGCGCTGGAACACCATCGAGACCTGGGTGCGGATGTTCACGATCGACGGCGCGTCGCGGTCGACCTTCAGGCCCTCGACGCTGATGTCGCCGCGGTCGTAGCTTTCCAGCCCGTTGATGCAGCGCAGGATGGTGGACTTGCCGGAGCCGGAGGGACCGACGATGCAGACCACCTCGCCCTTCGCGACCGAGGCCGTGATGCCCTTGAGCACCTCGACCTTGCCGAAGCTCTTGTGGACGTCGCTCAGCTCGATCATCGCTTGCCGGCCCGCTTCTCGAAGTGTCGGACCAGCAGGATCAGCGGAATGCTCATGGTGAGATACATCAGCGCCACCAGCGTGAACACGCTGGTGTTCTTGAAGGTCGAGGACGCGATCAGCTTGCCCTGCAGCGCAAGCTCGGCGACCGTGATGGTGGACGCTTGCGAAGAGTCCTTCAGCATCATGATCATGACATTGCCGTAGGGCGGCAGCACGATACGCACGGCCTGCGGCAGCACCACGCGGCGCATGGTGAGCCACCAGCCCATGCCGATGGATTGCGCCGCCTCGATCTGGCCCTTGTCGATCGCCTCGATGCCGGCGCGGAAATTTTCCGCCTGGTAGGCCGAATAGGCAATGCCGAGCCCGAGGATCGCGGCCTGCAGGGCCGACAGCGTGACGCCGAGATCAGGCATCACGAAGTAGAGGTAGAACAGCAGCACGATGATCGGGATGCCCCGGATCACGTTGATCAGACTGGCGCTGAGCATCGACAGCGCCTTGATGCCGGAGACCCGCATCATCGCCCAGAGCAGGCCGAGCACCGTCGAGAGCAGCAGCGAGCCGATCGTGACGACGATCGTCAGCGCGACGCCATTCATCAGGATCGGGAAGAACTCGGCGGCGTCGTGCCAGAAGCCTTTCATCGCGCAGCCTTCATCGATCCGTCGCTAACGATCAGCCCTGTGCCTTCAGGCCCCATTTATCCAGGATCTTCGCGATGGTGCCGTTGGCCTTCAGCTTGGCCAGCGAGGCGTTGATCTTGCCGAGCAGCGCGGCTTCGCCTTTGCGTACGCCGATGCCGACCGAGCCGACCGTGACGGGCTTGTAGCCCTCGACGAGGCGCACCTCGGGGAAGCCGCCCTGCTTCAGATTGTAGGCAAGGATCGGATAATCGGCGTAGCCGGCCTTGAGGCGCCCAGTGTTCACGTCGCGCAGGATGTCCGGAATGGTGTCGTAGGCTTTCACCTCGGTGAACAGGCCCGTCTTCTTCAGTGCGTCGACGAAGGCGGTGCCGACCTGGGCGCCGACGGTCTCGCCCTTGAGGTCCTCCTGCGTGGCATAGGCCTTGGTGTCGGTCTTCGGCACCACGAGGCCCTCGCCGTAGCTGTAGATCGGGTCGGAGAAGTCGACGACCTCCTTGCGCGGCGGCGTGATGAACATCGCGGCCGCAATGATGTCGATCTTGCTCGAGGTCAGCGACGGGATCAGGGCCGAGAACTGCATCGGCTCGATCTGCACGTTGAAGCCGGCATCCTTGCCGACCTCGGTGATGAGATCGACCATGATGCCCTGGATGGTGTTGGTCTTGGTGTCGAGGAAAGTGAAGGGAATGCCCGTCGGGGTCGAGCCGACCTTCAGCACCTGCTGCGCCGAGGCCGGCAACGCGGTTGCAATTGCGAGTGCCGCGACCGCGGCCAGACCAAAACGCTTCATCGCATCCCCCTTTGGGCCCGGCCGGCGGCGGCGCTCGCGCATGTCGTGATCAGACGTTGCCTTGATCAGACGTTGCGGGCCACGCCGTTTCGGCCTATTTTCACCAATATGAAAATTTGGTCACACTTTCGCGGATGATGCAAGCGGTTTTCATGCACATGAAGGAAGCGGTTTGACGTGAGCGGTGGCAAAAGAATGCGCAGACCGGCCGCCGCAAAGCCGGCGAAGCGGGTGAAATCCAAAGCCGTGACCAAACCGGCCGAGCCCGCGATGGACGTCGCGGTCGGTCGCCGCATCCGGGATCTCAGGCGCGTCAGGCAGTTCTCGCTGGAGACGGTCGCGGCGCGCACCGAGCTGTCGATCGGCTTTCTCAGCCAGATCGAGCGCGGGCTGTCGTCGCCGTCGCTGCGCGTGCTGGCGACGCTCGCCGACGTGCTCGGCGTCGGCATCGCCGCATTATTCGGCGCCAGCCCGAGCGCCGACGGCACTTCCGACCAGGTGGTGACGCGCGGGCTGCAGCGCCCGGAGCTGAAGCTCTGGCGCACCGGCGTGTCCAAGCAGCTGCTCAGCCCGGCGAGCAGCGACAACAGGCTCAACCTGTTCCTGGTGCATCTGGAACCCGGCGGCTCCACCGGCGACGAGCTCTACACCCATGACGGCGAGGAAGCCGGCCTCGTGCTCGAAGGCGAGATGCTGCTCACGGTGGACAGCGAGACCTGGTCGCTGAAGACCGGCGACAGCTTTCGCTTTGCCAGCCGAAGGCCGCATCGGTTTTCCAATCCGGCGAATGATGCAAAGGCCGTGGTGCTGTGGGTGAATTGCGTGACGGGGGTGTAAGCTTCGCTGCTACCGCGCACACTCTCTCGACCCGTCATCCTGAGGCGCGAGTGGCGCGATGCAATCGCATCGCGCAGCGAGCCTCGAAGGATGCACGGCCCGGATGCAGCCGGGCCGTCGCCCTCCGAGGGCCGCTGAAGAAGCGGCCACCTCAGGGTGACGGTGATAGATAAAGGGCGAGCCGTCTCAACACCCGTCATTGCGAGCGAAGCGAAGCAATCTTCTTGACGTGGAGACAGTCTGGATTGCTTCGTCGCTTCGCTCCTCGCGATGACGCGGGGAGCAGAGTCTTACCCAAAGCGGTGATTGTACCTATCCACCGTCAGCGCACTGACGTCGATATCCGGCTTCTTGCCCGACAGCATGTCGGCGAGCACGCGGCCCGAGCCGCAGGACATGGTCCAGCCCAGCGTGCCGTGGCCGGTGTTGAGATGGAGATTGGCGTACCCGGTCGGGCCGATCACGGGCGGGCCGTCCGGCGTCATCGGGCGCAGGCCGCTCCAGAACGTCGCTTTAGCGAGATCGCCGCCGCGCGGGAACAGATCGGTCAGCGAATGATCGAGCGTGGCACGGCGTGCATCATAGAGCTTGTCCGAATAGCCGGAGATTTCCGCGGTGCCGCCGACGCGGATGCGATTGCCGAGCCGCGTGATCGCCACCTTGTAGCTTTCGTCCATCACGGTCGATTCCGGCGCGCCGGAGGCGTCCTTGATCGGCACCGTGATCGAATAGCCCTTCACCGGATAGACCGGCAGCGAAATGCCGAGTGGGGCAGCGAGCCGCGACGACCAGCTGCCGAGCGCGAGCACGTAGGCGTCGGCCTGCAGCAGGCCGGCGCTGGTCGAAACGCCGCTGACGCGCGCGCCATCGGTGACGATGCGGTCGATCGAGGTGTTGAACATGAAGCGCACGCCGAGCGCCTGGGCGTGCTTGGCCAGCGCCTGCGTGAACATGTGGCAATCGCCGGTCTCGTCCTGCGGCAGGCGAAGCCCGCCGACGAACTTCTCCTTCACGCCGCCGAGCGCCGGCTCGACCGCGATGCAGCCCTCGCGGCTCAGCACCTCGAAGGGCACGCCATATTGCTTGAGCACGGCGATGTCCTCGGCGGTGCCGTCGAGCTGGGCCTGGTAGCGGAACAGCTGCAGCGTGCCTTGCGAGCGCTCGTCATATTGAATGCCGATGTCGCGGCGCAGGTCGCGCAGGGAATCGCGGCTGTATTCCGCGATCGGAATCATCCGGCTCTTGTTGACCGCGTAGCGCGCGCTGGTGCAGTTGCGCAGCATCTTGAGCAGCCAGACCCACATCACGGGATCGAGCTTCGGCCGGATCACCAGCGGGCCGTGCTTCATCAGCAGCCACTTGACCGCCTTCACCGGCACGCCGGGGCCGGCCCAGGGCGAGGAATAGCCGGGCGAGACCTCGCCGGCATTGGCAAAGGAGGTCTCCAGCGCCGGCTCGGGTTGACGGTCGACGACCGTCACTTCGTGGCCGGCACGTGCGAGGTAGTAGGCAGAGGTGACACCGATGACACCGCTGCCGAGGATCAGAACTTTCACGCTTGGTCAAACTCCCGCGGCATCACGCTCGCCGCTGCAAGGACACAACTCGCAACGGCGAGAGCAATTATCAGGCCACCTTCTTGATGGCGTCGCCGAGGATCGAGACCATCTGGTCGATATGGCTCTTCTCGACGATGAGCGGAGGCGACATCGCGAAGCTGTCGCCGCTCATGCGCAGGTAAAGGCCGGTGTTGAAGCAGTCGACCATGACGTCGTAGCCGCGCGCGCCGACGACACCGTCGCGCGGCGCCAGCTCGACCGCGCCCATCAAGCCGCAATTGCGGATGTCGACGACGTTCGGCAGGCCCTTGAGCGAATGCAGCGCATCGCGCCAATATTCGGCGATCGACGCACCGCGCGTCAGCAGCCCCTCGTCCTTGTAGATGTCGAGCGTCGCGATGCCCGCGGCGCAGGCGGTCGGATGCGCCGAATAGGTGTAGCCGTGGAACAGCTCCATCTGGTTCTCGGGGCCGACCATCAGTCCGTCATGCACCTTGCGGCTCGCAAACACCGCGCCGCAGGGAATCGTGCCGTTGGTGATGCCCTTGGCCGTCGTCATCAGGTCCGGCGTGACGCCGAAGAAATTGGCGGCGAACGGCGTGCCGAGGCGGCCGAAGCCGGTGATGACCTCGTCGAAGATCAGCAGGATGCCGTGCTTGTCGCAGATCTCGCGCAGGCGCTGCAGATAGCCCTTCGGCGGCGGCAGCACCGCGGTCGAACCCGGCACCGGCTCGACGATGACGGCGGCGATGGTCTCGGCGCCATGCAGGGCGACCAGACGCTCGAGATCGTCGGCGAGCTCGGCGCCATGCTCCGGCTGATCCTTGGCGAAGGCGTTGCGGCCGAGGTCGTGGGTATGGCGGATGTGGTCGACGCCCGGCAGCAGGGTGGTAAAGGCGCGGCGGTTGGCGACCATGCCGCCGACCGAGGTGCCGCCGAAGCCGACGCCGTGATAGCCGCGCTCGCGGCCGATCAGGCGGGTGCGGCTGGCCTGGCCGGTGGCGCGGTGATAGGCAAGCGCGATCTTCAGCGCGGTGTCGACCGACTCGGAGCCGGAATTGGTGAAGAAGACGCGGTCGAGGCCCTTCGGCGCGATCTCGGCGAGCCGCTCGGCGAAGTCGAACGCCAGCGGATGGCCCATCTGGAACGACGGCGCGAAGTCCAGCGTCATCAGCTGGCGTTCGACCGCGGCGGCGATCTGCTTGCGGCCGTGGCCGGCATTGACGCACCAGAGGCCGGCGGAGCCGTCGATCACCTTGCGGCCGTCGACGGTGGTGTAGTGCATGCCCTCGGCCGAGGAGAACAGGCGCGGCGCCTTCTTGAACTGCCGGTTGGCCGTGAACGGCATCCAGAACGAGTCGGTCTTGATAGTGTTCGGAATCTGATGAAGGGTCACGGCCGCGCTCCTGTGCTGACGTGCTAGCAGAGGCACGCTTTGAAATGCGCAACAAGTCCTTTTCTGTTGCGCCACAACCCATTGATTTGTCTGGGGCTGCAGGTCCATATTTGCGCGATCCGCAACACCTGCAACACGGGATCCGGGCCATGAGCGTCGACATCGGTGGACGGCTGCGATTCATCCGGGCGCGCCACAAGCTGTCGCAGCGCGAGCTGGCAAAGCGCGCCGGGGTCACCAACTCGACGATCTCGCTGATCGAATCCAATCAGATGAACCCCTCGGTCGGCGCCCTCAAGCGCATCCTCGACGGCATCCCGATGGGGCTCGCCGAGTTCTTCGCACTGGAGCCGGAGTCCAGGCGCAAGATCTTCTACCGCGCCGAAGAGCTCACCGAGGTCGGCAAGAAGCCGATCTCCTACCGTCAGATCGGCGACAATCTGTTCGGCCGCACTCTGCAGATCCTCAAGGAACGTTACGAGCCCGGCAGCGACACCGGCCGCGTCCACCTCGTCCATGAGGGCGAGGAAGGCGGCATCGTGATCTCGGGCAAGCTCGAAGTCACCGTCGAGGACGAGCGCCGCATTCTCAACCCGGGCGATGCCTATTATTTCGAGAGCCGCCGGCCGCACCGGTTCCGCTGCGTCGGCGGCAAGCCGTGCGAGGTGATCTCGGCCTGCACGCCGCCGACGTTCTGAAGCGCCATCAGCCGCATCCGGGAGGATACGGGGCCCCGCCTTTTCTGAAGCAGATTGAGCCAGCTCAATTTCCGCGGGCTCAACCGCTCTATATTCGGAAACGTAGCCGAGCAGCCTGGCGCAAAGGTGCTGAGGTTATGGCCCCGGACTCCTGGGCTCTCCGGGGCCGCTTCGTAGACGGAGCTCGCGCATGAAGACCACCCTCGCCAATGCCGAAGCCGCACTCCACGACGTGCTGAGCGACGCCGACCAGCTCCACTCGCGAGAGCTGCGCGCGGCTCTCGAGAAGTACGTCGCGGCGCTACGAGAGCAGATCAAGACCCTCCGCAAGATGCTGAACTGACACCCGGCGGGGCGAGGAGACCTCGCCTCGCCTGCCGCCTCAGCGTGGCGTCAGCAGTTCCTCGATCCGGATCGGAAACTTGCGGACACGGACGCCGGTCGCATGCCAGACCGCGTTGGCGACCGCGCCGGCGCTGCCGGTGATGCCGATCTCGCCGACGCCCTTGATGCCGAGCGCGTTGACGTGCGGATCGTGCTCCTCGACCGTGATCACGTCGAGGGGCGGCACGTCGGCATTCACGGGAACGTGGTACTCGCCGAGATTGGCATTCATGATGCGGCCGGTACGGCGATCGGTAATCGCCTCCTCGTGCAGCGCGAACGACAGGCCCCAGATCATGCCGCCGAACAGCTGGCTCTGCACCATGCGCGGATTGACGATCCGCCCGGCGGCAAACGCCCCGACCATGCGGCTGACACGGACCTGGGCGAGCTCGGGATCGACCTTCACCTCCGCGAACACCGCGCCATGGGCATGCATGGCATATTCCTCCATCGCGGCAGGATTCGGCGCTCCCGTGCCGCGGGCCTCGACCTCAGCGACGCCGGCGCGCGCCAGGATTTCGGCGTAGCTCTCGCCGCGGCTCTCGTCGTCGCGCCGGACCAGCCTTCCTTCGCGCGCGATCACGCCGGCATTGCCGGCGCCGAACAGCGGCGAGCGCTCGTCACCGGTGGCGAGATCGGCGAGCTTGGCGATCACGGCCGCGCCGGCGCTGTGGATCGCAGCACCGGCCGTGGCCGTATGCGCGGAACCGCCGGCGATGCCGGCATCGGGCAAGTCGGATGTCCCCGCCTTGAACTCGACCCGCGCGATATCGAGGCCGACGGCATCAGCCGCGATCTGGGCCAGCGCGGTCCAGGCGCCCTGCCCCATGTCGTGCGCACCGATCTCCATCACGCCCGAGCCGTCGCGCCGGATCGCCGCGCGGGCTTCCGCCTGGAACATCAGCGCCGGGAAGGTCGCCGTGCCCATGCCCCAGCCGACCAGAAGGCCGGCATCGTCGCGCATCTGCCGCGGCTGCAGCGAACGCTTGGCCCAGCCGAAGCGCGCTGCGCCCTGCTCATAACAGGCCAGTAGCGCCTTTGAAGAAAACGGCTTGCCGCTGATCGGCTCGACCTCGGCGTAGTTCTTCAGGCGGAAAGCCAGCGGATCCATGCCGCAGGCCCAGGCCATCTCGTCGATCGCGCTCTCCAGCGCAATCGAGCCTGTCGCCTCGCCGGGCGCCCGCATGAACAGCGGCGTTCCCGTGTGGACACGTACGGCGTCATGCGAGGTGCGGATCGCGGGTGCCGCATAGAGCGTATGCGAGGCATCGGCCGCGGGCTCGTAGAAATCGTCGAACGTGCTCGACACGGTCCGCGCATGGTGATCGAGCGCGGTCAGACGTCCCTCGCCGTCGGCGCCGAGGCGTAGGCGCTGACGCGTCGGCGCACGGTGGCCGACCGGGCCGTACATCTGCTCACGACGCAGCACCAGCTTGACCGGCCTGCCGACCAGCTTCGCCGCCATGATGCCGAGCACCGACGGCCCCCCCATCAGCCCCTTCGAGCCGAAGCCGCCGCCGAGGAAGGGACTGCGGATATGGATCTTGTCGTGCGCGATGCCGAACAGTTCGGCGATGCGCGCCAGCGACAGCTTCAGACCCTGGGTCGGCATGTCCACCGATAGGCTGTCGCCATCCCAGCTTGCGACGATCCCATGCGGCTCCATCGCGTTGTGATATTGCGGCGGCGTCTCGTATGTCGCGTCGATCCGCTTCTCGGCCGCGGCAAGGCCAGCCTCGACATCGCCGCGGTGAATTTCGGTGGGATTGCCGACGCCGACGACCGGCGGCACGAAGCTCTCGCCGGCGTCGAGCCCCACCAGCGGCGGCAGGGTTTCGTAGCGCGGCGCCAGCAGCACCGCGCCTTCCGTCGCCGCCTCCAGCGTTTCCGCGATCACGACCGCGATGGGCTGGTTGGCATAACGGACTTCGTTGCTGTGCAACGCCTCCATCCGGAACACGAACGGATTGGTCTTGATCTCCGGATCGATCGCAAGCTGCGGCCTGTGCTCCGGCGTCATGACATCGACGACGCCGGGATGGCGCTTGGCGGCGGCGACATCGAGCGAGATCACACGGCCATGGGAAATGCCGGCGACGGCCGTCACCGCATAGAGCATGCCGGGCGGATGATTGTCGGCGGCATAGGTCGCCTGCCCCGTGACCTTGAGGACGCCGTCACGGCGGGTCAGCGGTTGGCCGATGTTCGAACCGTGCCTGATATGGGCGGGTGCGCTGGTGAGGTTGAGCTCAGGCATGAATGGCTCCGGACGTCGAGGCAAAGGGAGACGCCGGCAGCGCCGGCAGGCGCGCGGGCGTACCGGCGGCGGCGAGGGTCAGCGCGCGCACGACGATGCGGCGCGCGAGCTCGATCTTGAAGGCATTGTCGCCGGACGGCTTCGCGTCGGTCAGCGCACGCCGGGCGGCCTCCTGGAACACATCTGCCGCGGGCGCGACGCCCCTCAGCACGTCCTCCGCGGCGCGGGCCCGCCATGGCTTTGCGGCAACGCCGCCGAGCGCGAGCCGGGCTTCGGCGATCTTGCCGTTCTCGATCCGCAACGCGGCGGCGGCCGAGACGACTGCGAAGGCGTAGGAGGTGCGCTCGCGGACCTTGAGGTAGCGCGCGTGCGCCGCAAACGCGTGCGCCGCCGGCGGCAGGCGCACCGCGACGATGAGGTCGCCGGGCTCAAGCGCGGATTCGCGCGCGGGCGTGTCGCCGGGCAGACGATGCAGCTCGTCGAGCGCGATCTCGCGACGGCCGCCCCTGCCCTCGATCTCGACCATGGCATCGAGCGCGACCAGCGGCACGCAGAAGTCGGATGGATGCGTGGCGATGCAATTCTCGCTCCAGCCGAGCACGGCGTGGGTGCGGTTCTCGCCCTCGAGGGCATCGCATCCGCTGCCGGCCTCGCGCTTGTTGCAGCGGCTGGCGGTGTCGTAGAAATACGCGCAGCGCGTTCGTTGCAACAGATTGCCGCCGACGGTCGCGGCATTGCGCAATTGCGCCGAGGCGCCGGAGAGCAGCGCCTCGGCGACGGCCGGATAGGACTTTGCAAAGGCCGGGTCATGCGCGAGATCGGCATTGCTCACCAGCGCTCCGATGCGCAACGAACCGTCGGCGAGAGTCTCGATGGCATCGAGCCCGTCGAGATGGGTGACGTCGACCAGGCGATCCGGACGGCTGACGCCGCCTTTCATCAGATCGAGCAGATTGGTGCCGGCGGCGAGATAGGCGGCGCCGGACTGGGCTGCGGCGGCGACGGCCTCGGCGACCGTGGCGGGCCTGATGTACTCGAACGGTTTCATGCCGAGCGCCTCTGGTTGGATTGGTCCATCTGTCCTTGCGCATCGAGCACGGCATCGACGATGCCGGCATAGGCGCCGCAGCGGCAGAGATTGCCGCTCATGCATTCGCGGATGCGCTCGGGATCGTTGCCGGCCTGCGCTTCCTGCATCATGCCGATCGCGCTCATGATCTGGCCGGGCGTGCAGAAGCCGCATTGAAAGCCGTCATGGGCGATGAAGGCGGCCTGCACCGGGTGCAGCTGGTCGCCGCGCGCAACGCCCTCGATGGTGAGGATGTCGGCGCCGTCATGGCTGACGGCGAGCGCGAGACAGGAATTGATGCGCTTGCCGTCGACCAGGATGGTGCAGGCGCCGCACTGGCCGCGATCGCATCCCTTCTTGGTTCCGGTGAGATGGAGGCGCTCACGCAGGAGATCGAGCAGCGTGACGCGCGGATCGTCGAGGACGAAGTCGCGCCGCGCACCGTTCACGGTGAGGCTGATGGAGTGGTTCATACAAGGCTCCGATCAGATTTGGACATGAGTCATCGCGCAGCGCGCCACCGCCGTGGCTGCCGTCGATATGCGTCGGCCAGGCGGAAGCCGGCCAACAGCTAGGCGAAGATACGGAGGCACCCTCCGTTTAACAAGGCCCGCCCGGAAATATTTGGAATTCGTCAAAAGCCCGTGCGCCACCAACGCGATGAGCCCTGCGGAGGTCCGGCGAGGGTTCAATCTAACCAATTCGTGATCTACATTGCGCGCTATGGACGACCACACCGACCAGATTCGGAAGCCCCGCGCCGATGCCGTGCGCAACCGCGAGCGCGTGCTCGAAGCGGCCAAGGCCGTGTTCAATGCGGGCGGCCCCGAGGCCAGCCTGGAAGCCGTCGCCAAACGCGCCGGCGTCGGCATCGGCACGCTCTATCGGCATTTTCCGACGCGCGAGGCATTGTTCGAGGCGGTGTATCGCCGTGAGGTCGAGCAACTCAGCGAGCTGGCCGAGCAACTGAAGAACGCCAAGGACCCGGTCGATGCGCTCAGGCGCTGGTTGCGGTCCAACGTCGAATTCGTCGCCACCAAGAAAGGCATGTCGGCCGCGCTGGCGCTGACCTTCCAGAGCTCGTCGGAGCTCGCGGCGTTTTCGATGGACCGGCTGACCAAGGCGATCGGCTCGCTGCTCGACCGCGCCGTCACGGCCGGCGAGATGCGCGGCGACATCAGCCCGGAGGATTTGCTCAGAGCCTTGATCGGGATGTGCTACATGCACGACCAGCCCGGCTGGCAATCCTCGGTGCTGCGCATGCTCGACGTGTTCGTCGATGGCTTACGCGTGCAGCCCAGTGCCAAGACCAAGGCGCGCGCGGCCAAGCCGGCGAAGCCGGCCGCAAAGCGGAAACGATAGTCGAACGGAAAATGCGAGATCCGGCTGTTCGCTGCTGACGGCGAAAAGTCGCCCTAAGTCGCGAAACCAGGGCCAGCCTTCGCCGAACTCATCCGCGAGCGGATCAGGAGCAGCACGACGATGCCGATGTTGAGCGCGTTCCAGGCCACGCCGTTGGCGAACGCCGCGGCATAGGAGCCTGTGGCATCGAAGATGACGCCCGACACCCAGCCGCCGAAGGACATGCCGAACACCGAGGCGAAGATCACGATGCCGACGCGCGTCGCCGCCTCGCTCGCCGGCATCGCCTCGCGCACGATGATGGCGTAGCTCGGCACGATGCCGCCCTGGAACAGGCCGAACATCGCGGAGATGAGATAGAGCGAGGCGAGGCTGTCGAAGAACAGATAGAACACCAGCGCAAATCCCTGCGCCAGCGATCCCACCAGCAGCGTGTGGATGCCGCCGATCTTGTCGGCGAGATAGCCGGAGCCGATCCGGCTGACGATGCCGCAGCCCATCATCAAGGACAGCATCTCGGCGCCGCGCGCCACGCCATAGCCGAGATCGCCGCAATAGGCGACGATGTGCACCTGCGGCATCGCCATGGCGACGCAGCAGGAGATGCTGGCGATCGATAGCAGCACGGTCAGCGTGTTGGTCGACAGCTTGAGATCGACGCGGGGCGGCGGCGCATTGGCATGGTCGCGGACATGCTCGTCGCCCATCTGCGCGCGCAGGACGAGGACCAGAAGCGCCATCGTGCTGGCGCAGACGATGCCGATGCCGATATGGGTGTAGCGCCAGCCGATCGTCTCGGTGCCCCAGCTCACGATCGGCGGCCACATCGTTCCCGCGACATAATTGCCGCTGGCGACGATGGTCACGGCAAGGCCGCGATAGCGCTCGAACCAATGCGAGGCTTCCGCCATCAGCGGCGCGAAGGTCGCCGAGGTGCCGAGGCCGATCAGGAAATAGGCGGCGACGAACTGCCAGAGCTGGGTCGACAGGCCCGCGAGTACATTGGCGATGCCGAGAAAGGCGATGCTGATCGCCATCGCGAGCACGATGCCGAACCGGTCGGTGATCTTGCCGGCGATCACCCCGCCGAGCCCGAAACCGAACATCATCAGCGTGAAGGCCAGCGACACGGCGCCGCGCGTGGCCCCGAATTCGGCCTGCACCACGGGAATCACGACCACGACGGCCCACATGCCGACGGCGCCGATCGAGCCGATGACGAGCGCAAGCACGAGGCGCACCCAGGCCTGACGCGAATCAGGCGTGAAGGAGGCCGGTTTCTGTCCTGGATGATTTGGCGCAAGCACGGCGGGACCATGTTCGCTGAGCGCTTTACGGTCAAGCATCGTGGCGCGATATTGGGCATGCGCGGTGCACTGCGGTAACAAGGTGCTTGGCGGCTGCTCCGTTTGCGATTAACTTGCAATCGGCGCAGGCGCCATCGCCGCGCGGGAACCTGACGACGCAATGTTGCTGCGATTGAGACGATCGGTACGGATCAAGGTGGGGCGCCTCCTGGCCCTCGCCTATCTGTTCTGCGTGCTCGCGCCGGCAGCGGGCCTCGCCTGGAGCAACGGCCCGGCGCCCTGCCTCGATGAGGCCGTGCCGGCGCATCATCAGATGCCTGCCGGCCACGGACATGATGCCACCTCGCATCAGCACGCCGGACCGCACTCGCATCACCAGACCGCCGAACGGGATACCCCGGCGCCGCATCATCATGGCGGCAAGGGAACGGTCGGCCCGTGCTGCGCGATGATGTGCGTGAGCGCGCTGCCGGCCGATCTGCCCAGCGTCGCCATGCCGCCTCTGCCCGTCACCGCCTGTGCGCCGGAGATCGTGGCCAGCCTGCACAGCGCGGCGCCGCCCCAGCACTACCGCCCTCCCATCGCCTGATCTGACGCGACGATTTCGGGCTGTTGCGCGCTCTCCGCGCGCGCGGGCCTGTGGTCCTTCAGATCAGGGATGAATCATGCTGACGCTTTCCGGGGCGGAGTCCGCCGCAACATCTGCGGTGCGTGGACGACACTTTCGATTCTATTGGCCGCCGCTGGCCCTGGTTGCGCTGGCGCTGTCCGGCTGCATGCCGGCCACCACGCAGGTCGCGGCCGCCGATCCTGCCGATCCGGCGGCGAAGGTCGCGCCGGTCGGCTATCGCTCGACCATCGCGCCCTACACCAGCCTGCGGCCGGCCACGCCCGCGCCATGGCGCGATCGCAATGGCGCCGTCACGCCGCAACCGAAGCAGGACCGGTAGGAGCGCGCCATGACATGCCATCTTGCGCGAGGCTTGCTCATCCTCACCGCGTTCAGCGTCTCCGGCTGCGCCGCGTTCTCGCCCGACAGCGGCATGAGCGCCGTCTCTGAGCTGACCAGCCGGACCATCGACAAGGACGTCGCCTTCGTGCGAACGGCCGACGGCGCCGGCGCGGTCGAGGCGCGCGTTCGCCAATTGCTGGCGCGCACGCTGAGCGCCGAGAGCGCGGTACAGATCGCGCTGCTCAACAACAAGGGACTGCAAGCCGCCTATAACGAGCTTGCATTGGCCGAGACCGATCTGGTCGAGCAGAGCCTGCCGCCCAATCCCGTGTTCTCGATCTCGCGCATCACAGGCAATGGCGCCAGCGAGATCGAACGCCAGGTGGTCGGCGACATCCTCGCGCTCGCCACCCTGCCGTTCCGCTCCGACATCGCCCGCGAGCGTTTTCGTCAGGCCCAATTGCGCGCGGCGCTGGCGACGCTGCGGCTCGCCGCCGACGTCCGCCGCGCCTATTGGCGCGCCGTCGCCGACAACGAGATGGTGGTGCTGCTGACCGACGCCAAGGCGACGGCGGAATCGACCGCACAGCTCGCCGTCAAGCTCGGCGAGACCGGCTCCCTCAACAAGCTCGACCAGGCCCGCGAGCAGGTGTTTTACGCGGAGACCACGGCCGACCTCGCCACCGCGCGACAGACCGCGGCGAGCGCTCGCGAACGGCTGGCACGTTTGATGGGGCTGTGGGACGGCGGCCTCGACTTCCGCCTGCCGAACGCGTTGCCGCCGCTGCCGCGCCGGCCGCTGACCTTGCCTTCGATCGAGGCCGACGCGGTCGCCCATCGCATCGACCTGCAGATCGCGCGGCTGGAGCTGGTGGCACTGGCCAAGGCCATGAACCTCACGGAGGCGACGCGCTTCGTGACCCTGCTCGACCTCGCCGGCATCTCACGGCGTACCCAGGATCCGGAAGGGCCAGCATTCCGCGAGCGCGGCTTCGACGTCCAGTTCCAGATCCCGATCTTCGACGGCGGCGAGGTGCGGGTGCGGCAGGCGACGGAGACCTACAATCTCGCCTTCAACCGCCTGACCGAGCGCGCCGTCAACGTGCGCTCGGAAGCGCGCGATGCTTATCGCGTCTATCGCTCGACCTACGACATCGCCAGCCACTACCAGCGCGAGATCATCCCCTTGCGCAAGATCATCACCGAGGAGATGCAGCTGCGCTTCTCCAGCATGCAGGTCGACATCTTCGCGCTGCTGACCGAGGCGCGGCAGCGCCTCGCCTCGCTGCGCGGCGCGATCGACGCCAGGCAGAGATTCTTCCTCGCCCAGGCCGACTTGCAGACCGCCGTCAACGGCGGCGGCGCGCCGGCCGCCGGCAGCGACAATCCAACCACCATCGCCGCGGCAGCGCCTGCCGATGCCGGCGGCCATTGACATGGAGACCGTGATGTTTTCCCGCCGAGGATTTTTGGGGACCGCCGCGCTCGTCGGCGCATCCGCGGTTCAAGGCCGCGTGCAGGCCGCCTCGATTCCGGAAGCCCCGCACATGGACAAGGTGGTGATGCAGCCGCCGCTCCATCCCGTCAGCGGACCCGATTATCGCCCCGTGGTGACGCTGAACGGCTGGTCGCTGCCGTTCCGCATGAACGGCGACTGGAAGGAATTCCATCTCGTCGCCGAGCCCGTGGTGCGCGAGTTCGCCGAGGGCATGAAGGTGAACCTGTGGGGCTACAACGGCCAGTCGCCCGGACCGACGATCGAGGCGGTCGAAGGCGACAAGCTCCGCATCTTCGTCACCAACCGCTTGCCCGAATACACCACCGTGCACTGGCACGGCATGATCATTCCGAGCGGCATGGACGGCGTCGGCGGATTGACCCAGCCGCACATCCAGCCCGGCAAGACCTTCGTCTACGAGTTCGAGATGAGGAAGAGCGGCACCTTCATGTACCACCCGCATTCCGACGAGATGGTGCAGATGGCGATGGGCATGATGGGCATGGTCGTCGTGCATCCGCGCGATCAAAACTTCCGGCCGGTCGACCGCGACTTCGTCTTCGTGATGAGCACCTATCGCGTCGATCCCGGCACCTATCTGCCCCACGTCAACGAGATGACCGACTTCAACATGTGGACCTGGAATGCGCGGGTGTTTCCCGGCATCGATCCGCTGGCGGTCCGGCTCGGCGACAAGGTGCGTGTGCGCATCGGCAATCTCAGCATGACCAACCATCCGATCCATCTGCACGGCCACAGCTTTGCGGTGACCTGCACCGACGGCGGCTGGATTCCGGAGAGCGCGCAATATCCGGAGACGACGACCGACGTGCCGGTCGGTGCCGTCAGGGTGTTCGACGTGCTCGCCGACAATCCCGGCGACTGGGCGTTCCACTGTCACAAGTCGCATCACACCATGAACGCGATGGGGCACGACGTGCGCAACCTGATCGGCGTGTCACGCAAGGATCTCGCCAAGGCGGTCGGCAAGCTCGCGCCCGACGGCATGGCGATGGGCTCGACCGGCATGGCGATGGGCAACATGGAGATGCCGGCGCCCGACAACACGCTGCCGATGATGACCGGCACCGGCCAGTTCGGCCCGATCGAGATGGGCGGCATGTTCACGGTGATGAAGATCCGCGAGGACCTCGCGCGCGACGATTATCGCGATCCGGGTCCCTACCAATTCCCGAAGGGCACCGTCGCCTACGAGGTCGCGGCGCCGGCCGCGGAGCCGGCACGGCAGCAGCGCGGCAGCCCACCGATGAAGCACAAGATGTGAGAGCGTTTCGATGAACCATAAACTGGAGATGACGATGAAGACGATCAAGCTTGGCCTCGCGCTGGTTGCGCTGTCGACCGCGCCGGCCTTTGCGCACGACAAGCACTCTCACGCGACTTTCTCGGCCGGCGAGCCCGGCGACCCCAAGAAGCCCGCGCGCACCATCGAGATCCTGCTCAACGAGATGGACTACGCACCCGCCCGGATCGAGGTCAAGCGCGGCGAGCAGATCCGCTTCGTGCTGCGCAATGTCGGCAAGGAGGACCACGAATTCCTGCTCGCCACCACCAAGGAGAATCTCGCGCATGCGGCGGAGATGAAGAAGCATCCGCATATGGAGCACGACGAACCCAACGGGGTCAGGCTCGCGCCGCAAAAGACGGCCGAGATCCTCTGGAAATTCAGCAAGCCCGGCACGTTCGAATATTCGTGCCTCATTCCCGACCACCGCGATTACGGCATGGTCGGCCACGTCACCGTCAAGTAACGCGAAGGGAGTCTGCCATGAACCGCATCATCCGTATCTCCGCCGCGCTGGCGCTGACATTGAGCGTTGCCAACGGAGCTCTGGCGGCCGAGGCGGCCTCGATCAGCGGCGAGGTCAAGAAAATCGACGAGGGCGCCGGCAAGATCACGCTCAAGCACGGTCCGGCGAAGAGCCTCGGCATGGAGGACCCCATGACCATGGTCTATCGCGTCAAGGATCCCGCCATGCTCAAGCAGGTGAAGGTCGGCGACAAGGTGACCTTCGAGGCCGAGGAGGCGGCCTCGGGGTACACGGTGACGAAGATGCAAAAGGCGAAGTAGCCCTTCCTGTCATTCCGGGACGCGCCGCTCGGCGCGAGCCCGGAATCCATTCATCGACCAACTCCGCCGCCCGATGGATTCCGGGTTCGGCTCTGCGAGCCGCCCCGGAATGACGGCCTGAGGCCCCGAAACACCCCGCCCCCGCCC
>NZ_JBWJZE010000005.1:0-456997 GCF_056429085.1 Bradyrhizobium sp. CFUWI
GCGCGCGATCGACCCTCCCCCTCCAGGGGAGGGTAAGAGCGCATTCGTCCCCCCGATCCCCCTCGGTTGCCGGAACTGCCTCCCCCCGCTACAACGGCGGCGAAGAGGATCACACCATGTCCGACATGCGCTTGATTGTTGCTGGGGCCGGCGGCCGGATGGGCCGCGCGCTGGTGCGGGCGATTGCCGAGAGCAAAGGCGCGGTGCTGGCGGGCGCGCTGGAGGCCCCCGGCTCGGAGCTGCTCGGCAAGGATGCCGGCGTGCTCGCCGGCCTGCCGGCCAACGAGATCAAGCTCTCGGCCGATCTCTGGGCGATGTCGAAGGAGGCCGACGGGATCCTCGACTTCACCGTCCCGGCCGCGACCATCGCCAATGTCGCGATCGCGGCCGAGCGGGGAATCGTCCATGTGGTCGGCACCACCGGGCTCTCGATGTCCGACAACGCCGTGATCAAGAGCGTCACCAACCGCGCCATCGTGGTGCAGTCGGGCAATATGAGCCTCGGCGTCAACCTGCTTGCCGCCGTGGTCAAGCGCGTCGCCAAGGCGCTCGACCAGAATTTTGACATCGAGATCGTCGAGACCCATCACCGCATGAAGGTCGATGCACCCTCGGGCACCGCGCTGATGCTGGGCCAGGCCGCGGCGGCCGGACGCGGCGTCACCCTCGACGACCATTCCGAGCGTGGCCGCGACGGCATCACCGGCGCGCGCAGGCCGGGCAATATCGGCTTTGCCTCGTTGCGCGGCGGCACCGTCGCCGGCGACCACAGCGTGACTTTCCTCGGCCCGTTCGAGCGCCTGACGCTGTCGCATCAGGCCGAGGACCGCATGCTGTTCGCCCACGGCGCGCTCAAGGCGGCGCTATGGGCGCATGGCAAGGCGCCGGGGCACTACTCCATGGCCGACGTGCTCGGCCTGTCCGACATCTGAACAACACGGAAAAGCAGTCAATGAGCGAACGTCTTCTCGTGCTCGTGCGCCACGGCCAGAGCGAATGGAATCTGAAGAACCTGTTCACCGGCTGGAAGGATCCCGATCTCACCGAGCTCGGCGTTAAGGAAGCCACGGAAGCCGGCCGCAAGCTGAAGGCACAGGGCCTCGTGTTCGACGTGGCCTTCACCTCGGTGCTCACGCGCGCGCAACACACGCTCGACATCATCCTCGGTGAGCTCGGCCAAGAAGGCTTGCCGACCTCGAAGAACCTCGCGCTGAACGAGCGCGATTATGGCGATCTCTCCGGCCTCAACAAGGACGACGCCCGCAAGAAATGGGGCGAGGAGCAGGTGCTGATCTGGCGCCGCTCCTACGACGTGCCGCCGCCCGGCGGCGAAAGCCTGAAGGACACGCTGGCGCGCGCGCTGCCGTACTACGTGCAGGAGATTCTGCCCGGCGTGCTCAACGGCAAGCGCACGCTGGTCGCCGCCCACGGCAATTCGCTGCGCGCGCTGATCATGGTGCTGGAAAAGCTCTCGCCCGAAGGCATCCTGAAGCGCGAACTCGCCACCGGCGTGCCGATCATCTACCGCCTCAATGCGGATTCGACCGTAGCCTCGAAGCTGGATCTGGCGGGTTAGACTCGCGGCAAACGCGGTGCCGTAGGGCGGGCAAAGCGACTTGTCCGCCATAGCTCGAAGAGCGACGGCGGAAGCGTGCCCACGTTGCGTCAGTGGTTCGAGAAAGATCGTGGGCACGGCGCTATGCGCCTTTGCCCACCCTACGGCATCTCGGCTACTGCATCCCCAGCTGTCCGGCTTCCCAGCCGAGCATCGCCTGCTTGCGGGTGATGCCCCAATGATAGCCGGTGAGGGTGCCGCTCTTGCCGAGCGCGCGGTGGCAGGGCACGACGAACGAGACCGGGTTCTTGCCGACCGCCGCGCCGACGGCGCGCGAGGCCTTCGGGCTGTTGATGTTGCAGGCGATGTCGGAATAGGACACCGCGCGGCCCATCGGGATTTTCAGCAGCGTCTCCCACACCCGCACCTCGAAATCGGTGCCGATCATCACCACGCGCAGCGGCTGGTCCGGCCGCCACAGCCTGGTGTCGAAGATGCGCGCAGCCAGCGGCGCCGTGCCCTCGTGGTCTTCGACATAGGTGGCGTTCGGCCAGCGCCGCGTCATGTCGGCGAGCGCGACCTTTTCCTCGCCGTGGTCGGCGAAGGCAAGCCCTGACAAGCCGCGATCGGTCGCAATCACGATCGCGGTGCCGAACGGGGAGGGATGAAAGCCGTAGCGCAAGGTGAGGCCGGCGCCGCCGTTCTTCCATTCGCCCGGCGACATCGCTTCGTGCGTGACGAAGAGATCGTGCAGCCTCCCCGGGCCCGACAGGCCGGAATCGAGCGCGGCGTCGAGAATGCTCGCGGAGTCCCGCAGCAGGCCCTTGGCGTGGTCGAGCGTCAGCGCCTGCATGAAGGCCTTCGGCGTGATCGAGGCCCAGCGGCGGAACAGATGATGCAGCTCATCCGGGGTGACGCCGGCCGCATCGGCCATCGCCTCGATGGTCGGCTGGGCGCGCCAGTTTTCCGAGATGAAGGCGATCGCCCGGCGCACCGAATCATAGTCGCGCAGCGCGGCGTTCTGGGGGCCCGGCTTGGTCAGGCGCTGGTCGTGTATGGCGAGTGTCATCATGACTGGAAATGTAGGAGAGGGGCGGCTGGTAAACCACCCGATTTCCGATGCGACATCAGCTGATCGGATTGTAGGTCGGCCCCCGCTTGGCGGCATTGAGCGCCTCAACCAAGCCTTTGTAAAAGCTTGCTTTTTCCTCCGGCCCCAGGAACCTCGCGATCTGGATCTGGCGGCCGCGCGAGATCAGATAGAGGTGCTCGATGCCAAAGTCCTCGTCGACCTCCATGTCGAGCCGGACCCAGAGCGGATTGAACGTCCATTCGGCGACCTGGCCGCGATGGCTGATGCGTCTCACGCGCAGTTCGGAGGCGGTGACCGTAATCTCCTCGCGGGCTCGGGCGGTGCGGAAATTGGCCTTGAAGGCCCACCACACCACGAGCACGTCGAGGCCGAAGAAGCCGAGCACCGGCCAGGCGCCCTTGATCAGGAAGGCGAGACCCGTGGCAAAGCTGACCACGCTCAGGAACAGCATCACGGCGAGGAAGCCGGTGCGGTTCAGCGAGCGGTGCGGCGTCAGCAGCGCGGAGAAGATCTGCACTTCGCGCTGTTCGGGATCGCCGCGCTCAATTTCGTTGCCTGCGCTCATCGTCCGTCAGTATATCCCGATCATGGCGAAAATCACCCGCAAGCCGGCGCCGCGCAAAGCGCCCGTGCCGAACAAGAAGGCAAAGGCTGTCGTTGCGAAGCCCAAGCCCGTCAAGACCAAGCCCCTCAAGACACCGGCTCCGGCGAAAAAATCGCTCAAGGCCACCAAGCCCAATTTCTCAAGACCTTGGACGCCGGCCGAGGTCTACGACGCCTTCAGCCGCTTCCACAAAGCCAATCCGGAACCGAAAGGGGAGCTCGAGCACGTCAATCCGTTCACGCTGCTGGTTGCCGTGGTGCTGTCGGCGCAGGCGACCGATGCGGGCGTCAACAAGGCCACGCGCGCCTTGTTCGAGGTCGCCGACACCCCGCAGAAGATGCTCGACCTCGGCGAGGAGCGCTTGCGCGACTACATCAAGACCATCGGCCTCTACCGAACCAAGGCGAGGAACGTGATCGCGTTGTCGGCAAAGCTGCTCAGCGAGTTCGGCGGCGAGGTGCCGCGCACGCGCGCCGGGATCGAGTCGCTGCCCGGCGCCGGCCGCAAGACCGCCAACGTCGTGCTCAACATGGCCTTCGGCGAGCACACCATGGCGGTCGACACGCACGTCTTCCGCGTCGGCAACCGCACGGGGCTGGCGCCCGGCAAGACGCCGCTGGAGGTCGAGCTTGGTCTGGAAAAGGTGATCCCGGCCGCGTTCATGTTGCACGCGCATCATTGGTTGATCCTGCACGGCCGTTACACGTGCCTCGCACGCAAGCCGCGCTGCGAGGTCTGCCTGATCAACGATCTCTGCCGGTGGCCGGAGAAGACGGTCTGAGCGACGGCTCCGCGCCGGGCGCCGTTACCGCATCTGCCGCGCCGGCGCGATCAGCTCCGGCCGCGGGCCCGACAGCCGCTTGTGCATGTGGACCATGAAGGCCATGGCGAAGATCGGCGTCGCCAGATTGACGATCGGGATCGAGACAAAGGCGGCGATGAACAGGCCCGCGGTGAAGATGGTCGCGGCATTGTCGCGCCGCATCGCCTTGGCTTCCTCCGGCGGGCGGAAGCGCATCGCCGCCAGCTCGAAATATTCGCGGCCCAGCAGCCAGGCCGTGGCGAGGAAGAAGATCAGGAAGCCGGCGCCGGCGAACAGCACCAGCGGCAGCGCGGCGAGATAGATCAAGATCGTCAGCAGCGCGGTCTTGATGCCCTCGAGGATGGCCTGGCTGAAGGGCAGCGCGACGCCCGGCTGCTCGGCGGGGTAATGCTCGCGCTCGACGATGTCGGCAACGTCGTCGACGAACAGGCTCGCCACCAGGGAGGTGATCGCGGGCATCAGGAAGATGCCGCCGAACACGACGCCGAGGCCCGCCGCGATCGAAACGATCCAGGAGAGAATATCGATGGACGAATGCCAGCCGGGTCCGAGCAATTCCTCCAGCCAGACCGCCCCGGAGGTTGCGAACCAGCTGAGCAGCCGCTGCAAGCCGATCGCCAGCACGATGATCAGCACGAGCGCCAGCCCGATCGATCGCCACAGGATCGAGCGCATCGGCGGCGAGATCATTTGCGACAGCGCCTTCACGGCGGCATCCAGCATGGGAGATCCTCTCAGGTCAACACTTCGCGAGAGGTAGACACCCGATGCGGCTTCGGCAAGGGCGGCCGGGCCGTTGCGAAGGTGGCGCGATTTCTTGCTTACCCTCCCCTGGAGGGGGAGGGTCGATCGCGCGCAGCGCGAGCGGGGTGGGGTGACGGTCTCTCCGCGACGAACAGTGCCCGAGTGGAGAGATCACCCCACCCCGTCACGCGATCTCGCTTCGCTCGATCACGTGCCGACCCTCCCCCTCCAGGGGAGGGTAAGATCCAGCCTAGTCATGCTTGTGCCCTTGCTTGCGCGCCTTCGCCTGCTTGCCTTCGCCGGTCGGGATCATCACCACGCGGCCGTAGCGGACCCCGCGTTCGGCGATGATGTGGTCGGCGAAATGCTTGACCTCATCCGCCGACCCCTTCAGCGCCGTCATCTCCATGCAATTGTTGTCGTCGAGATGGACGTGCAGGGTCGCCAGCGCGAGGTCGTGATGGCCGTGGAATTCCTGCACCAGTCGTTTCGACAGATCGCGGGCGGCGTGGTCGTAGACATAGACGAGACCGGCAACGCATTGGCCGGTCTGCGCGGTGTCCTCGGAGCTCTGCTGCAGGCCGGCACGGGCGAGGTCGCGGATGATCTCGGAGCGGTTCTGGTAGCCGCGCGCCTCGGCTGCGGCGTCGATCTCCGCCAGGAGGTCGTCCTCGATCGTGATCGTTATCCGCTGCATCGGCCCCTCTCGCGCGTCTCGCTCAAACCGCTCCTGCGCAGCCCGGATGGGGCGTAGCGCCATCCGGGGCGATTTGGCGAGCTTGCGTCACAGCTGCGTTGCGCGCAAGCGCAGCGCATTGCCGACCACGCTGACCGAGGACAGCGCCATCGCCGCCGCGGCGATGATCGGCGAGAGCAGCAGGCCGAAGGTCGGGTAAAGGATGCCGGCTGCGATCGGAATGCCGGCGGCATTGTAGATGAAGGCGAAGAACAGGTTTTGGCGGATGTTGCTCATAGTCGCCTGCGACAATTTTCGGGCGCGGACGATGCCGACGAGATCGCCCTTGAGCAGGGTCACGCCGGCGCTCTCCATCGCGACATCCGTGCCGGTGCCCATGGCAATGCCGACCTCGGCGGCGGCCAGCGCCGGCGCGTCGTTGACGCCGTCGCCGGCCATCGCGACGATGCGGCCGGCCTTTTGCAGCCTGGTCACCACCGCGCTTTTCTGGTCCGGCAGCACCTCGGCCTCGACCTCGGCGATACCGAGCCGGCGAGCCACCGCTTCCGCCGTGGTGCGGTTGTCGCCGGTCAGCATGATCACCTTGATGCCTTCGGCAGCCAACGCCTTCAGGGCCTCCGGGGTCGAGGCCTTGACCGGATCGGCGATCGCGAACAGGCCGGCCAGCCGGCCCTCGACGGCCATGTTGATCACGGTGGCTCCGTCCTGGCGCAGCCGCTCGGCCTCGGCGTCGAGTGCCGTCGTGTCGATGCCGATCGAGGCGAAATATCTGGCGTTGCCGAGCGCGATGGTCTTGCCGTCGACCTTGCCGGTGGCGCCCTTGCCGGTCGGCGAGTCGAAGTGCTCGACCGGGCCGAGCGCAAGCTGCTTCTCCTTGGCGGCACGCATGATCGCGTCAGCCAAAGGATGCTCACTGGCGCGCTCGACGCTGGCCGCAAGCCGCAGGATGTCGTCTTCCGCAAAGCCGGAAGCCGGCACGATCGCGACCACCTTGGGCTTGCCCTCGGTCAGCGTGCCGGTCTTGTCGACCACCAGCGTGTCGATCTTCTCCATCCGCTCCAGCGCCTCGGCGTTCTTGATCAGCACCCCGCCTTGCGCACCGCGGCCGACGCCGACCATGATCGACATCGGGGTCGCCAGGCCCAGCGCACAGGGGCAGGCGATGATCAGCACGCTGACGGCGGCGACGAGGCCGAAGGCGAGCCGCGGCTCCGGTCCGAACCAGGCCCAGGCGGCGAAGGCCGCCAGGGCGACGACGATCACGGCGGGCACGAACCAGCCGGCGACCTGATCGGCCAGGCGCTGGATCGGCGCGCGCGAGCGCTGCGCATCCGCGACCATCTGCACGATCTGCGACAGCAGCGTCTCGCGGCCGACCTTGTCGGCGCGCATCACGAAGCTGCCCGACTGGTTCAGCGTGCCGGCAATGACCTTTGCGCCGGTTTCCTTGGTGACCGGCATGGATTCCCCCGTCACCAGGGATTCGTCGAGCGAGGAGCGTCCCTCGAGGATGATGCCGTCGACCGGCACCTTCTCGCCGGGACGAACGCGCAAGCGGTCGCCGGCATGAAGCGTATCGATTTCCACCTCATGCTCGCTGCCATCGGCGTCGACGCGTCGCGCGGTCTTCGGCGCCAGTTGAAGCAGTGCCTTGATCGCGCCCGAGGTGGCGTCACGTGCACGCAGCTCCAGCACCTGGCCGAGCAGCACCAGCACGGTGATGACGGCGGCGGCTTCGAAATAGACCGCGACCGCACCTTCATGGGCGCGGAACGTAGCGGGGAATATCTGCGGCGTGACGGTGCCGAGGACGCTGTAGACATAGGCAACGCCCGTGCCCATAGCGATCAGCGTGAACATGTTGAGGTTGCGCGTCAGCAGCGACTGCCAACCGCGGACGAAGAACGGCCAGCCGGCCCACAGCACCACCGGTGTGGCGAAGGCGAGCTGGATCCAGTTCGACAGCGTCGGGTCGATCCAATTGTGCGGACCCGCGAGATGGCCGCCCATCTCCAGCACCACCGCCGGCAGTGACAGCACGCCGCCGATCCAGAACCGCCGTGTCATGTCGGCGAGCTCGGGATTGGGGCCGGTCTCCAGGCTCGCGACCTCGGGCTCCAGCGCCATGCCGCAGATCGGGCAGCTGCCGGGACCGACCTGGCGGATCTCCGGATGCATCGGGCAGGTGTAGATCGTGCCCGCGGGCATCTCGGGCTCGGGTGCCTTTTCCTTGGCGAGATATTTGGCGGGATCGGCCGCGAACTTGGTGCGGCAGCCGGCCGAGCAGAAATGGAAGGTCTCGCCGTGATGGGCGAGGTGGTGCTTCGAGGTCGCGGGATCGACGCTCATGCCGCAGACAGGGTCTTTGACCTTCGTCGCGCCCTCACCATGGTCGTGCGCGTGGCCGGCGTGGTCGCCGTGTCCGCCGCAGCAGGAGGACGCCGCCGGCTTGGCCGCTGCCGCCTTGGTCACTTCCGTTTTGGCTGAGCACCCGCATCCGGAATGTCCGCCCGCGTCGTGATGATGCCCGTGTTCGTTCATAGCCCTGCTCCGGCGCCTGTACCCGGGTCTTGCAACCCATACCCGGTAGGGGTATATAGACCGCATGCGCAAGGACATCAAGGCATCTGTCGGAAAACGCCTCGGCCGGATCGAGGGTCAGGTTCGCGGCCTCTCGAAAATGGTAGAGGAGGACCGCTACTGCATCGACATCGTGACGCAGATCTCGGCGGTGCGGGCCGCGCTACGCCGGGTCGAGGAGGAAATCCTGAAGGATCACGTCGCCCATTGCGTCGAGCACGCCATCGCGAGCGGCGACAAGGTCGATCAACGCGCGAAGATCGCGGAGCTGATGGCGGTGATCGGACGAGCGGAGCGGTAGGTCTTCACCGTCTTTGCGAGGAGCTCTTGCGACGAAGCAATCCAGACTGCCACCGGGGAAAGCAGTCTGGATTGCTTCGCTACGCTCGCAATGACGGCTGTTGAGGCGAGATCGCACTCCAAACTCAGGTGTCGTCACTGCGAACGCAGGGACCCATAACCCCAGGGAGAGGTTTGGCGAAGACTTGTCGTTCGGTACTGCCACCGCCGCTCTCGATAGATCACGCGGTATGGGTCCCTGCGTTCGCAGGGACGACGGTGGCTACGCCGCTCTCTCGCGCGCACGGCTACGCCGCCTCGGGCCGTACATCGCCAGCTTCTTCAGCAGCGCGACATGTCCGGAGACGCTCTCGGCCACCGCAGCCTGCACGTTCACTTCTTCAGCCGGAATCTCATCCGGCGCCTCCTGGTCAATCGCCTCAGGAACGAGCGGCGGCGCACTGATCGTTTCTGGAAACACACTGAATGTGCCCGCTACCTCCTCGAGCGGCTTCTGCATGTCGGCCCAGTGCAGCGCGGTGTAGTCGAACCCGTGCACGATGGTGGGTTTGACGACCTCGAAATAGGGCGAGATGTCGAAGTCGCGGGGCATGTAGAGCGAGGAATCGCGGATGTGCAGGATCTCCCGGCGCGCTGCGCGGCTGCCGGCCTTGGTGATCTTGGGCAGGATCGGGTAGCGCACGGCATCGAACGCCTGCGCGATCAGCGCCGAGCAGATGATCTTGGTCGGATCGCCCGAGCCGATCGCGATCATGCGCCGGCGCCAGCGCTGCGGTATCGGCATCGGGAACAGATAGCGCATCAAGTCGACGATGTTCTTGGTGTCGTAGCCGAAGCCGATGCGGTTGATCGCATAGCGGCAGACCGTGGTGCGATCCTCATAGGACAGCCCGACCGGGCGGCAGACGCGGGTGTGATACGGGAAATATTTGGACAGCGGCGCGGAGGTGACGCCTTCGCCGATATTGGCCTCGATCAGCACATGCGGCTCGCCATCGGGCTCCGCGGCGCCTTCGACCGGGCCGACATAGAGCGCGGCGTGCGACCAGGTCGACTGGGTCAGATATTTGATGATGCCGGAGATGCGATTGTTGCCCTCGACCAGCAGCACGTCGCCGGGCTCAATGACGCCGCGCAGGTGCTCCGGGTCGCTCGGCGTGAACGGCTCGTAGCCCGGCACCTCCTTGGAGAGGTACGCGGCAATCAGCTTGCCGACTGAATCCAGGACCGTCCCCATCTCAAACTCCCCCCACGGCCTTTTCCGGCCGTCTTTTTCCCTTCTCTATCATGGTCCGAACGTGTTGCAATTCGGTTCATCGCTCCGTGAGGTCAAACACGATTGATTCACCGTGATGGTTGCCGTGCAACATCAGATGCGGCAAGGTTCGCTGACTGTTCCCGTCCGCCGCAAGTCCTCGGAAACCATGACATGACAATCACGCGCCGCGGTTTCCTTGTCGCGTCGGGGGCTCTTGCCGCGGTGCCGGTCCTGCGCGCCAACGCGGCCAACCTGCCGCGCGAGGCCGACATCGTCGTGGTCGGGGCGGGGGCCGCGGGAATCGCGGCGGCGCGGCGCATCATGGCGACGGGCCGCAAGGTGGTCGTGGTCGAAGCGGCGTCCCGGATCGGCGGCCGCTGTCTCACCGACAGCACGACCTTCGATACGCCGTTCGACCGCGGTGCACGCTGGATGCACAATCCAGATACCAATCCGATGATCCGGCTGGCGCGCAGTGCCGGGCTCGACGTGCTGCCGGCGCCGTCCGGCCAGAAGATGCGGATCGGCCGCCGCAACGCGCGTGCGGGCGAAACCGAGCAGTTCCTGGCGGCGCTGGTGCGCGCCAACCGCGCCATCGACGAGGCGGCGCGCGGCAAGCTGGATACCTCCTGCGCGTCGGTGCTGCCGAAGGATCTCGGCGACTGGGCTGGCGCGGCCGAGTTCTTGCTGGGCGCGGGCTTTGCCGGCAAAGACCTGAAGGAGCTGTCCGCGATCGACAAGGGGCGCGCGCAGGACCGCAACGCGGCGATCGCCTGCCGTCAGGGCCTCGGCACGCTGATCGCCAAGCTCGGCGAGCAGGCGCCGGTGGCGTTGTCGACGCCGGCGAGCCGAATCGCCTGGAGCAACCGCGACGTCAGCGTGGAGACGCCAGCCGGCAAGATCGCCGCGCGCGCCGTCATCGTCACGGTCTCGACCAACGTGCTGACATCGGGCGCGATCAAGTTCACGCCCGACATCCCCAAGCGCACGCTGGACGCGGCGGCAAAGCTCGGCCTCGGCAGCTACGATCGCATCATGCTGCAATTGCCGGGCAACCCGCTCGGCCTGTCGCGCGACGATATCCTGATCGAGCAGAGCAACTCGACGCGCACGGGGCTGATGTTCGCCAATATCGGCGGCTCCTCGCTCTGCTCCATCGATGTCGGCGGCGCATTCGGCCGCGAACTTTCCGAGCAGGGCGAGAAGGCGATGGTGGCCTTTGCCAGGGAATGGATCACGAAACTGTTCGGCAGCGAAGCTGCAGCCGCGGTGCAGAAGACCAGCGCCACACGCTGGAACGCCTCGCCTTACGTGATGGGCGCGATGTCGGCGGCGTCCCCCGGGGGCCAGCTCTCGCGAAAGGTTTTGGCGGAGCCGATCGGCAATGTGTTCCTCGCGGGCGAGGCCACCCATGAGACGCTGTGGGGCACCGTCGACGGCGCCTGGGACAGCGGCGAGCGCGCCGCGGACGCGGCCTTGCGCAAGATCGGCGCGCTCAAGGACGACCCCGCCGACGTGCCGACGCAATCGACGAAGAAGCGGCGCGTGCCGCGGTAGTAGGGATTCGTCCAACTCCACTCAGCCGATCCCACGCTCTCTCCGTTCCCTCCCCCCTTGTGGGGGAGGGTCAGGGAGGGGGGCCACACGGGGATTCTTTCCATCACGAACGGGCTTTTGATGCCCAACGACGGGCACCTTTTCCTGGGCTACCCCTCTCCCTAGCCCTCCCCCACAAGGGGGGAGGGAACGCACCTACGTCCGCGCGCCAGCTGGGTCTCATCCCGTGAGGCTTACCGCAACACCCCGTCCAGCACCGGCAGCCCGGCAATCACCGCCATCGCGATCAGCGCGTAGCAGATGCCGCGAAATACTTTCTCGCTGGCGCGTCCGAACAGCGAGGCGCCGAACGCGACGCCGATCGCATAGACCGGCCCGACGACCAACGAGAGCACCAGCGATTCGCGCGAGATCAGGCCTGTCGTCGCATAACTGACCATCGAGAAGAAATCCGACGCGCCAAAGAACAGAACGATGTTGGCGCGTGCGACGATCGGTGCGATCGGGCGGCCGAGCCAATAGCCGACGATCGGCGGGCCGCCGGTCTGCGCGAGGCCGCTGCAGAAGCCCGAGAGACCGCCGATGCCGACCGAGAGCCAGGCGTGGTCCTTGCCGCGATAGCGCCAGCCCGACAGCAGCAGAAGCAGGAGGGCGGCGACGAAGCAGGAGATGATCCAGCGCGTGGTGACGGGCTCGAGCACGCTGAGGAAATAGGTGCCGACGGGCACGCCGACCAGCGCGCCCAGCACGATCACTGCAGTGGCCCTGCGGTCGGCCTTCCGCCATGCGTCGGGGAGCAGCGGCGCGGCCGCGACGAAATCGATGACGAGCAGCAGGGCCGCAACGAGCCGCGGCGCTGCGATGCTGCTCGCCAGCGGCATGAAGATCAGCGCCGAACCGAAGCCGGAGAAGCCGCGCGCGGTGCCTGAAACGAAAGCGACGGCGCAGAGCGCCATCGCAATGGTGAGGCTGACATCCTTCGGGAGAAAGTCGGCGAGACTCATGCTTGTCGATTCTGGAGCATGATGTCGTCCGAAAACCGCTTCACACTTCTCGGCATCATGCTCTCAGAGTACCGCCGGTCTTCTTCGTGACTTCGGCCACGATCTTGGCGCCGACGGCCTCGATCTCCTGGTCGGTCAGGGTCTTCTCGCGCGGCTGGATCGTCACCGCGATCGCGATTGATTTCTTGCCGTCATCGATGCCCTTGCCCTCGTAGACGTCGAAAACGTTCACGCCGGTGATCAGCTTCTTGTCGACGCCCTGCGCGGCGCGCACGATATCGCCCGTCTTCACGGTGCGATCGACGATGAAGGCGAAATCGCGCGACACAGGCTGGAACGCCGACAGCTCGATCACCGGCTTGGCGCGGGTCGGCTTCTTCTTCGCCTCGGGGATACGGTCGAGGATCACCTCGAACACCAGCAGCGGGCCGTCGGCGCCGAGCGCCTCGAGCGCGCGGGGATGCACTTCGCCGAAATATCCAAGCACGTTCTGCGGCCCGATCTGGATCGTTCCGGAACGGCCCGGATGCAGCCAGGACGGTCCACCGGCGACGATCTGCAGCGCCTGCATCGGCGCACCGGCCGCGGCCAGAACCGCCAGCGCGTCCGCCTTGACGTCGAACACATCGGCCTGCGCCGCGCCCGACCAGTGCCGCCCCAGACCTTCGGACGAAGCAAAACCGCGGCGAACGCCGCTTGCCGCCGTGAACTGGTCCTGCGGGCGATCGCCCCTGAAGATCTGGCCGACCTCGAACAGCGCGACATCGCTCATGCCGCGATTGGCGTTGGCCTGTGCCGCAGCGATCAGGCCCGCGAGCAGCGTCGGGCGCATGTCGGAGAGATCCGACGCGATCGGGTTGGCGACCTCGAGCTCGCGCTGGCCGCCGCCGAACAATTCTGCCGCAGACTTCGTGATGAACGACCAGGTCACCGCTTCGATGATGCCGCGGCTTGCAAGCGCGCGCTTGACCCGGCGGGTGCGCAGCTGTAGCGGCGTCAGCACCGGCTTGCGCGCGTCCTCGCCGCGCTCGAACGGCGTCATCGGCACCTTGTCGACGCCGAAGATGCGGACGATCTCCTCGACGATGTCGGCCTTGCCGTGGACGTCCGAGCGCCACGACGGCACGGCCACCTTCACGACCGGTCCCGGGCCCGCCATCATGAAGCCGAGATGGGTCAGGATGCGCTTCATCTCTGCTTGCGGCACGTCGATGCCGGAGAGACGCTTGACCTCGGTGAGGGGGAATTCGATCACGCGGTCGTCGCCGAAGGATCTGCCGACCACGACGTTCTCGGACGGCGTGCCGCCGCACATCTCCATCACCAGCTTGGTCGCGAGCTCCAGCCCCGGCACCATGAAGGCCGGATCGACGCCGCGCTCGAAGCGGTAGCGCGCGTCCGAATTGACGCCGAGCTTGCGGCCGGTCTGCGCGATGTTGATCTCGTTCCACAGCGCCGATTCGATCAGCACGTCGGTGGTGGTCTCGTCGCAGCCCGAGGCCTCGCCGCCCATGATGCCGGCGAGCGATTCGACGCCGTGCTCATCGGCGATCACGCAAATAGCGGGATCGAGATTGTAGGTGCGGCCGTCGAGCGCGAGCAGCGTCTCGCCGTCGCGGGCGCGGCGCACGACGAGATTGCCCTTCACCTTCCTGGCGTCGAACACGTGCAGCGGACGCGCGCGGTCGTAGGTCATGAAGTTGGTGATGTCGACCAGCGCATTGATCGGACGCAGGCCGATCGCGGTCAGCCGCTTCTGCAGCCATTCCGGCGACGGGCCGTTCTTGACGCCGCGCACGAGGCGAAGCGCGAAGCCTGGGCAGAGCGTGGAATCCTCGACCGTGACCTTCACCGGGCACGGGAACTCGCCCTTGACCGGCTTGATCGTGGGATCCCTAAACTTGCCCATGTCGGCGGCGGCGAGGTCGCGCGCGATGCCGTGCACGCCGGTGCAATCCTGCCGATTCGGGGTCAGGTTGATCTCGATCACGGGATCGCCGAGCGCGGCCCATTCCGCGTATCCGGCACCGATCGGCGCATCCGCCGGCAATTCCATGATGCCGTCATGGTCGTTGGAGATCTGCAGCTCGGCCGCCGAGCACAGCATGCCGCGGCTCTCGACGCCGCGGATGGTGCCGATGCCGAGCGTGATATCCTTGCCGGGAATGTAGGTGCCGGGCGGCGAGAACACGCTGACGAGACCCGCACGCGCATTCGGCGCGCCGCACACCACCTGCACCGGCGCGCCACCGTCGCCGGTGTCGACCATGCAGACGCGCAGGCGATCCGCATTCGGATGCTGCTCGGCCGAGATCACCCTCGCGATGGTGAACGGCTTGAGCGCCTTCGCCTTGTCCTCGATGTTCTCGACCTCGAGCCCGATCATGGTGAGCTTGTCGGCGAGCTTGTCCAGCGGCTCGTCGGTCTCGAGATGATCCTTCAGCCAGGAGAGGGTGAATTTCATGGCTGTGTGCCTCGGCTCTTGTCGGTTGAATTACTTTGGTCGGTGCTAGTGTTCCCTCCCCCCTTGTGGGGGAGGGCCAGGGAGGGGGGTGAGCCGCGGGCTCCGGCGGAAGCTGCCTGGCGGATTGCTTCAACAACTCCCTCAAGATTCGTCATCACCTGATCGTTAGTGAAGCGCAGAACCTTAAATCCCTCGGCTGCGAAGAATGCGTCGCGACGCTCATCCTTCTTCTGACGTTCCTCGAAATCGTGGGATTCTCCATCGAACTCGATGATGAGCTTTGAAGAGAAGCACACGAAGTCGGCGATGTAGTTTCCGATCGGCGTTTGGCGACGGATGCCGACACCATCCATGCGGTTGGCCTTTAGGTAGCGCCACAGCAGTGTTTCGGCGCGCGTCATCGCGCGGCGAAGCTGTTTCGCCCGGCTGCGCTGACGCTGGCTCACAACTGCGTGCGGCATCCGCGGCTACCCCCCTCCCTGCCCCTCCCCCACAAGGGGGGAGGGAACGGAGAGAGTCTTCGTATGGCCGATCGCCGCCATCACGAACTCAGCCCCCCCGCCAGCGTCGGCACCTCAAGCGGCTTGAAGCCGTAATGGGACAGCCAGCGGACGTCGCTGTCGAACAGCTGGCGCAGATCGGCGATGCCGTATTTCAGCATGGCGATGCGGTCGATGCCCATGCCCCAGGCGAAGCCCTGGTACTCGTCGGGATCGATGCCGCAGGCGCGCAGCACGTTCGGATGCACCATGCCGCAGCCGAGAATCTCGAGCCAGTCCTCACCCTCGCCGAAGCGGATCTCGCCCTTGTCGCGGCGGCACTGGATATCGACTTCCAGCGACGGCTCCGTGAACGGGAAGAACGAGGGGCGGAAGCGCATGTTGATGTGGTCGACCTCGAAGAACGCCTTGCAGAACTCGTGCAGGATCCATTTGAGGTGGCCGAGATGCGAGGTCTTGTCGATGACGAGGCCTTCGACCTGGTGGAATTGCGGCGTATGGGTCGCGTCCGAATCGATGCGGTAGGTACGGCCCGGGCAGATGACGCGGATCGGCGGCTTCTGGCTCAGCATGGTGCGCACCTGCACCGGCGAGGTGTGGGTCCGCAGCAGCATGCGCGAGCCGTCCTCCTTCGGATGGAAGAAGAACGTGTCGTGCATCTCGCGCGCCGGATGACCTTCCGGGAAGTTCAGCTTGGTGAAGTTGTAGTCGTCGGTCTCGATGTCGGGACCTTCGGCCACCGAGAAGCCCATGTCGGCGAAGATCGTGGTCAGCTCGTCCCAGACCTGGCTCAGCGGATGGATGCGGCCGGCCTCGGCCTGAGCCTCGCGCAGCGGCAGCGTGACGTCGACGGTCTCGGATGCCAGCCGCGCATCGAGCGCCGCGGACTTCAGCACATCGCGTCGTGCCGCGAGCGCCTCGGCGACCTTGTCCTTGGCCTGGTTGATCGCCGCACCTTGCGTCTTGCGCTCGTCGGGCGACATCTTGCCGAGCGTGGCAAGCAGCGCCGAGATCGAGCCCTTCTTGCCGAGGGCTGCGACGCGCACCGCTTCGAGCGCGGCTTCATCGCCGGCGGTGGCGATCTGGTCGAGGATGGATGTTTCGAGCGTTGCGAGGTCGGACACAGTCAAATCCTTGGCTCCAAATTCGGCTGGGTTGTCGCCGCCGGAAGGGCGTAACGTCAAGCGAAAAGCCGGTGTTTTCGGGCTCCCGCCCGGCCGGGGTGAACCTCGCGAGAGCGCGGGCCACCAAGGAAGGATACGAGGAGACCTTCGCGATGCCTTCGAAATGCTGTTGGGCCGTTCTGGCCGCTGTTCTGTCCATTGCCGGTACCCCGGCGCGCGCCATGGTCTGCATGGAGCAATCCATGACGCTGGACGAGGTCGCGGCCGCCATCAGCAGCGAGAAGAGCTGCCAAAGCGCGATGAAGGTCTTCAGGGATTGCCAGCTGACCGCGAGCGGCGATGTCGAGCTCGGCGCCGCCGTCGAGACGAAGTGCGAGGCGGACTTCAAGCCCGGCCTCAGCGCCGCGCAGGCGCAGGCCTACAAGCGCGAGATGCGCGCGTGCGACGTCAAGTACCGGAACAAGTCCGGCACCATGTATCAGTCGTTTACGGCATTCTGCCGGGCGGAGGTCGCCCAGCGTTACTCGCAACGCGCGCTGCAGGCTGCGGGCCAGAAGGCCCGCTAGCGCAAGCCTTACGCTGCCAGCGCGGCCTTGGCCTTCTCGGCAATGGCCTGGAACGCGGCGGGCTCGCTGATCGCGAGATCCGACAGCACCTTGCGGTCCACGGTGATCCCGGACTTGGCCATGCCGTCGATAAATCGGCTGTAGGTCAGGCCGAACGGACGGACGGCTGCGTTGATGCGCTGGATCCAGAGCGCGCGGAACGTCCGCTTCTTGCGCTTGCGATCGCGGAAGGCGTATTGCATCGCCTTCTCGACCGCCGGCTTGGCGGCGCGGATGGTGTTCTTGCGGCGGCCGTAGAAACCCTTGGCGGCCTTGTAGACTTTCTTGTGCTTGGCGTGGGCGGTCACACCGCGTTTGACGCGAGACATGACGAAATCCTTCAGAGATGACTTTGGTTATCGGATCGCCGCGGGATGCGCGGCACGAATGGCAATGATCGTGGACGCGATCAGGCGTTCGGCAAGAAGTACTTCTTGACGTTGTCGCCGTCGGTCTTGAACAGCACGCGGGTACCGCGGAGCTGACGGATCTGCTTCTTCGTCCGCTTGATCATGCCGTGACGCTTGCCGCGCTGGGCGTGCATCACTTTGCCGGTGGCAGTCACCTTGAAGCGCTTTTTAGCGCCCGATTTGGTCTTCAGCTTGGGCATTTGGCTCTCCTAATGGCCACAGAGATCCGCCCGCGAAGGCGGCTGGCCGTCAAAATGCTCGTTAGAGCGTTGATTGTGCTCAGGTTTTACGAACAAGCGCGAAACCCGCACGAAACACCGCCACGGCAGCCCTTAATCAGCCGGGCGATGAAGGCTGGGCTTATGGCAGAGGACAAGCCAATTGGCAACGATGAACCGTTGGAACTTGGCCGGCGACTATCCGATGTTGCCACCCCCGCCGCCCCAGCCGTGTTGCCCGGAGCAGGACCAAAATGGCTCGCTTTTCCCAATCGCTTTCGGCTTCGACCGGTTTCGCCCGCGCGCGCCGCCTGGCGCTCCTTACCGTGCTCGCCGCAGCCGCGTTGCCTTCGACCGCGGAGGCCCGCGGCGGCCGCTATGACGGCATCTGGAACGTCACTTTCGCCACCACAAGAGGCAATTGCGGCTCCGGCTACAGCGTGCCCTTCACCGTCACCGGTAGCCGGGTCTCGTCCGCCGGCGGGGGCCGGGTCTCCGGCAGGGTCAAGCGCGGCGGCGCGGTCGCGGTCCATGTCTCGGTCGGCGCGTCCCATGCCAGCGGCGGCGGCCGGCTCGCCGGCGTAAGCGGCGCCGGCTCGTGGAAGGGCGTCATTTCCGGCGACCGGTGCAGCGGCACCTGGCAGGCGACGCGGAGCTGAATAGGGGCAAACCATCGCCACGACGGCGGTGAGCTCCCTCCCCCGCCCGCGCCCCGCAAGCGGGCGAGGGTGCAGCAGCGCTCGTGGCCTACACCTCGACCAAAACAAAACGGCCCGCCGGAGATCCGGACGGGCCGTTGAACTTCCTATCGTCCTAGCGAGCCGCGATCAGCGCGGCGCCAGCACCATGACGACCTGGCGGCCCTCGAAGCGCGCGTCCTGCTCGACCTTGGCGAGCTCGGCCACGTCGGTCTTGATCTTGTCCAGAAGCTTGGTGCCGATCTCCTGGTGCGCCATTTCGCGGCCGCGATAGCGCAGCGTGATCTTGACCTTGTCGCCTTCTTCGAAGAACCGCTGCATCGCGCGCATCTTCACGTCGTAATCATGATCGTCGATCATCGGGCGGAGCTTGATCTCCTTGATCTCGACGGTCTTCTGCCGCTTGCGGGCTTCCGCGGCTTTCTTCTGTGCCGAATACTTGTACTTCCCGTAGTCCATGATCTTGCAGACGGGAGGGCTGACATTCGGCGAAATCTCGACCAGATCCATGCCAGCTTCCTGGGCCATCTTGATGGCGAGGACCGTCTCGACCGTGCCCTTATTGTCACCGGTCTGATCGATCAGCTGGATCTGCGCATTGCGGATATCATCATTGATGCGCGGCCCGTCTTTGCTGGCAGCGGGCGGAGCTTTATTAGGACGGCGAATGGGTGGTTCTCCAAAGTTGTGAAAGAAGCGGCTATCTTGAAGGAAGATGCGGTTGCCGGCAAGCAAGTCGCTCGTGCGGGAAGCGAAAAACCCTCAAATGCGAGGCATTTTGGCCACGCCTGGGCACGTTGATCGACATAGACACCTTGCTTCTGTTCCGCAAGCGTCCCAAAGGGCCAATGCCGCATCAGATTGCGCCGCAGGAAGGCGCCCCGAACAGCTCAAACCGCACAGCCAGAGTAAACGTTCCATGACCGATCCAATTCCCGATGCCGTGCTCGACTTCATCGATGTGGGCGAGGGTCCGTCCGCACGCAGGATCGCGGTACGCCACCGGGGCGGGAAGGGTGCTGTCGCCGGCCCTGGCCTGGTCTGGCTGGGCGGCTTCAAGTCGGACATGCAGGGCGGCAAGGCCGTGGCGCTGGACGGCTGGGCCCGGGATCACGGTCGCGCCATGGTCCGGTTCGACTATTCCGGTCACGGCGAATCTGGCGGCGATTTCGCCGATGGAACCATCGGCCGCTGGCTCGAGGACAGCGTTGCGGTATTCGAACGCTTCTGCGACGGCTCGCAGGTTCTGGTCGGCTCCTCCATGGGCGGCTGGATGGCGCTGCTGCTCGCGCGCGAGATCAAGAAGCGGCAAGAAGAGAAGCAACAAGCCAAGGCTTCGCTTGCGGGGCTCGTGCTGATCGCGCCGGCACCCGATTTCACCGAGGAACTGATGTGGAAGAATTTTTCGCCGGCGGTGAAGCAGGAGATCGAGACCAAGGGGGTCTGGATGAGGCCGTCGGAGTATGGCGACGGCTCGCCCTATCCGATCACGCGGAACCTGATCGTGGAGGGCCGCAACCATCTCGTGCTCGGCAGCGCCATCGATCTCGGCTGCCCGGTCCGCATCCTGCAAGGCGCGAAAGACCCTGATGTGCCCTGGCAGCATGCCTTCGCGCTGACGCACCGTCTGCCGGCCGACGACGTCGTGCTGACCATGATCCAGGACGGCGACCACCGCCTCTCCCGCCCGCAGGACATCGCCCGCATTCTTGCGGCGGTCGCCGAGATCGGGTGAAGTATTTCCAAACAGCCGGTGTCATCGTCCGCGAAGGCGGACGATCCAGTACGCCGCGGCCGTTGTGATGAACTGAAAAGCCGCGGCGTACTGGATGTCCCGGTCCCGGCTCCGCCAAGGCTACGCCGAGGCCCGCAGGGTTGCTCGGCACGCCGGAGCTTCAGCGAAGGCGGCAAGCCGGGGCATGACGGAGGTCGGTGAGGGAGAAGTGCCAATGACAGACGTCACCATCGCCATGCTGCGCGCGTTCTGCGATGCCGTCGAGCAGCGCAACGGCCGCGCCTTCGCCGAGCTGTTCACCGAGGACGGCGTCTATCACGACGTCTTCTACGGCGCCTTCGCGGGCCGCGAGAAGATCGCCGCGATGATCGATGACTGGTTCTATCGCACGGCGACCGATTTCCGCTGGGACATGCATGACCCCGTCTCGGACGGCACCACGCTCTATGCACGCTACACCTTCAGCTATCGCTCGACGCTGCCGGAAGCGAACGGCGCGCGGGCGATGTTCGAGGGCGTCGCGATCATGACGCTGAAGGATGGCAAGATCGCTGGCTATCGCGAGGTCGCCAACACCGCGCCGGCGTTCGTCGATCTGAATTTCGCGCCCGGGCGGATCGCGAAGATCGTCGCCAAGCAAGGCGCCGAGCTGAGGTCGCGGCCGGAGATGCAGCGGCATCTGGCGTAGGTCTCTCCTCCAGTCATTCCGGCGCGCGCCACTTGGCGCGAACCCGGAATCCATTTCCCCTCTGGGCCTGCGGCCCGATGGATTCCGGGTCTGCGCCTGACGGCGCATCCCGGAATGACGGGGGAAGGCCTACCGCTTCGACGGATTCGCCATCGGCTTGCGCTGCGCCAGCGCGGCAACCGTCGCGGTGCCGATCGGGCCCTGCTCGTCATAGAGCCAGCATTCGCCGATCGCGACGCCATCGGTGGCGTGATGCTTCACCACTTCGAAACCGATCCATTCCGTCACCGGCAGGCGGTGCAGGTAGATCGTGACGTCGCTGTTGATGTAGCCGAGACCGTTGTCGCCGGCATTGGCAAAGGGGCTGGCGAAATCGGCGCCGGTGGCGACATGGACGAACGGCGTCATCGGCACGCCGGCAACGAGCTCGCGCACCTCGCTCATCCACAGCCGGCGCGGCCCGAGCGAGCCCATGTGGCCGACGATCGGGCGCGTCGTCCATTTGCCGTTCATGCCGAGCCTCGGATCGGTGGGCTTCGGAATGTCGGCCGGCTTCGGCACCTCCCAGTTCGGCGGCGACCAGACGTTGCCTTCAGGATTTTGCGTCTTGCGCAGCAGTTGGCAGGAGGCGCGCGCCATGCTGACGCCGCCGGAGACGAATTCCGCTTCCACCACGCGGATGCGCAGACCATCGCGCACGAGGCGCGTCGTCACTTCGATCGGCTTGTCGATGGTCGGCAGCCGAAACATGTCGACGGTGAGCCGCGCCGGCACCAAGTCGGGGCCGGAATGGCGCTCCTCGATGGCAAAGCCGAGCAGGCCGACGATGACGCGACCGTGCAGGGATTTCGGATCCCAGGGACCATTGGCCACTTCCGTCGGATGGAATGTATCGCCGTCGCGGGTGAAGAAAGGCATGCTTGTCATGCGCGTGAGATTGAAGAAACGCGCGGCGAAATCAAGGTCCACGATCCTCATGGTGAGGAGGCGCGAAGCGCCGTCTCGAACCATGCAGGCCCCGCTGCGGCAGCTCGGCCTCGATCCTTCGAGACGCCGCTGCGCGGCTCCTCAGGATGAGGGGCTAACAGCGCTATCTGCTCGCCACTCTTCACGAACGCTCTCGTCGGGCTCGCGCTCGAGAGCATGAAGCCTCATCTCCGCAAACTCCTCCCCCTCCACCAATTGCCCCAGCGCCCACACCGCCGCCCCGCGCACCAGCGGGCTTGCATCATCGAGCAATCGCCGCGCCTCGTCCGCCAACGTTGCATCACCGGAGTTGCCGATCGCAATCAGCACGTTCCGCAAAAAGCGGTCGCGGCCGATGCGCTTGACCGGCGACTTCGTGAACAGCGTGCGAAACGCCGCGTCGTCGAGCCGTGCCAGCTCGGCGAGCGCAGGCGCGCGCAATTCGTCACGCGCGGCGAGCCTGGCTTCGCGGCCCTCCTGCGCGAACTTGTTCCAGGGGCAGGCGGCGAGGCAATCGTCGCAGCCGTAGATGCGGTTGCCGATGGCTTTGCGGAATTCGCGCGGGATCGGTCCCTTGTTCTCGATGGTGAGATAGGAGATGCAGCGCCGCGCATCGAGCTTGTAGGGCGCCGGGAATGCCGCGGTCGGGCAGATCTCGAGGCAGGCCTGGCACGAGCCGCAATGATTGATCTCGGCAGAGTCGCGCGGCAGCTCCAGCGTGGTGTAGATCGCGCCGAGGAACAGCCAGGAGCCGAATTCGCGCGAGACGAGATTGGTGTGCTTGCCCTGCCAGCCGAGACGCGCGGCCTGCGCCAGCGGCTTCTCCATTACCGCTGCGGTGTCGACGAACACCTTCACGTCCGACGGCGCGGTTGCGACCAGCCAGCGCGCCAGCGCCTTCAGCCGCTTCTTGATGAGGTCGTGATAGTCGTCGCCCTGCGCATAGACCGAGATCGCCGCGCGCGTGCGCTGCTTCAGGATCGCGAGCGGATCGGAGTCAGGACCGTAATTGACGCCGAGCATGATGACGCTGCGCACGTCGCTCCACAGCCCGCGCGGATCGACGCGGCGCTCCGGCTGCGCGGCCAGCCAGTCCATGTCGCCATGGCCGCCTGCGGCGATGAATTCGAGGAAGTATTTTCCGGCGTGCTCGATCGTGCCGGGTGCGGTGACGCCGATGCAATCGAAGCCGAGCGCACGCGCCTGTTCCTCAAGTGCAGCACGCAGCCGATCCATATCGGCGGGAGGTTTGATCGCTGTCGTTTCCACGCTCGTCATGGCCGGGCCTGTCCCGGCCATCCACGTCTTTGCGGCGCGCTCATAAGAAAGAGAAGCACATGGATGCCCGGGACAAGCCCGGGCATGACGGACGTCATCAGAAATCCAGGTCCACGTAGGTCCGCGACGCCGGCACGCCGGCCAGCCATTCGCTGAGCAGCGGACGGAACGACGGGCGGGATTTCACCCGAGCGTACCACGCCTTTGCTGCGTCGTCCTCGCTCCATGGCACGTCGCCCAGATAGTCGATCGCCGAGAGATGCGCCGCGGCGGCGAGATCCGCGTAGGTGAGCCGGTCGCCGGCGAGGAAATTGCGCGTCTGCGCCAGCCAGCCGATATAGGCCAGATGATAGCGCACATTGGCCTTGGCGGCGCGCATCACGTCGGCCGAAGGCGCCCCGCCGCCGTTCTCCTCGCTCATGAAGCGCTTGTAGATGCGCTCGGTGACGAGGGGATGCGAGACCTCCTCGAAGAACTTCTCGTTGAACCAGGCCATCAACCGGCGCACCTCGACGCGCTCGGATATCGCCTCCGGCATCAGGCGCTTGGGTCCCATCTCGGCGCCATAGGCCTCGTCGACATATTCGGCGATGATCGCCGCGCCCGGTACAGGCGGCTGCTCGTCGTCCACCATGACCGGCGTCGTGCCGGCGGCGTTGAGCAGCAGAAATGCCTCGCGCCGTTCCCAGCTGCGTTCTTCGACCAGCTTGAGGTCGAGCCCGTATTCGCCCGCGATCAGGCGGATGAAGCGCGAATGCGGACAGAACGGATGATGAAACAGCGTAAACATGAAGCCTTTGACTATTTGATGGTGCTTAAGAATCCATCAATGTTTGTGCGGCGCCACACTAGTCCTTCATAACCGCGAGGCAAGGGCGTGATGTCGCATTTTGCGATTGCGGCATGGGGGCGAATAGGCGAGAAGAGCCCCGCTTTTCAAGCCGAAATGGACCGTAAATATGTCAGACGCGATACGGGCAGTGATCCTCGGCATCATCGAGGGTGTGACCGAGTTCCTTCCCGTATCCTCGACCGGCCATTTGCTGCTCGCCGAGCGCTTCTTCCATCTCGGCGAAGGCGCGTTCTGGGATTCGTTTACGGTTCTGATCCAGCTCGGCGCGATCCTCGCGATCGTCGGCCTCTACTTCAGGAGGCTTTGGGACGTCGTGATCGGCCTGTTCACGGGCGATGCCTATGCGCCGCGCTTCGTGATCGGCGTGCTGGTGGCGTTCCTGCCCGCCGTGATCGTCGGCCTCGTCGCCGGCAAATACATAAAGATCCTGCTGTTCAACCCGTGGGTCGTCTGCTTCACGCTGATCGTCGGCGGCGCCGTCCTGCTCTGGGTCGACAAGCTCGATCTCAAGCCGCGCGAGCACGACGCCACCCGGTTTCCGCTGTTGATGTATCTCTATATCGGCATCGCGCAGTGCGTGGCGATGATCCCGGGCGTGTCGCGTTCCGGCGCCAGCATCGTCGCCGCGATGCTGCTCGGTGCGGACAAGCGCGCGGCGGCGGAGTTCTCGTTCTTCCTCGCCATCCCCACCATGATCGGCGCGTTCGCCTACGACTTCTACAAGAGCCGCGCGGAGATGACGACGGACCATATGGGGGTGGTCGCGATCGGTTTCGTGGTGTCGTTCATCACCGCGATCATCGTGGTCAAGACGTTCCTGGAATACGTCACCCGGCACGGCTTCGTGGTGTTCGCCTGGTGGCGCGTCATCGTCGGCACGCTCGGTCTGATCGCGCTCGCGCTGGGGCGATAGGCTCGAAGTTCAGGTAACAGCAATCTCAACGCTGAAGCTCGTCATGCCCGGCCTTGTGCCGGGCATCCACGTTCTTGGGTGCGCGAGAAAGACGTGGATGGCCGGGGCATAGGCGAGCGGCAGCGACGGCGTCCTATGGACGGCTATGCCCGGCCATGACGACGGAGAGAACGACCCCTCACACGCTCATGCGCTGGAACTGGCCGGCCGCGCGGAAGCGCCAGAGATATTGCGGGGCGATCGCTTCCAGCGAATCGGCGGCGATGCCGAGCCCTTCCAGCGTCAGGCCGGCGGCCTTTGCCGCCTCCGACACGACATTGTCGCGCTCGAGCAGCGTGACCTGGTCCGGCGTCAGCTTGAACGCGCCCGGCGCAAATTGCAGGAACGCGGCCTGGAAGCGGGCGAGGCCGAACGGCAGCGGCACCAGCATCCGCTTGCGGTCGGTGATCTCGAGGATGACCTCGAGGATCTCGCGCATGGTCAGCACTTCCGGCCCGCCGAGTTCGTAACGAGCGCCCGCCTTGGCCTTGCCGTCGACGGCGTCCGCGATCGCGGTGGCGACGTCGCCGACAAAGACCGGTTGCATCCTCGTCTCGCCGCCGATCAGCGGCAGCACCGGCGACATCCGGGCCAGCGCGGCAAAGCGGTTGGTGAACTGGTCCTCGGGGCCGAACATGACGGAGGGGCGGAAGATCGTGGCCGAGGGCACCGCGGCCAGGACCGCCGCCTCGCCGGCCGCCTTGGCCCTGGCATAATGCGATTGCGATTCGGCATCGGCTCCGATCGCGGAGACATGCACGAGGCCGGCGCCGGCCGCGGCCGCTGCCTTGGCGACCGTTTCGGCGCCCCTGGCCTGGACCGCGTCGAAGGTCTGCTCGCCGCCCTCGGCGAGGATGCCGACCAGATTGATCACGACGTGCGAATCACGCAGCGCCGCCTCGACCGAGGCCGGATAGCGCAAATTCGCCTGCACGGTGTGGACCTGCCCGACCCGGCCGGAGGGCTGGAGGTATCCGGCCAGTTCCGGCCGCCGCACCGCGACCCGGACCCGGTAATCGCGCTTGCACAGGGCACGGACGACATTCCGGCCCAAAAATCCCGAACCGCCGAAAACCGTGACCAGCGTGTCCAGATTCGATGCCATGGGAGCCATTCCTGCGGAAAAGAGTGCGTCTTGTCAGGCTTGTATCGGGCCGGTTTGCGATGCGCAATCGGCATCCCAACCGGGCTTCAAGCATGAATTGACAACGGCGTCACCGAACCGTAGTAACCGCCTCCGTGCCCCAAACGGCATGCCCAGGTGGTGGAATTGGTAGACGCGCTGGCTTCAGGTGCCAGTGGCTTAACGGCCGTGAAGGTTCGAGTCCTTTCCTGGGCACCATACGATTCTGGATATTAAGCAAATCCAGATAGATAAGCCCTTTCAGAGTGTTGCGTTGGCCCCGACTGTGTAACAATGGGGTGTAACATTGCTGTTCAGGGTTGTTCGGCCGATGCGCCGGGACGGGTCTCGCTTTCCTCTTTTCGTGCAACGCATTCCGGCTGATGTCCGGCGCAAAGCAGTCGGTATCGAACTGGCGATTCCGCTCGGTGACGGCTTCGTTTTTGTGACGCTCACCGAGAGCGCTCAGGCCGTCAGGTTCTCCCTCCGCACCGCAGAGCCTAGCGAGATAAAGACGCGTCAGGCAATCGCAGCGGCCTATCTGGAAACCGTCTGGGAGGCGCTCCGCAACGACGCCCCGGTGCATCTGACCCACCGGCAGGCGACGGCCTTGGCAGGCGAACTCTATCGCGTTTGGGCGGACAGCGAGAGCCGCGCCCGGAGTGTCGCCATGGTCCACACGCCCGGTGTTGGTTGGGCGCCGGATACTGAGAGCCACGAGGAGCAGGAAGCTCACTGGGCGGCCGTAACCGAGATGTGGGAGAGGGTCGGCGGCGACGGTGCGGCCAAGAAACTAGAGAAGGCACTCGGGCCTATCGTGGACCGCCTCTTGCTGACCAAGGGCATTCGCCGTGTGGATGGCGAATCACGCGCACTCTTGCTCACCGCCTTTTGGATGGCGCTGCGTGACGCCTTCGCGAGCCGCCAACGGAACGCAGCGGGAGACTATTCGCCCGACCCCAAGGCCGCTCGCTTTCCCGAATGGCAGGCCCCGGCAGATGCGCAGAAGGAAAAGCCAAAGCGGGGCGCTTCCAAGAATTCCCTCACCGGCTTAGTCGAGGATTGGTGGAAGGAAGCCAAGCGGGCCGGTCGCAAGCAGAGCACCTATGAGAGCTATCGCAACTCAATGGCGCGTCTTGTGACATTCCTGAAGCACGACACGGCGAACCGAGTGACACCCGAGGACATCGTTCGCTTCAAGGACTATCGCGTGCAGAGCGGCGTGAGCCCGAAGACCGTGAAGGATAGTGACCTCGCGGGCATGAAGACGGTGTTTGGATGGGCGGTGGTCAATCGTCGGCTGCCCAGCAATCCGGCCGAAGGGATTACCATCAAGGTCGGCAAGTCGCGCAAGCTCCGGTCCAAGGGGTTCTACGATTCGGAGGCTATCGCCATCCTGAAGCATGCCCGCGAGTTCGTGCCCGGCCGGGAAGCCCCGAAGCTGGCGGCGGCTAAGCGGTGGGTGCCGTGGCTGTGCGCCTTCACGGGTGGCCGCGTGGGCGAGATGATCCAGATTCGCAAAGAAGACCTCCGGCGCGAAGGTAAGCTGTGGGTGCTTCACGTGACGCCCGAAGCAGGGCCGGTAAAGACGGATGAAGCTCGCGATGTCGTGCTCCACCGGCAAGTCATCGAGGAAGGCTTTTTGGTGTTCTTTGAGAAGTCGAAGGGCGGCTATCTGTTTATTGATCCCAAGGCCGGCGAGTTAGGTGTGCGGAACGCGGTGAAGACGGCGCGGAACAAGGTCAATGAGTTCGTGCGCGAGGTGGTGAAAGACAAGAACGTTGATCCTAGCCACGGCTGGCGGCATCGCTTCAAGACTGTCGGCATTGATCAGGGCGTAGAGATGCGCGTGCTGGATGCCATTCAGGGGCATGCGCCGCGCAACGTCTCGGAGGGCTACGGAGACGTGACCACCAAGGCGAGGGCTAACGCCATCGCGAAGTTTCCGAGCATTGAAATCGTGTAGGCTTCGTTGGCCGACAAACATTAGCGAGCGGCTCTCGATTCGGACCTTGGTCCAAACTCCTCCAAGCAGCCCGTAGGCCCCTGTTCGATCCTACGGCAAAGGGTTGGTGCGGTGAACGTAAGGGATGGGGCTGGAGGCCAAACCGCACCGCCGACCGCCGAATGAGACTTAAGCCCCGTACGCTTTCGCCAGCATAAGTAAAGGCTTTCAAGAAGACCTTATTCACAACCGAACATTCCTGTGCTTCTATCTTAGGTATTGGCACTTAGCGTATGTTGGGACTTTGCTCCATGCAGCCATTGACCGAATTGGTCCCGATCTACACACCTCATTCTTCGCCAACCGTCGAGATCATTTTCGTCCATGGTCTAAATGGAGATCCGAATAAAACCTGGGATTTCGCGAATAAAGAGTCGTGGTCGCTATGGATTGCTTCGCGTTTTCCTGAGGCGAGGATCTGGAGTCTGCGGTACCGACTTCAATGGTCCTGGTGGCGCGGCGGATCAATGCCGCTGACCGATCGAGCCATTAATGTGCTTGGTACAATCGACGGCGAATTGCGTGATGACCGGCCGATCATGTTTATCTGCCACAGCTACGGTGGCCTACTCGTAAAGCAGATGCTGCGCCTCGGTCATGACCGGGGATCGGAATACGGCAGGCTTGTGCTGAGGATTCGGGGCATAGTTTTTTTGGGAACCCCTCATAATGGCTCTGTCATCGCAGGCTTCGTAAAGGCGTTAGGCATAGTTTTACGCTCAAGTCCGGCAATCACGGAGTTGAGGCGCAACGAACCGTTATTGCGGGAGCTGAGCAACTGGTTCACCAACAATGCTCATTTTCTCGGCCTTAAGGTCCGCGTTTTCTTCGAGACGATGCCTACCCTCGGTGTGAGGGTAGTGGATGAGGATTCCTCCAATCCTCACATAGCGAACATCACGCCTATCGGAATCGACACTAACCATTTTGACATTTGCGTCCCGGAAAGGCCGGACGTACGTGTGACACAAACAATCGTCCTGCTTTCCGAGATCGCTAGTGCTCAACCGGTCGCCAATCCGACTTGGACGCAAAGAATTCTTGCCGCCCCGAATACTCAACTTCACACAATTCGAATTGCTATAAGAAGAGAATTGAGAAAGGCTCCAAATGATCCGGAATTGCTGGAAGCATATGATTACCTCGAAAGCCTCAAAATAGACGAGCCTCCGGTAATCATGTCGGCTCCTGCGCCGAAAGCTCTATCATCCAAATTCCGGTTTGCAGCTTCGATAGCAATTGTCCTCCTAATACCCGCAGTCTTGGTGCCAATAATTCTTCTGCGTGAATTTGCTCCGAAAGCAGGGCCGCCGCTCAAAGTTGCTCAGCAGCAGGTATCTGGTAGTCCAATGAACGTTGGCTCGGGTGCGCAGTACGATGGTTTCCGAAATCCTGGTTGCCAAGCCCATGAGGCGACTGCATGTGTATTCCCACAGCGTGGTGGAAGGCTAATACCTGGCTCCGGCAAAGTGATCGTGACGGATCAATCTGGTCGAGCTGGATACAGGAATCCGACTGAAAGCCCGCAGCAGTTTTGCGTTACTTTTTGGGCAGCTACCGGTGCATGTGAAACACCAGTCTTCATCAAGGGATATCCCACCGCGACTGAGGAGTTTACGGTTGAGGATGGAAAAAAATGATGCTGGCAGAACGCCGCATCAGTCGGGCCTAGTAAAGAATCTGGCGCATCTGTAGGGCCTCAGCCCGAGCCAATTACAAAGGCTTCCTTGGGCCCGTAAGGCAGAGCGGCATCATTACATTAGCTAGATCGGTTTATCTCCTAGCGCGTATTGGCATATTCGGTTGCTGCCGCTTTGCAGGCCGCCATCCTTGAGCAAGCGAGTACGGCACCATCGCGTAGGGCATTCTCATATGAACCGTCTTTGTGGTTTGCGTGAAGATGGGCCCCGAGCAGGGCCGCAGCGACCAAGATCACGACGTAACGGGCCCGTTCCAGAACCAGCCGCGCCTTAGGGTTCTTTTCAATGCGGGTAACTGTCGCCAAGAAGATGGCCGGTGTGCTCACAAGAAGGATGGCAACTTGGAGGCCGCCCGGCTCGATATCCAGCCACTTGAGAACCTGATGTTCGAGCCAAAGGCAAAGTGCGATGAAGCTCCAGATGGTGGCCCAATAGCTAGCCATATCGAAGAGAACCTTGATGGGGTCGTTTTCGCCCAACTTCGGGGCGTTGCTCTCGGTGCTGGACATTTTTGCGCGTTCCTCAACAGGTGGCTGACGCAATGTAGACGATAGTCATCATGGCTCAATGAGAAAATGGGACTCATAGTCCGTAGACCTAAAGTCATCATGACGGCCTGCTTCCGTGGATGGATGACGAGACAGGCATCGTTAACGTGGTGGCGGCGGCTGTGCGGCGGGCCCGGAAGGGTCTCGGCCTGTCCCAAGAGGATTTAGCCCTAGAGGCGGGGCTGGATCGGACCTACGTCAGTCAGGTGGAGCGGGGCGCCCGCAACTGCACCATCATCGTCCTGGCCCGCTTGGCGAAGGCCTTGAAGACGACCCCTGATAGGTTGCTTGTCCCCCAGCGGAAGGGGCGACCTTAATCTCTATCTCGTCCGGTGTTATGAGGGTGGTCACTTTCAACACGTGACCCATCTCGCTTCCCATCAGAAGGGCAGGGGCGATAGGGCCAGCTCGATGTAGGTCAAAGGATGAGGCTAGGTGGTGGTGCCCCATGGGGGTGGTGGTCACTCACCCGAAGCTTGGAGGTGAGCCTTCGGGTTGGTGAGGGGGAGACCCTAGAGGCCGCACCTAGGGGGCCATGAAGGAGGGGTGGCGTCACCCTCCCAACTTGAGGGCAACTTAAAGACGGCACCGAGTTAAGCCTCAAAGTCTCCCCCTTTAAGTTTCCCCTCTAGCTTCCTCCTCCATTAGCGGAGGCGTAAGGCCCATTTTTGTCCTAAGCGGCTGTTATTATTGGCAAAAATCTATGGAAACAATCGCGCAGGAAGATCCCGTTCCCATGCTGAATGCAGCCTGCATCGCGTCGGCCGCAACGTCAGCCTTCGATTCCGCGACCAGCACCGCGTCATGGAGCGGCAGGGCGGCGACCCCTATGCTCGCAAGATGCGTGATGATCCCGACCAGCATGTCGCTTTCGATGCGCATCAACTGAAAGCCCAGCCCGGTGCCGAACAAATGAGTGATGGGGGCATGGTGCGCGGCTAGCATCTCAATGGCGTCCCGAAGTTTCGTGCCCGAGGGGAAATGTTGAAGCGTGCCCTCCGGCCAATTCCGCAATGGGCCGTCCGCGAACAACATCGCGTTCATCAGCCGTTTCCAGCCATCACGCCCGGAGCCATCTCCCGCCACGTCATAGATGTCACCTTCCGGCTGCGGCTGTCCCGCCCGCACATACGCGAGGCGCGGGAAAAGCTGCCTGTAATCGACATCGGCAATTCGCTCGCCATCAATCCGGATGCGCTCAAATCGCTCGGCCCGCTCCATGCCCATCCAGAAGCCGCCAGCGAGCCGGCCTCCGTGGTGCCAGTTTTCGTTATTGAATATGCGCCGAAGAGAGCGGCGATAGGGCGCGATGACTTGGCCATCCCTCCCTAAAGAGAGGCCGGTGTCCTGACCGGTCACCTCGATTTCCGCGCTGCGCAGAAATTCATTGATGCGCCGCATCTGTCCCGCAAGCTGGCGGGTCTTGGCTGTCTCCGGGAAGGCAATCGAGGCCGCACGCCCGTCATCGTCCTTGCCTTCCTTCAAGATGATCAGAGCGCGGGCGTCGATTTGCTCAACGCTTCGCCAATCGGGTGGTGCCAACGGAAGATGCTGAGCGAGAGCTGTGCTTGGTCTAATGAGCGACGGCATGCGCATTCTAGCGGACAGTTTATATCCCCTTCGCTCCTCTTCGATCAGGCCAAGCGATGCAAGCCCATCTAATGCGGATAGGAAATGCTGGCCATAAACCGGGTTGGCGCTGCCATCGCCCCGCCAAAGAAAGCCATGCGACCGGGGCACCGCGAGCTTGGGGCTGGAGTCGATTGCGCTGAGCAAGATCAGGTTGCAGGCCAGCGCCTCAACGGCGATGCCGAACTTCTCCTTGTCCGCTTCCTTCCGCGCTCGCTTCCTCTCGCCGCTAGCTGTCTCGTGCAGCAGTAGCGCATCGCGCAAACATCGGACCGCATGGGCAAGCTCATTCGTCTTGGCCCGGAGAAGTGGATCGAACCACATTATGTTGGGTGCTTGCGTCATGAGAGCGTGAAGCACGTGTTCAAAGTGACCTGCCCGAACCCCCGAAATGCACGCACTGCTTCACTCCGACCAGATAGCTCGCACGAATGGTGCGACTCGCGAATTCCTGCGGACATTGATCAGCTCGCCGCACGGGGCCGCCCGTAGCGCTGCCGATGGGCCAGGACACCCGCGACATGCTTCTCAATGACCCATTCGCAGGGCTGCTCCAGCATCCGCCCCATCTCCCGCAGAACCCGCCCGGTGGACTTGGGGAAGGCGTGCATTTCGGTCCGCCGTTTCCTTCCCTGATGGTCCTCCACGACCCACACTCGATGCGTGCCCGAGGCCAGTCGATGGATCGCCTTGCAGATTTGTACGGTCCGAAACTCCTTTGCGCGGGGCGCCGTGGCGTCCGCCTTGATCAGGGCGGAGACCGCGAGGACGATGGAGACGATGCGCTGCGGGGGCACGCCTTCAATGCGAAGCCGCGCCAGCCCGATCTTGGCTCGTTTAGTGGCGGACATCCCTTTGAGTCGCGTCGCAATCTCCACCGGGCCAGCGTCCTCCAGCGCTCGCCCCATGTTCCCTATCGCTGCGGCGATGAACTTATCGTTGGCTGCCCGCAGGCCGACATACGCGGTTGCTGCCGTGATGAATGGCCGCAGCTCGGAAGCGTTGAAGCTCGGCCGCCAATAGGACCCGTGACGGGCCCGGTGCTCTACGTGGCGCCGGCAGTGGTGAGGGGCAAGGCCTTCGCGGGCCGCCTTCATGGTCGGGCGCCCGCAGCCGGGAATGGCGCAGGTGGCTGCTGCCGCGAGCGGCCCCAATCGGATGCTCTCCTTTAGGGCTGCCCTGCGCTTCTTTCTGGGAGACAGTGACGTCACAAGTTCACGCCTTCGCTGAGATCCTCGTGGCCCCTAGTTGCGAGGGGGCCGCCCATGATGCTCGCGGCCGGACAGTGCAAGCTCTTTCAAAATGATCATTATCTTATTGCGCTTCGCGTCTTCGGAAGGGATGTGAACCGACTTGATCTCCAAAGCCTTTTGGACGATCAGCCCGTCAATCTCCCTCCACAGCGGGGCGTATGCTACTGAGTCGCCCTTCTTGTTTTTCCAGTTGTTCTTGCGCCAATCCAGCCGATAAGTGTTCACGCTCTTAACAATGTAGTCGTTACTGGTCTCGATCAGAACATTCGCCATTGAGGTGGCTTGGTGTACGATCTTATGCACGGCGAGCACGGAAGCCTCTTGTTGCGTGCTCGTTGAGGCACTTGCCGGCGCAGCGTCCAGGTAGACTAGTTCGACGTCGTTTTCGGAAGCACGATAACCCACCGCGAAGGCGCCTCTTGTCGCTCGATCATCCGACGCCACAAAGGTGGCCACGAAGGCTTGCCCGTTTTGGAAGGGAAAGTCGTCTGAATCAGGCTCGGGCTTTAATAACTCCGACAACAACTCTGTGGCCTTCGTTCGTCTCCTAGTCGCTGCCTTGACCTTACGAACGAGCCCGGCGTTTACCTGCCCAGCTGACACTTTTCTCGGTCCGACGGCCGTTGGCTTCTTCTTGGACATTCCTCATTCCGACACGATGATGCTCTCCGCATCATGTAGGAACTCGAAGGCATAATGCGAAGAATCTACCCTAGAAAATTCCACTCAGCGTCACTTGAAAAGCCGAGGAGGCAGACTCGTTCGCGTTCACTTCTAGCTCATCCTTGCAAGCCGTGCTTCGATCAGCGTTACCTGTGGTGCTGACCACTTTACGCCTCCCCTTGCCGTAGGGATGCCCTGCGCCGTCAAAGCCCGTGCGACTTCGGTGGGTGAAGTAACTCCCTTTGCTCTGAGCTTCTTCAATAGGGGCGCTAGGTCCGCCGCTCGTCTTTCTGCAAGGCGTGACTGTTCCTCCCTCCCGCGTGCTTGTGTATCGCTCGACAGGCTCCCTCCCCGGTATCCCCCCAGTCGCTGCCCCCTTGCCTTAGCTGCTGCCAGTGCTGCCTTGGTGCGAGCAGAGATCAGGCCGGCCTCTAGCTCTGCGACTGCCGCCATCTGTTGAAGCATGAAGCGCCCGGTGGGTCCCTCGATGGCAGGGAGATCGGCAAAGCGAACGTCCACCCCAGCCTCTAGGAGCCTCTCTAGGAAACCAACAGAGCGGGTGAGGCGATCTACCTTCGCGACCACAAGGGCCGCCCGGTGCAAACGTGCTGCCGTGAGTGCCTCGTCCAAGGCAGGCCTATCGTTGCGGCGTCCGCTCTCGACCTCGGTGAACTCAGCGATAACGTTCGCGAGGCCATCCCCCAAGTGGTTCGCAACGGCTACTCTCTGTGCATCGAGGCCTAAGCCTGATTGGCCCTGCTTGCGGGTGGACACTCGATAGTAGGCAACAAATCGGCGCTTCACGGTCATTTCCCTCTCTATGGTGGTCCGCGAAAAACTTAGTCAACGAGCGTTGTCACCATATTTTTCGGAGGAATCGGGGAGCAATAGGGTTGGCGTGAGTCAAAACGACTCAGGGAATGGCCGCAGTGGCGCGCCATCAGGCGGGCGCGATGCGATGCTTGGGCCGTTGCAGGTGGCCGAATGGTCCTTCAGAAATTGAAGGCCCCACGGGGGAAAAGCTCAAAGCCGTCGCTACGAGGTCACCTTTGAAATTTGGGACCCTTCCTCCGGTGTCGCCCGGAGCCAGGCCTGATTCGCTCAGATGCCAGCGCTTTGATTGAGCTACCAACAGGTGAGCACGTATTGCTTGCGGCTGTGCAAAGCTTCATCATCAACCTGCGATTCCTCCCGCGGGCGTAGGGCAAACGATGAAAGCACTGCCGAATGCTGGCATGAAGTTCGCCGATGAAGATGAGTTTCGGGACATCCTGAAGCGATTGATCGTCCCCGGCGTTCCGATTGAAGACATTAAGTCGCTGCAAGGGCGCGAAGTGAAGCTGCGCGAAATTAGCCGCGCACTGAATTCTAAGGGGATGCACGTCTTCATTCACGGCGAGCGGGGAATTGGAAAAACGTCTCTCGCTGTGAGCGCCGCCAAGGCGTTCCTGAAAATTGACGCGTATCCGCCCTATGTCGGGTGTGATGAAGACGCGACCTTCGACCACCTCGTCAGAGATGTTTGTCGCGATTTCCTTGGCTCAAGCATTCTGAAGCGCCAAAGCGACTTTCAGCAGTCAGCTGGAATCAACTTGGCGTTCCTGAAATACGAGGTGAAGGGGAGCGGGGGGACATGGATCATTCCAGAGAAGGTTGAGACCATCAACGAGGCGGCGGATATGATTGGTGAGGCCGCGCAACTCTCGGGATATTCGGAGCCTCTCATAGTCGTGGACGAGTTCGATCGCATCAAAGACGATCAAGTGAAGCGCAAATTCTCAGACCTGATCAAACGCATTCACGACAAGTCAGTAAACGTTCGCTTTATTTTCTGCGGCATAGGTAAGACCCTTGACGAGCTGACTAGCGGGCATCTCTCGTCCAATCGGCCTTTGCATCCGGTTGAGGTTGACCAGATATCTCACGATGCTCGGTGGCGTATTGTTACGCGGGCGGCGGACGCGCTGGGTTTCCGTGTTGACGGTGAGCATCTAATCCGCGTTGGACACATCAGCGATGGCTTTCCATACTATATTCATCTCGTAGCTCAGAACTTGTTTTGGATCGCCTTCGACAAGCATCCGCATGACCCGGTGATCACATCGGAAGATTTTCATGCGGCCGTTATGGGATCTATGGAGCAAGCCGAGTCTCCGCTGAAGACGGCTTACAAGCTTGCGATACAAAAGACGAAGAATTCGCTCGACTATGAAGAGGTCCTTTGGTCCGCGGCGGCAGGGACGCACATGCAGCGACAAAGCCGGGAGATGTATGATGGGTCCTACGTTCCGATGATGGAAGAGCGGCTGCGCAAAGAGTTGTTCGATACAAAGATCAAGGAAAAGCGGACCTTCCTGACGTATGAAAAGTATCGCGACCGTCTGTACAAGCTAACCGACGAGCGTCACGGCCACATTTTGGAGAAGTCGCGAAACTCTTGGTATGAATTCCCAGAGAAGGTCAATCGCGGTTACGTGAGGCTAGTGGCGGAACGAAATGGCGTTCAGCTTGGCGCGGACCATTTCTGATTGGCGCCCCATTGAAGTTGGTGCATCCTTATCTAGTCGATTTTCCGAATCACTTGGGCACACGATGATAGGATCATGTGAGCCTGTGACACGCCGGGGGCTGCCAAAGTCGCGGCCTCGCCTAAATAGTAATACCCTCCCCAATCCTGCGTCTGGTGGGTCCGCAATAAGGAAATAGAGATGAAAATTGACAATTTCAAAAAATTACTAGCGGACCTCCAACCCGGTCAGGCCGCCACCCTCGACTACGAGGTGTTCAAGGTGTTATTCCCGCCCGGGGTCGAGGACGACGACGCAAAGGTAGTCGCCTACAATTCGCCAAAGCCCATGGCTGCGTGATCCGCCACTATGAAAGCGCCCGCGAGGTCAACTTCGTGAAGGAGGCCGCACCTACCAGCTAAAATCTAGGTTCGCCGGACTCAGAGTGTCGCCCTCACCCCAACGCACGCGCACCATAAGTCTCCGGTCTAAAAATTCCGAGTGCGATAGATTCAGCGCAGCCGTAGTTAAGTTGCGAGATGGAAGGCAAGGTCGGTAACACTAAAGCGGGAGCGCCAATAATTGCTGTCGTAATAGACTTCGTGGAAAGTGCCCTCAAAGGGCGCAACAAGACTGTGTAGAGCGCTTTGAAAATATAATACAAACCAATACTTGCAGTTTTTGCCAGCAATCCTTTCCTCAAGCCATCTTTAAATCCTCAGGCGAACGAGGCACCCCGACACGCCTTCATGCCGGCTGCTCACACACAGAGCCAAGCTCTAAAGATTAGATGTGCACACGAACATAGGACGCGTCAGTGACATTGACCGATCCTGTGTTCTTCTACTCTTGATTGTGCAGTGCATTTATGCGTTCAATAGATACAAATTAATTTTCATCTATTCATACAGTCAGCGTCGGGAGGAATGCATGCCTTCGACGATTCGAGTTTTGAGTACATTGGTTGCCTGCGCAGCGATTGTACCTTTAGTCAGCTGCGGAAAGTTTGAAGCTGCCAAACCTGACCCCGATCAGATCTTACATATTAAGAACGAGCTGCCATTCCTAGAATCTCGACCTAGCGTTGCTCCACAGCCTGCTCCACTTCCTGAGCTGTCGTTTCCTGACGCTCCTTTCAACGGCCAACTTGGAACGCCGGTGCAAGTTGACCCAAACGTTGCACCAAACAGACCTTTCGGTCGCCTCCAATACGTAAAGAATGGAGCGCCCTGGCTCTGCTCGGCAGAAATCGTGGGTAATAGCGGAGACGTTGCGCTAACGGCCGCACATTGTGTTTATGACAACGACACCAAGCTGTGGCATTCGACCTTTGTCTTGAATCTTGGGTACGACAACGGCGCTATTCGGCAGTCGTTTGATTGGGAATGCACAGCCATTTTTTCAGGCTGGGCGCAAGGTCGCTATGGCAAGGATTATGCGTTTATCAAACTGAGAGGCGCAGCCGCTGATTCGGCCTTGGGACTTCGTACGCAGCTGCCGAACCAACTTCTTTCTTTTGGCTACCCAATCAATTTCGACGATACGCGAAGGTTGTATAGAGTCGACGGTGAAAAACGGGAGCTAATAAACCCAACTGACGTTGTTGGTATGTTGGGAAACCCATTTGGTAAGGGCTCTAGCGGAGGCGCTTGGACTGACGCAAATTTTGCAGTCGGTCTAAACTCGTTTACCAACCGAAACGCGCCCGGCATTATGTACGGGCCGATCTTTGATGGTCGGACAACTCACCTTTACGAGTTTGTACGCCGAGGTTGCCAGGATGACGTGATTCCGCTCGGCAAGGATCCCCGCGTCGCTGGCTATGCGAAGGACAAGACGTACGTCGAGGCTGACACAAAGTCCATCGAATACGGTCCAATTCTACGTACACGCAAATCTTCGGCATGCCCGTGCCGGGATTCTGAAGAGTGGCTCATCGAATATAAAGAAGGAGATCCATATCTCGTGGAGCTGAACTACACTGGTTCTACGGGTAATCCGTCAGTTGTATTAAGTGCGGAGAGCCTCGCGATGCGCGTTCAAGCAAATAAACCTGAACAGCTCGGTTGTACGCTGGGCGACAAAGATGGAAACTACTGTCCGATCGCATCTCGGTATTCAGTTCGCTTCGCAAAGCGTGTTGTGGAAAGCGTCAACGCTACGGGGGCCCGAACAACGACGGTCGTGTCTCCCGATTTCTGTGAGTATCAGTGCACACAGAATTTAGGGGGCGGCTTCTGTCGTCGGCTAGGAAGCGCGACCAAGGCAATCGTAGCGTCACTAGCTAGCTTCGTTGGGGAGACGCTCGACAGACCCCCGGGGGCTAATGGCGTAACCACCACCATCAAAGAGCTCGTTACGGAATTCGGGGGCGATCCCCAAACGCCGGATCCTTGCGTCCGCAGCGATTTCTACCGCAATGCGGATGAAATCAGTAACGATGGGATCTCATGCATCACTACAACGCCGGCAATAACAGAAGCACCTGACGAGGTCAGGATGAGCCTTCGAGCACCGTACCAAAGCAGAGCGACCCGTGTGGCCTCCGCAGGAGCCAACGGAAGCGCTGCACTGTTCACGGCTCGAAATTTTTCCCCCGTCCTGGAGTTCCATGGTGACAATAGCGATGAGCTTAATCGACGATTTGGCGGCCATGTAGTTAACGTGGAGCGACGCGCAGACAAATTGATCATTACGACCGCTAACGGGTGCTCCGTGGGAGATACTCAATGAAGGTCTCTTGGACAGTTGCGCTCAGCGTTTGGGCACTGATAAGCCATTGCAACTCAGTTCAAGCTCAGAATGCATTCAAGCAGACTGACTACGAGATAACTAATCCGTTTGTGGGAGAAACGGCCAGGGCAAACTTCGCAAAATGTTTTCCTTCTGATGAAGTCCAGCTGAACGCATTCTCGCGAATTTTGTACTGGGGTTACCGGTTTGATCCGCACACAGGTTGTCCCCCTAAAAATCCGCAGTGCGACCAAAGTACTACGTGGAAGCGGATACGTCGGACAATACGGGCTGATGCGAGCGAAGCGAATCCGAGCCATGTTTTCGCGAGCGTCGCATCTCAATCAAGAGAAAGCTGCACGTCCCCTCAAGAGTTCGGGAGATTTTCCGCGGACATTACGGCTAGACGTGCTCGTTATAGTTTTCATGGTCGGATGAGAAAGCGAGTGTGCCCTCCGTGGGGCGGCAGCATGACCGTCGCGGAGGGCAGCGCCGACGTGTCTGTCGGCTATGACCTCAACCCGGATTTTTCCTTAACCTCTTTCAAAGAGATTACGAATGAGGAGGGCAGGCTCTTAGGCTTTTTCAAAGGTGGTCTCCCTGAGGCGATCATTGCAAGCGCTTTTGGCGGTGCCGTAGCGATGCTCCCGCTCATTGGCGCAGAGATCGGTAGACATGAACTCATGGCGAAGTTGCGGGCACAAAATTTTCTCGGCGCTCACATCGATGTTGCAAGGTATCTAGCGGGAGGATCAATCAAAGATATCAATAATCTGGGCGCTCTCGGTCTGGATCTTGTCACGCAGCAGCAAGAGAGTGGGTTCAAGCTGAACGGAGATAGCGTTACTCTCGATATTTTCCAAGACGACTATTTTGCGGCCTACGATGAAACCAACGTGGTGGCCATCAGAAGATTGGAGATCGAATTTCTTAAGAGTCTTCCCGAAATCTCTCCCGAGATATACATCGTTCAGCGAGGTGACAGTCTTTGGCGTATCTCAAAAAGGAAATTTGGAGATCCAAGACTGTTTCTCTTCATAAGGGATTATTCGGGATTGAAGCGCAACCGCTTGCGAATTGGCGAGGAGTTGAAGGTCCCGCGATGGTGGGAACTATGTCAAAGGCTCAAACCCAATAACCTATTCGTACGGGACGGTGAATCACTATGGAAGAAGGCCGCGGCCGGGCAGATTCCCTTCGACTTCAGCAGAGTAAAAACTCGATCTCGCAACAAAAATCTGATCTTTCCTTATGAGGAGCTGCGGGTAATGGAAGAACTCACCTCCAATAGGTGAGGAGTTTCGGTAGCCGTCCAGCCCGCAGGCTGTGATTAAGTCTGCAACATTTAACGATCAGAATAGCGCACGTCGTTAGTAAAAAGCAGCGTGCGTGTAGCATGTCTCTTTGCCCGGCTTCGCTCATCGACATAGCTCTCTCGTGAGATATGTATCCAGGCGGCCCGCTGTGCTTCGAGACTAAAGCGCTTGCTTTTGCTTGCGTGTAGAAATCGGATGTGCGCGGCCAGCCGTCCTTCCTCTTGCACCTTTGCTTTGAGAACACCTTAGCCAACGTCCGTTGACACCATTGTTAGTCATGCGGAATTCGCCCGCCAATGAGTAAGCTATGAGTCAAATTGACTCAGTTCGCGCGCCATCACCCGTCGTGCAACAACTGTGCGATTGTCCGGTGAGGAGGATCGGAGGCGGCGGCAGTGCCTCGTTCATCGCGAAGTCGAATCGATGAAGGAGCATCCAGAGATTGCCTGATGGCCCGGGGGAAGTCAGGAAGCAGCCGCTACGAGGTCACGTCTCACATTTGTCACCCTCGCAGAGATTTCGGCCGGGGTTGCCAATGGGTGGGCTGACGAGGGGGGCTATCTGGAACAGTCTGCTCAAAGAGGCGCTGTGGCCAACAGGACGCCGAAGTGCGTACCGCTTCGGCCTCGGCCGGGGGGCACAATCAATAAGCTACCGGCCCGAGCTTCCGTCCAGCTAGCTGACCGCGCTGGAAAACTCGTTCCGGGTCGCGCCTGCGGGAGCCGTTCGTCCTTGGCATGCTGCCTTCGGATTGGGTACTCTCGGGCCTGCTTCGGACAGCTTTTGGGGGATCAGTGGCAACCGATCTGCAAGATTTTTCGTCGCGCCTCTACACGGCGGCTGACAAGATTTGGGCCAACGGTACGCTCCGGCCCGATCAATACGCACAGCCCGTGCTGGCGCTGATTGCGTTGCGGCAGATGGAGGCGAAGTTCGATCAGATCCACGCTGCGCTGGCTCCGCAATACAAGGGGCGTCTGAAGCCCGTTCCAGAGGATTATCAGGCACGCGGTGCTGTGTTCCTTCCGGAAAGCGCCCGCTTTTCGAGACTTTTGGCTTTGCCCGGCACTGCGGACCTTGGGGCCGAACTTAACGCGGCCATGAAGTCAATCGCAGACAGCAATCCCGATCTCGCAGGCGTGCTGCCGCAAGGTTATGCGGGCCTACCGAATGACGTATTGCAAGAACTCCTGCGACTGCTCGCCCCGCTGAAGATTGATGGCGACGCTTACGGCCTCATCTTCGAATATTTCATGGGCGAGTTCGCCTCCAGCTACATGCAGAAGGGCGGTGAGTATTTCACACCCGCTTCAATAGTCAGGCTCATAGTCGATATCATCGAGCCCTATCACGGCGCGATTTTTGATCCGGCCTGCGGCTCGGGCGGCATGTTCACCCATTCGGCGGAGTTCGTGATTCGTCATCACAAGGAGCCGTCGAAGGAGATCAGCATCTACGGCGTTGAGAAGATGTCCGACACGCTGAAGCTTTGCCGGATGAACCTCGCTGTACACGGATTGTCTGGTGAAATCCGCGAAGCCAATAGCTACTACGACGATCCGCACAAGCTCCTTGGCCGGTTCGATTTTGTGATGGCAAATCCACCATTCAACCAGCCCGAGGTAGATCGCGCCAAGCTCGTCAACGATGCGGGTAAGGTCGAGGCCCGTTTCCCGCTCGGCCTGCCCACGGTCAACAACGCCAACTATATCTGGATAAACCTGTTCTATGCTGCGCTGAATGAGAAGGGCCGCGCGGGCTTCGTAATGGCCAACTCTGCATCGGATGCTGCGGGCAGCGAGAGCGAAATCAGGAAGAAGCTCGTCGAGACCGGCGCGGTGGACTGCATTGTCGCGGTCGGGCCCAACATGTTCCTGACCGTCACCCTGCCCGTGATGCTGTGGTTTCTCGACAGGGGCAAGGCGAAAGGAGAGCGCGGGGATCAGGTGTTGTTTATCGATGCCCGCCATATCTTCCGTCAGGTCGACCGAGCGCATCGCACCTTAGATCCTGACCACATCGAGTTTCTCGGCAACATCGTGCGTCTCTGGCGCGGTGAGGAAATCGAGATGGAAGCGGGTAGCGGGCCGCGAATGGCCGAGGCGTTTCCGGATGGCCAGTATCGGGATGTCCTCGGTCTCTGCAAGCTCGCCGGTCGTAAGGAAATCGAGGCGCGGGATTGGAGTCTCAATCCGGGCCGTTATGTTGGCGTCGCGCCGGGGCAGACACAGGACACCGGTGAGTTCAAGGAGAGCCTGGAGGTGTTGCAGGAAGAGCTGGAAGGATTAAACGCAGAAGCGTCTCAGTTGCAGGCGCGGATTGCGCAGAACGTGGCGGAGCTTCTTCAGTTATGACCAATTGGAAGCGCGAAAAATTAGAGCGTGTCTGTGTTCAGATTACTGATGGGAAACACGGTGATTGTCGCAATGAGGAAAATTCAGGATTCTATTTCCTAAGCTGTAAGGACGTTGTCGACGGCAGGTTGAATTACACTGGAGCTAGACAAATTACCAAAGCTGATTTTCTAGATACACACCGCAGAACCAAATTTGCTCCGTCTGATATTCTCATTACCAACAGTGGCACAATCGGGCGGATGGCGCTGGCTCCAGACAATGAGCTGACAAAGAGGACAACATTTCAGAAGAGCGTTGCCATTCTAAAGCCGATCAGAAGTGAAGTTGATCCGAGCTTCTTATATTACGCACTACAGTCAGACGTTCGCAGATTGATTGAATTCGCGGGAGGCACTGCTCAGAAAAATCTCCTTCTTCGTGATTTGCGTGCGTTTGAAGTTCCGATTCCGCCGATGAATGTGCAGCGGCGAATAGCGAATATCTTATCGAACTACGATAATCTGATTGAGCTAAACCGGAGGCGTATCGCCGTGTTGGAGGAAATGGCGCGGCGACTATTCGAGGAATGGTTCGTCCATCTCCGCTTTCCGGGCCATGATGACAACGCGATGGGCGAGCTGCCCAAGGGATGGCGCCGCACAGAGCTAAGCGCGCTCTGTGACGAGATTCGTGATGGTGTTTTGCCGTCCGATGTCGACGAGAACACCCCTTATGTAGGTCTCGAACATATTCCACGACGTTCGACCACGTTGAATAGCTGGGGTCGTGCCGAGGAGGTGACGAGCACGAAGTTACGTTTCCGCAAAGGGGATGTCCTGTTTGGAAAGATACGCCCTTACTTTCACAAGGTTGCATTCGCCCCATTCGAAGGAGTTAGTTCTTCCGACTCGATTGTTATTCGAAGTCGATCTTCAGAATGGAGTGGTCTCGTTCTGTGCATTGTATCAAGCGACAGCTTTGTTGCGCACGCGGTGGCAACATCGAACGGTACGAAGATGCCAAGAGCAAACTGGAATGTATTGGCCCGATCTTCTGTCATGGTGCCGCCGGACCCCCTCCTTAAACGATTTAACGATGCTGTTACGGGGTGGGTTGGATTGGCGGGCGCTCTTAACGGAGCTAACATTAGGCTTAGCCGTTCCCGCGATCTCCTTGTTCCTCGCCTGATTTCCGGCGAGCTATCCATCATCAGAGCCGAGCGTGAGCTGGAGGCGGTTGCCTGATGACGCCAGGGGGCTCCGGAAAATCACTTTCCAGCATCATCACCAGTGAGGACGAACTGGTCGAAACGCCGGGGCTTGATCTTCTGGAGGAGATCGGCTGGAGCCGCACCGATCTGATGAACGAGGAGCCGGGGCCGGACAATCTCACCGGCCGCTTGTCCTTTCGCGAGCTGGTGCTGCCTGCGAGGCTTCGTGCCGCGCTCCGCAAATTCAATGCATTGTTGCCTGATGAAGCGCTGCGACAGGCTGAGATGCAGCTAACGACGAATCGCTCCGCGATGCTGCCCATTGCCGCGAACCGCGAAGTCTATCGGCTCTTGCGGGATGGCGTTGTTGTGCAGGTGAAGCAGCCGGACGGCTCGCTTAAGGATGAGCGTGCCTTTTTCATCGACTGGGTGAATCCCTTAGCTAACGATTTCTTGATGGCGTCACAGGTTTGGATCGAGAGTCCGCTCTATTCGCGCCGACCGGATGCCATCGGTTTCGTCAACGGCATTCCTTTGCTGCTGATCGAATGGAAGGACATCACTAAGCCGGTGCAGGAGGCCTTCGAGGCGAACTTGCGCGACTATCGCGACACGATCCCAGGCCTGTTCGATTTCAACGGTTTCGTCATTCTCTCGAATGGTCTCGAAGCCTTGATGGGGCCGAGCCATGCAGCATTCGAAACCTTCGCTCCTTGGAAACGCTTGGAGGAAGGCGGCCCCGAAAGCGTTGCCCTGGAGACGATGCTCCGCGCCACCTGCGAGCCGACGCGCTTCCTTGATCTGGTCGAAAACTTCCTGCTGTTCGATGATGCCAAGGGTGGGTTGCGCAAGGTTGTTGCCAAGTACCATCAGGTGCTTGGCGTCAATCGCGCCATCGAGGCCGCGGAAGAGATCGGTGAGAACCGTGGGCGGCTCGGCGTGTTCTGGCACACGCAGGGAAGCGGCAAAAGCCTGTCGATGGTGATGTTCGCCGAGAAGGTGCTGCGAAGATTTGGCGGCAACTGGACCTTTGTGATCGTTACCGACCGTCAGGAGTTGGACGGTCAGATCGCGGAGAATTTCGCGACCACGGGGGCGCTGACCAAAAATGTGAAGGACTGTCAGGCGCAGAGCCGGACTCACCTGCGAGAGCTTCTCTCCGGGCAGGAGCGGTACATCTTCACGCTCATTCACAAATTCTCTACCGCCGACCGTGAGCCGATGCCCATCCTTTCGGATCGCAAGGACATCATCGTCATCACCGATGAGGCGCACCGCAGCCAGTATGACCAGCTTGCCGCGAACATGCGCCGAGCGCTCCCCAATGCGGCCTTTATCGGCTTCACCGGCACACCACTGATTGCCGGTCAGGAGCAGCGGACCAGGGAGGTGTTCGGCGATTACATCTCCGTCTACAACTTCGCCCAGTCCATCGCCGACGGCGCGACGGTGCCGCTCTACTACGAGGCGCGAAAGCCCGACTTGCAGATCGCAGCGGATGAACTGAAGGACGAACTGGACGATCTGCTGGATGAGGCGGCGCTTGACGAGGAGCAGGAGAAGAAGCTTCAGAGAACTTTCGCTACGCAATATCACCTCATCACCCGCAACGACCGTCTGGACGAGATCGCAAAGGATCTAGTCCGACATTTTGTGGCGCGGGGCTATCTCGGCAAGGGCATGTTCGTGGCTATAGACAAGGCCACGGCCGTCCGAATGCATGACAAAGTAAAGGCCGCATGGGCAGACGAGCTGAAGGCCCGCGAAGCACAGCTTGCGAAGGCGTCCGATCTGGAGCACCCGGCGCTTGCCGAACGGCTGGACTGGATGCGCTCCGTGGACATGGCGGTCGTCGTGAGCCAGTCGCAGAACGAGATTGACGATCTCAAACAGAAAGGTCTCGACATCCTGCCGCATCGTGAGCGGATGCAGAGGGAAGACCTGGAGACGAAGTTCAAGGACGCGAACGATCCGCTGCGGCTCGTGTTTGTCTGTGCGATGTGGATCACTGGCTTCGATGTGCCTACTTGCAGCACGGTCTATCTCGACAAGCCCATGAAGAACCACACGCTGATGCAAACCATCGCGCGGGCCAATCGCAGGGCTCCAGGCAAGAATGCGGGCGTCATTGTGGATTATGTGGGCGTGTTCCAGAGCCTGCAAAATGCACTCGCGATCTACGCCACCAAGGGCAGCGGCGGCGACTCGCCGATCAAGGACAAGCAGGCGCTGGTGGATGCGCTGGAGGCTGCATTGAAGACGGCCCGCGAGTTCTGCTCCACTATGGGAGTGGATGTAGACGCCATCTATAAGGCCGAGAAGCTTCAGCGGCTGGTGCTCATCGGGCAGGCCGTGGAAATGCTCATCGCACCAGATGACCGCAGGCGTAGTTTCTTCCGTCTGGTGAGCGCAGCGGAGCGGGCCTACAAGGCGTTGCTGCCGGACGAGCGGGCGACACCTTACCTGAAGCCGGTGGCAGCGCTGCATGTCCTCGCAGAAGCGGTTCGCGGCAAGCTCGGTCCGGTGGACATCTCGGCGGTCGCTGCAAAGATCGAAGCGCTGCTGGATGAAAAGATCGAGGGGGTGGCGATCACAGCTCCGATCATTGGGGGCGACGCGGCGGGTGGACGGGTCGATCTCTCAGCGATCGACTTCGAAAAGCTCGCCAAGCTGTTTGCCAAGCAGCCCCGCACGGCGGCGGAGGCGCTGCGGGAAGAAGCTGAGGGGACCGCCCGTAAGATGGCGGCACAGAATCCCTTGCGCGTGCAGTTCGTTGAGAAGCTGGAGAAGCTCGTCGAGCAATACAATCTCGGCAAGCTGGATGTACAAGCATTCTTTGAAGCCCTGAAGGCGCTCATTGCGGCAATGGACGAGGAGCAGCGCCGGGCCGCGCGGGAAAACCTCACCGAAGATGAACTCGCAGTTTTCGACCTCCTGACCAAGCCCGAGCCGAAGCTGACCAAGACACAGGAGGCTGCTGTAAAGAAGGTGGCGCGGGACCTGCTGGAGAAATTACAGGATCAACTCGCAATCGACGACTGGCAGATCAAACAGCAGACGCGAGCCGCCGTTCAAAGCACCATCCGCTTCACGCTCAACGATCTGCCGGAGGAGCCTTACCCGGATACGATCTGGAAAGAGAAAGTGGACGCCGTGTGGGCGTTTATCTTTGCTCGCCGGCAAACCAGAGATCAGCCGAGGATTTAAGCTTGGGTGGGCATGGGAGGAACGGCCTTGAAGAGCCTAAGACTCTGACTTGATTCGATATTATAAATATTGCAAAATCAATGACTTATTGCTAAAAGCATCGTGCCGGGAGTGCGTCAACCTGCACGTTGAGGCTATGGCCTCACCCGGCGTCTTATTCCACGAGCGGGCCGCTCCAGCCATTTCTGGGGAATCGGCAAACGCCGAAGCCGTCGATCTTTCCGTTTGGTCTGCATCGAAAAGACGGCTTGATGAGATCAAACCAAGTTGTATCGCTGGCTTCGTAGCGTCTCCAAATCGCACCAGCGACCATGTCCACCATTTGGATGCCAATCGACATATGCGAAGGCGTCAGAAAAAGTCCTTCAATGAGGTTCGCGTAATTTGACGTGAACTGTGCGGTATCCTCCACGAGCCTCTGATGCTGGTCTCTCATTCTCGCATCGTCGCCTTTGCCCCGGTGGTCTGCCACTATGATTCCGAGAGTTCTATGCCCGCTCGTTCGGCTCACGTCCTGTAAGAAATATTGAAATCGTTCGGTGATGACCTTGTAGGTGCCGAAGTAGATATCTTGTTGTTCGTTGATCGGCCCAAGCTTGTAGGCGGCTTCAGAATCGCAAACGCTGGCAACAATCCGAACAGACTTGTCGGAGGTGATGATTGAAAAGATGTCCAGCCGAAATGCATCTTTGTCTTCTCGCTTCCAGCCTTTCATGGGGTTGTCGTCGTCTTCGTTGCCCGGTGCGAAAAAACGCCACTTAAGCTCGCCCCAATATTTCTTTCTTGTTTTAAGGCCGTGTAGTTTCGCCGCTATGGCGTGCCAACGTTCCTCCGGCACGATCAAAGAGGCCATGACGAAATACTTCGGCCACGCGCCCTTTGGCTTTCTAGGGGTGCCACTTTCGTCAATGAAGCAGAGATGCATGGTCGATGACCACTAAGCCAGAACTGCAGCGTGTCGCTTTGTGTTTACCGTCCGCGACTGTTGAGCCACTGGCCGCAGGCCGGCATATGCTGCCCGGCCCAAGTGGAACTAACGGCGTCAACGAACAGAATGTCGTTGGCATCTATGTGGTTCGCCAAAATATCTCGGATGACTGAAGGAGGCCCCTCATGCTCCACGAACCAGACGGAGCCTTGAGCATGACAGCACGGGACACTTTCAATGGCCCGGATCAGTTCAGAATAATTCTTGCCCGGTGTCTTTAAATCGTAAGCCACGATGAAAATGCCCATGAAGGGAATCTCCGGTTGATAGAATCAGAAGGACAACCCCCGCGATTCATGGTCCGGAATAGGCAAAAACGGAACAGAAAATCGGCTGGGACTAAGTGAAGCCACAGCTATCAGCGCGGACGGCTCGACGCGTGAGACACGAGCCTGTGTAACAACTTGATTCGAGAGTTGAAAAACGCTAAGTTTCACAATAGGATACTGGCTCGGCCAGCCAATCCTTTCCTGGGCACCATTTTATGGCGTGTGCGAGCGGCACATTGCGGTCGATCCTGAAATCTAATCCTCCGGGAAGAGCAGAGGCTCGTAGTCTCGTGCGCCGTGGAGGATGTGGATCGCATCGATGCCGACACGATAGAAAATCAAAAAGCTCCCGAACGGTCGCCGGCGAACGCCTTTGTCTTCGTAGCGCGGGACCAAGGGATAGCCGCGCGGCGCGTCAGCGAGGGACTCGCACTTCTCGCGCAGCCCGCGGATCAGCTTGAGTGCGCTCTGCGGACTCTGCTCGGCGACGTATGACGCGATCTCCTCGATGTCGGCCTCCGCTTCGGCGGTAATGACGACGATCACTTGCGGTCGGCCTTGGTGGTCAATCTCGCTTCCAGCCGGTCAAACACCTCGGAACTCGATTTGACCCGCCCCGCATCGGCATCCTCAATCCCGCGTGCGATCGCAGCGTCCAAAGCGGCCAGACGAGCTTCACGCTCCTGAATCAGCCGCACGCCCTCCCGCAATACCTCGCTCTTGGAGTGGTACCGGCCCGATGCAACCAGCTTTTTCACAAAATTTTCAAGGGCTTCGCCAAGGTCTGCGCTGACGGCCATGCCGATTTGCTCCACCAATATGCCCTCTAATAACTATTATTGGACGGTCATTGCATCAAGCCTCGGCCAGCTCCGTCCGCTCTCCCCTCACACCACCCTTTTCCCCGCCCGCTCCGCCACCGCCTTCTGCACGAAGTACATCATCACCAGCGTGATGATCGTCGTGGCGACGACGACGTAGCCGATCTGGTCGAAATGCAGCAGCGCGCCGTCGGGCGCCTGCGCGATGATCGCGCCGGCGAGCACCGAGCCGAGGCCGCCGGAGAGCTGCTGCAGCGAGGCGCTGATCGCGCTGAACGAGCCGCGCTGGTCGTGATCGGGGATCGCCGACATCAGCGCCTGCGACGGGATCATGCGCGAGAAGATGCCGACGAACATCAGCACGTTGACGAGGATCGCGGTCGCGAGCGTGACGTGGCCGAGATGGGTGTAGATCAGCACCATGATCACGGACACCGCGCTGCCGAACACGAAGGTCGGGTATTTGCCGAACGCGTCGCTGGCGCGGCCGACCAGCGGCCCCGTGACGATGCTGAACAGGCCGGAGACGAGATAGATCGTCGGCAGATGCGTGATGTCGATGCCGAGATTGTTCACGGTGAAGGCGCTGGAGAACGGCATCAGCATGTATCCGCCGGTCGCCAGCAGCGTCGTGACCGCGAAGGCCAGCGTATAGCGTGGCTGCGCGAGGGTCGCGATCAGATGGTGGAACGGGTGGTTTCTGTCCTGCTTCAGCTTCAGATGCGCATCGACCGGCTTCATGGCGAAGGCGATGATGGCGATCGCAGCGACCGACACCACGACGATCGCGATGAAGCAGACATGCCAGCTCCAGCGATTGGCGAGAAACAGCCCGGCGGGAATGCCGAGCACCTGGCTCGCCGCGAACGCCGTCTGGATGGTCCCCATCGCGCGGCCGCGCATGTGCAGCGGGAACAGGTCGGTGATGATGGCGAGCACGACCGCGCCGATCACGCCGCCGAACAATCCGGTCACAACCCGGCCGAGCAGTAGCACATGGTAGTTCGGCGCAGCCGCGCACAGCGCGGTGCCGAGCGTGAAGCCGACATAGAAGAACAACAGCAGGCGCTTGCGATCGAAGCGATCGGCAAAGCCGGCGGCCAGCACGCCCGAAATGCCGGCACTGAACGCGTAGGCCGACACCGCGACCCCGAACTGGGTAGCCGTGATGTCGAGCGCTGGCATCAGGATGGCGCCGAGCGGCGACATGATGATGAAGTCGAGGATGATGGTGAACTGCGTGAACGCGAGCAGCGCGATGAGAAACGCCTGATAGCGCGAGAAGCCGCGCGGGCGTTCCGATGGGGCCTCGATAGGCGCAGCGAGCGTCTGTTCGGTCATGGATCTCGATTTCGTCGGGTGGCGGGGAGAGAAAGCGGAAGATGGGGTGGGCCCGCATGATTTTCACGGGCGCACGGCCCTCATTCCTGACGGAATCCGAAGCACGCGCCGGGTTGTGGGATCCGTGCAACAGCCCGCGATCCGACCAACCGTCCGGTGGCTTCGCGAAAGGCGTGCGCGGGCTGAGAAGCCGGGCGCCGGCCCCGCACCCCATGAATATGGGAGGACGCAATGCCGCGCGGTCCCTCGCGCATCCGGCGTCTTCCAAAGCGATGGACTGCATGCTTTGAGTGTCGCCGTGCCGCGCAAGCGTCAATCGTTTGACGCGGTGGCGGCCTGGGGCTGGAAGTGACGGCGGTCTTCGATCCTCCTGCGCCACTTGCCGGTCGCAAGGTTGGAGGACGGGGTGGGGACCAACATGATGATTTCGTTGCGCGCGCGAATCGCCGCCTGTCTCGCAACGGCGCTGCTTGCCGTGATCGCGGCCTGCGCCGGCGCGCCGCAAGCCCGGGCCCAGTTCATCTGCGTGGATGGTGCCTTGTCCGATCAAGGCGCCAGTGCGGCCGGCTCAGGGGGCAATTTTGCCTGCGGGCCCTCCGCTTCCGCTGCCGGCAACGGCAGCAACAACTCCGCGGTCGGGGCCGGCGCTAACGCCAGCGGCGATAGCAGCTCCAATGGGGCCACGGGAAACAATGCCAACGCCAGCGGCAACAACAGTTTCAACAGCGCGACCGGAGCGGGAGCCATTGCCAGCGGTGAAGGCAGCAAAAACATGGCGTCCGGAAACAACGCGCAAGCCAGCGGTGACAACAGTACCAATATCGCGGCCGGCGCCGGCGCCAACGCCAGCGGCAACAACAGCGGCAATCTTGCGTCCGGGCTCACCGCCCTGGCCAACGGAGACAACAGCAGGAACGTTGCGACAGGGCGCAGTTCCAATGCCTCCGGCAACAACAGCAGAAATCTTGCGACCGGGTTTGTCGCCAGGGCTTACGGGGACGCCAGCGCCAACACCGCGACGGGGACCAACGCCAACGCCTTCGGCAACGGCAGCAGCAACATTGCGACCGGCGTCAACTCCAACGCGACCGGCGACAACAGCTACAATATCGCGACCGGCCTGAATACCAACGCGAGCGGGTCCGGAAGCAACAACGTCGCCACCGGCAACGCCGCCGTCGCGCTTGGCACCAACAGCTTCAACACGGCGACCGGCTATCTGGCGCATGCCCATGGCACCAATTCTGGGAACGTCGCGAACGGTGCGCAATCTGATGCCAGCGGCACCGGCAGCTTCAACACCGCCATCGGAAACGGCGCTAATGCGAGCGGAAACGGTGTGGCAAACACTGCCGTGGGCAACGGCGCCAACGCCACCGGCGCGAATTCGTCGGCCTTCGGTAATGGCACATCGGCAACTTTCGCGAACTCGGCCGCGATTGGCAATGGCGCCACCGCGACGCGCGCGAACCAGCAGGTTTACGGGACGGCGAGCAATACCTACACGATGTCAGGCGTCACCTCGGCCGCGAGCACAGCCGCGCAGTCCGGACCCGTGCAGCTCGTCACCACCGACGCGGCCGGCAATCTCGCATCCACCTCGCTCAGCGCGCTCGGGTTTGCGAGCCCCGCGGATATCGCAGGCATCAACAGCCAGCTCGCAGGCATCAATGCCCGGCTCAACGACCTCGACGGCAGGACCGGCAAGGCGGTCAACGGTGTCGCGATGGCCTTCGCGATGTCCGGCTCGCCCTGGCTGATGCCGTCCGAGAAGATGGCGATGAGCATGAACTGGGGCACGTTTCAGAACACCAATGCGCTCTCGATGAGTGCGGCGCTGCGCGTCAGCGAGCACGTGCAGGCCAGTGGCGGGCTGACCTATGGCACGAATGGCGGCGGCTTGGGCGGCCGCGTCGGCATGCGCGTCGGCTGGTGAAGGCAGCAGGCCACTTCATGCAAAGGGCCGTGCCATGCGATTGATTGTGCGAGCCGTGATTGCACTGGCGTTGCTGCTGTCCTGTGGCAGCGGGGCGATGGCGCAGCAAAAGACGCCCGAGCCGGCCCCGGCGCAGCCGTCGCTGCCCGTCACGTTGGAGAAGGCGCTCTATCTGATCCGCTCGACGCTGCTCACGCTCAATGATGCTAACCGCACGGGCAATTACACGGTGCTGCGCGATCTTGCGGCGCCCGACTTCCAGGCGCGCAACACCGCCGCAGATCTCGGGCTGAATTTTCTCGACCTGCGGCGCCGCAATTTCGATCTCTATGCTGCGGCATTGCTGGCGCCGCAATTCAGCGAAGCGCCCGCGCTCGACCAGCGCGGAATGCTGCGCCTCGCAGGTTACATTCCAACCCGGCCGCAGCAGATCCAGTTCGATCTGACGTTTCAGATCGTAGCAGGGCAATGGCGCCTGTTCGCGATCGCGATCGCGACGCCGGAAGCTGCATCGGCACAGCCGCAAGCCCAGGTGACGCCCGTGAGGCCGGCCACGCCCGCGCAGAAGAAGACGCCCTGAGGGGTTTGCGCGGGCGCCAGCCGCATCACGGTCGCGGCGATGGTCTGCATCATGTCGGCGGCGATCTGACCGAACCGCGTGCTTGCGCGGCCCGCCGGCAATGGCTACATCGCGGGCGATCCGAATTAGCTATTGTGCCGACGCAACCGATTCGACCCGAGGCTTTGAAACGCCATGACCGTACGCCTGCACCGCGGCGACCTGCCCGACCTCACGCGCTACACCAATGCGGTGGCCATCGACACCGAGACCATGGGGCTGAATCCGCACCGCGACCGGCTCTGCGTGGTGCAGCTCTCGCCCGGCGACGGCAGCGCCGACGTGGTGCAGATCCCCAAGGGTCACACCGACGCGCCGAACCTGAAGGCGCTGCTGGCCAATCCCGCCATCACCAAGATCTTCCACTTCGCGCGGTTCGACGTCGCGGTGCTGTACCAGACCTTCGGCGTCATGACCGGGCCGATTTACTGCACCAAGATTGCCTCGCGCCTGACCCGTACCTACACCGACCGCCACGGCCTGAAAGACCTCGTGCGCGAGGTGCTCAATGTCGACCTCTCCAAGCAGCAGCAATCCAGCGACTGGGGTTCGGACAGCCTCACCGAGCCGCAGCTCGCCTACGCCGCCTCCGACGTGCTGCACCTGCATGCCTTGCGCGAACGGCTGGATGCCATGCTGGTCCGGGAAGGCCGCGCGCAGCTGGCCAGGACCTGTTTCGACTTCCTGCCGACCCGGGCCCTGCTCGACCTCCAGGGCTGGGCGGAAGAGGACATTTTCGCGCATTCCTGAGCCCTCGACCGCCAGATAGAGTCGGGTTTGCGCCCCGTTTCGGACACTTTCCTGCGGCCTGTCCAAGCCTGGTACGTCCAAGCCTGACACGTCCAGGCATACGTCCAAGGCTGCATATTGCGGCGGCGGCGGGTACAATGGGGGCGCCCTCGACCCGGCTTGGCGAGCGACACCTCAGGAGCTCAGGTGAATTCGGCCCACAATCCCACCTACGACGCCGCGCTCGCGGCGAAGTTTGCCAGCGCGGCGCGCCACAGCCGTCTGGTGCGGATTCTGCGGGTCGGGGTCCCCGCGACAGTGGTCGTGGCCATGGCCGTGATTATCTACATCGCGTTCTTCAACAAGTTCAGGATTCCGGAGCTGCCGCTCACGGTCGAAAACATGGTGGTGTCGGGCACCAAGATCACGATGGAATCGCCGCATCTGTCCGGCTTCACGCCGGATCGGCGGCCCTACGAGCTCTGGGCCAAGACCGCGACGCAGGACATCACCGATCCCGATCATGTCGATCTCAACGACCTGCGCGCGAAAGTGCTGATGGAGGATCAATCCACCCTGTTCCTCGATGCCCGCACCGGCCGCTTCGACAACAAGCAGCAGCAGCTCGACCTGCACAAGGACATCTTCCTGCGCACCTCCACCGGCTACGAGGCGCGGCTGAACTCCGCCTTCGTCGACATGAACAAGGGCACGGTCTCCTCGGACGAGCGTGTCGACGTCAAGCTGACCAACGGCACGCTGACCGCCGATCGCTTGCGAATTACGGAAGGCGGCGACGTCATCCGTTTCGAAGGCAATGTGGTGATGCATCTGGACAAGCTGGACGACCCTGCCGCCGCACAGCCTGCGCCGGTCGAGCCCGCGCCGCCGGCAAAGACACGTACGCCTCAGAACAAGTCTGCCAACACAAGATGATTTTGATGACCGGGATCTTTTCGCGCAGCGACGACAAGCGGTGCGCCATCATCAGCGCGGCTGCATTTGCGGTCGGCATCGCGCTGGTCGCGGGTAGCGCGGCCATCGCGCAGAGCGCGATGCAGGGCGTGCCCAACGCGATGCAGGGCTTTTCGCAGAACCGCGACCAGCCGATCCAGATCGAGGCCGCCTCGCTCGAGATGCGCGACAAGAAGAAGGAGGCGACCTTCGCCGGCAACGTGAAGGTCATCCAGGGCGACACCACCATGACCTCGAAGACGCTGGTGGTGTTCTACGAATCCGGCGGCGACAAGCCCGCCACGCCGCAGCCCGCACCCGCAAAAGGCGCCAAATCCGCGCCGATGCAGTCGGCGCAGCCGGGTCCGGGCGGCAGCTCCTCGATCAAGCGGCTGGAGGCGCGCGGCAATGTCGTGGTCACCCAGAAGGACCAGGTGGTCACAGGCGATACCGCCGTGTTCGACACCAAGACCAATCTCATCACCATGCTCGGCGGCTCCGGCCAGGTGGTTCTGACGCAGTGCAAGAACGTGCTGCGCGGCGACCGCTTGATGGTCGACATGACGACAGGCGTGTCGCGGGTGGAATCCGACAATGGCCGGGTTCAGGCCCTGCTGCCGCAGGGCGGCGGCAGCGATTGCGGCCAGGGGAGCCAGGGCGGCAAGACCGGCGGGGCGCCGCCTCTGCAATTGCCCGGTGCAAGTAAACCGAAATAATTCAACGGCTTGGTTCGGATGCGGCCGAACCGAGGTTGAAGCTTGGCCGGCGAGACTGTATCTAGCGCACAAGGCTTCGAAGCGGGGTTCGCCGCTTTTCGGGCGTGTTTCACTGGGCATGAGACATCCCTTCACTCATGCTGCATCGGCGAATCGAAGGCCGCTGCGGCAGATCGCGCGAATTCGCGCAGGATCGTCGCGAAAGGCTGGAAGGCGGGGATGGTCGATCTCTTCAGCATGTTCCGTCGGCGCCCCGCCAAGCGCGGCCGGCCAGGATTTGCCCGTCAGGACATCACCACGCTCGGTGACGGTGTCGGCGGGCTCGTGACCAGCCCGATCCGCGACGCGCCGCCGATCGCCCGTGACCAGGCGATGCATGCGCCCGGCCAGTTCCAGGGCGACTATCAAGGCGACTACCAGCACGATTATCAACCCGAGCCGCGTCCGCAGCCGGTTCACCCCGTCAGGGCTGCCGGCAAGTCCAATGGCACCGGCGGACCTCAGCTCCTGAAGCGGCCGGGTTTCCTGGCTGTGCATAGCGTGGAAAAGGCCTTCGGCAGCCGGCAGGTGGTACGCGGCGTCAGCATCTATGTGCGCCGCGGCGAAGCGGTCGGCCTTCTCGGCCCGAACGGCGCCGGCAAGACCACCGTGTTCTACATGATCACCGGCCTGATCAAGGCCGATCGCGGCGCGATCGAGCTCGACGGCCACGACGTCACCAGACTGCCGATGTATCAGCGCGCGCGGCTCGGCATCGGCTATCTGCCGCAGGAAGCCTCGATCTTCCGCGGCCTCACCGTCGAGCAGAATATCCGCGCCGTGCTCGAAGTGGTCGAGCCCTCGCGCAAGAAGCGCGAGCAGCAGCTCGACTCCCTGCTCGACGAATTCAACATCACGCGGCTGCGCAAATCGCCGTCGATCGCACTGTCGGGCGGCGAGCGCCGCCGCGTCGAGATCGCGCGTGCGCTGGCGACGCGGCCGAACTACATGCTGCTCGACGAGCCCTTCGCCGGCATCGACCCGATCGCCGTCGGCGACATCCAGGACCTCGTCCGCCATCTCACCAATCGCGGCATCGGCGTGCTGATCACCGACCACAATGTGCGCGAGACGCTCGGCCTCACCGATCGCGCCTATATCGTCTATGCCGGGGAAATCCTGACCGAGGGGAGCCCGGATGAGATCGTCGCCGATCCGGACGTGCGCCGCCTTTACCTTGGCGAGGAATTCCGCCTCTAGCCCGTTTTTGCGTTTCGTCAAGACATGTACATCGGGCTTGGACTAAGATAAGCAAAAATCGGACCAATTTTTTGGGAACGGTTCTTGCTTCATGGCGCTCACGCAGAGATTAGAGTTCCGGCAATCGCAGTCGCTGGTGATGACGCCGCAGCTGATGCAGGCGATCAAGCTGCTGCAATTGTCCAATCTCGATCTCACGACGTTCGTGGAAGAGGAGCTTGAGCGGAACCCTCTGCTGGAACGGGCCAATGACGAGGCCCCCGCGGGCGAGACCCCCACTGATGCCGGCCCGTACGGCCATGGCGACGAGGCCGGTGGCCAGGGCGAAGGCCAGGGTGACGATGGCTTTGGCGGCAGCGCGGACGGCTTCGAGCCGGGCCAGGACGAATGGATGAGCAAGGATCTCGGCACCCGCGCCGAGATCGAGCAGACCCTGGACACGGGCCTGGACAACGTCTTCTCCGAGGAGCCGGCCGAGGCGGCCGCGCGCAACGCCCAGGACGCCGCGCCGACCACCTACACCGAATGGGGCGGCGGCGCCTCCGGCGACGAGGACTACAATCTCGAGGCCTTCGTGGCCGCGGAGTTGACGCTCTCGGACCATCTTGCCGAGCAGCTCTCGGTGGCCTTCACCGCGCCTGCGCAGCGCATGATCGGCCAGTACCTGATCGACCTCGTCGACGAGGCCGGCTATCTGCCGCCCGATCTCGGCCAGGCCGCCGAGCGTCTTGGCGCATCGCAAGCCGACGTCGAGGGCGTCCTCGCGGTGCTGCAGAAATTCGATCCCCCCGGCATCTGCGCGCGCTCCTTGAGCGAATGCCTCGCGATCCAGCTCCGCGAGCTCGACCGCTACGACCCCGCGATGCAGGCTCTCGTCGAGCATCTCGATCTGCTCGCCAAGCGCGACATCGTGGCCTTGCGCAAGATCTGTGGCGTCGACGACGAGGACATCGCCGACATGATCGGCGAGATCCGCCGCCTCAATCCCAAGCCGGGCATGAAGTTCGGCTCGGCGCGTTTGCAGACCATGGTACCCGACGTCTATGTCCGTCCGGGTCCCGACGGCGGCTGGCATGTCGAGCTCAACAGCGACACCTTGCCGCGCGTGCTGGTCAACCAGACCTATTATTCCGAGCTGTCGAAGAAGGTCGGCAAGGACGGCGACAAGTCCTATTTCACCGACGCGCTGCAGAACGCGACCTGGCTGGTGCGCGCGCTCGACCAGCGCGCCCGCACCATCCTGAAAGTTGCAACCGAGATCGTGCGCCAGCAGGACGGCTTCTTCACCCACGGCGTGGCGCATCTGCGCCCGCTGAATCTGAAGGCCGTCGCCGACGCCATTCAGATGCATGAATCCACGGTGTCGCGCGTCACCGCCAACAAGTACATGGCGACCAATCGCGGCACGTTCGAGCTGAAATATTTCTTCACGGCCTCGATCGCCTCGGCCGACGGCGGCGAGGCGCATTCCGCCGAAGCCGTGCGTCACCACATCAAGCAGCTGATCGATTCGGAAGAGCCCAGCGCGATCCTGTCGGACGACACCATCGTGGAACGCTTGCGCGCCTCGGGCATTGATATTGCCCGCCGCACGGTCGCGAAATACCGCGAAGCCATGCGCATTCCTTCCTCGGTGCAACGCCGCCGCGACAAGCAGAGCGCCCTTGGTAACGTCCTCTCCACCGCCTTGTCCGATCGCTCGCGCAATCCCGAACCGGCCTGATTGCGCTGGCGCGAAATCGCGCTACTCTCGGCTCCCCTTTGCAACCGATCCAGGCACGCGCATGATCCGGAAAAGTGCACAGCGGTTTCCCCTCCCCATCAACTCGGAAAGTGCTCGTGGGGAGATCACGCGCAGGGAACGACTTCAGCTGCGATGATGTCGTCGCAGCTGATGAGCAAACCAAGCGAGGCATCCATGACTCTTCGGATTTCGGGCAAGAGCATCAGCGTCGGGGAGGCCCTGCGGGGCCGCGTTGCCGATCGCACCGACGAGGTGCTGCGCAAATATTTCGACGGCAATTATTCCGGCCACATCACGCTCAGCAAGGATGGCTTCGGCTTCCGCACCGATTGCGCCCTGCACCTCGATTCGGGGATCACGCTGGAGGCCGATTCGAACGCGCCGGATGCCTATGCCAGCGCCGACCAGGCGCTGGTGATGATCGAGAAGCGGCTGCGCCGCTACAAGAACCGGCTCAAGGACCGCTCCGCCCGCAAGGCCCATGTCGCCTCCGAAGCGCTGGCGGCGCTCGACGCGACGGCTTACGTGCTCGAGGCGCCCGGAGAGGGCGAAGAGGACGTCACCGGCTACAGCCCCGTGATCATTGCGGAGCAAACCACGTCGTTGAAACAGCTTTCGGTCAGCGAGGCGGTCATGGAACTCGACCTCAGCGGCGCACCTTGCCTGGTATTCCAGCATGGCTCTTCGGGCCGGGTGAACATCATTTACCGCCGGGCGGACGGCAATGTCGGCTGGATCGATCCGCCGGGGGCCAAGGCGGACGGCAAGGCGGGCGGTTAGGCCGGGCGGGGGGGGGCCGTACGATCCCGGCCCTTAACAATGACCGTGGCAAAGCCGCACGCGGGAGTTGGCACCGGGATTGCGTTGGAGTAGAAGCCCCCCACATCTGGATTGGGCTAAGTCCACCTCCTGCTTCATGTTATTGACGCCGGCCCAGCTTGGTCTATCAAGCGGGCCAAATCGGAACCTGACGGTTTAATTCACCTCGGAAAGCCTCCATGCCGATTACCGATCTGGTCGCACCCGAGGCGATTCTCCCGGCATTGAAGGTCAACAGCAAGAAGCAGGCCTTGCAGGAGCTCGCGGCCAGGGCCGCCGAGCTGACCGGGCAGAACGAGCGCTCCGTGTTCGAGGTGCTGCTGCAGCGTGAGAAGCTCGGCACCACCGCGGTCGGCTATGGCGTCGCCATTCCGCACGGCAAGCTGCCCAAGCTCGAAAAGATCTTTGGCCTGTTCGCGCGGCTCGACCGTCCGATCGATTTCGAGGCCATGGACGGCCAGCCGGTCGATCTGGTCTTCCTGCTGCTGGCCCCCGAAGGCGCCGGCGCCGATCACCTCAAGGCCCTCGCGCGCATCGCCCGCCTGCTCCGCGACCAGGACATCGCCAAGAAGCTCCGCGCCTCGCGCGACGCCCAGGCGATCTACTCGGTGCTGGCGCTGCCGCCGGCGACCGCGGCGTAAAGTCGACTCCACCGCCTCACACCGTGACGATCGAGACTCTCTGTTGAGGCGTTGAACTCTCAGCGTCGTCATGCACGGGCAAGCCCGGGCATGACGACGAACTTTTCGAAGCCGCTCACAACGAAAACGGGCACGCCTTCCTGCGAAGTCATGCCCGATCGAATTGCTTCCTGCGAAGCGCGTGCTCAGCGCACGCTTATCGCTCATTGCTCCAGGCCTTGGCTGCAGCGGCTTCGCGGCGTGCGCGACCGGCTAATCCGAAAGCCGCTCCAGCACGTCGCGCATCAGCCCTTGCAGGAGATCGAGCTTGTAGGCCGTCATCGGCAATGGTTGGGCGCCCAAGGTCGCCGCTTTCGCCGCTTCTGCGATCGATGCCGCATTGACAATCTTGCCACCGAGCGCGACTTCCGCGGCGGTGAGGCGAAGCGGCACGGGCGCGACGCCGCCTGCAGCGAGACGCACGAGCTGGAACTTGCCGTCGGCGATCACGGTGCGGGCGCAGAGTTCCACCAGCGGCCATTCCGCATAGGTCCGGCTGATCGCCCGCTTGTAGGAAGCGCGCTCGCCCTCAATCGGAGCAGGAAGCGCGATGCTTTTGATCATCTCGCCTGCTGCGAGTGTATGATCGGCGTGCGCGACCGAGCCGTCGCCGAGCAGGCCGGCAATCGTCAATCCGCTGCGCCGGTCCGTGGTGATGGTCGCATCATAGGCGAGCAGCGCCGCCGCCATGGTCGAGGGATGCGGCGCGACGCAGTCGCCGAGATCGAAGGCAACGCCATAGAGATGATTGCCAGACCGGGCAGGGCAGGTGCTGCCACCTTTCTTCAGGCAATCGATGTCGGCCCGGCGGAAATACCAGCAGCGTGAACGCTGCGCGAGATTGCCGCCGAGCGTTGCAACGTGGCGCACCTGTGGCGTGGCGAGCCCTTGCGCACTCGCCGCAATGCCGGGATAGGCAGCGGCGATGCGCGGATCCGTCGCGATCGTGGCGATGGTGGTCAGCGCGCCGATCCGGGCTGCTCCGTCGGCGTTCCAGGAGATCGTCTTGTCGCCGGTGGCCGAAATATCGATCGGCGTTCCCTGCGACACGCCGCTGCGGCGGCGTTCGCTGAAGTCGGTGCCTCCGGCGCGGAATTCAGGCGTGGGATTTGCGGTCGTGACGGCGACACTCATGCTGCATCCCTCCCTTTCAGCGCGGCCATCAGACGATCGGGCCGGAACGGAATTTCGGTCAGTCTCACGCCGATCGCATCGCGGATGGCGTTGGCGATCGCGGGCGAGGTCGGCACGGTGGCGACTTCGCCGATGCCGACGCTGCCGCCCGGCACATGCTCGAAACCGGCCTCGTCGAAATGCACTTCCAATCTTGGCATGTCCCCAATCCCCGGAATGCGATAATCCTCCATGCTGCCGCTCAGGATGTGGCCGCTCAAAGGATCGGTCTCCCGCGACTCATAGAGTGCGTAGCCGATGCCCTGGATCACCGCGCCCGCGGCCTGGCTTCGCGCCAGCGCCGGCGCGGCGAGCTTGCCGATCGCGAGGCCCGTATAGGCGTTGAGCACGCGCACATGGCCGAGCCAGGTATCGACCTCGACTTCCATCACCTGCACCGAGCTCGGCACTCCGGCGCCGACCACCATGTGGTTCATCAGACGCAGCACCCAACCGAACACCCGGCCCATGATGCCCGCCTCGTGCAGCGCGGGCCTGACGCCGCGCGGCGGTTTGCCGTCCTCCTGGCGTCTCGCCGACACGGCGATGTCGGGAGAAGCCGCGATCATCTCGCGCCACGGCGCGTTCGAGCCCGGAGCAGGTGTGCGAGACGCGGTGCGCCTGATTTCCGCTTTCAGCTTGTCGATGGCGAGCAAGGTCGGCGGCACCACCGAGGCGGTGACGCGGCTGCCGCCGGAGCCCGGTCCGGGCGGCAGGTTGGAGCGGCCGATGCGAACTTCCACGTCCTGCGGCTCGAGATCGAACGCCTTCGCGACGGTGTTCGCGATCACGCTGCGCGTGCCCGTGCCGATATCCTGTACCGCGCAGCTTGCGACGATGCGGCCGCCCTTGATCGCGAGTTCGACCGAGGAGCCGGTCTGCCAGAGATAGAGCCAGTAGCCGGTGGCGACGCCGACGCCGCGCCGGTAGCGGCCAGTCTGCGAGACTGCCGGCTTGCGGTTCTTCCAGACGTCGAGCCCGGCAGCCCAGTCGTACAATCGCTGGCGGTTGGGATCTGGGTCCCAGAGCTTGCGCAGGTGAATCGGATCGACCTTCATGCGCAGCGCCGCTTCGTCGACCGCCTGCTCCAGCGCAAACGACATCGGCGGACCGCCGGGGCCGCGGAACGGCGCGCCGGGCGGCAAATTGCTGAGCACGTCGAAGTCGACGAGTTCCTTTGCTTCGGCCGGATAGATCAGCCGCGCCAGGCCGGCGATCAGCGAGTTCACGGCGGCGCCGGTATCGGCATGGGCGGTGAGCGACAGCGCCTTGAGGCGGCCTTCCGCCGAAGGCAGCAAGGACAGCTTCAGCTCGGCGGCCGGACGATAGCCGGTGACGGAAAGCTCCTCTTCACGATCGAAGGTGACGCGCACTGGCGCCTTCGCGGCGCGCGCAAGCTCGATCGCGGCGATGGTCTCCAGCCCAACGCTGCCCTTGGAGCCGAACCCGCCGCCGACATGGTCGGCGATCACACGTACCTTGTCGTGCGGAAGGCCATAACGCTTGGCGATCTTCTCCATGCTCTCGTGAATGGCCTGGGTCGAGATATGCACGGTGAGCTGGTCGCCATCGAACCTGGCCACGGCGGCATGTGGTTCGAGGCTTGCGTGCTGTTGCGTCGAGACGCGAAAGGTCTCCTCGACAAGTAGCGGATTGCGTTGCTGGCGCGCTTCGTCAAGCCAGCTCTTGGCCTGCCTGGCCTTCTGCGAGAACGGTGCCGAAGGCCCGCGCACATTGCCCTTCCACGACACCGGAGCGCCGCCGGCGCCCTCGGACACGTTGCCGGCACGCTTGCGGTCCTTCTTTTCGAACACGACGGGCGCATCGTCGCGTCGCGCTGCTTCGAGCCCGATCACGGCGGGCAAAGGTTCGGGCTTGAAGCCGATCGCGGCGATCGCCTTCAGTGCGGTGCGGCGATCCTTGGCCGCAACGGCTGCAATCGGCGCACCGACGAAGCGGACCATGTTGTCATCGTCGAGCAGCGGAACGACCGCTGCAACACCGGCAATGGCGCGCGCCGGCGCCAGATCAAGCCCGGTGATCCTCGCATGCGCGAGGTGCGCGCGCAGGATGACGCCTTCGAGCTGGCCGTCATGGTGGATGTCGACCGTGTAGCGGGCCAGTCCCGTCACCTTGTCGCGGGCTTCCAGCCGCGGCGCGATGGGATCGTTGCCGTCGAATCTGCCCGAGCATGCGTCGGCGACGGCGCGATAGATGCCTTCATAGGCGCCGCAGCGGCAGAGATGTCCCGATAGCGCGGCGGCAATCTCCTCGCGCGAGGGTGTCGCCGCGCCCTTGGTCGCGCGCCAGCTGTCATGGAAGGCGGTGGCTTCGACGACAAAGCCCGGCGTGCAGAAGCCGCATTGCAGGGCGTCGTGCGCCATGAACGCCTTCTGCACCGGATGCAATCCGGCTGCTCCGACGCCCTCGATGGTCGTCAGCGATTTGTCGGCGGCCGCCTGTGCCGGCAACAGGCAGCTCACGACGGGCGTGCCGTCGAGCAGCACGGTGCAGGCGCCGCAGACGCCGGAGCCGCAGACGAGTTTGGTGCCGGTGAGGCCGCCATCGCGGATCACGTCGATCAGGAGCGCATCCGGATCGTCGGGTAGCATCAGAGGCCGTCCATTGATGGTCGTGGTGGTCATTTTCGAACTCCCGTTTTGCGTAGGGACTTCTTTGCAGACGGCGCCATCGCGCCGGCGATCAGCATGCGCAGCATGGTCTCGAGCTGTTTCAGGAACGCCTCGACCGGCTGCATGGAAGGGAAAGCGGATTTGGTGCCGTGGATCGCCATCTCGACGCAGCGCGCGAGCTCGCGAACGCTGACGCCGCTTTCGAGCGTGAGCTTTCGCTTGCGGCACACCCGCGCGATCGTGGTTGCGATCTCGTCGGCGAAACGGTTGGAATAGCTCTGATAGAGGTCGCGCGCCTGCGCGAGGTGCTCGGAAAACAGCTCCTCGGTATGGGGGGAGTCCTTGAGCGAAGCGAGCAGCGACTGCATTCGCGCACCGATCTCGGCGACCAGGATGTCGGCAAGCTCGAGGCCCGCTTCTTCCGCAGCCTTCGCTGCCGCGATTTCGGCAGCGAGCCCCTGCTCGTAGAGCCGCTCGAGCACGGCGCGAAACAGCGCCTCCTTGGAGGCGAAGTGATGATAGAGCGCCTGCCGCGTCAGTCCGGCTTCCGCCGCCGCCTGCTCGATCGAGGAGCGGCGGAAGCCGTGGCGCCGGAACACGCGCATGGCGGCGTCGAGGATCCGGTCCTGGGGAGGGGCCTTGGCCTGCATTTTGTCAGATTTGACAAACACGAACGAAATGTCAAATCACGAGATTGATGACGGTCTCCTGCACGCAAGAGCCAAGGCCGCCCCCGCACGCGGGCGGCGACATCGCCGAATTCCCTTTGGCTGGCGATGGTGATGCGAAAACATCACCTCCAAATGCAAACGGGCACGCCTTCGTGCGAAGGCATGCCCGCTTGAAACCCTATCCGTGCGACGTGCGTGCGCTCAGTGCACGCTGACGGCTTGCAGCTCGTTGCTCCAGGCGTTGGCGACGGCGGCTTCGCGGCTGTCGGTCAGCATGATCGGTGTGCCGTCGGCGGCATGGAGCGCGAAGAGCTTGAGGCCCGGCGCGATTTTCGGCGCTTCGGGAAACAGGCCCGGCACGTCTTCCGAGCGGATCTGCTTCACATAGGCGATATGGCCTTCGCCGAGGGTTGCCAGCGTCTCCGGGGAGACATTCTTGGCTTCGTATTCGAACGCAACGTGACCTTCACTCATGGTCTCGACTCCTCTGGAACACTAAGCGGTCGAGTCCGCTACTCGTTCCATTATTCGTGCTCATTGATAGCGATTGTCTTAACGATCCTTTCCGGTTCAGGCCGGGCCAGATCGATCGACAACAGCCCGTTCTTCAGATCCGCACCCAGCACCAGCATCCCCTCCGCCAGCACGAAGGTGCGCTGGAAGTGGCGCGCGGCGATGCCGCGATGGATGTATTGCCGGGACTTGTCGTCCTGCTGCCGCCCGCGGATCACGAGCTGGTTTTCCTCAATGGTTACATCGAGTTGGTCGCGCGTAAATCCGGCGACCGCCAGCGTGATGCGCAAGCGCTCGGGTTGGCCGTCCGATCGGTCGCACCTCTCGATATTGTAGGGAGGGTAGCCGTCGGCGCCTTTGACGACGCGATCGAGCACGCGCTCAATCTCGTCGAAGCCCAGAAGGAACGGACTGGATAACGTGGGAACACGAGACATAGTTTACAAAGTCCTCGCAGAAGCGACTTTGGTGTGTCGGGGCCCGCAAGAGGCGCCCCTTGATCAGCAATATGGGCATGTTCCCGTGTGGGTTCAAGCAGGTAGCCGGGAAGCTGTGGATGCGCGATTCAGCCGCAACGCGGCCACCAACCGCACCAGGCGCGTCTGGATCGTCATGGCCGGGCATGACGAAAACGCCGTGCGATTTATCCCAATGAAAACAAGCCCCCTCCTACTGTGCATGGGGTTGTTTTCGCGGTTTCTGTTATCCGGCCCTTCGGGACCGGTCAGGCCTCAAGCCGCTTGCGCCCGTCGCCGCTGAACAAATGCAGCTTGTTGCGCACCGCCGCGACCCGGATTTTCGCGCCGATGGCGGGGGCCTCGGTTCCGGGAATGCGGACGATGATCTCGCCGGGCGGCAGCTCGCCGGGGGTGGCGGCGACGTGCTGCTCTTCCTGCTCGCGGCAGCCGTAGACGAAGGTTTCGGCGCCGACGCGCTCGATCGCTTCCACGGTCAGCGGCAAGGCGACGCCGCCGGCCGGGGTCTGGTCGGTGATGACGAAGTCTTCGGGGCGGATACCGAGGATGCCGGCGTCGGCCGCCGCGCTGCCGGCGAGCTGCGAGCGGATCTCCTCGGGCCGCGTCGACATCAGGTTCATCGGCGGTGCGCCGATGAAGGAGGCGACGAAGGTGGTCGCCGGCTTCTCGTAGATCGCAAGGGGATTGCCGACCTGCTCGACCTGGCCGCCGTTCATCACGACCAGAATGTCGGCGAGCGTCATGGCTTCGAGCTGGTCGTGGGTGACGTAGATCGACGTGGTGTTGAGCCGGCGCTGCAATTTGCGGATCTCGACCCGCATCGCGATGCGCAGCTTGGCGTCGAGGTTCGACAGCGGCTCGTCGAACAGGAACACCTTCGGCTGGCGCACGATGGCGCGGCCCATGGCGACGCGCTGGCGCTGGCCGCCCGAGAGCTGGCGCGGCTTGCGCTCCAGCATCGATGTCAGCTCGAGGATGCGCGCGGCTTCGTCGACGCGGGTCCTGATCTCGGCCTCCGCCATGCCGCGGTTGCGCAGGCCATAGGCCATGTTGTTGTACACGCTCATATGCGGATAGAGCGCGTAGTTCTGGAACACCATCGCGATGTCGCGATCGGCGGGCTCGATTCCGTTGACGATGCGCCCGCCGATGTCGATCTCGCCGCCGGTGACGGTCTCGAGGCCCGCGACCATGCGCAGCAAGGTCGACTTGCCGCAGCCGGAGGGGCCAACCAGCACGCAGAACTGTCCGTCGCCGACATCGACGTCGACGCCCTTGATGGCCTCGAAGCCGCCGGGATAGGTCTTGCGGACGTTGCGCAGGGTGACGTTAGCCATGGGATTTTCCGGCGAGTAGCGAATAGGGAGTGGCGAATGGGGAAGGTTTAATACGTAAGGCGGACGCAGCGACCCCATTCGCTGCTCGCCACTCGCTATTCGCCATTTTCACTTTTCCGTCTCGACCAGACCGCGCACGAACAATTTCTGCATCACGATGACGACGAACACCGGCGGCAGCATCGCCAGCACGGCGGTGGCCATCACGATCGGCCATTCGGTCAGCGCGTCGGTGGTGGTGATCATCTTGCGGATACCGATCTGGATGGTCTGCATGTCGTCGCGCGTCGTGATCAGCAGCGGCCAGAGATATTGATTCCAGCCGAGGATGAACAGGATGACGAACAGCGCCGCCATGTTGGTGCGCGACAGCGGCAGCAGCGTATCCCAGAAGAAGCGGAAGGGGCCTGCGCCGTCGATGCGCGAGGCTTCCAGGAGCTCGTCCGGCACGGTCATGAAGAACTGGCGGAACAGCAGCGTCGCGGTGGCCGAGGCGATCAGCGGCAGCGAGAGACCCGCATAGCTGTCGAGCATGTGCAGGTCGGCAACGATCTTGTAGGTCGGATAGATGCGGACCTCGACCGGCAGCATCAGGGTGATGAAGATCAGCCAGAAGATCGGCATGCGGAACGGAAAGCGGAAATACACGATCGCATAGGCCGAGATGATCGAGATCGCGATCTTGCCGACCGCGATCATCAGCGCCATCACCAGCGAGTTCAGCATCATGTTGCCGACCGGCTCGCGGGTCGAGCCGCTCGTGCCGACGAAGATGGTCTGGTAATAGGTCTGGAGGAAATGACCGCCGGGCAGCAGCGACATCTGCCCGTTCGCGATCAGCGCGTTCTCCTGCGTCGAGGCGATGATCGCGATGTAGACCGGGAACGCGACGATCGCGATCCCGATCCAGAGGATGATGTGGGCGACGTAGCGCCGAAAGCCCTCTTCCTCCACCATCAGTACGTCACCTTGCGTTCGACGAAGCGGAACTGGATTCCGGTGAGTACGATGACCATGACCATCAGGACCACCGATTGCGCCGCCGAGCTGCCGAGATTGCCGCCGAGCAGGCCGTCGGAATAGACCTTGTAGACCAGCGTCTCCGTCGACTTGCCGGGGCCGCCGCGGGTCATGGTGTCGATGATGCCGAAGGTGTCGAAGAAGGCGTAGACGATGTTGACGACCAGCAGGAAGAAGATGGTCGGCGACAGCAGCGGGAAGGTCACGGTCCAGAATCTTCGCATCGGGCGGGCGCCGTCGATCGCGGCGGCCTCGAGCACGCTGCGCGGAATGCTCTGCAGGCCGGCGAGGAAGAACAGGAAGTTGTAGGAGATCTGCTTCCAGGCGGCGGCGAGGATGATCAACGCTGCGGCCTGATCACCGTCGAGCAGCGGATTCCAGTCGATGCCGAGGCCGCGCAGATATCGCGAGAGCACGCCGAGCGAGGGGTGCAGCATGAAGATCCAGAGCACGCCGACCACGGGCGGCGCCACCGCATAAGGCCAGATCAAGAGCGTGCGGTAGAGCATCACGCCGCGCAACGGCTTGTCCGCCATCACAGCGAGCAGCAGTGCAAAGGACAGCGACGAGACCGCGATCGCGAACGAGAAGAAGAAGGTGCGCAGGATCGCCTCGAAATAAGCGGGATCGCTGAACAGCTCGACGTAATTCTCGAACCAGACGAAGGTGGTCGACAGACCGAAGGCGTCCTGCAGCAGGAAGGACTGGATCACGGCCTGCAGGGCCGGCCAATAGAAGAAAATCAGGACGATCGCGAGCTGCGGCGCAACCAGCGCGTACGGCAACAGCTTCGATTGGAAAATGGCTTGCTTTTGCATGATGCCCCGGAGCGGCAGGCCGGGTTCACCGGCCTGCCGCCGATCGCCTTACTTGACGGCGGTCTTTTCGAACTGGCGCAGCATGGTGTTGCCGCGCTCGACCGCTGCGTCCAGCGCCTGCTTGGCGGTCTTCTTGCCGGCGAGCGCCTGCTCGATCTCCTCCGACCAGACGTCGCGGAGCTGGACCATGTTGCCGAGGCGCAGGCCGCGCGAATTCTCGGTCGGCTCCTTGTTGGTCAGCTCGAGCAGCGGGGTCTCGAGATAGGGTTGATCCTTGTAGAAGCCCTCGGCCTTGGCCTTCTCGTAAGCCGCCTTGGTGATCGGCAGATAGCCCGAGGCCTTGTGGATGTAGACCTGGCGATCGGTGTCGGAGAGGAAGGACAGGAACTTCGCCACGCCCTTGTATTCGTCGGCGGACTTGCCGCCCATCACCCAGAGCGAGGCGCCGCCGATGATCGAGTTCTGCGGCGCGTCCTTGACGTCAGGATAATACGGCATCGGCACCGCGGTGAAGTTGAACTTGGCCTGCGCCTTGACGTTGCCGAAGAACGCCGACGAGGTCAGGTAGAGCGGGCATTCGCCGGAGGTGAAGCGGCCTTCGCCGGTGTTGGTGCGGCCGGCGTAGTCGTAGGTCTTGTCCTTCTGCAGCTCGACCAGCTTCTCGAGGTGCTTGACCTGGAGCGGGCCGTTGAACGTGAGCACGGTGTCGAAGCCGTCGAGGCCGTTGGCCTTGGTCGAGAGCGGCACGTTGTGCCAGGCCGAAAGCTGCTCGAGATTGACCCATGTCACCCACGAGTTGGAGAAGCCGCAGGTCGCATGACCGTTGTCATGCAGCTTCTTGGCCGCGGCGAACACTTCGGGCCAGGTCTTCGGGATCTCGACATTGGCCTTCTTCAGCTCGTCGAGGTTGACCCACATGACGGTCGACGACGAGTTGAAGGGGAACGACAGCATCTCGCCCTTCGACGTCGAGTAATAGCCCGTGATCGCGGACAGATAGTTCTTCGGATCGAACTTCTCGCCGGCGTCGGCCATCAGCTTGTAGACGGGTTTCACGGCGCCGGTCGCGGCCATCATGGTCGCGGTGCCGACTTCGAACACCTGCATGATGTGCGGGGCGTTGCCGGCGCGGAACGCCGCGATGCCCGCATTCATCGTATCGGGGTAGTTGCCCTTGTAGGTCGGGACCACCTTGTAGTCGGTCTGCGAGGCGTTGAAGTCGCTCGCGAGCTTGACGATGACGTCGTTGTTGGCGCCGGTCATCGCGTGCCACCACTGGATTTCAGTCACGGCCAAAGCCGGCGACGCCGTCATGCCAATCGTGAGTGCAAATGCGGCAGCTGCGCCAAAGTGTCGAAGAGCCATCAAGAAAACCTCCCTTGCCCGTCAATGAAGAGGCGCTTGCGCTAGCAGCGCCATATGACGTTCACATGACTGTGTAAGCGGCCGATACGAAAGCGGCAAGCGCTGGAGAAGGGAAGCCGTCAAATAGGCGAAGACGCCGCGCTGCACGCGAGTGGTCGCGCCGCAGTGCGGCATCGGTTGATGTGAGCTTGGCGACCAGCCGCGGGCTCGAACACCTCTCCCGCCTGCGGGAGAGGTCGCGCCGAAGGCGCGGGTGAGGGTCTATCCTCTGGGGGATTGTCCCGTCGCGGAGGCACCCTCTCCCCAGCCCTCCCCCGCAAGCGGGGGAGGGAGCGCACCTGCGGCGACGCTCGATCCCGGTCTTATCTCAGCGCTTGCGCTCGGGGCCGCAGACCGTGCCGTTTTCGACCATCGCGTCGATCTCGGCCTTGGAGTAGCCGAACTCGCCGAGCACTTCCGCGGCGTGCTGGCTGAATTTCGGCGGCAGCCGGCGCAGGCTCGGCTTTGAGCGATCGAGCCGGATCGGCGAGGCGACGCCCTTGTACCAGTCCTTCTCGATGATATCGCCGCGCGCGATCGTGTGCGGGTTGGTCAGCGCCTGGTCGATCTTCTGCACGGGCCCTGCGGGCAGGCCCGCGGCGAGCAGGCGATTGCACAGCGGCTCGGCTTCGTGCTGGCTGAACACGGCGGCGAGCTCGACGCGCAACGCCTCGCGATTGGCGATGCGGTCCTTGTTGCGGGCAAAGCGCGGATCGGTGCCGAGCTCCGGCTTGCCGATCTCCTTGCAGAGCTTGCGGAAGGTGCCGTCATTGCCGACGCCGATGAAGATGTTGTCGGTCTTCGTCGGGAAGATCGCGTAAGGCACGAGGTTGGGGTGCTCGTTGCCGGTGAGCGACGGCGGCTTGCCATGCATGAAATAATTCGCGGTGTGCGGATGCATGATGGCAAGGCCCGTCTCGTACAGCGTCGTCTCCAGGAACTGGCCCTGGCCCGAACGCTGCCGCTCCGATAGCGCCATCAGGATGCCGATCGCCGCATAGAGTCCGGTGGTGATGTCGACCAAGGGCACGCCGATCCGCATCGGCCCGCTCTCGGGCGAGCCGGTCGCGGCGATCATGCCGGTCATGGCCTGGATAATGGCGTCGTAGCCGGGATTGCCGCCGCGCGGACCGTCGGCACCGAAGCCGCAGATCCGGCAATGCACGAGGCGCGGGAATTTCTTGCTGAGGACGTCGTTGCCGATGCCCCATTTCTCCAGCGTGCCCGGCTTGAAATTCTCGATCAGGACGTCGGCGGTCTCCAGCATCTTGAGCAGCACGACGCGGCCGCCCTCGGAGGCGAGGTCGAGGCCGATCGAGCGCTTGTTGCGGTTGATGCCGACGAAATAGGCCGCGTCCTCCTCGTGGAAGGGAGGGCCCCATTCACGCACCTCGTCGCCGGCGGGCGGCTCGACCTTGATCACGTCGGCGCCATGGTCGGCGAGGATCTGGGTGCAATACGGGCCGCCGAGCACGCGCGTGAGATCGATGACGCGCAGTCCGCTCATGGCACCTGTGGCGGCTTCAGAACTCATGCCTTCGCTTCCCCTGTATCGACGTTTGATCACAGGCCTAGCGAGGTTTGCAGGGAGCAGCAATGGCTCCCGGCGTAGGGCCGCATGCGCCCGCCGTTGCGTCAATCCCGCGGCGTGGCAAATGCGGATTCTAACGGAAGCGGCCGGCCCGAGGGGGATCCCGGGCCAGCCAATCCGCCGTTCGATCAGACGACCGTCAGGCGAACGTCGACATTGCCGCGGGTGGCGTTGGAATAGGGGCACACCTGGTGCGCCTTCGCGACCAGCGCTTCGGCCTCGGCGCGGGCGAGGCCCGGCAGCGAGACCGCGAGGTCGATATCGAGGCCGAAGCCGCCTTCGGAGCGCGGGCCGATGCCGACGGTCGAGGTGACGGAGGCGTCATTCGGAACCTTCGGGCCGCCCTGCGAGGCCACGAACTTCATCGCGCCGATGAAGCAGGCGGCATAGCCGGCCGCGAACAGCTGCTCGGGATTGTTGCCGGCGCCGCCGCCGCCGCCGAGCTCCTTCGGCGTGGTCAGCTTGACGTCGAGCGCGCCGTCGAGGGTTGCAGCATGGCCGTCGCGGCCGCCGGTGGCCTTGGCGCTGGTCTTGTAGAGGACGTTCACGGACATTGTGGTCTCCCTGGGTTTCGATGGGTGCGGTGTTTATTGCAGACAATTGGATTGTGCGCAATCGAAATTGCCGAGGCTCACATTTAATTGTTCGCAATTGAATGTGCCGCCGCGGGGCGCCACAATGAGACCAGCCCCAGGAGATTCTCCATGCCTCGAAAATCAACGGCAGCGGACGCGCCGCTGCGGCTCGACAGCCAGATCTGCTTCGCGGTCTATTCGGCCGCGCATGCCTTCAACCGCGTCTACAAGCCGCTGCTGGACCGGCTCGGCCTGACCTATCCGCAATATCTGGTGATGCTGGTGCTGTGGGAGCGCGACGACGTGCCGGTCAAGGACATCGGCGAGAAGCTGTTCCTGGATTCGGGCACGCTGACGCCGCTGCTGAAGCGGCTGGAAGCTGCGCATCTCGTCAAGCGCACGCGCTCCAGCGAGGACGAGCGCCAAGTGTTGATCGCGCTGACGGCGCAGGGCCATGCCTTGAAGGAAAAGGCCCGCAGCGTGCCGCAGTCGATCCTGGCGGCCTCCCGCTGCTCGGTGCCGGAGCTGGTCGCGATGAAGGACGAGATCGTGGCGCTGCGGGATCGGCTGAACGCGGTGATCGGGGAGTAGGGGGTTAGAGGCGCTTCTTGGCAAACGCGCGGCCGGACGCTGACTTCAGGCATCTCTCAAACGCGACGGCCTGCTTCGCATTGCTGAACGCGACGTAAGTCTTGAGGCGCCAAGGCCCGAATTTCGAAGTGTGAGGTACCTCGCCGGCATTGTGCTTTGCCCATCGGGCGCGCAGGTCGTCGGTGATCCCGACATAAAAGTGGAGGCGATCGAGGCTTTCTAGAATGTAGACGTACTTCACGGCACGCTCCCCAGTTGTCGAGGAGTTCTTATACCCGCTTCCGTTCTGCTGAAGTCCCGCCTCGCTACCAGACGGCTTGCGAAGCCGAAGCTGCGAACTGGAGGTTTGCGGATGGAGCCCGGCTTCGCCCTTTGGGCTACGCCGCGGCAGCCTTCGCTACGAAAGGGCTTGCCGAGCCGAAGCAGGCGTAGCCTGCGAAGGCTGGTGGAGCCAGGCGGGATCGAACCGCCGACCTCTTGCATGCCATGCAAGCGCTCTCCCAGCTGAGCTATGGCCCCTTAGTCCTTAACGGGGTGAATCTGGTGGATCACCCCAACCGGCGAGTCCTGGCGACTCGCGCGGTGCACCCTTTTTCACAGATCAGGCCTGATCTCAAGTCTCTTCATCACCTCCGACATCACCAATGATGTCGGTCACGTCCTCGTCGCCCTCTTCTTCGTCGGCGATGAAGGTCGAATCATCGTCATCGTCGTCGTCGAGGGTCTCGTCGACCTCGATATCGTCTTCGGATTCGGGCACCACGGCCTTGACCTTGCCGGTGTTCTCCTCGGCATCGGCTTCCTCGAGCGAGACCTCTTCGACCTCTGCCGGCTCGGGCGTCGCATCCGCTGTCGCCGCGTGCCGGGCTTCGGCGCCACGGGGCATGCGCGCCGGCGCCACCGGGGCGATCGGCACCACTTCGCCGGTATAGGGCGAGATCACCGGATTCTTGTTGAGGTCATAGAACTTTTTGCCCGTGGTCGGGCAAATACGTTTGGTTCCGAGTTCGGACTTGGCCACGGCAGGAATCCTGGGAATGTCTGAAAAGCGGTGTTTCACTTGGCTAGTTGGCGGCCCGCTGTCAATAGCGCATTACGGGAGAACGACATGCCCGTGACGAGGCACGGACCATGTGGTACCTGCGCCGAAGTCCCCTCAGGGCTCATCCAAGGACACAATCTTGACTCATTCCGACCATCCGAGGCCGCTTCAGTCCCGCGCCAGCGGTCCCCTGACCGGGACAGTACGGGTGCCCGGCGACAAGTCGATCTCTCACCGCGCGCTGATCCTGGGCGCTCTGGCGGTCGGCGAGACCAAGATTTCGGGCCTGCTGGAGGGCGAGGACGTCCTCAACACCGCCAAATCCATGCAGGCGCTGGGCGCCAGGGTCGAGCGCACCGGCGATTTCGCCTGGAAGGTGAACGGGGTGGGCGTCGCAGGCTTCGCCGCGCCCAAGGCGGCTCTGGATTTCGGCAATTCCGGCACCGGCTGCCGGCTGGTGATGGGCGCCGTCGCCGGCTGCCCGATCTCGGCGATCTTCGACGGCGACGCCTCGCTGCGCAGCCGCCCAATGCGCCGGATCCTCGATCCGCTGGAGAAGATGGGCGCGAAGGTCATCTCCGGTGGTGAGGGCGGCCGTCTGCCCCTGACCCTGCAGGGCGCGCGCGATCCGCTGCCGATCACCTACACGACCCCGGTCGCCTCGGCCCAGATCAAGTCGGCGGTGCTGCTGGCGGGCCTCGCCGCACCCGGCACCACGACTGTCATCGAGACCGAAGCCAGCCGCGACCACACCGAGCTGATGCTGAAGCATTTCGGTGCCGACATCTCCTCGGCGCGGGAGGGCGCGCATGGCCGCCGTATCACGCTCAAGGGCCAGCCCGAGCTGCACGGCGCCACCGTGGTGGTGCCCGCCGATCCCTCCTCGGCGGCTTTCCCGGTGGTCGCCGCGCTGATCGTCGAGGGCTCCGATGTCGTCCTGTCCGACGTCATGACCAATCCGCTGCGCACCGGCCTCTTCACCACGCTGCGCGAAATGGGCGCCTCGATCGAGGAAAGCGAGGCGCGCGGGGACGCCGGCGAGCCGATGGCGAAACTGCGGGTGCGGGCCTCGAAACTGCGCGGGGTCGAGGTGCCGCCGGAGCGCGCGCCCTCGATGATCGACGAATATCTGGTGCTGGCGGTGGCGGCCTCCTTCGCCGAAGGCACCACCATCATGCGCGGCCTGCACGAGCTGCGCGTCAAGGAATCCGATCGGCTGGAGGCCACCGCCGCGATGCTGCGCGTCAACGGCGTGAAGGTCGATATCTCCGGTGACGATCTGATCGTCGAAGGCCGCGGTCACGTTCCCGGTGGCGGCACTGTCGCGACCCATATGGACCATCGCATCGCGATGTCCGCGCTGGTGATGGGCTGCGCCTCCGACCAGCCCGTGACCGTCGACGACACCGCCTTCATCGCCACCAGCTTTCCGGACTTCATTCCGATGATGCGTTCGTTAGGGGCCGAGTTTTCATGAGGCCGCGGCCATGAGCGCAGCCCTCGACCGCGAAGCTCTGCTGGATGCTTTCGATTCGATCGGCCGTGCTGCGGCCAATGCCGGAACCAAACTTCAGATTGCGGTTTATGGCGGCTCCGCCCTCATGCTTGCCAGTAATTTCCGCCTTGCGACGGAAGATGTTGACGTCTCTAAGCTCGAGCATCCGCTGCCGGATTGGCTAAAGAAAATAACGGCCGAAATTGCCGCGCGGAATGGATGGGATGCCGATTGGTTCAACGATCACGTCGTGTTTCATCTCAGCCCGCTGGCTGATCGCGCTGCGGATCACCTCGAATTCGGCACCTTCCCGCGTGATGGCACATCACCGGGGCTTGAGGTTTCCGTGCCAACCGCTGCATATCTTTTGGCATTAAAATTGAAAGCGTTCCGCGTGACGGACCCCGTTCGCGGGGAGATGGAACGGCTGGACATTTTGAACTTGATGAAAGTCGTCGGGATCACGACCGTCGAGGAAGCCATCGCTTTGCTCGGCCGATATTTTCCGGTGAGCGCAGCTTCGTCGGAGAAGCAGCGTTTCTTGCTGAAGAACATGGATCCTGAGGGAGGAGCGGATGCGCCCAAATACCCTCGCTGAAGCCGTCGAGCGTATTCGCGCCGGCGCGCCGCAGGATGCGACGTTGGCCGAATTCGTAGACACGTTCGATCTCGCGGGGACCAGCCTCGCTCAGTACGAGACGATCGAGGACGAGCCGGCGTTGACGCAGAACGAACGGCTCGACGCCTTGGTCGGTGCGATCGCCGAATATCTGGCCAAACAACGTCGTCTTGGCCGGGTGCCGGCCTGGGTCTGCGATCCGGCCCGACGCCTTGCCGAGCCATGGTTCACTGCGTCGTCCCCCTCCGACGCGATGCGCGAATATCTCACCTTTGCGAGTCCCGCGGAGTTCGCGTCTCGCAATATCTTTACCGAAGAGCGGCCACTGCGACGCGCACGCGGGCCCCAGACAGCCAAGGTTTGAGCGACATGATCATCGCCATCGACGGGCCCGCGGCCTCGGGTAAGGGGACGCTTGGCAAGCGTCTCGCCCATCATTACGGTTATCGTCATCTCGATACCGGCGTGATCTACCGCGCCGTGGCCTACGCCCTGATGCAATCCGGTCATGATCTCCGCGACGAGGCGGCCGCGGTGCAGGCCGCGCTGGAGCTCGATCCCGAAAAGTTCGGCAATCCCGCGCTGAAGACCCAGAAGGCCGGCGAGGGTGCCTCGATCGTCTCGGCGATCCCCAGGGTTCGCGAGGTCCTGGTCAATTTCCAGCGGCAATTCGCGGCCGATCCGCCCGGCGCCGTCCTGGACGGCCGCGACATTGGAACCGTGATCTGCCCGGATGCCGACGTGAAGATCTTCGTCGTCGCCGACCCCAGGGTCCGTGCCCGCCGCCGCACCATGGAGGCCAGGGCGAGGGGCGAGGAGGCGGACGAGGCCGCGGTGCTCGCCGACATCATCCAGCGCGACGAACGCGACAAGAACCGGCCGATTGCGCCTTTGAAACCGGCCCCGGATGCTTACTTGCTAGATAACTCCCAACTGGATATAGAAGGCGGCGTCCGGGCCGCCATCGACATTATCGAGGCCGTCCGAGCGGGCCGGTCGCGGGGTTAAGCCGCAGCCGTCATTGGAGGAAGTGCCCGCTCCCGCTCTTTGAGGTCGATATGTCAGGCCCCGCGTTTCGGGACCGGCACGATCCAGGCTCCGGACACAAGATTTCCACGTATCGAACGCGCGGGCCTCAGCCGGCCCGCTTCCGCTGTTTCGGCCCCGAGCCGGGGCAGCGAGCGGTCGCTCGAAGGTTCTGCGGACCTTCCGACACTGCGTGTGCGATACGCCCATGAACCCAACGGCCGGCATGCTTCCGCAACTGGAGAACAAATGGCTTCGACTTCTGCTGATACCTACAGCCCGTCGCGCGACGATTTCGCCGCGATGCTCGACGAGTCCTTCGCAGGCGGCAACCTGCAGGAAAGCTCCGTCGTCAAGGGCAAGGTGGTTGCAATTGAAAAGGACATGGCCGTCATCGACGTCGGCCTGAAGACCGAGGGCCGCGTCGCCCTGCGCGAATTTTCCGGCCCCGGCCGTGACAGTGAACTGAAGGTCGGCGACGAGGTGGAAGTGTTCCTCGATCGCATCGAGAACGCTCTCGGCGAAGCCGTGCTGTCGCGCGACAAGGCGCGCCGCGAAGAGAGCTGGGGCAAGCTCGAGAAGGCGTTCCAGAACAACGAGAAGGTCAACGGCGTCATCTTCAACCAGGTCAAGGGCGGCTTCACCGTCGACCTCGACGGTGCCGTGGCCTTCCTGCCGCGCTCGCAGGTCGACATCCGTCCGATCCGCGACGTTGCGCCGCTGATGAACAACTCGCAGCCGTTCCAGATCCTCAAGATGGACCGCCGTCGCGGCAACATCGTGGTGTCGCGCCGCACCGTGCTGGAAGAGACCCGCGCCGAGCAGCGTCAGGAGCTGGTGCAGAACCTCGAAGAGGGTCAGGTCATCGACGGCGTGGTCAAGAACATCACCGATTACGGTGCGTTCGTCGATCTCGGCGGCATCGACGGCCTGCTGCACGTCACCGACATCGCGTGGCGCCGCGTCAACCACCCGACCGAGGTGCTCTCGATCGGCCAGACCGTGAAGGTCAAGATCATCAAGATCAACCACGAGACGCACCGCATCTCGCTGGGCATGAAGCAGCTGCTGGACGATCCGTGGCAGGGCATCGAAGCCAAGTACCCGCTGGGTGCCCGCTTCACCGGCCGTGTCACCAACATCACCGACTACGGTGCGTTCGTCGAGCTCGAGCCGGGCATCGAAGGCCTGATCCACGTCTCCGAGATGTCGTGGACCAAGAAGAACATGCACCCCGGCAAGATCGTTTCGACCTCGCAGGAAGTCGAAGTGCAGGTGCTGGAAGTCGATTCCGTCAAGCGCCGCATCTCGCTCGGCCTCAAGCAGACCATGCGCAACCCCTGGGAGGTCTTCGTCGAAGGTCACCCGACCGGTTCGGTGGTCGAGGGCGAAGTCAAGAACAAGACCGAGTTCGGTCTGTTCCTGGGTCTCGAGGGCGACGTCGACGGCATGGTCCATCTCTCCGACCTGGACTGGAAGCTTCCGGGCGAGCAGGTGATCGACAACTACAAGAAGGGCGACATGGTGAAGGCCGTGGTGCTCGATGTGGACGTCGAGAAGGAGCGCATCTCGCTCGGCATCAAGCAGCTCGAAGGCGACCCCTTCGCCGAGCCGGGCGATGTCAAGAAGGGCGCGGTCGTGACCTGCGAAGTGCTCGAAGTGAAGGAAAGCGGTATCGAGGTGAAGATCGCCGGTACCGACTTCTCGACCTTCATCAAGCGCTCCGAGCTTGCCCGTGACCGCAACGACCAGCGCGCCGAACGCTTCGCCGTCGGCGAGAAGGTCGATGCCCGCGTGATCCAGTTCGACAAGAAGGCCCGCAAGGTCCAGGTGTCGATCAAGGCGCTCGAAGTCGCCGAAGAGAAGGAAGCCATCGCTCAGTACGGCTCCTCCGATTCGGGTGCGACGCTCGGCGATATCCTCGGCACCGCGCTCAAGAACCGCGACAGCAAGTAAGCGAAACTTTCTTTTCGCTGACATCGAAGCCCCGGCGCGAGCCGGGGCTTTTTTGTTGTCCCGTATTCTGTTGCCACATACGCAGCTGTCGTCCCGGACAAGCGCAGATCCCGACAATGCGCAGCGTTGTCGGGCGGGACCCATACCCACCGGCCGTGGTTTGGCGAAGACTCGGAGTAGGCCTCTCGCGTCACACGCCTCCCTGGGGTTATGGATCCCCGCGTTCGCGGGGATGACGACTGAACTCTGCGGCGACTTGCTTGCCCTCACGAGGCCTTGTTTTCTTCAAATTGCGCCGCAATTGATGTATCCAGATAAGCCGTTGGTCACGCCGTGACGGCACAACGCGTCCAGTCTTTCATTTGGAGATATTCCGATGTCGCTCGATTCGGACATCATCGTCGATCGCCGCCGGATTCGTCGTAAGCTGACGTTCTGGCGCGTCGTAGCCGCGCTGATCGCGATCGCGGCGATCGCAAGCGCTGCGCTGATTGCGACACCCGGCGCGCGCGGTACCTTCGCATCCGCCGGCTCGATCGCGCGGGTTCACATCGAGGGCCTGATCCGCAGCGATTCCGATCGCACGCAGGCGCTGGAGCGGCTGGAGAATTCGCAGGCCGCCGCCGTCATCGTTCACATCAACTCGCCGGGCGGCACCACCGCCGGCTCCGAGCAGCTCTACGATTCGCTGGTCCGGCTGAAGGCGAAGAAGCCGCTCGTCGTGGTGATCGAGGGCCTGGCTGCCTCCGGCGGCTACATCACGGCGATCGCGAGCGATCACATCATCGCCCAGCAGAGCTCGCTGGTCGGATCGATCGGCGTGCTGTTCCAATATCCCAACGTCAGCGAGCTCTTGAAGACGATCGGCGTCAAGGTCGAGGAGGTGAAGTCGTCGCCGCTGAAGGCCGCGCCGAACGGTTTCGAGCCGACCAGCCCCGAAGCACGGGCCGCCCTCGATGCGCTGGTGAAGGATTCCTACGCCTGGTTCAGGGGATTGGTGAAGGACCGGCGTGGCATGGATGACACGCAGCTCGAGAAAGTGGCCGACGGCCGCGTCTTCACCGGACGCCAGGCGATCGACCTCAAGCTGATCGACCAGATCGGCGACGAGAAGACGGCAGTGACTTGGCTCGTCGAGCACAAGAGCGTCAAGAAGGGGCTGCCGGTACGCGACTACAAGCTCCAGCCGCGCTTTGGCGATCTGACGTTCCTCAAGACGGCGGCCGCCGTCACGCTGGAAGCGCTTGGTTTAGGCTCGATTGCGCATCAAATCGGGCAAACCGGCGTCGCGCAGGCGGTCGATCGGTTCGGAATGGACGGAATGCTGGCGCTGTGGCAACCGGCCACCTCAAACTGAGGGGTTCAGGCGAGTTTCCCAAGCTTTTCCCGTCTGACGGGTGTCGGGACAGCCCGCTTTTTCGGCATTTGTCACGCATTTTCACGACGCTCAGCCTTGATTTAGCGTCTTGACAGATCAAGGTATTTTCACGGAAATGGTCATCCGCACGCTTCCGGGTCCTATCTCTCGATGATCAAATCCGAACTTGTTCAGCGCATCGCCGAGCACAACCCGCATCTGTACCAGCGGGATGTCGAGAACATTGTGAATGCGATTCTCGAAGAGATCGTAGCGGCCCTCGCACGCGGCGATCGCGTCGAGCTGCGCGGCTTCGGCGCCTTCTCGGTCAAGCATCGCCCCGCACGCGCCGGGCGCAATCCGCGTACTGGCGCCCATGTGCCCGTCGATCAGAAGAGCGTTCCGTTCTTCAAGACCGGCAAGGAAATGCGCGAGCGGCTGAACCGCGACCATCCGGATCCGGGCGCGGCGGACTGAGGCTGTCGTCGTCGGCGTTTAACGGAACGGCCGCATGATGCGGCTGCAAGCTGGATTCAAGACGAGCGATCACGATGCGAAAGTTCCTGACCGCGTTGATCGTCATTCCGCTGGGCCTGATCCTGGTGGCGTTTGCCGTCGCCAACCGCCATTTTGTCACGGTCTCGTTCGACCCCTTCATTGCCAGCGACCCTTCACTCTCGGTCACGTTGCCGCTGTTCCTGCTGCTGATCCTGGTGGCGGCCGTCGGGGTCTTCGCGGGCGGCTGCGCCGTTTGGTTCGGCCAGCGGCACTGGCGGCGCTCCGCGCGCCGGCATGAGGCGGAGGCCCGGGCCGCAAGGGGCGAGCTGGCCGATCTGCGGGCCCGGGCGGCCGCGGCAAGGCCGGAGTCCCAGCGCCTTCCCGTTCCTTCCGGGGTGGGGCTTTACGGGCCCATCGGGCGAGACAAGCAGCGCGCGACGTTGTAGAAGCGGCCGCAACGCAAAACCCCGTTTTCCGGCCGCGGGCCCGCGGCCTCCATTTGCTTTGAGACCATGTCCCTGCTCGTCAAGATCTGCGGCCTGTCCACGCGCGAGACGCTTCAAACGGCGCTCGAGGCGGGTGCGGATATGGTGGGGTTCGTGTTCTTCCCGCCGTCGCCGCGGCACCTGTCGCTGGAGCTCGGTCGTGAGCTCGGTCGCCAGGTCAAGGGGCGGGCGCTCAAGGTGGCGCTGACCGTCGATGCCGATGATGCCACGCTCGACAACATCATGGACGCGCTGTCGCCGGACATTTTCCAGCTCCACGGCAAGGAAAGCGTCGCGCGGCTGCGCGACATCAAGCAGAAGTACGGCCGCCCGGTGATGAAGGCGTTGCCTGTCGAGACTGCGGCCGATCTCGCCGTGTTGCCCGGCTACGCCGCGGTCGCCGACCGCATCCTGTTCGACGCGAGGCCTCCGAAGGACGCGACCCGGCCGGGCGGGCTCGGCGCGCCGTTCGATTGGCACCTGCTGCAAAACCTCGAGCTCGCGCTGCCATATATGGTTTCGGGCGGCCTGCATGCCGGGAACATTGCCGAAGCCGTGCGCCTGACCCGCGCCAGCGGCGTCGACGTGTCCTCCGGGGTGGAGAGCGCTCCCGGTGTGAAGGATCCGGAGCTGATCAAAGCCTTCATCCGCGCCGCGCGCGCCACCCAAGAGTTGAGCGTCAGAGAGTTGAGCGTCCGATGAACATCGCCAAGCCAAATTCCTACCGCAGCGGCCCCGACGAGCGCGGCCATTTCGGCATTTTCGGCGGACGCTTCGTCGCCGAAACCCTGATGCCGCTGATCCTCGACCTCGAGACGGCCTACACTGCGGCCAAGGCCGATCCGGCGTTCCAGGCCGAGATGAACGGCTATCTCAAGAACTATGTCGGCCGGCCCTCGCCGCTCTATTTCGCCGAGCGCCTGACGGAGCATCTCGGCGGCGCCAAGATCTACCTGAAGCGCGAAGAGCTCAACCACACCGGCTCGCACAAGGTCAACAACGTGCTCGGCCAGATCATGCTGGCGCGGCGGATGGGCAAGAAGCGCATCATCGCCGAGACCGGCGCGGGCCAGCACGGTGTCGCCACCGCGACGCTGTGCGCGCGCTTCGGCCTGGAATGCGTCGTCTATATGGGCGCCGTCGACGTCGAGCGGCAGCAGCCCAACGTCATCCGCATGGAGATGCTGGGCGCCAAGGTGATGCCGGTGCAGTCGGGCACGCGCACGCTGAAGGACGCCATGAACGAGGCGCTGCGCGACTGGGTCACCAACGTGCACAACACCTTCTACTGCATCGGCACGGTGGCGGGCCCGCACCCCTATCCGACCTTGGTGCGCGACTTCCAGTCGATCATCGGCAACGAGACCAAGGCGCAGATGCAGGAGGTCGAGGGACGCCTGCCGGACTCGCTGGTCGCCTGCATCGGCGGCGGCTCCAATGCGATGGGCCTGTTCCATCCGTTCCTCGACGATCCCTCCGTCGAAATCTTCGGCGTCGAGGCTGCTGGTCATGGCCTCACGCAGCTGCACGCGGCCTCGATCGCCGGCGGACGTCCCGGCGTGCTGCACGGCAACCGCACTTATCTCTTGATGGACGCCGACGGCCAGATCCAGGACGCGCATTCGATCTCGGCCGGCCTCGATTATCCCGGCATCGGGCCCGAGCATTCCTGGCTGCACGAGGTCGGCCGCGTGAATTATCTGTCCGCGACCGACGAGGAGGCGCTGGCCGCGTTCCAGCTGCTGTCGAAGCTCGAAGGCATCATTCCCGCGCTCGAACCCGCGCACGCCATCGCCAAGGTGATGGAGCTCGCGCCGAAGCGGCCGAAAGACCACCTGATGGTCGTCAACCTCTCCGGCCGCGGCGACAAGGACGTCCCGCAGGTCGGCGACATCCTGAGGGGCAAGAAGTGACCACGCGTATCGACACCCGTTTTGCCGAGCTGAAAAAGCAGGGCCGCGCGGCCTTCGTCACCTATGTGATGGCCGGCGATCCCGATCTCACGACGTCGCTCAACATCGTCAAGGCGCTGCCCAGGGCGGGCGCCGACGTCATCGAACTCGGCATTCCCTTCACCGATCCGATGGCGGATGGTCCGTCGATCCAGGCTGCAGGTCTGCGCGCGCTCAAGGCCGGCATGACCTTGAAGAAGACGCTGGAACTGGTGCGCGACTTCCGCAAGGACGACAACGTCACGCCCCTGGTGCTGATGGGCTATTACAATCCGATCTACGTCTATGGCGTCGACAAGTTCTTGACTGATGCCAAGACGGCCGGCGTTGACGGCCTCATCATCGTCGATTTGCCGCCGGAGGAAGACGACGAGCTCTGCATTCCCGCGCTGAAGGCGGGCCTGAACTTCATTCGCCTGGCGACGCCGACCACCGACGACAAGCGCCTGCCGGCGGTGCTCGCGAACACGTCAGGCTTTGTCTATTACGTCTCCATCGCCGGTATCACTGGTGCAGCGGCGGCGAACGCGAATGTCGTCGGTGAAGCTGTCGCGCGCATCAAGCGGCATACCAAGCTGCCGATATGCGTCGGTTTCGGCATCCGCACGCCGGAGGCGGCGCGCGCCATTGCCGAGAAGGCTGATGGTTCGGTTGTCGGTACCGCGCTGGTCGATGCGCTCAAGAACAGCCTCGATACCGAGGGACGGGCGACCGCCAAAACCGTGAACGCCGTCGCCGAGTTGACGGCGGCCCTGGCCCAGGGCGTCAAGGGCGCGCAACAGGCGGCGGAATAGGCCATATTCCGCTTTCGAGGCGGGCGACACGGCGGCTTGCCGGGCAGGGGTCCGGCCGCCATATATCCTTTCAGGCGGCCCTCCACGGGTCCGCACATCGGAGCAAACCATGAACTGGCTTACCAATGTGGTCCGGCCGAAGATCCGCAACATGCTGCGGCGGGAGACGCCGGAGAATCTGTGGATCAAATGCCCGGATTCCGGACAGCTCGTGTTCTACAAGGACGTCGAGGCCAACCAGTTCGTCATCCCCGGCTCCAACTACCACATGCGGATGGGCGCGGTGGCGCGCTTGAAGTCGATCTTCGACAACGAGACCTGGTTCGACGTCGCGTTGCCCGAGGTGACGGCCGATCCGCTCAAGTTCCGCGATGAAAAGAAATACGCCGACCGCATCAAGGATGCGCGGGCGCGGACCAATCTCAACGACGCGATCAAGGTCGGCTACGGCAAGCTCGAAGGCTCCGCTGTCGTCGTTGCCGTGCAGGATTTCGACTTCATGGGCGGCTCGCTCGGCATGGCAGCCGGCGAGGCCATCGTGCGCGGGATGGAGCTTGCAGTCGAGAAGAACTCGCCGTTCATCGTGTTCGCCGCATCCGGCGGAGCGCGCATGCAGGAGGGCATCCTGTCGCTGATGCAGATGCCGCGCACGACGGTCGCGGTGCAGATGCTGCGTGAGGCCAAGCTGCCCTACATCGTCGTGCTGACCAATCCGACCACCGGCGGCGTCACCGCGTCCTACGCGATGCTGGGCGACGTGCAGATCGCCGAGCCCGGCGCGCTGATCGGCTTTGCCGGCGCGCGGGTGATCGAGCAGACCATTCGTGAAAAGCTTCCCGAGGGTTTCCAGCGCGCCGAGTACCTCAAGGAGCACGGCATGGTCGACATGGTCGTGCATCGCCACGAGCTGCGCCCGACCCTGGCGCGGCTCTGCCGTCTGCTGACCAAGGCGCCGGCACAAGAGGGCGCATCGAAGCCGACGCAGGCCGTCACCAGCCCGGCACAGATCATATCGGCCGCTGAGACGGCGCCGGCTGCGCCCCACGCGTGAACGCGTCCCCGGACAGCACGAAGACGCCGCTCGGCGAATTGATCGGGCGGCTGTCGGTCCTGCATCAGAAACGCATCGATCTGGGCCTGGCGCGGATGCACCGGCTGCTCGCGCGGCTCGGGCATCCTGAAAGCAAGCTGCCGCCGGTGATCCACATCGCCGGCACCAATGGCAAGGGCTCGACGCTCGCCTATCTGCGCGCAATGCTGGAGGCAGCTGGCTTGCGCGTCCACGCCTACACCTCGCCCTATCTCGTTCGCATCAACGAGTGTTTTCGGCTCGGCCGCCTCGGTGGCGGCGTGCTGGTCGGCGACGAGGAGCTGCGCGCGGCGCTGGAGGAGGTCGAGCGCGTCAATGCCGGCGAAGCCGCGACCTTGTTCGAGCTGAAGACGGCAGCCGCCTTTCATCTGTTCGCGCAGAACCCGGCCGACGTGGTGCTGCTCGAAGTCGGCCTTGGCGGCCGACTTGACTCGACCAACGTCATCGACGCTCCGGCGGCCTGCGTGATCACGCCCGTCAGCATGGACCACATGGATTTTCTCGGCGACACGTTGACCTCGATTGCCGGCGAGAAGGCGGCGATCATCAAGCGCGGCGTGCCGGTGATCTCCGCGGAGCAGGCGCCGGAAGCAATGGCCGTGATCGAGGCGCAAGCCAGGCAGATGCGTGCGCCGCTGTTTGCCGCGAACGAGAGCTGGCACGTCAATGTCGAGCGCGGCCGCCTGGTCTATTCCGACGACCGCGGCCTGATGGATCTCCCGGCGCCGCGTCTGTTCGGCCGCCACCAATTCGCCAATGCCGGCCTTGCCATCGCGACGCTGCGGGCGGTCCCGATTTTCAAGGTGAGTCAAGCCGCGTTCGAGGCCGGCATCGTCGGCGCCGAATGGCCGGCGCGGATGCAGCGCATCACTTCGGGCGAGCTGCTGTCCTGGGGTCCGCAGGGCTCGGAGATCTGGCTCGATGGTGGGCACAATGCCGAAGGCGGCCGCGTTGCAGCCGCCGCGCTCGGCGATCTCGAGGAGCGGGTGTCGCGGCCGCTGGTGGTGATCGCGGGCATGATGGCCAACAAGGACGCGCAGGGTTTTCTCGCCAATTTCGCCGGCCTCACCCGCCACATCATCGCGGTGCCGATCCCCGACACCGAGAACGCGATGCCGGTCGATCGTCTCGCGGATGCCGCGCGCAGCCTCGGCATGCGCGTCGAAACCGTTTCCGGCGTCGAAGCCGCGCTGCGCGCCTTGGCCAAGCTCGCCTACGACGTGCCGCCGCGCATCCTGATATCAGGCTCGCTGTATCTCGCCGGCCACGTGCTGGCGATCAACGGCACGCCTCCTGCATGACGGTCTCGTGTCCCGGACGCGGCGCGGCATGAAATGACGCGGCGCAGAGCGGGGACCCGGAAGCCGCGTGGACCCCGGCTCGGCAACGCATCACTGCGTGCTGCGCTGCGTCCGGGGCACGAGAGTTGGGATATTGACAATGCGCATTGCCGTCATCGCTGATGTCCACGGGAATTATCTCGCGCTGGAGGCGGTGCTCGCCGACATCCACGCGCTTGACATTACCGACATCGTCAATCTCGGCGACATGCTGAGCGGCCCGCTCGATGCGCGCCGCACCATCGAGATCCTGATGAATCTCGACGCGGTGCATGTGCTCGGCAACCACGATCGCTATCTGCTCGACCGTCCGCCGGAGAAGATGGGCTCCTGGGATCGTCCTGCCCATGCCGCGCTCGATGCCGCGCAACTCGACTGGCTGCGCGCGCAGCCGATGACGCGGGTCTTCCGCGACCAAGTGTTTCTCTGTCACGCGACGCCCGGCAATGACGAGGTGTACTGGCTCGACATTGTGCATCCCGATGGCGCGGTGGCGCTGTCGCCGCTGGACCGGATCGAGCAATTGGCGCTGGGGCTCACGCAGTCCCTGATCCTCTGCGCTCACACCCATCTCGCCCGTGCCGTGCGCTTGCGCGACGGCCGTCTGATCGTCAATCCCGGCAGCGTCGGCAGCCCCGGTTATCGCGACAAGCATCCGTATCCGCATGTCGTCGAAGCCGGCACGCCGCATGCGCGCTATGCGATCCTCGAGCTGGTGAATGGTGCCTGGCAGGTGACGTTCCGCCACGTCGCGTATGATCACCAGGCCATGGCGGCGCTGGCGCGGCGCAACGGGCAGCCAGAGCTCGCGAATGCGCTCGCGACGGGATGGATCGGCTAACTCCTGTCGTGTCCCGGACGCGGTGCAGCGCTTTGCGCTGCGTCCGGGGCACGAGCGCGGATCACTTCAACAGCTTCATCGGATCCGCCGCTTTCTGCTTCAGCTGCTCGAATGTGCATTGCCGCGGTGCCTTTTCGGGACGCCAGCGCAGGATCGAGGTGCCGTGGCGAAAGCGCTCGCCGCTGAAATGGTCGTAGCAGACCTCGATCACCAGCTTCGGCTTCAGCGGACACCATTTCGCCGAGCGCTCGGTCGACCAGCGGCTCGGCCCGCCCGGCGCGTTGCCGGTGAAGCCAGGATCGCCGATCAGCGCCTCCAGCCGGTCGGTCAGCGCGGGCTTCTGCTCCGTCTTGATCGCGGAGGTGAAACCGACATGGTGTAACAGGCCCTTCGCGTCGTACAGCCCGAGCAGCAGCGAGCCGACCACGTTGCGGCCCGCGATCTTGTTGGTGGCGTAGCGGAAGCCGCCGACCACGCAATCGGCGCTGCGGAATTTCTTGATCTTCTGCATGCCGTCGCGATTTCCGGCCTGATAGGGCAGATCGATGCGCTTGGCGATGATGCCGTCCGAGCCGCCGCCGGATTGCGCCAGCCATTTCTTGGCCGTGGCGTAGCTTGTCGTCATCGGCGAAAGACGGAAGGGGCTGCCCTTCAGACTGGCTTTCGCAAATGCTTCCAGCGCCGGCCGCCGTTCGCTCAGCGGCTTTTCGGCAAGCGTCTTATCTCTGGCGGCCGCGAGCAGATCGAAGACGAGATAGAGCGCCGGCGTGTCCAGCGAAAGCTTCTTCACGCGGCTTGCAGCGGGATGGATCCGTTGCAGCAGCGCGTCGAAGGAGAAGCCCCTGCCGTGCGGCACGACGAGCTCGCCGTCGAGGGTGAATCGATCCGCTTTCAGTTGCTGCGCGGCGGATACGATCTCGGGAAAATAGCGCGCGAGGTCCTCACCCGACTTCGAGCGCAGATCGACGATGTTGCCGTCGCGCGAGAGCAGGCAGCGAAAGCCGTCCCATTTCGGCTCGTACTGCCACTCCTTGCCGCGCGGGATTTCGTCGACCGACCGCGCCTCCATCGCGACGAGCGAGGTCGATCTTCGGGCGCGCTTCGCGGCAGGAGCAGGCAAGGGCTGGGACTCGTCATACGCCGGACACGTCCCATCAACGCAGAACGGCCGGCATTTCGCCGGCCGTTGTCGAAAATAATCCTATGGCAGGTGGATCAGACCGCGGAGGTGATCCACTGCTGCAGCTTCGCCTTTGGCGCCGCACCGACCTGGCGGGAGGCCATCTCGCCGCCCTTGAAGATCATCAGGGTGGGGATCGACATCACGCCGTACTTCGAGGCGGTCTTCGGGCTCTCGTCGACGTTCAGCTTGACGATCTTGACCTTGTCGCCCATCGCGCCGGCGATCTCGTCGAGGGCGGGCGCGATCATGCGGCACGGGCCGCACCACTCGGCCCAGAAATCGACGACCACGGGGCCGTTCGCCTTGAGCACTTCGGCTTCGAAATCGGCGTCGGAAACCTTGCTAACGGCCATTGGGAGTACCTCACACAGGTTGAAAGAATCGGCACGATCTGGAATCGCGCCCGGAATCATGCGGTCAACCTATGAACGGCTCCTTGCCGGGTCAAGGATGCTCACGCCGAGATGAAGGGATGCCAGCGCCGCGTCCAGCGCGGGGGCTGAAATCTCCATATATTCAAGGGCCTCGGTCCAGAGCAGGACGGCCCGGATCGGGGTCTGGGGATAAAGCCGCGATAGCACCGCCCGGTACAGCGCCAGCTGCCGGACATAGGCCGCGGGCGCCTCGCTGGCGCTCCTCGGCGCGGCCTGGTTGGTCTTGAAATCGACGATCAGGACCTCATCTGGGCGAACCACCAGCCGGTCGATCTGCCCCGACACCAAGGCCGGAGGGCGGCCCGGCCGCTCCAGCCTGCCGGCGATGGCGACTTCCGCCCGGCTCCCGGTGGCAAAGACCGGCGCAAAGCGCGGGTCCGAAATCAAGCCGAGCACCTTGTCGGCCAGCGCGGCGCGGTCAGCCTCGGTCCATTCCGCGGCATTGCGGGCCATGAAGCCGAGTGCCGCCTCGCGGCGGCGTTCGGTTGCGATATCAGGCAGGGATTGCAGGAGACGGTGCACCAGCGTGCCGCGTTGCAGCGCCAGCGCGCGCGACTGCACCGATTCGCCTGACCGTACGCTGCGGCCCTCCTCGGCCGGCTGACCGGACGGGCGGACCAGGTCATCGTCGACGGTCTCGCGTGGTGCCGGCGTCCGCAGCCAGTCGGGCAGCGCGATGGTCTGATCAACGGACGCCGTCGGCGTGCCCAGCGCCGCGACATCCTCCGGGCGGGCGAATCGGGTGACCTTGCCGAGCGGCGTCTCGATCACCTGCCTGTCCAGGCCCGAGCCGGCGAGCCCGGTGTCGACCAGGTCATACCAGCTCAGCTTGCGGACCGTCTTCATGTTGCCCGGCATGCAGCCGCCGACGATCAGGCGGTCGGCCGCGCGCGTCATCGCGACATAGAGCAGGCGGCGATATTCGTCCTCGGTCTCCTCGATCATCGCCTTGCGCGCCTCCGCGACCGGCTTGGGATCGTCGGCCTTGCGCCCGGCCCAGACCACCACCTCGCCGCCATTGCCGCGGGGCACGTGAATCAGGCGCAGACGCTGGGAGTCCGCGGGCGACGACGTGGTGTCCACCATGAACACGACCAAGGCTTCGAGGCCCTTGGCGCCGTGCACGGTCATCACCCGCACCTCGTCGCGCGAGATCTCCATGTCGCGTTTAACCTCGGTGTCAGCCGAACGCAGCCAGGCCATGAAGCCCTGCAGCGAGGCCGGTGCCTTGCGCTCGTAGTTCAGCGCCAGCTCGAGGAATTCGTCGAGCGCGTCGTTGGCCTCGTGACCGAGCCGGCGCAGGATGCGCGCGCGCCCGCCGTCACCCCCTAACAGCCAGGCGTAGAAGGCGAACGGCGTCTCCTCGCGCGCACGCATCTCGCAGGCTTCGAGGCGACGCAGCGCGGTCGCGAACTTCTCGCTTCCGGCCGCGTGCTCGCCGAGCGCGCGGCGAAGCGATCCCTTGCGGCCATGGGCCAACTGGAACAGGTCGTCGTCGTCGAGCCCGAACAGCGGGCTCTTCAGCGCCACCGCCAGGGCGAGATCATCCTGCGGCAGCAGCAATGCATCGGCGAGGTTCATCAGGTCGATGATGCCGATATGTTCGGTGAGCTTGAGCCGGTCGGCGCCGGCGACCGGGACGCCGGCGTGCTTCAGCGCCTGGATCACGGCGTCGAATGCATTGCCGCGCCGGCGCACCAGGATCAGCATGTCGCCGTAACGCAGCGGCCGGCGCTCGCCTTCGTGTCCCGTCAGCGTGCCGCTCTCGACCAGGCGCTTGATCTCGGCCTGGATGCGGCGCGCGAGCTTGACCTCGGGGCTGGTGACGGCGACGCCGTCGAACGGCGCGCGCCAGCCCTCGATGTCCTGCCGATCGTCGGCTTCCGCGAGATCCCACAGTTCGATCATGCTGGGGCCGGCGTCAGCGAGCGCATGATGCAGGGGATGGCCGATCTCGACCGAATGGATGCTCTTGTAGATCTGGGGATCGCGGAAGACGTGGTCGACCGATTGCAGGATCGTGGCGCCCGAGCGGAACGAATAAGTGAAGGCGACGGGATCGAATTTCAGCCCAGCGGCGGTGAACTTGCGGTGCAGCTCGCGCCGGCGCGCATCGAATTCGTGCGGCGCCGCGCCCTGGAACGAGAAGATCGACTGCTTCTCGTCGCCGACCGCAAACACCGTCCGATTCAGCCCCTCGCGCGCGCCTTCTCCGGCCGTGAATTCCGAGATGATGTGCGCGACGATGTCCCACTGCCGTGGGCTGGTATCCTGCGCCTCATCGATCAGCACGTGATCGACGCCGCGGTCGAGCTTGTAGTGCACCCAGCCCGAAGCGACGCGGTCGAGCATCGCCAGCGTCTTGTCGATGAGATCGTCGTAGTCGAGCAGGCCGCGCTCCTGCTTCTCGCGGCGGTAATTCGCGGCGGCTGCGGTCGCGATGTGCAGCAGGGCCGCGGTGCGGTCGCGCATGGTCACGGCACGGCGCTTCTCGACCAATCCGCTGACGCGCTGCGCCTCGTTCTCGAACAGGCGGGCGACGGCCGGATTGTGATCGCAAAACTTCTTGGTCAGCACCGCCTTGCGTGGCAGCTTGTCGTCCGTGAGGAAGACGCACAGATAGGCGTCGACCTGCGCGCCGCCGGAAAACATCTTGGCCTCGCGCAGCCGGCCGGCCTGGTCGTTGTCGGACTTGCTGCCGTCTTCCAGCGCAAGCGCGATGTCGTCCCAGCGCGAGCGCGGCAGGTAGGGCCCATCAAGAATCTCCGTCTCGACGTCCTCGATGCGGTCGCTTGCATCGACGCCCAACACGCTCGCCATCTGCGCAGCGGCGGCTTCCGCGTTGCCGGCCTCGTCGGTCCAGGCCATGAAATGATCGCGGCTGAGACAGGCCTCGCGTACGACTTCCTTGAAGGTGACGTCCGCGGCGCTCGCCATCGCGGTCAGCAAGGCGCGGCCGGTGACGCTGTCCGGATCGCGCGCGGCCTCCAGCAAGACCTTCAGATTGGCGCGCTCCATCATGTCCGTCTGGTCGCGCTCGTCGATCACGGAAAACCGCGCGGGCACATTGGCCTCGAACGGAAACTGCTGCAGCAGCCGCGTGCACAGCGCGTGGATGGTCTGCACCTTCAAGCCGCCCGGCGTCTCCAGCGCGCAGGCGAACAGCTTTCGCGCGTCGCGGCGCAGCTTTGCATTGGGATGCGGGATGCCGGCGGCGCGGATCGCCGCATCGAGCGCGGTGTCGTCCAGCGTCACCCAATGACCGAGCGTGGTGAACACGCGCTCGGCCATGTTGGCGGCGGCGGCCTTGGTGAAGGTGATGCAGAGGATCTTTTCCGGCGGCACGCCCGATAGCAAGAGGCGGATCACGCGCTGTACCAGCACATGGGTCTTGCCGGAGCCGGCATTGGCCGACACGAAAGCCGAGGCGGTCGGGTCCGATGCGCGCGCCTGCCGCGCACGCACTTCCTCCGGGATGGGACGCGGCGCCTTCACCATTCCTCGATCCCCAATCCGCCGGCAGCGGACCATTCCTTGATCCGGGCGAGGTCGTCATAGGCGCCGTAGCGGTTGGTCCACATCGGCAGGTTCAGCGAGGTGTAGGGCTGATTCTCGTCTTCAAAAGCACGGATCAGCACCTCCAGCTTCGCCCTCGCCTCGGCGGCCGCCGTATCCGGCGGCTGCGGCTCGTCGCCCTGCTTGTACTTGAGCTCGAGGATGCGCTCCTCGCCCGGCGGGTTGTTGCCGCTGAGGCGGACATAGACGAGCTGGCTCACCGACGAACCCGCGTCGATATCCGGGAAACCGCCTTCGCGCAGGATCGCCGCCTCCAGCGTCAGCTGCGGCGACAGGCCCATGCGGACCTGCTTGCCGGTCGGCGGCTGTCCGGTCTTGTAGTCGAGGATGGCATAGCCGCCGCCCTGGCGCCGCTCGATGCGGTCGGCACGCGCGGAAAGATAGAACGTGCGTGCATTGTCGAGCCGGATCGCGATCTCGCCCCTTGTCTCGGCCATGATCGCCTCGATCGCATCCCGCCGCGCCGTCTCCCATTCGCCGAACCATCGTGCGATGCGCTGGAACCGCGGCCACCACAACGCCCGCGCCTCGGGTCGCTCCATCAACGGTGCGAAATGCTTTTCGCCGATCGTGCGCAGAACGCGCGCGGGATCGTCGGGCAGGCGCGTCGCATAGATTTCGGTGAACTCGCCGATGGCCTCGTGGATCGCCGAGCCGCGGTCGGCTGCCGAGAGCGGCATGTCGACCGGATCGAGCGCATCCAGCCGCAGAATGTGTTTTGCGTAGATGGTGTAGGGATCGCGCAGCCAGTCCTCGATCGCGGTCACCGACATCTTGAGCGGTCGCGTCGCGCGCGGCGGCCGTGGCTCGGGCTGCTTGATCGGCTCAACCTTGTCAGGCTGGTCCAGTGCGCCCGCGAATTGCACGTATTTCTCACCGGCGCGGATCGCCACCTTCCAGAGATCGTCCCCCGTGACCGCCTCCAGCCGGTGCAGGAAGCGCGAAGCCACCGCGGGTGCGCCGCCGGCCTTGGCGGAATGGGTGAGGATCACCTCGTCGCCGCCGAGCAGTTGCGCGAAGTCGTGCGCGGAGAGTCCGATGCGGCGCTCCGGCAGGTCGAGACCGAGCTCGTGCCGCATCGGCCGGCTCAGCCAGGGATCGATGCGCGGCGCCGGCGGCCAGACGCCTTCGATCAGACCGCCGACGATGATACGGTCGGCCTGCATCAGGCGCGATTCCAGCGGGCCGTAGATCTGCAGCCGCGCGCCTGGTCTGTCCGGCCGCCGCACCGCGCGGTCGCTGAACGCGGTCTGGAAGACGTCCGGATAGTCCGGCAGCGGCACCAACAATCCGCTGGTCGTGCCGCCGCGCAGGAGATCGTCGAAGGCGGCAGCGAGCGCGAGGCCCTCGCGGTCCTCGAAGGCCAGTGGAATGCCCTGCTCGTCGCGCGCCAGCTCGATCATGATCTCGCGGTGCCGGTGCGCGAGCTCGGCAAAGTCATATGGCTTCGATGACGCCAGGCTCTCGATCGGCGCCAGCGCTTTTTGCAGGGCGTCGATCAGGCCCTGGATGCGATCGAGATCCTCGGCCTTGAGACGTGCGCGCGGCTCGGCGCGGTGCAGGGCGGAGGCCTCGCTGCGCCACAGCTTGGCAAGCTCCTCGCGAAAGCGGTTGAATTCGCGCAGGAGGCCGGCCGTGCCGGCAGGCGGACGCGTGCCGCGCAAGACCGCCAGCTCCAGGCCCTCGATCGCCGCCTTCCATGCGCCGGGCGCGCGGCCGAGCCGGCAGAGCGGATGCTTCAGCAGCGCCAGCAGCGTCGGCGGCTCCAATCCCTTCGTTGCCGCCTCTGCCGCAAGACGTGCGAAGATTCCGGCGGAGGTTTCCATCAGGACGTCGCCGCCGGAATCATCGAAACTGAGGCCCCACCGGGTGAGCGCGGCCATCACCCGTCGCGCCAGCGCGCGGTCGGGCGTCACCAGCGCGGCCGTCTTGTCGAGATGCCTTGCCTCGCGCATGGCAATCGCGATGGCGAGGGCTTCCATTTCAGGGTTGGGGGCTTCGACGACCGCGAGCCTTGTCATGCCGCCTGCGATCTTCGCGGCAACATCCGGCTGCTTCAGCCGGTCGTGCCAGACTTCCGTCTTGGCCGAGGGGCGCATCGATTCGGAGGCGAGCAGGTCGCGGCCGCCTTCGGCCGGCGGCTGAAGAATCTCGACGTCGCTGCGCTTGATGCCGAAGCGGTGCAACAGCGCGTGCATGGCATATTGCGGATGGTTCGAGGCCGGGTGCTCCGCGAATTTGCCTAGCGCATCGCGCACGCCGCCGATGGTCCGCCAGGAATCCTCGTCGAGATCGGTGTCGAGGCCGGGCAGCACCACCGCGCCATGCGGCAGCGCTGCGACGGCGTGCAGGAATTTTGCCGTCGCGGGCATCGAGCCGGTCGAGCCCGCCGCGATGACAGGCCCGTTCGGATGCGCGGTCAGCCGTTTGGCTTCCGCCGCGATCAGGAGATCGCGCCGTGCCGCCGGCTCGATCCGGTTGATTTCGGCAAGATGACCGGGCCAGGCGATGCGCGCGATGCGCAGGAACTCGAGCGAGTGCTGCCAGTAGCGATCGAGGTTATCAGGCACGAGGCCGTCGAGCGCATTCCAGTCGACGCCGCGCGTGACCATGTCGTCGATCAGGCGCGCAAGGTCGCCGGCGAGCGCCAGCGTCGAGGCGGGCCCGCCGACCACCAGCGGCGCCAGCACCGGACCCTTAGCCCAGGCGGCGACAAGCTGCGCCAATGTCAGTCGCCGTTCGAGCTCGCCGAGCCGCGGCGGAATGTCGAGCGGCGTCGCGCCCGAGAACTGCTCGCCTTCACCGGCGAAAGCGAGCTCGTCCTCGTCGATGTCGCCGAGGGCGACGATGCGCGGCAGCACCACTGCGTCGGCCTTCATCTCGTCGAGGAAGATCTCGCGGACGACGCGCATGGCGCGTCGGGTCGGCAGATACAGCGTGGCATCGGCAAGCCGCGCCGGTTCCTTGCGCGCTTCGAATCCCTCGACCAGCCGTCCCTCGAGCAGCGCCGTGACGACCGTGCGCAGGAATGGAACTGAGATGGGAACGCTGAAAACGCGCATGAGCTGCCTGATTCGGAAGATCAGGCAATATAGGGAGGCGGGGTCAAATGGTCATGCGCTGCGGCGGGGTCTTCCCCGTTGTCCCACCGTCATTCCGGGGCGATGCGAAGCATCGAACCCGGAATCTCGAGATTCCGGGTTCGCGCGTGCGCGCGCCCCGGAATGACAGCCTCGCGGGGCGGGCACGCTTCGCTTTGCCCACCCTACGGGACTGCGGCCCTTACGCCACGCTCTCCAGAAACGCCTCTTCCGCGGCATGCACGGCATCGGGCGTGCCGACATGCATCCAGACGCCGTCGAGACGCAGGCCGAACAGCCGCTCCTGCTCGTTGGCGCGGTCGAACATCTTCGTCAACGAGAACTCGCCCTTCGGCGCGCCCTCGAAGATCGACGGCGACAGGATCGCCGCGCCCGCATAGACGAACGGAACGACCTCTTTTTCCTTGCGCTTGCGCAAGGCCCCGTCGGGCAGCATGCCGTAATCGCCCCGGCCGCTATAGCCGATGCTGGTCGCGGTCGGCGCCATCAGCAGCAGGATGTCCATGCGCGCGGGCTCGAAATTTTCGGCAAGCCGCGTCAGGTTCGAGCGCACGCCGTCGATCCAGAGCGTGTCGGAATTGACATGGAAGAACGGCGCATCGCCGAGCAGCGGCAGCGCCTTGACCACGCCGCCGCCGGTGCCGAGCACCTGATCGCGCTCGTCCGAGATGGTCACGCGCGGATGCTGGCGCGATGCGACGTGATCGATGATCTGGTCCGGCAGATAATGCACGTTGACCACGGCCTCGGTCACGCCGGCCCGGGCGAGCTTGTCGAGCACGTGGTCGAGCAGCGGCTGGCCGGCCACAGGCACCATCGGTTTCGGCATCTTGTCCGTCAGCGGACGCATACGCAGGCCGAACCCCGCGGCGAGCACCATGGCTTTGGTCGGTTTGACGGACATCCTTCGCTTTCTCAGACCTTTCGCGTTCGCAGCAATCCTAACACGAGGTTAGATCAGCCGCACCGCATCTCAACCGCCTTAGCCACCCGCCGTGACGGTTGTACGACGGGTGTTGCCGTCATGCCCCGACGGCTGTGGGACGGGCCTTTTTCTTCTTTTCACCCACCTTGAGGAAATTGACGCCGATCTGGTCGCCATTGACCCAGGCAAGCTCGCAGCGCCGGTAGGCCAGCCCGGTGGACGACAGCAGCAGAAAGAACTCCTTCAGGTGCAGGCCCTCGACCGAGCCGTCGATGGTGAGCTTGGCGCCGCTATCGGAGACGTCCTCCATGGTGCATTCGCGCCGCCAGGTCCCGTCGATTCCCATCATCTGGGCCGGGATCCCACGCTCGAAAATAACCCTGCTATTTCCGCGCTGATCCGCTTTCGCCGCCATCTGCCTTGCTCCAGCCCCGTAATGATCCGGCTGCCTCGCCGCCAGAATAGCGACATCTTGGCTAACGGCCGGTAAACCGGGCCTAAAGCGCGATGAGATCAGGATCGTCATCGCGCTTTAGGTTATTGTTTGAGCATGATCTTTTCGGAAAACCGCTGCGCACTTTTCCGGATCATGCTCCAGATCAGCCTTGAGGGGGCGGGACGTTGGCGAGATACCAGTCGCGCAAGGAGCCCAGCGCGGGATGGGCCAGCGAGCGCTGGAGATAGGTCCAGATCCGCGGCTGATGGCGCAGGTAATGCGGCTTGCCGTCGCGGCGGTTGAGGCGCGCGAAAGTGCCGAGCAGGCGCGTGTTCCGCTGTGCGGACATGATGGCGTAGAGCTCGGCGAAGCCGGCCGCATCAAAACCGGCGTCGGCGGCACGGCGCGCCTTGATGTAACGCGACAGCAGCGTCAGCTCGATGTTTTCGGGGACGTCGATGCGGGCATCCTGGAGCAGCGACACCACGTCGTAGGATTGCGGCCCGAGCACGGCGTCCTGGAAATCGATCACGCCGACGCGCTCGATGCCGGTGCGATTCCCGAGCCAGATCAGATTGGGCGAATGATAATCGCGGATGATCCAGGTCTTCGGCGCGGTCAGCGGCTTCTTCAGGAGCTCGCGCCACATCGCAAAAAATTCCGCGCGCTGCTCGTCGGCGAGCGGTGCGTTGCGGTCGGGCAGATACCATTCCGGCATCAACCCGATCTCGATCAGCATCGCCTCGATGTCGAAGACGGGAATGGCGTAGGTCTGCCCGTCGAGCGGCAGCGTCTCCGGCAGCGTCTTACCGTGCAGGGCAGCAAGCACGTCAGTCGCGGCCTCGTAGCGCTCGACGATCGGGCGGGGCGGATCGCCCTCGATCACGCCTTCGCTGCCGAAATCCTCGGAGATCAGGAAACCGTGGTCGAGATCGAAATGATGGATCGCCGGCGCCGAGAGTCCTTGCGCACGCAGGCCTTCGTCGATGGCGACGAAGGGTTTTACATTCTCGGCAAGATGCACCGCGGCGCTGTAGGATTTTCCGTTGTAGAGCGCAGCGCCATCGGGCCGCTGCGGGAAGTTCATCAGGATGACGACCTCGTCGTCGCGCAACAGGCGGGCATAGGAGCGCGTCGAAGCATCGCCGGCCATGCGCCTGCGCGTTGCGTCCATGTAACCGGACGCGTCGAGGAATTCGCGCAACACCTTCAGTCGCGCGACAACGGCCGCGCTCTTGCCGTAGCCGGTGATGTCGGCCGCGCGTGCGCTCGATCCCAGCGCCGGCCGGTGCGTCAGCGCGATGTCGATACGGTCCTGCGGCATCGCCGACGGCGCGCGCTCCGGCCATTCGATCAGGACCAGCGTGGCATCGGGCAGCGGCGACAGCCCGATCTCCTCGAGCTCGCTCTCGTCCTCGACGCGGTAGAGATCGGCATGCAGCACCGGGAAGGGCGGCAGCTCGTAGCCCTGCACCAGCGTGAAGGTCGGGCTCGGCACCTCCAGCTCCTCGTCGCCAGCGAGATAGCGGATCAGGCTGCGCGCCGCCGCAGTCTTGCCGGCGCCGAGATCGCCGGTGAGCGTGATGACGTCGCCGGGGCCGACCAGGAGCGCGAGGTCGGCCATCAATTGCGCGGTGGCCGTTTCGTTGTGGAGCGCGACGGAGAGTTTGGCGGGTTCTGTCATTCGGCGGCGTCGCGATGCGCCGCCTGGTCGGTCGGGAAATCGCAGATCACGACCGTGCCGCGGCCGACGATCGAATCCACCCGCACCTTGCCGCCATGCAGCTCGACGAAGGAGCGCACCAGCGACAGGCCGAGCCCGGCGCCGCGATGACGCGAGCCCTGCGAGCGGCTTTCGAACCAGTTGAACACCTTGTCCTTCATGTCGGCAGGTATTCCAGGCCCGGAATCTGTCACGGTGAAGACCACGCTACGCTCGGTGCGCCGCGCGCTGATGCCAACGGTGGAATCCTGTGGAGAAAACCCGATGGCGTTGGCGAGGAGGTTATAGAGCACCTGCACCACGCGCTTCTCGTCGCCGACGAAGCTGCCGACGTCGGGCGCGATCTCGACCTTGAGGCGGATGCGGTCGGTGGCGAGCCGGTCCTGGATGCCCTCGGCCGCGAGCTCGATGGCCTTGCTGACGTCGACGGGTCCGAGTTCCAGCTTCATCGCGCCGGCATCGATGGTGGCGAGATCGAGGATGTTGTTGGTGAGCGCAAGCAGCGCGTTGGTCGATTTGGTGACGTAGTCGAGATATTCGGCCTGTTTCGGCGTCAGCGGCCCGGTCGAGGGATCGCTGAGGAAGTGCGCGAAGCCGATGATGGTGGTGAGCGGCGAGCGCAGCTCGTAGGAGACGTGGTGGACGAAATCCACCTTCATCTGGTCGGCGGCCTCCAGCGCCTCGTTGCGCTCGCGTAGCGCGCGCTCGACGTTCTCGGTGTCAGTGATGTCCTGGAACGTCAGCATGGTCGCGCCGTCGTGCAGCGGGCGGATCATGCCGTCGAGCACGCTGCCGTCCTTGCGCTCCAGCTTGAGCGGGACGTCGGCGCGGTTCTCGATCGAGGTGATGGCCTCGCGAATCTGGCGCCAGACCGCGGGGTCGTCGAACAGCTGATGGCACCAGCCTTCCACGGTCTGAATGTGCGGCTCGTCGCGCATGGCATCGCTCGACAGCTTCCACATCCGGACGAAGGCCGGGTTGAACAGCTGCGCCTTGCCGTTGCTGCCGAACACCGCGACGCCCTCGGCGAGGCTGTCCAGGGTCTCGCGCTGGACGCGGATCAGGCCGTCGAAGCGGCGGGCGAGGTCGAGGCTCTCGGTGACGTCGTCGAACAGATAGGTGACGCCGCCTTCCGGGTTTGGCGTGGTGACGACCGAGAGCGCGCGGCCGTCGGGCAGATACCAGGTCTCCTTCGCGGTCTCGACCGCGCGATAGGCTTCGTGCAGCTTGGCCTTCCAGGCCCGGAAGTCCGGCTGCTCCGGCAGCTTGCGCGCGGCGCGGAGCTGGTCGAGCACGCTGGAATCGTCCGGATGGGCGTCGAGGAAGCTGCGGTCGAGGTCCCACAGCCGGCGGTAGGAATCGTTGTAGAAGGCCAGGCGACGCTGGCCGTCGAACACGGCCACGCCGGAGGAGAGCTGGTCGAGCGTGCGGCGATGCGCCTCGGCCATGCGCACCAGCGCCGCGCTGAGCCCATCCGCCTCGCTGGCATCGATGGCAACGCCGACGCTGCCGCTGCCGACATTGACGGCGCGCACGTCGTAAATGCGGCGCTCGCCGCCGATCACGATCGGCAGCCGCGCGGTGAAATTGGCCGCCTCCTTCAGGCCCCGCTCCATCGCGGTGCGGTCGGCGCTGTCGAGCAGCTCGAGCTTGCGCTCCTGCGCGTCGGTGACGCTGTTCGCCTCGGTCGCACGGACATAGGCCGGGTTGGCGTAGGTCAGCGCGCCGTTCTCTCCCTTGGCCCAGATCGGCCAGGGTGCGGCGGCGGCAAAGCCGCGCAGCATCTCGGTCTCGTCGGAGAGCGCGTTATAGCGCAGATGGGTCTCGGCCAGCTCGCGCCGCAGCCCCGAAAGTTCGCGAATCCGGACGATAGCCTGGCCGCCGATGGCGCGGCCGATCGCTTCCAGCGTATGGCCGTGCGCGGTGCTCAGCGTCAGCTGGAACCCGTCGCCGCGGTCACGCAGGGCGTCGACCGCATGGTCCATCTGCAGCGCGGGTTCCGGTGGCAGCCAGGTTCCGAATGCGAGCACGCGTTGCGGCGAGGAATCGCGCGGCAGCACCATGGAAATGTCGCCGGAGATCTGGGCGCGATTGTCGCCGGCCGGCCAGGAGATCAGAATCTGCGGCTCGGCGAACAGCAGCGCGCCGAAGCGGTCGGCCTGGAGCTGGAGCTCCCCGATTCGGGCGCGCAGCCGCGCCTCGTTCTTCGCCGTCCGCACCCGCGTGCGCATCAACAGGATCGCGGCCATCACCGAGAAGCCGAGCAGGGCCAGCGCGGTGGCGAGCACCGCGAGTTCCTGCCGGTTGAAATCCAGCATGATGGAGAGGGTGTCGATGAGGTCGGCGGCCTCGGCCGGCGCAGCCGGCAGCAGCGCTGCGAGAGCGCCTCCCAACAAGCCGTTGCGCGCAAGCGATGTGCACGACAGCAGCGTCCGACGCATCGACACGATCACGCCTGACATAGTTGCCCCAAGACCGCACGAATTTGCGCGCGGCGAACCCCCGTCGCGCGCGAATCAAAAGACAATACCCTCACCGTGACTCCGCCGGTAAGAGTCCAGATCGTGAACGTAAAAGCGGTCCCTAAAAAATGCCGGCTGTGGTGTTCCAGCGCACGTCGTTCTTCGGGATGATTCGGCCGAGATCGCCGCGCGTCAGCGGCCGGTCGAGCCGAAGCCGCCGGCGCCGCGATCGGTGGCCGACAAGGTGGCGACGGGAACCAGCGCGGCCTGCACCACGGGCGCGATCACCATCTGGGCGATGCGCTCGCCGCGCTTGATCACGAACGGTGCCGCGCCGTGATTGATCAGGATCACCTTGATCTCGCCGCGATAGTCCGCGTCGATCGTGCCGGGCGAGTTCAGCACAGTGACGCCGTGCTTGGCGGCGAGTCCCGAACGCGGCCGCACCTGCGCCTCGTGCCCGGGCGGCAAGGCGATCGCAAGCCCGGTCGGCACCAGCGCGTATTGGCCGGGTGCGAGCGTCAGCGGCGCGCTGTCCGCCACCGCCGCCATCAAATCGAGCCCGGCGGCCTCCGTGGTCTGATAGGCCGGCAATGGCAGGCCGTCGGCATGGGCCAGTTGCTGCAGTTCGACGGTGACCTCAGTGCTCAAGATGCCGGCTCCAGGGATTTGCCGCTCACGCTTTTCGCGATATGCGCGACCAGCTCGATGGCGACCTGTTCCTTGGTCATCACCGGCCAGGAATCAACTGCAATCTCGCCGTTGTTCTCACCATTCTTGCGGCTGATCAAATGCACCGTGTTGCGGTCGCCACCCATCACGCCGGTGGCGGGTGAGACGTCGTTGGCGACGATCCAGTCGCAGCCCTTGCGCGCAAGCTTGGACTTGGCGTTGTCGATGAGGTGCTCGGTCTCGGCGGCAAAGCCGATCACCAGCGGCGGGCGCTTGTCGGTCAGCCTGGAGATCGTCGCGAGGATGTCGGGGTTCTCGACCAGCTGCAGCGGCGGCATGCCGGCGGACGTCTTCTTCAGCTTCTGCTCGCCCTCATTGGCGACGCGCCAATCGGCGACCGCGGCGGCGAAGATCGCGATATCGGCGGGCAGCGCGGCCTGCACCTGCTCCAGCATCTGCCGCGCCGATTCGACATGCTTGACGGTGACGCCGGCGGGATCGTCGAGATCGACCGGGCCGCTCACCAGGATCACCTCGGCGCCGGCGGCCTGCGCGGCCGCGGCAATGGCAAAGCCCTGCTTGCCGGAGGAGCGGTTGGCGATGTAGCGCACCGGATCGATCGGTTCGTGCGTGGGGCCTGCGGTGATCAGCACGCGCTTGCCGGCGAGCGGCTTTGGAACCGGCGGCCGCAGCAGCCGCTCGGCGGCATTGGCGATCTCGATCGCCTCGGACATCCTGCCGACGCCGACCTCGCCCGCCTCCGCCATCTCGCCGGAATTGGGCCCGATCAGCACCACGCCGTCGCGCTGAAGCTGGGTAACATTGCGGCGCGTGGCCGCATTGCTCCACATCAGCGGATTCATCGCCGGCGCCAGCAGCACCTTGCGGTTGGTCGCGAGCAGGATGGCGCTGGCGAGATCGTCGGCATGGCCATTGGCCATCTTCGCCATCAGGTCGGCGGTGGCCGGCGCCACCACGATCAGGTCGCAGTCGCGCGCGAGGCGAATGTGTCCGGCGTCGAACTCGCTCTGCGGGTCGAACAGGTCGGTATAGACGCGCTCATGCGACAGCGCGCTCGCCGCTAGCGGGGTGACGAATTGCTGTGCCGCCTTGGTCAGCACGCAGCGGACCTCGATACGGCGCTCCTTGAGCCGGCGGATCAGGTCCAGTGATTTATAGGCGGCGATGCCGCCGCCGATGATCAGGGTGACGCTGGCCTCGGGAACGGCGCCGGTGCGCTGCGGCGTCGGGGCAGTGGATGCGGTCGGCGGCGCCGAGAACGGCGTCAGCGGCTCCTCGCGGCCCTCGATCAGCTCCCGCAGGATGACCCGGACCTCCTCCTCGACCGATCGGCGATTCTTGGCCGAGCGCAGCCGCAAATAGGTTTTGACGGTGTCGTCGAGCTTGCGGATGGTCAGGCTTGCCACGGCGCCCTCCAGCACGGAATGATAGCGATGCTATCATCCGAGTGATTGCAATGCAATCACAAATTCCGGACGGCGATCAGGATTCCGATGAAGGTCGCGGCGATGATCCAGAGCGCGACGGTGCGCCAACGGTTCTTGCGGCCCTCGCTACGGCCCATCGCGGCGATGCTCTCCGGCGACAGCCTGATGCCGTCTCGCGTCATGGCTTCGAGCTGCTCGAGCACCTTCACCGATCGCTCGGCGATCTCCGGCAGGCGCATCAGCACGCGCGCAATGTCCCCGGTCCCCGCGAGCGCGCCCTGCACCCGGCCTATGGGTCCGAGATTGCGCTCGATCCATTCGCGCACCACGGGGTCGGCGACCTTCCAGATGTCGAGCCTGGGATCAAAGCCGCGCGCCACGCCTTCGACCACGACCATGGTCTTCTGGAGCAGGATCAGCTCGGGCCGCGTCCTCATGTCGAACAGGCCGGTGACCTCGAGCAGCAGCGTCAGCAGCCGCGCCATCGAGATCTCTTCCGCCGTGCGGTTGTGGATCGGCTCGCCGATGGCGCGGATGGCTTGCGCGAAATTCTCGACCGAGTGATGCGCGGGCACGTAGCCCGCCTCGAAATGCACCTCGGCGACGCGGCGATAATCCCGGGTGATGAAGCCGAGCAGGATCTCGGCGAGGAAGCGCCGCTCCTTCATGCCGAGCCGGCCCATGATGCCGAAATCGACCGCGACGAGCCGGCCGGCGTCATCGAGGAACAGATTGCCCGGATGCATGTCGGCGTGGAAGAAGCCGTCGCGCAGCGCGTGGCGCAGAAAGCTCTGGATCACCTTGCGACCGAGACCGGGCAGGTCGACCCGCGCCTCTTCCAGGCGCTTGTGATCGTTCAGCGCGATGCCGTCGATCCACTCCATCGTCAGCACGTTGTGCGTGGTGCGGTCCCAGTCGACGCTCGGCACGCGGAAGTCGGGATCGTCGCGCGTGTTCTCCGCCATCTCCGACAGCGCAGCCGCCTCCAGCCGCAGGTCCATCTCCATGGCGACCGAGCGCGACATGGTGTTGATGACTTCGATCAGGCGCAGCCGCCGCGCTTCCGCCGAGTAGGTCTCGGCCTTGTACGCGACGAAGAAGAAGTCGGAGAGATCGCGGCGGAAACGCGCGGCGACGTTCGGCCGAAGCACCTTGACCGCGACCGACTTGCGGATGCCGTCATGCAGGACTTCGCCGCGATGCACCTGCGCGATCGAGGCGGCCGCGACGGCCGGCCCGAAGCTCACGAAGATGTCCTTCAGCGGCCGCTCCAGCGACGTCGCGATGGCGGCCTCGGCTTCGTCCTGCGGAAACGGCGGCAGGCGATCCTGCAGGCTTTCGAGGTCGCGGGCCATGATGACGCCGACGACGTCGGGGCGCGTGGCCAGGAATTGTCCGAGCTTGAGATAGGCCGGGCCCATCCGCGTCAGCGCGCGCGAGATCCGCGGGCCGTGCTTGACGCCGCGCCGCTCGACGAGGCGGGCCAGCTTCAGCGCGAGTTGTCCCGGCGGCGGCACCAGGCTCGGATCGACCGAGCCGAACACGCCCTCGCGCGCGAACACGAACGCGGCGCGGATCAGGCGCGAAATGTGGGTGACGGCAGAGATCACAAACGCCAGCCCGAATGCAGTGCGACGATGCCGCCGGACAATGTCTGCCAGCTGACGCGGGAAAAGCCGGCATCGCGAATCATGTCGGCGAAGACGTTCGGCTTCGGAAACTTGCGGATCGACTCAACGAGATATTGGTAGGATTCGGCATCGCCCGTGATCATGCGGCCAAGCGGCGGGATCACCTTGAACGAGAATAGGTCATAAAGGCGATCGAGCCCGGGCATCTCGACGGTGGAGAATTCCAGGCAGAGGAAGCGGCTGCCGGGCTTGAGCACGCGATAGGCCTCGCGCAGCGCCAGATCGATCCGGGGCACGTTGCGAATGCCGAAAGCGATCGTATAGGCGTCGAAGCTGCGGTCGGCGAAGCCAAGCGCTTCGGCATTGCCTTCGACGAAATCCACCCGGGTTTCGAGATGCCGCTTGACGGCGCGCTCGCGGCCTACTGCCAGCATGTCCGCGTTGATGTCGCAGACGGTGGCATGGAAGCCCGCACCCGCGGCCTTGGCGGCGCGGAACGAGATGTCGCCGGTGCCGCCGGCGACGTCGAGCAATGCGAACGACCGGTCGCTTCTGGGCGGGTCGAGTGCCGCGATCATGATGTCCTTCCAGACCCGGTGCAGGCCGCCGGACATCAGGTCGTTCATCAGATCATAGCGCGACGCCACGCTGTGAAACACGTCGTTCACCAGCGTCTGCTTGTCCCCGAGAGGGACGTCTTTGAAGCCAAAATGCGTGGTTTCGCCCGGCCGATCCATTACTCTACTCCACTGGGCGGACCATAGCGCGCCCGCCGCAATGGCGCTATCACACCGCCCTCATAAGGTGAATGCCTGACCATGCCTGAATTGCCCGAAGTCGAGACCGTCCGCCGCGGCCTTCAGCCCGTCATGGAGGGCGCAAAGATCCTCAAAGCGGAGGCTCGCCGGCCGGACCTGCGCTTTCCGTTCCAGCCGGATTTCGTCGCCCGGCTGCAGGGGCAGATCGTCACGGGGCTCGGCCGCCGGGCAAAATATCTCATGGCGGACCTTGCCTCCGGCGATGTGCTACTGATGCATCTGGGCATGTCGGGCTCGTTCCGTGTCATCAAGCCGGACAACGACGCCGTGCCCGGCGAGTTTCACTATCCGCGGGGTAAGGATTCCGCGCACGACCACGTGCTGTTTCGGATGTCCTCCGGCGCCGACATCGTGTTCAACGATCCGCGCCGCTTCGGCTACATGAAAGTGATAGCGCGCAACGCGCTCGAAGACGAGCCGTTGCTGCGCGGGCTCGGTCCCGAGCCGCTCGGCAACGAGTTCGACGCCTCGATGCTGGCGCGGGCCTGCGCCGGCAAGACCACCAGCCTGAAGGCGGCGCTGCTCGACCAGCGCGTGGTGGCCGGGCTCGGCAACATCTATGTCTGCGAGGCGCTGCATCGCTCGCATCTGTCGCCGCGCCGGATCGCCGCGACGCTCGCGACCAAGGGCCGCAAGGGCGTCGGCGGGGGCGAGCCGACCGATCATGCGAAGCGACTGGTCGGCGCGATTCACACCGTGCTGAACGATGCCATCAAGGCCGGCGGATCCAGTCTGCGCGATCATCGCCAGACCTCGGGCGAGCTCGGCTATTTCCAACACTCGTTCAAGGTCTATGACCGCGAGGGCGAGAAATGCACGACGCCGGGCTGCGGCGGCACGATCAAGCGGTTTACGCAGAACGGACGATCGACGTTCTGGTGTCCGAAATGTCAGAAGTGAGGATCAGGCGAGCGGTCCGAAGGCCATGAGGTTCTTCGAGGGTAGCCACGGCGTCATTGCGAGGAGCCCTTGCGACGAAGCAATCCAGAATCCCTCCGCGGAAGGATTCTGGATTGCTTCGCTACGCTCGCAATGACGGGCGGATAGAGCATCCGCCAACGCGAAGCGAAGCAATCCGGCCGGGCTGGGCCGGATTGCTTCGTCGCTGGGGCCCTTCCGGATGGTGAAGGGCCGGCTGCCGTCCGAGCGATCGCCCCGCTCAGGACGCCAGTGTCGTAGTCTCGTCCGCCGCAAGATCGGCGGCGACATGCAGCATGCCGTCCGCGGCCGACATCACCCGGTCGATCAGGACATTGATCGTGGCGTCAAGCTCGAGCCGGGCCGCGATCCAGCGCCAGAGGCCGCGGATCTCGTCCGCAGACTTGCCGTTCGGCGCGAATTCGCTCACGGCAAGACCGCTCGCGAGCGCATCCTGATGATCATTGCGCATCACGATCAGCGGGCGCGCGAGCACCTCAGCGAGATCGAGCGAAGCTTCCTCGGCGAGCGCGCCAGCGGCGTTGTCGATGCGCTGGCCCCGGATCGGCGTCTGGTTGAGCACGAAGCTGTAGGGCCGCTTCCAGGCGCGCGCGACGCTGAGCGTCGAGGCCGTCGCCTCGATGTCGGCGACGCTCGGGCGGGCCGGGATCAGGCAGAGATTGGAATGGCGGATCGCAGCGGTGGTGGCGGCGGACAGGCCGGCGGCGGTGTCGACGATCGCGAGCTGCAGGCCGCTGTCAGCCAGCATCTTCAGGCGCGGCTCGATGTCGGCGGCATGGTAGATCGGCTCGACGACGACATCATTGGCGGTGCGGCGGCGCTGCCAGTTGGACAGGGTGCCCTGCGGGTCGGTCTCGATCAGGCGGACGGTGAAGCCGGCCTGCTTGGCCGCGAGCGCGAGGCCGACGGCAAGCGTGCTCTTGCCGCTGCCACCCTTTTGGGTGGCCAGTACGATCGTATGCATTTGAGATCAATCCCTTTGGAGTGCTTGGGTCAGGAATACGCCACGCGAACGTGCATCGATCTCGATGCTGAGCTCTTCTCGCTCAGGACGTGCCGGCCCGATCCAAAGGGGATCGCGGAGGTCCGAATCAGCAGTAGCGATGATGGCGAAATGGGGAATGCCAGCGAATCCGTACCATTACTGGACCAGTAGTCGTACGTGAGGCGGTGCCGATCGGTCTTCTGCCCCGGACAAAGTGCAGCGCGCAAGCGATGCGCTGCCGAGCCGGGGCCCAGAGGCTGCAAGCGGAGCTGTCGACGCATGGGTCCCGGCTCAGCGGAGCGGCATTTCATGCCGCGCCGCGTCCGGGACACGAGAGAGAGTGGTGACGTTGCCCGTCTTACTTCCGCACGCAGATCACGCGGACGATCGCGGCCTTGGCGTCCATCGACGTGCCATTCGCCGCGACATTGTTCGCCTTCAGGAAATCGCGCACGGCGTCCGCGGACACGATCACCGCCTGCGAGGCCGGCACCGATGTCGCAGGTCCCGCCACCATGGCCGGCTTCAACAGCGTAATGCCGGCGAACCTGCCCTCGCCATCGATCGCCGGAGCACCGGAAAACCCGATCGCCGGCGGTGGCGACAGCATGGACTCACTGCTCGGGACCGGCGCCAGCGCGGCCTTGACGACCGACACGCCGCCCGCGCCGCCCTGGCTCTGCGGATCGGCGATGCCGACGACATCGACATTGGTCTTTGCCGCGCCGCCAGTGAGGCTGAACGGCTTCAGGCCGCGCGCGCCGTAGATGTGCAACAGCGCAAGCCCGCGCTCCTTGTCCTCGGCGAGACGGTCGGCATTGCCATGGCCGGCGATGGTGATCGCAAGGCAGCCGTCGGTGACGAGGCGGTCGGCAACGATCGCGCCGTCGTCGCTGACGACGATCCCGGTGCCGTATTCGACGGTCTTGCGCGGCGGCGGCCCGGCCTGCGGTCCCGACGGGAACGCACTGAACGCACTCGACATCGCGATCACGACCGGCTCGACAATGTTCTCGGTCGCCTGGTCGTAGAGGATCGTCATGGTGCGGACCTCGTCGCCCTTGAAGGTGCCGCGGACATAGAACTTCTTCTGGCCCTGCAAGCCCGACAGCACGAAGAAGTCGGGCTTCACCACGGTGTAGTCGACCTTGCGCCCGGACGGCTCCTTCTCCAGCTCCGCGAGTTTTGCCGAGGTCGGGTTCGCTTCCTTGCGGCGGCTGAGAGCCACCTGAACCGTGCCGGTCGGCGAAGTCCATTTCGAGCCGTTGGCGTCGCTCGCCTGCTGCGGCACCAGCTTGCCGGGGATGCCGAGCCGGGCGCCGCTGGTCGGCTCCGTCACGATCTTCCAGCCGACGCTGTCCTGCTTCTTTCGGGCCGACTCGGCGAGCGCGGCGCGCTCCTGCGGATTGAGCACGCCGGTCGGCTTGCCGCCCTTGGCCTTCTGGTATTCCTTGATGGCGTTGACCATGCGCTCGCTGGCGTCGCCGGTGATGGCGCCGTTGTACTGACCGACCCAGGCGAGGTCGGATTGCAGCGCCAACCGCTCGGCTTTTGCCATGGCATCCGCCGTTGCCGACGGCGTCTGCATCGCCGGAGGCTGGATCGGCACGGTCTGGACCGTCTTCGGCTTAGTGCCGGGGATCTGCTGCGTCGTCATCTGGGCATTCGCAGCCGTGGCCGCAAACATCAAGGTTGCCGCAAGCATCGATCTCATGACAAATCCAGCCAGCCCATTGAACGCAATGCCATTGAAGCACATCTCGTTGGTCGCGAACAATGTTGGGCTGGTTCAGGTGCCGTAGAGGCCGCGAACTCAGACCCTCATCCTGAGGAGCGGCCGAAGGCCGCATCTCGAAGGATGGCCGCAGGCGAGATCGCGGCCTGCATGGTTCGAGACGCGCGTTCCGCGCTCCTCACCATGAGGGGATAGAGCGATCGCTCGGTAGGAGAGACGGACGACGATGCTGGGCCCGGACGAACTCGAACGCTATGCCCGCCACATCGTGCTGCGCGATGTCGGCGGACCGGGCCAGGCCGCGTTGAAGCGGTCCTCTGTGCTGGTGATCGGCGCCGGCGGCCTCGGCGCGCCCGCCCTGATGTATCTGGCCGCCGCCGGCGTGGGCACCCTCGGCGTGGTCGACGACGACGTGGTGTCGCTGTCGAACCTGCAGCGCCAGGTGATCCACACCACGCCCGATATCGGCCGGCACAAGGTCGAGAGCGCCGCCGAGCGGATCGCGGCGCTCAATCCGCATGTCCGCTTCGTCGGCCACGCCACCTGGCTCAATGCCGACAATGCACTCGGTCTGATCGGCGACTACGATCTCGTGCTCGACGGCTCCGACAATTTTGCCACGCGCTATCTGGTCTCGGACGCCTGCTTCTTCGCCAAGCGGCCGCTGATTACCGCCGCGCTCGGCACCTTCGACGGCTCGCTCACCACCATTCGCGCGCATGAGCGGAACGAGCAGGGCGAATTCAACCCGACCTATCGCTGCCTGTTTCCGGAGGCGCCGCCGCCCGGCACCGTTCCGGCCTGCGCCGAAGCCGGCGTCATGGGGGCGCTGGCGGGTGTGCTCGGCTCGATGATGGCGCTGGAGGCGATCCGCGAGATCGTCGGTTTCGGCGACGGCCTCGTCGGCCGTCTCCTGATGATCGATGCGCGCGCGATGCGCTTCGAGACGCTGCGCTACGGGCGCGATCCGGCCAATCCGCTCAACGGCGACGGGCCTGTGATCAGCGATCTCAGCGCCCATCGCATCTGAATGCCGCCGCTACCTGGTGGCTGGTTTCTCGCTGTCGAGATGCGCCATCTGCTCGGCCGCGTAACGCGTGCCCGAAGCGACGTCCGGCGGGAAGGCCTTGCCCAATGCTGTGAGATGAGCTTGCGTCAGCGTCACCTTGGTTGTGCCGAGCGCTTCGGCCAGACGGTTGCGGGTCCGGGCGCCGACCAATGGCACGATCTCCGGGCCCTGCGCCGCCGCCCAGGCGATCGCGACCTGCGCCGGCGTCGCGCCGACCTCGTTCGCGATCGTGCGCAGCGATTCGACCAGCGCGAGATTGGCATCGAGGTTCGCACCCTGGAAGCGCGGCGTCATCAGCCGATAGTCCTTGCCAGCCTTGCCCGAATCCTTCGACCAGTGACCGCTGATCAGGCCGCGCGCCAGGACGCCGTAGGCGGTGATGCCGATGCCGAGCTCGCGGCAGGTCTTGAGGATGTCGCGTTCGATGCCGCGCTCGATCAGCGAATATTCGATCTGGAGATCGGCGATCGGATGCACCGCATGCGCGCGGCGGATGGTGTCGGAGCCGACCTCGGACAGGCCGATATGCCTGACATAGCCCGCCTTCACGAGATCGGCGAGGCCGCCGACGGTCTCTTCGATGGGAACGTTCGGATCGAGCCGCGCCGGACGATAGATGTCGACATGGTCGGTGCCGAGCCGCTGGAGCGAATAGGCAAGGAAGTTCTTGGTTGCGGCCGGCCGGCAGTCCATGCCGATGAAGTCGCCGGCGGGACCGCGCAGCGCGCCGAACTTGACGCTAATCCGCACCTTCTCGCGTGAAACGTCCTTGAGCGCCTCGCGGATCAGCATTTCATTGTGGCCCATGGCGTAGAAATCGCCGGTGTCGAGCAGCGTGATGCCCGCATCGAGCGCCGCGTGGATGGTGGCGATGCTTTCGCCGCGATCGGAAGGACCATAGGCGTCGGACATGGCCATGCAGCCGAGACCGAGGCTCGAGACGGTGGGGCCGGTTAAACCGAGTTTTCGTTGTTCCATGATGGCTCTCCTCGAAGGGCGGCGGCTGAGCGCCGCGTGACGAGGGCAGATATGCGCCCGATCGATTGAGCCGATAAGCTGGACAATCCGGAATGGCTTGTTCACATTAGCGAACAATGGCCGAGCCTGACCTGCGCGATCTCGATGTCTTCATGGCGGTCGCCCGCACCCGCAATTTCCGGCGTGCGGCGGTCGAAATCCGTGTGTCGGTGTCGAGTCTCAGCCAGCGACTCCGGGACCTGGAGGAGCGCCTCGGCGTCCGCCTGATGAACCGCACCACGCGCAGTGTCGCGCTGACCGAGGCGGGCGAATTGCTGCTGTCGCGCGTCGTTCCGGCCTTGCGCGATGTTGGCGATGCGCTGGATCAGGTGCGCGGACTGCGCGAGGTCGCCTCGGGCCGCCTCCGCATCAACGCGCCCCCGCCGGCGGTCGATCTGGTGCTGGCGCCGATGGTCGGGCCGTTTCTGGCGGCGCACCCGCAGGTCGATCTCGACATCGTTTCCGAGAGCGGGTTCGTCGACATCGTCAGCGCCGGCTTTGATGCCGGCGTCCGTTACGGCGAGCACCTCGCGCAGGAGATGGTGGCGGTGTCCCTGAGTGGTCCGCAGCGTTACGTCATCGTGGCCTCGCCTGCGTACCTCGCGCGCCGCGGCAAGCCGAAGCATCCGAAGGATCTTCTCGATCATGACTGCATCCGCGCCCGCTATTCGAGCGGGGTCATGCAGGATTGGGAGTTCGAGAAAAAGGGGCAGATCATGAAGGTCGATCCGCCTGCCAAACTGATCTCGACCAATATGGGCCTCGCCATGCGGGCCGCGCTCGACGGTGTCGGCGTGTGGGCAACGCTCGATGGCTACGTGCATGAGGCCGTGAAGTCCGGCGCACTGGTCAGCCTGATGGAAGATTGGTGCGAGCCGTTTCCCGGACCGTTCCTATACTATCCGAGCCGCCGCCAGACGCCGCCTGCGCTGCGCGCCTTCATCGATTTCGTCGCGGCTTGGCGCAAGCGGGAAGGGCATGGGACGTAAGCCTCAGAGCATGCTCGGCAGCACGCGATCCGGCGGCTTGTGGGCGTCGAGGAAGGTGCGGATGTTGATGATCACCTTCTCGCCCATCTCGACGCGGCCTTCGATCGTGGCCGAGCCCATATGCGGCAGCAGCGTCACCTTGCCGGCCCTGGCAAGCCGCACCAGCTTCGGGTTGACCGCGGGCTCGTGCTCGTAGACGTCGAGGCCGGCTCCGGCGATCTCGCCGCCTTCGATCAACTTGATCAGCGTGTCCTCGTCGGTTACTTCGCCGCGCGCGGTGTTGACGATGTAGGCGTCCTTGCGGATCAGCTTCAGTCGTCGCGCCGAGAGCAGATGATAGGTCGCCGGCGTGTGCGGGCAATTCACCGAGATGATGTCCATCCGCGCCAGCATCTGGTCGAGGCTTTCCCAATAGGTCGCGCCGAGCTCTTCGGCGATGACAGGCGCGACGGGACGGCGGTTGTGATAGTGGATCTGAAGGCCGAAGGCGCGGGCGCGGCGCGCGACCGCCTGGCCGATGCGGCCCATGCCGATGATGCCGAGGCGTTTCCCCCCGATGCGGTGGCCGAGCATCCAGGTCGGCGACCAGCCCGCCCAGGGTTTTCCGTCGGTCAGGATCGAGGCGCCTTCGATCATCCGCCTGGGCACGGCGAGGATCAGCGCCATAGTCATGTCGGCGGTGTCCTCGGTCAGAACTTTCGGCGTGTTGGTGACGGTGATGCCGCGGGCGTGCGCGGCCGGCACGTCGATATTGTCGACGCCGTTGCCGAAATTGGCGATCAGCCGCAGCTTGCAGTCCGGCTGGTTGATGATGTCGGCGTTGACATGGTCGGTAACCGTGGGAACCAGCACGTCGGCGGTGCGCGCCGCTTCCGCGAGCTGCTCGGCGGACATCGGTGTGTCCTCGAGATTGATCCGCGCGTCGAACAATTCGCGCATCCGCGTCTCGATCGAATCCGGCAGCTTGCGCGTCACGACGACGAGGGGCTTTTTCTTCACCGACATGTCCTGCTCTCATGAGGCGTCGCAGGCCCGCCTCTGTCGCCAAAGGCCGGCCGTTGAGGCCTCATTAACCCGGTTGTTCGACACTGCCCTTGCCGTGTCCGTCCCCGGCGTTTCCTTCAAGCTCTCCCGAGATTTCCGGCCGGAAAATCGGGGCAAACTGGTTGTTCAAGTGCCCGTCCTCTCTAGCAGAAGGCCGGGCCAAGACAAGAACCACGGGCTGCTTCGGGAACACCTGCGTGGGACGGGTCGGGATTGACGCGGCAAGGGTTTGGAATTTCGGGGTGAGGGTCCGGCAAGGCCGGGTCTTCGACAGGAGACGGGTTGATGGCGTTGGGGCGTTTTTGTTCGGTGATGGCGCTTGTCGGCACCTTGTGGAGCGCCTCGGTTGGCCCCTCGCATTCGGCCAAGGATAACACCCCGCAGACCGCCAGCGGCCTGCCGGTGCCGCGTTACGTCAGCCTCAAGTCGGATCACGTCAATGTTCGCGCCGGCCCGACCAAGGACAATGACGTGGCCTGGGTCTATACCCGCGCCGGCCTGCCGGTCGAAATTACCGCCGAGTTCGAGAATTGGCGCCGGGTGCGCGATTCCGAGGGTGCCGAGGGCTGGGTCTACCACTCGCTGCTCTCGGGCCGCCGCACCGCGGTGGTTACCATGAAGCACAAGGACGATCTCGCCCCGATCTACGATCGGGCCGATCCCGACAGTGCGGTTACGGCCAGACTCCAGGCGGGCGTCGTCACGCAGGTGAAGAAGTGCGCCGCAAACTGGTGCCGTGTCACCGGCAACGGCTTCGACGGCTGGATCCAGCAGGAGCGCCTCTGGGGCGTCTATTCGGACGAGCAGGTCAACTGACCCGAAGGGTCATCCCGGAGCGATGCGCAGCATCGAATCCGGGATTTCGAGGTTCTCAGCTGCGCAAGCACGCACCAGAGTTCGGCGCCGCGCACCGCCCGGAATGACGTCATAGAACGACGATGGCCGGGCCCTCGCCTCGCCGAAGCGGCTTCGGCCGCGCAGGCGGGACAAGTCCGGCCATGACGATCACATCAGCGATGTAGGACCGGTTCAGCGCTTCTTGCGCAGGCGCACGACCATGTCGATGCGGGAGATCTCGTAACCCTCCGGCACCTCCGGCATCTTGGACAGCGCCAGATGCGGATCCTCGATGTCGACCAGCTCATGGCTGTTCTCGAGGTAGTAATGGTGGTGGGTGGTGACGTTGGTGTCGAAATAGGTCTTGGTGCCGTCGACGCTGACCTGGCGGAGCAGACCGGCATCGGTGAGCTGGTTCAACGTGTTGTAGACGGTTGCCAACGACACCGGAACCTTGGCCAGCGTCGCTTCCTCGTAGAGCATTTCAGCCGTCAGGTGGCGTGCGCCCTTGCCGAACAACAGCCAGCCCAGCGCCATGCGCTGGCGCGTCGGACGCAGCCCGGCAGACTGGAGCATTTCATTGACGTCGTGCCAGGGGCAGCCGGTCAAAGCCGGCTGACGGCCGGACAAGAGGGCCGCGGCGTGGACGTCGTCGTCGTGATGGGACGCGGTGTTCTCGTTCATTTCCAGATTTCGGGCACGCGTGAACAATATGTCTCTGCAATATAAGAATAGAAAGATGCAGATGCAAGTTTCTCGCAACTAGAGAGGTTCTAATCAGCCTTGGAACCGCGCCGGGATCGCGTCATTTTACCTTCATGGATGCACTTTGCCACCCGATTAGCCTGTGTTAGAGAGCGCGCGGTTCCGCTTAGCCGATTTTGGCGCAGCCGGGCATGGAGGCCCGGCAGACAGTCCATCCGGGGCATGCGGGAGCCGCGCCTGACGGTGGCAATTGGCGTTGCTCTCCGACCGACGGGGCCCATTTCGCCAAAAAACGCCGCTCAATCGGAATTCAAACAGAGGCTCGTGCATGCTGAACAGGCGCAATGGTTACGAATACGAAGATCTGCTGGCCTGTGCCCGCGGCGAGATGTTCGGCCCGGGCAATGCCCAGCTGCCGTTGCCGCCGATGCTGATGTTCGACCGCATCACCGAGATCAACGACAATGGCGGCGAGTTCGGCAAGGGGCTGGTGCGCGCCGAGCTCGATGTGAAGCCAGATCTGTGGTTCTTCGGCTGCCACTTCAAGAACGATCCGGTGATGCCCGGCTGCCTCGGCCTCGATGCGCTGTGGCAAATGGTCGGCTTCTATCTGGGCTGGACCGGGGGTGAAGGTCGCGGCCGCGCGCTCGGCTTGAACGAGCTGAAGTTCAGCGGCCAGGTGCTGCCCGAGGCGCGCAAGGTTGTGTACAACGTCGATATCAAACGCGTGATGCGTTCAAAGCTGGTGCTCGGTATTGCCGACGGGTGGCTTTCGGTCGACGAGCAGATTATTTATCGCGCCAAGGACCTGAAGGTCGGCCTGTTCAAGCAGGGCACGAGCCTGGGCTGAGCGCATCACCACGAAGAGAACGAGAAGACAACGAGCAGGGCGAGGCTGTCATGAGGCGGGTTGTGGTCACCGGGATGGGCATCGTCTCGTCGATCGGAAACAACACCCAGGAAGTGCTTGCGAGCCTTCACGAGGCGAAATCGGGCATTTCTCGGGCTGAGAAATATGCCGAGCTCGGCTTCCGTTCGCAGGTGCAGGGCGCACCGACGCTGGATCCTGCGACGGTGGTCGACCGCCGCGCCATGCGTTTCCTCGGTCAGGGCGCGGCGTGGAATCACATCGCGATGGAGCAGGCGATCCAGGATTCCGGACTGTCGCCGGACGAAGTCTCCAACATCCGCACCGGCATCATCATGGGCTCCGGCGGCCCGTCCGCCCGCACCATCGTCGAGGCCGCCGACATCACCCGCACCAAGGGACCGAAGCGCGTCGGACCGTTTGCAGTGCCGAAGGCGATGTCGTCCACGGCCTCCGCGACGCTTGCGACCTGGTTCAAGATCAAGGGCGTGAACTACTCGATCTCATCGGCCTGCGCGACGTCGAATCATTGCGTCGGCAACGCCTATGAGACGATCCAGATCGGCAAGCAGGACGTCATCTTCGCCGGCGGCTGCGAGGAGCTGGACTGGTCGCTGTCGGTGCTGTTCGACGCCATGGGCGCGATGTCCTCGAAGTACAACGACACGCCCGCCACGGCCTCGCGTCCCTACGACGTCAACCGCGACGGCTTCGTCATCGCCGGCGGTGCCGGCGTGCTGGTGCTGGAAGAGCTCGAGCATGCCAAGGCGCGCGGCGCCCGCATCTACGGCGAGATCGTCGGCTACGGCGCGACCTCGGACGGTTACGACATGGTGGCCCCGTCGGGCGAAGGTGCCGAGCGCTGCATGCGCATGGCGATGTCGACGGTGAAGACCAAGGTCGACTACATCAATCCGCATGCGACCTCGACGCCGGCCGGCGATCCTCCGGAGATCGACGCGCTTCGTCGGGTGTTCGGCAGCGGCGAGAAGTGCCCGCCGATCTCGGCGACCAAGGCGCTGACCGGCCACTCGCTGGGCGCCACCGGCGTGCAGGAGGCGATCTACTCGCTGCTGATGATGAACAACGGCTTCATCTGCGAGAGCGCCCACATCCAGGAGCTCGATCCCGTGTTTGCCGACATGCCGATCGTGCGCAAGCGCATCGACAACGTCAAGGTCGGCACCGTGCTGTCGAACTCCTTCGGCTTCGGCGGCACCAACGCCACGCTGGTGTTCAGCCGGATGGATGTGTGACGACGTCGTCGACGCGTTCGTGATTTCTCGTCATGGCCGGGCCTGTCCCGGCCATCCACGTCTTACGTTCTGGCTGCAAAGGGCGTGGATGCCCGGGACAAGCCCAGGCATGACGAAGAGCGGAGAGTAATTTCGCAATGGAAGGTCTGATGAAAGGCAAGCGCGGTCTGATCATGGGCATCGCCAATGATCATTCGATCGCCTGGGGCATGGCGAAGACGCTGCATGCCCACGGTGCCGAGCTCGCCTTCACCTTCCAGGGCGAGGCGCTGGGCAAGCGCGTCAAGCCGCTGGCGGAGCAGCTCGGTGTCGATCTGGTGCTGCCTTGCGACGTCGAGGACATCGCCAGCGTCGATGCCGCCTTCGCCGTGCTTCGCGAAAAATGGGGCAAGCTCGATTTCGTCATCCACGCGATCGGCTTCGCCGACAAGAACGAATTGAAGGGCCGCTACGCCGACACCAGCCGCGAGAACTTTTCGCGCACGATGGTGATCTCCTGCTTCTCGTTCACGGAGGTCGCAAAGCGCGCCGCCGAGCTGATGACCGAGGGCGGCAGCATGATCACGCTGACCTTCGGCGCCTCGGAGCGCGCGATGCCGAACTACAACGTGATGGGCGTCGCCAAGGCGGCGCTGGAAGCCTCGGTGCGCTATCTCGCCTCGGATTTCGGACCGCGCGGCATCCGCGTCAACGCGATCTCCGCAGGTCCGATCCGCACGCTCGCGGGCTCGGGCATCGGCGAGGCGCGTGCGATGTTCGCCTTCATGCAGAAGCATTCGCCGCTCCGCCGCGGCGTCACGCTCGACGAGCTCGGCGGCTCGGCGCTGTACCTGCTGTCGGATCTGTCCGGCGGCGTTACCGGCGAGATCCACTATGTCGATTCCGGCTACAACATCGTGCTGATGCCGCGGCCCGACGATTTGAAGTCCGCGGAGTAGCTTCGAGCAAGTTTCATAGCGCGGACAAAGGCGCGCTCTCCAAGCGCGCGGTCTCACCCCGCCGCGATCTTCTCCGCGCGCTGGAACGCCGGCCGTGCGGTGCAGCGCGCCAGATAGGCATCGAAGGCGGGGCGCGTCGGCACCATCTTGAACTGGCGCACCGCGAAGTTCAGGCCCGAGCCGACCACGATGTCGGCCGCGGAAAAGTCCTCGCCCAGAATCCACGGCCCTTTGGCGAGCGCGGCTTCCAGCACGTCGAACACCTGCGTGGCGCTGCCCCAGGCCGCGGTCGAGGTCGGGATCTCGATCTTGGTGAAGATCTGGATGATGGCGGGCTCGATGCAGCCCGGCGAGAAGAACAGCCATTGCAGATAGCGCGCGCGGCGCGGATCGGTCACCCCTGGCGCAAGCTTCGTCTCTGGATAGCGGTCGGCAACATAGGCGCAGATCGCCGCGGCTTCGCCGAGCGCGGCATCGCCATCGGTTAGAGCCGGCACCTTGCCCATCGGATTGATCTTCAAATAGTCCGGCGCCTTCTGCGCGCCGGTCGAGATGTCGGTCAGCACCCGCTCATAGGGCAGGCCGCTCTCCTCCATCAGCCAGAGCGTCGTGAACGAGCGCGAGCGGGGCGACCAATAGAGCTTGATCATGGGGAGGAACCTCCTCAACGTGAAGCGCGACAAGGCTCATTCATCGCCTTTCCGCCGCGAATCCGCAACGTACAAGTCCCAATGCGTGGAGGTGATGCCTTGCGACATCTTCGTCGACTGGGCCGCGGCGGCGAGGCGCTTAATCTTCCTTGAGATAGCCGGGGAGAGTCCGGTCGAGCCTCGCCGCAACGAGCGCGCGGGTCCTTTCTCGCAACGTTGTATTGCCCGCCGCGGTGGCAGGAGGATCGGGAAACTGCGAATTGTCGAGCTTGGTGATCGGATCTTCCGTCAGCCTCATGCTCTCGGCGAGATTGGAGCCGAAATTCGCGAAATGCCGATTGATCGGCTCATAGCTCCTGCCGTCAATCAGGTTGACCGCAACATTGGCGAACAAATGCGAATGTCTGGCGAAAGAGCCGAGGCCCCGGCTGTAGGCGCCGATGCCGTCCAGAACGAGGCTGGAGCCTTGCAATTCGGTCTTGTACCTCGTTACCACGAGATAGCGGTCGCAATTTGCATTGGCGGTGATATTGCGAACGATGGCCGGTAAACGCTCGCTCGGATCCGGAAAGAGCCTGGATCTCGGATTGTAGAATGGCTCGAACGCTCCCTTGGGGTAGCTGATCTTCCTGATCGACGGATCAGCGCCGCGTACGGCGCGCACACGCGCCAGCGGGATGTCGTCAAGGCTCCAATCGTCGATCGGAATCTCGTTGAATTCGGTCTCGAACACCGTGAGGCCGAACTTCTCGACCGAGAACCGACCGCCGATCGCCGAAATGACGCCTAGGCGGCAAGGGCCGATCTCGATCGCTGCCGGTTGCTTCGTGGCCGCATTGGCCTTCGCTGCATTTGGCTTGGGGGAGGGTTTCTTGACAGCCGGTTTGACAGGCGCGCCAGGAGCCGCCGATGTGGGGACCTCGGCCCATCCAGTGGCAGTCAGGCACGATGAAGCGAGGACGACGGCGACGGCGAAACGTAACATGATCGGGGAATGAGCGGTTGAGAATGCGAGAGTTGCAAAACTAGAGCGTGCAAGCCGCGCCCGCAAGTGTAGCGCGGGGTTTCAATCTGCCTTCTTCCACCGATAATATTTCATCGTGAATCCGTTTGACGGCTCGATCTCTTCCTTCTCGAACACAAAACCTTCGCGCTCGTACCAGCGCCAGGCTTTTTCGTTCTCGCGGACGCAACGCAGATACATCTCATCCGGCATTTGCGTGCGGGTGAAGGCGAGCAATTGCCGGCCGAGCGATTGGCCCTGATAGGCGGGCGCGACGAAGAGCATGTCGAGATAGCGCCTCGGCACATGCAGCGCCAGCATGGCGGCGATGGTGCCGCGATCGTCGGCGACGAACAGGCTCCAGCCGTCCTCGATCTCGCGCCGGATCCGCGCGCGCAGGTTTGCCAGCAGGAAGTCGCTGGCCTCGCCGAGCCCGGTCGAGACCCAGCTGTCCATCCAGACGCGGCCGACCTCATCGTATTCGTCTGCGCCGGCGGGACGGATGAGCGGAGGCGACATCGGACGCTAGGCTCTCTGGCTGCGCACGGATTGCCGCGCCCGCACCTTGCCGGCCGACAGGCACACCACCTCGGAAATCTGCAGCAGCTGCCGGGCCAGCGGGCTGGTCTTGCGCCAGACCATGCCGATGGTGCGGGACGGCTGCGGATCGCGGAAGCGCGCGAGCGAGACCGAGGCCGATCGCGTCTCCACCGGCACCGCCATCTCCGGGATCAGTGTCACGCCGATGCCGGCGCTGACCATCTGCACCAGCGTCGACAGCGAATTGGCATCGAGCATCTCGCGCGGCGGCGCCGACTGCATGTTGCAGAACGACAGCGCCTGATCGCGGAAGCAGTGACCCTCTTCGAGCAGCAACAGCCGCATCTCGCGCATCATCTCGCGCGAGGGGGCCGGTGTGCCCTCGTCGGAGCCCGGCCGGACCAGCAGGAATTTTTCCTCGAACAGGGCGACCTCGGTGAGCGAGGGCTCCGAAACCGGCAATGCGACGATGGCGGTGTCGAGCCGCCCCTCCACCAGCTCCTGGATCAGCCGCGGCGTCATGGTCTCGCGCACGCGGATATCGAGCTCCGGATGCAGGCGCGTGAGATTCTTGGTGATCGTCGGCAGGAGGTAAGGCGCGATGGTCGGGATCATGCCGATGCGCAAGCGGCCGGCAAACCGGTCCTGCGATGCGCGGGCGAAATCGCCGAGCTCATCGACCGAGCGCAGGATGTCGCGGACGCGCTGGGAGAGCTCCTCGCCGAACCGCGTCAGCGCCACCTGGCGCGCGCTGCGCTCCAGCAGCAGCCCGCCCAGCGCCTCCTCCAACTCCTTGATCTGCATCGACAAGGCCGGCTGCGAGATGGAGCAGGCCTCGGCCGCGCGGCCGAAATGGCCATGACGCGCCAGCGCATCGAAATACCGGAGCTGGCGGAGCGTCACGTTCAGCATCAGCAAATCTTATTGCAGCGATCATTAAAGTCAACTTCCCCTGATCGAACGCGACGCTTAGAGTGGTTCTACCTGGTCAAAGGCGCGAGTTCGACGCCACCAGAGGAGGTATTCATGGACGACACTTCGAAGTGCCCGTTTTCGGGCGGAAAACCCACGCGCGTGAACCGCGACTGGTGGCCGACGCAGCTCAATATCGAGGTGCTGCACAAGAATTCCGACAAGTCCGATCCGATGGGGAAGGACTTCGATTACGCCAAGGAGTTCAAGTCGCTCGATCTCAACGCGGTGATCAAGGACCTGACCGCGCTGATGACGGATTCGCAGGAATGGTGGCCGGCCGATTTCGGTCATTATGGCGGCCTCATGATCCGCATGGCCTGGCATAGCGCGGGCACCTATCGCATCACCGACGGCCGCGGTGGCGCCGGCGCCGGACAGCAGCGCTTTGCACCGCTCAACAGCTGGCCCGACAACGCCAATCTCGACAAGGCGCGCCGTCTGCTGTGGCCGATCAAGCAGAAATATGGCCGCAAGCTCTCCTGGGCCGATCTGATGGTGCTCGCCGGCAACGTCGCGCTGGAATCGATGGGCTTCAAGACCTTCGGTTTCGCCGGCGGCCGTGCCGACGTCTGGGAGCCGGAAGAGCTGTATTGGGGGCCCGAGGGCACCTGGCTCGGCGACGAGCGCTACAGCGGCGAACGCCAGCTCGCCGAGCCGCTCGGCGCGGTGCAGATGGGCCTCATCTACGTCAATCCGGAAGGCCCCAACGGCAAGCCGGATCCGGTCGCAGCGGCCAAGGACATCCGCGAGACCTTCGCCCGCATGGCGATGAACGACGAGGAGACCGTCGCGCTGATCGCCGGCGGCCACAGCTTCGGCAAGACCCACGGCGCGGGCGATCCCTCGCTGGTTGGACCGGAGCCGGAAGCGGGCGCGCTGGAGGATCAGGGCCTCGGCTGGAAGAGCAAGCACGCGTCGGGTCTCGCGGGCGATGCCATCACCAGCGGTCTCGAGGTGACATGGACGACGACGCCGACGAAGTGGAGCAACAACTTCTTCGAGAACCTGTTCAATTTCGAATGGGAGCTGACCAAGAGCCCGGGTGGTGCGCAGCAGTGGACGGCCAAGGGGGCCGACGCGATCATTCCCGATGCTTTCGACAAGTCGAAGAAGCATCGGCCGACGATGCTGACGACCGACCTCTCGCTGCGCTTCGATCCCGCCTATGAGAAGATCTCGCGCCGCTTCCTGGAGCACCCGGATCAGTTCGCGGACGCCTTCGCCCGCGCCTGGTTCAAGCTCACCCATCGCGACATGGGACCGATCCAGCGCTATCTCGGCCCGCTGGTGCCGAAGGAGACGCTGATCTGGCAGGACCCGATTCCGGCGGTGAACCACGAGCTGGTCAGCGAGCAGGACATCGCCGCGCTGAAGAGCAAGATCCTGGCATCGGGCTTGTCGGTGTCCGAGCTGGTCTCGACCGCCTGGGCGTCGGCCTCGACGTTCCGCGGCTCGGACAAGCGCGGCGGCGCCAACGGCGCGCGCATTCGCCTGGCTCCGCAGAAGGACTGGGAGGTGAACGAACCGGCGCAGCTGTCGAAGGTGCTCGGCAAGCTGGAGGCGATCCAGAAGGACTTCAACGCCTCGTCGGGCGCGAAGAAGGTCTCGCTGGCGGACCTCATCGTCCTCGGCGGCACCGCTGCGGTCGAGAAGGCCGCGAAGGATGCCGGCGTCGACGTCAAGGTCGGCTTCACGCCGGGCCGCATGGATGCTTCGCAGGAGCAGACCGATGTGGAATCTTTCGCACCGCTCGAGCCGCGGGCCGATGGCTTCCGCAACTACATCGGCAAGCGGCATCAGTTCATGCAACAGGAAGAGGCACTGGTCGATCGTGCACAGCTCCTGAGGCTGACCGGTCCGGAGATGACCGTGCTGGTCGGCGGCCTGCGTGTGCTCGGTGCCAATGCGAACGGTTCGAAGCATGGCGTCCTCACGTCGAAGGTGGGAACGCTCAGCAACGACTTCTTCGTCAACCTGCTCGACATGAGCGCGCAGTGGACGCCGGTCGCCGACGGCAGCTACGAAGCACGCGACCGCAAGACCAATGCGGTGAAGTGGACCGGCACGCGCGTCGATCTGATCTTCGGCGCGCACTCTCAGCTCCGCGCCTTCGCCGAGGTCTACGCGACCTCGGATGCGAAGCAGAAGTTCGTGCAGGACTTCGCCAAGGCCTGGACCAAGGTGATGAACCTCGACCGCTACGACATCGTGGCGTGAGGCCGGTACACCTCTCCCGCTTGCGGGAGAGGTCGGTGCGAAGCACCGGGTGAGGGCTCTCACCTCGTTGGGAATCTCTCTGAGGAAGCAGCCCTCTCCCCGACCCTCTCCCGCAAGCGGGAGAGGGGGCGCAGATCGCCCGGAGCGAGCACAAAACAAAAAGGGCGGCCTTTCGGCCGCCCTTCGTGTTTTCGATAAGTAGCAGACTTACTCGCCGGCGGCTTCGCGCGGGGCCTTCTCGCCCTCGCCGCCCTTGCCCTCAAGGTCTTCGCCGGTGGTCTGGTCGACCACCTTCATCGACAGGCGGGTCTTGCCGCGATCGTCGAAGCCGAGCAGCTTGACCTTGACCTTGTCGCCTTCCTTGACGACGTCGGAGGTCTTCTGCACGCGGTTGGCCGCGAGCTGGCTGATGTGAACGAGGCCGTCCTTGGAGCCGAAGAAGTTCACGAACGCGCCGAACTCCATCACCTTGACCACGGTGCCGTCGTAGATCTGGCCGACTTCCGGATCGGACGCGATCGACTTGATCCACTTGATCGCGGCCTTCATCGCCTCGCCGTCGCTGGAAGCGACCTTCACGGTGCCGTCGTCCTCGATGTTGACCTTGGCGCCGGTCTTCTCGACGATCTCGCGGATCACCTTGCCGCCGGTGCCGATCACTTCGCGGATCTTGTCGGTGGCGATCTTGAAGGTCTCGATGCGAGGCGCGTACTCGCCGAGCTCGGCGCGCGCGTTGGTGAGCGCCTTCGCCATCTCGCCGAGGATGTGAATACGACCTTCCTTGGCCTGGCCGAGCGCCACCTTCATGATCTCTTCGGTGATGCCCTCGATCTTGATGTCCATCTGGAGCGAGGTGATGCCCGCTTCCGTGCCGGCCACCTTGAAGTCCATGTCGCCGAGATGGTCTTCGTCACCGAGGATGTCGGAGAGAACCGCGAAGCGCTTGTCTTCGAGGATCAGGCCCATCGCGATGCCCGCGGTCGGCCGCTTCAACGGCACGCCGGCGTCCATCAGCGCCAGCGAGGCGCCGCAGACCGAGGCCATCGAGGACGAGCCGTTCGACTCGGTGATCTCCGAGACCACGCGGATCGTGTAGGGGAACTCGTGATGCGGCGGCAGCACCGGGTGGATCGCGCGCCAGGCCAGCTTGCCGTGGCCGATCTCGCGCCGCTTGGTGCCGCCGAGGCGGCCGGTCTCACCGACCGAGTAGGGAGGGAAGTTGTAGTGCAGCAGGAACGTTTCCTTGTACGTTCCGGACAGCGCGTCGATGTACTGCTCGTCTTCGCCGGTGCCGAGCGTGGTGACGACCAGGCCCTGGGTCTCGCCGCGGGTGAACAGCGCCGAGCCGTGGGCGCGGGGCAGCACGCCGACTTCGGCGACGATGTTGCGCACGGTCTTGCTGTCGCGACCGTCGATGCGCTTGCCGGTGTCGAGGATGTTCCAGCGAACGATCTTGGCTTCGAGTTCCTTGAACACGGCGCCGATACGCAGCTTGTCGTATTTCGGCTCCTGCCCTTCGGGGAAGTAGTGCGCGATCACCTTTTCCTTGACCTTGCCGACCGCGGCGTAGCGATCCTGCTTGACCGGAATGGCATAGGCGGCGCGCAGCTCCTGCTCGACGAGGCCGAGCATTTCCTTCTCGAGCGCGGCGTTGTCGATGACGGTGACTTCGCGCGGCTCCTTGGCGGCCTTCTCGGCCAGCTCGATGATGGCGTTGATCACCGGCTGGAAGTGGCGGTGACCGAACATCACCGCGCCGAGCATGATGTCTTCGTTCAGTTCCTTGGCTTCCGATTCCACCATCAGAACGGCGTCGGCGGTGCCGGCGACGACGAGGTCGAGCTGGGTGTCGACCATCTCGTCGAGCGTCGGGTTGAGTACATATTCGTCGTTGACGAAGCCGACGCGGGCCGCGCCGATCGGGCCCTTGAACGGAGCGCCGGACAGGGTCAGCGCAGCGGACGAGGCCACCAGCGCGACGATATCGGGATCGTTCTCCATGTCGTGCGACAGCACGGTGGCGATCACCTGGGTCTCGTTGCGCCAGCCATCGACGAACAGCGGGCGGATCGGACGGTCGATCAGGCGGGAGACCAGCGTTTCCTTCTCGGTCGGACGGCCCTCGCGCTTGAAATAGCCGCCGGGAATGCGGCCCGCAGCGTAGGTCTTTTCCTGGTAGTCGACGGTCAGCGGCAGGAAGTCGACGCCTTCGCGCGGCGCCTTCGCCGCGACGACGGTGGCAAGCACCACGGTCTCGCCATAGGTGGCGACGACGGCGCCATCGGCCTGGCGGGCGATCTTGCCGGTTTCAAGCTTGAGAGGGCGTCCGCCCCAGTCGATCTCGACTGAATGCTTATTGAACATAGAGGTCTTCTTTCATGGTTTCTCGAAAGAGGGGACGGCTCTCGAAAAACAAAAACCATGCGCAAGATTGCGGGACGCTGATCGGAGCGGATGATCAGCGTCCTGCGATCCTGCCATGGTTTTTGGATTTCGGATGGCGTCCATCCTTTCGGGTCATACGGGCGCCTTGCCCGTTGTGCCCAGCCGCCGGATTGCTGCTGGACTGTCAGTCGGCACGAACGCGAACACCGAACCTTCGGTCTTCGCCCTTCATGCCCCGGATGCCGGCCGTCAACGGCCCGCATCCGACGCGCGCGCAGCCTCGATCAAAAAGCTTAAAATAAGCGCCTTCGTTCGAAACCGCGTGCGAAAACGCGCGCCGGTGGCGCGCGCAGGAACTCTTAACGACGAATGTTGTGCTTCTCGAGCAGCGCCTTGTACCGCGCCTCGTCCTTCTTCTTGAGGTAGTCGAGAAGCGAGCGGCGGGTCGAGACCAGCTTCAACAGGCCGCGACGCGAATGGTTGTCCTTCACGTGGGTCTTGAAATGGCTGGTGAGGTTGTTGATGCGTTCCGACAGGATTGCGACCTGAACCTCGGGCGAGCCGGTGTCGCCGGCTTTGGTGGCATTCGTCTTGATGACTTCCGCTTTGCGTTCTGCGGCAATCGACATCGTCAATTTCTCTCGTTGCGACCGGGGCTGGCAGTCAGGCCGGTCAGGTTGAACACACGCTTGGGGATGATTTCGCCATTGCCGACTTCAGCAAGCGCGAGAAGCCGGCCTGCCACCGTGACATAGACTGTGCCGCTACAAGTGGGCGCATCCCGTCCGCGCAACAAAACGGCCTGGCCCCGATGGAGCCTTGCCGCATCAGCCCGAGTGACGGCCAGTGCCGGGATGTCGTCCAGCGCGGTCTCAACGGGCAAAAGCGCGTCGGCGAGGCTGCCCTCGCCGGACGCGGCTCTATCGCACAAAGCCTCCAACTGATCCAGCGGAATCATGTCGTTTTCGCCAAATGGGCCGACCAGGGTCCGCCTGAGCGCGCAGATATGGCCAAAAGTGCCGAGAATCCGGCCCATATCGCGGGCCAGCGCCCGGACATAGGTGCCCTTGCCGCATTCGGCCTCGAACACGGCGTGGTCGTTATCCGGTTGATCCACAAGGGTTAAATGGTGAATCTCGACCGGGCGGGGGGCCAGCTCCACGACCTCGCCGTCGCGGGCAAGGTCGTAGGCGCGCTCGCCCTGGACCTTGATCGCGGAATAGCGCGGCGGGATCTGCTCGATCACCCCGGTGAAGCGGGGCAGCAGGGCCAGAATGGCCTCCCGGGTCGGACGCTGCTCGGATGTCGCGGTCACCCGGCCCTCGATGTCGTCGGTGTCGCGCTCCTCGCCCCAGCACACTGTGAACTGGTAGCGCTTGCGGCCGTCCATGACGAAGGGAACGGTCTTGGTGGCCTCCCCGAGCGCGATCGGCAGCCCGCCCGAGGCGAGCGGATCGAGCGTGCCGGCGTGTCCGGCGCGCTTGGCGTTGAACAGGCGCTTGAGCACCGCAACCGCCTGCGTCGAGGTCATGCCGATCGGCTTGTCGAGCACGACCCAGCCGTGGACGTCGCGCCGGTCGCGGCGGACCTGGTTGCCCTTCTGCTGCTTGGCGCGCGGATCGTTGTTGACGCGGCGCGGCTCGTGATGCGGCTCCGAATTGCCGTCCATCTCCGCGAAATTATTTTTCTGCACGTCGCGCTGATCGGCCTGTTCGCCGCTGATCGTGTCGTGAGCCGGGTCCATCGTCATCGTTCTTCTTCCCGATCCGTCTCCGGATCCTGTTCCAAGTCCTGTTCGAGGTCCTTTTGCACCGCAGGTGTTCGCAAAAGCTTCTCGATCCGTTCCGCTTCGTCGAATCGTTCGTCGACGCGGAAGCGAATGTCGGGTGCAAATTTCAGGTTAACGCGCCGCGCGACCTCGCCGCGCAGGAACTTCTTGTTGCGTGCGAGCGCAGCGAGGACGATCTCGGTGTCGCGGCCACCGAGCGGCATCACGTAGACCGTCGCGAGCTTCAGGTCGGGCGACATCCGCACCTCCGGCACGGTGATGATGTGACCCTCGAGATCCGCATCATGCACATTGCCTTGCGCCAGAATATCGGCCATCGCGTGGCGAACCTGCTCGCCGACGCGCAACTGACGTTGCGAGCCACCGCCGGGTGAGGAACTCTTTTTCTGATGATGGCGTGGCATTCTCGAAATCACCTCGTCATGCCCGTGTTCGGGACACGGGCATTGTCACTTGTCCTGTTGAAACGAAGAGGGGTGGATGGCCGGAAAAAATCCGGCAATCGCACTCCCGCAATTTCAGCTCAAAAAGATCCGGGCGCTTCGGTAAGATTTGGACTTACAGGGAGCGCTGGATCGTCTCCACGCGGTAACACTCGATCACGTCACCGGCACGCATGTCGTGGTAGTTCTCGAAGGCCATGCCGCATTCCTGACCGGACTGGACTTCCTTCACTTCGTCCTTGAAGCGCTTCAGCGTCGAGAGCTTGCCCTCGTGCACGACGACGTTATCGCGGATCAGGCGCACATTGGCGCCGCGTTCCACGGTACCGTCGGTGACGCGGCAGCCTGCGACCTTGCCGACCTTGGAGATGTTGAAGATCTCCAGGATCGCGGCATTGCCGAGCATGGTTTCGCGCAAGGTAGGCGCGAGCAGGCCGCTCATCGCCTTCTTCACGTCGTCCACGAGATCGTAGATGATGTTGTAGTAGCGGATCTCGATGCCGTTGCGCTTGGCGGCCGCAGCGGCTTCCTTGTTGGCACGAACCGAGAAGCCGATGATCGCGGCGTTGAAGCCTTCGGCCAGCGTCACGTCGGATTCCGAGATACCGCCGACGCCGGCATGCAGGATGCGGGCTGCGACTTCGTCGGTGCCGAGCTTCTCCAGCGAGCCGAGGATCGCTTCCAGCGAGCCCTGCACGTCGGCCTTGATGATCAGCGGGAATTCCTTGCGGCCCGCGGTCTTCAATTGCGACATCATCTGCTCGAGCGAGCCGCGCATGCCGGAGATCGAGGCCGCCGCGTTCTCGCGCTTCTGGTGCGCGCGGTAGCTGGTGACCTGGCGGGCGCGGGCTTCGTTCTCGACCACGGCGAGACGGTCGCCGGCTTCCGGCGGACCGTTAAAGCCGAGCACTTCGACCGGCACCGACGGACCTGCTTCCTGCACGGTCTCGCCCTGATCGGAGATCAGCGCGCGGACGCGGCCCATCTCGGCGCCCGCGACGATGATGTCGCCGACGCGGAGCGTGCCGCGCTGGACCAGCACGGTCGCGACCGGGCCGCGGCCGCGGTCGAGCTTGGCCTCGATCACGGTGCCCTCGGCCGGCCGTTCCGAATTGGTCTTGAGGTCGAGGATGTCGGCCTGGAGCGCGATCATCTCGAGCAGCTTGTCGAGATTGGTCTTGTTCTTGGCGGACACCTCGACATCGACGACGTCGCCGCCGAAGGATTCGACCTGCACCTCGTGCTGGAGCAGCTCGGTGCGCACGCGCTCGGGCTTGGCGTCGGGCTTATCGATCTTGTTGATGGCAACGATGATCGGCACGCGCGCGGCCTTGGCGTGATTGATGGCTTCGACCGTCTGCGGCATCACGCCGTCGTCGGCCGCGACCACCAGCACGACGATGTCGGTGACCTTGGCGCCGCGGGCGCGCATCGCGGTGAACGCGGCGTGGCCGGGCGTGTCGATGAAGGTGATCTTCTTGCCGCTCTCGGGCGATACCACCTGATAGGCGCCGATATGCTGGGTGATGCCGCCGGCTTCGCCGGAGACGACGTTGGCGTGACGGAGCGCATCGAGCAGCGAGGTCTTGCCGTGGTCGACGTGACCCATCACGGTCACCACGGGCGAGCGCGTCTCGGTGTCGGTGGAATCGTCGACCTGGTCGAACAGGCCCTCTTCGACGTCGGAGGCGGCAACGCGCTTGACGGTGTGACCCAGCTCCTCCGCGATCAGCTGCGCGGTGTCGGCGTCGATCACGTCGGTGATCTTATGCATCGCGCCCTGCTTCATCAGCATGCGGATGACGTCGACCGCGCGTTCGGCCATGCGGTTGGCGAGTTCCTGGATGGTGATCGCTTCCGGGATGACCACCTCGCGGATCAGCTTCTCCTTGGGCTCGTTCGAGGCGTGGCCCTTCAGGCGCTGGGTGCGGCGGCGGAACGAGGCGATCGAGCGCTCGCGGACTTCGTCGGCGTTGAGCGCGGTGACGACCGTCAGGCGGCCGCGCTCTTTCTGCGGGCCGGGCTTGTGGGTGGTCTTGGGGGCCGCGGCAGGACGCGCGGCGCCGCCGGGACCGCGACGGATCTGGCGCGGACCATCGTCCTCGTCGGGTCCGGCTGCGACCGCGGGTGCGCGACCCAAAGGTCCGCCGGCCGGTCGCGGCGTGCTGGTTCCAGGGCGCGCTGTCGTCGTTCCCGGGCGTGCCGTCGCGGTTCCGGTTCGCGCTGCGGGCGCTCCGGGCCGCGATGTTGCAGCGGCCGGGGCCGCCACCGCGGCGCGCGGCGCGGATTGCGGCTGCTCGCCTTCGCCGAAACGCTTCTTGGCCTCGGTCTCGGCCTTGCGCTTGGCCTCGTCCTCGTGGCGGTGGCGCTCTTCCTCGGCCTTGCGGCGGGATTCGGCGGCCTCGCGCTCGGCGCGTTCGGCGGCTTCGCGGACCGCGCGGCGCTGGGCCTCTTCCTCGGCCTGACGGCGCTCTTCGACTTCGCGCACCTTGGCATCGGCCAGCGCGCTGGCGCGGGCGGAGCGTTCGTCCTCGGTCAGCGTGCGCAGCACCACGCCGGAGCCGGCGTTGCGCGGCGGCGCGGGGCGCGACGGGGCGGGCGTGGGCGCGGCCGGCGCGGGCTTCGCCACCTCGGCAGCCTGCGGCTCGGGGGTACCGTCGATGCGGCGCTTGCCGCGCTTCTCGACCACGACCTGCTTGCTGCGGCCATGGCTGAAGCTCTGGCGCACAGTGCCCGTTTCGACGCGCGGCTTGAGCGATAGCGTCTTGCTCGGAACGCTCAGCTTCTTGTCGCCAGGGGTCTTGGTATCAACCATTCAGCAGTCCTAATCCTGATTTATCAGTGTTGTGCGTTGCCGCACCGTCCAATTGGGTCGTCGTTGTCGCTCAGAAATCCTGGCCGTGCTCTTCGGCAGTCTTGTCATCGTCCGCCATCCGGTATCGGACCAGCATCTGGCTACGTGACAGGAATGACTTGCTCGCCGGGCCCGCGAGCAGGGCAGCATGTATCACATTTGACCGGGTCAGTGCCAAATCCAATTCTACCGATTTCAGCGCGGTGACGACGGGAATCTGCGGCTTGGCGCCGCGATTTCCGGCATTTTGACGTGCCAGCATGTCCAATTTGCGGATTCCGTCCGCGGCCCCGTCGCTGGCGTGGATCAGGACCTCGACCGTGCCCTCCTTCAGGGCGCTTTCGACCTTGCCGAAGCCGGTCACGATCTGGCCGGCCTTGGCGGCGATCCCAAGGGCTTCCGTCACGCTCCGAACCAGGAGCGCCTCGATGTCGGCAGGAAGCGTCTGGGGGATGCGCAGCTCGCGCTTGAAGGCTTTGCTAAATTGGTGACGCCGTACCGCTTCCGCAACCACCCCGCGGGAGGCCGTGAGCCACATGCCGCGTCCGGGCAGCTTGCGCTTGAGATCTGGAACTACGTCGCCCTGCGGCGAAATAACGAAGCGGATCAGCTCGTCGATCGGCCGGACCTGCCGACTGACAGCGCACATCCGCATGGTCGCGGACCTTTCGGTCCGCGGTCCATGGTCGAGTTCGCTGTCAATATTGGCGAGCATCCGGGCGACATCCTCCTTCGCCTTCTAAATCGCGTGTTCTCTAAGCAAGACCGGCCTCCGCTTGCGCTGAATACGCCTCAAGCCGGCTGGTCTTCGGTCGCCTCAGCCTCCTCGGCGGGCTTGGCGAGATCGGCCTCGGTGATCCAGCCGGCCTTGACGCGGGCCTGCATGATCATCGCTTCGGCATCGTCGCGGGAGATATCGATGCCGTCGAGCGCGCCCGGATGTTTGGTGGGCTCGCCGCCTTCCTTGCGCTCGGTCCAGCCGACCAGATCGTCGGTGGCGCAGCCGGCGAGGTCCTCGACCGTCTTGATGTCGTTCTCGCCGAACTTCACCAGCATCTTGGAGGTGACGCCGGGCACGTCCTTGACGGCGTCCTCGACCCCGAGCTCCTTGCGCCTCGCCTCGATCTCGGCTTCCTGCTGCTCGAGATATTCGCGGGCACGGCTCTGGAGCTCCTGCGCGGTCTCCTCGTCGAAGCCCTCGATGCCGGCGAGTTCCTTGAGGTCCACCATGGCGAGTTCCTCGACCGAGGTGAAGCCCTCGGACGCCAGCAGCTGGCCGACCACTTCGTCGACGTTGAGCGATTCCATGAAGACGCGGGTGGAGTTCTCGAAGTCGGCCTGGCGGCGCTCCGATTCCTCCTGCTCGGTCAGGATGTCGATGTCCCAGCCGGTGAGCTGCGAGGCCAGACGCACGTTCTGGCCGCGGCGCCCGATCGCCAGCGAAAGCTGGTTGTTGGTGTCGGGCACGACGACCTCGATGCGCTCGCGGTCTTCGTCGATGACGACCTTGGACACTTCGGCCGGCGCCAGCGCGTTGACCACGAAGGTCGCGATATCCGGCGACCACGGAATGATGTCGATCTTCTCGCCCTGCAATTCGTTCACCACGGCCTGCACGCGCGAGCCGCGCATGCCGACGCAGGCGCCGACCGGATCGACCGAGGAATCGCGGGAAATCACGCCGATTTTCGCGCGCGAGCCCGGATCGCGGGCGACCGCCTTGATCTCGACGATCCCGTCATAGATCTCCGGCACTTCCTGCGCGAACAGCTTCGCCATGAACTGCGGATGGGTGCGGGAGAGGAAGATCTGCGGGCCGCGGGTTTCGCGGCGGACGTCGAAGATGTAGGCGCGGACCCGGTCGCCGTTGCGGAACACTTCGCGCGGCAGCATCTCGTCGCGGCGGATGATGGCCTCGCCGCGGCCGAGATCGACGATCACGCTGCCATATTCGACCCGCTTGACGACGCCGTTGACGATGTCGCCGATGCGGTCCTTGAATTCCTGGTATTGCCGGTCGCGCTCGGCCTCGCGCACCTTCTGCACGATCACCTGCTTGGCCGACTGCGCGGCGATCCGGCCATATTCCAGCGGCGGCAGGGTATCGGCGATGGTGTCGCCGACCTGGGCACCCGGATTGGCGCGCTGCGCGTCGACCAGCGAGATCTGGTTGGAATGATTTTCGACCTTGTCGACCACCAGCATGTGGCGCGACAGCCGCAGCTCGCCCTTCTTCGGGTCGATCTCGGCGTGAACGTCGGTCTCGCTGCCGTAACGGGCGCGCGCGGCCTTGGCGATGGCGTCCTCCATCGCCGCGATGACGATGCCGCGATCGATCGATTTCTCGCGCGCGACGGCGTCGGCGATCTGGAGCAATTCAAGTCGATTGGCGCTGACTGCCATGGCTAGTCTCCTTGGTCAGGATCGATCTCGCCGCGCCGCGCGCGTTCGGCGGCAAGGCGATGCTTCTTCGTGTTGGTCGGGGCCGGCTTCTTCTTCGGCTTGGTGTTCTTGGTGATCTTCGCGCTGATCTCCGCGTGCGGCGGAGCCGGCGGCTCCAGGCCGAGATCCCTGCGCATCTTGCGCTCCTCGGCCTTGCCGCGGCGCATGGATTCGGCGATCAGCTCGTCGGTCAGCACCAGGCGCGCCTCGCCGATATCCTCCATGGTCAGGAGCACGTCGGGATTGTCACCCGGCTTGGCGTCGTCGCGACGCAGGTGCACGCGGTCGCCTTCGACGGCACCGAGCGTGCCGCGGAACCGCTTGCGTCCCTCATGGGCGACCGCCATCTCGATCTTCACCAGATGGCCGCAATAGCGCTCGAAATCGGAACGGCGGACCAGCGGACGGTCGATCCCCGGCGAGGAAATTTCCAGCCGATAGGCGCGATCAATGGGGTCGGCGACATCGAGCACGGGGGAGAGCGCCCGCGAGATCGCCTCGCAATCTTCGAGCTGCATCGAGCCGTCCGGCCGCTCGGCCATGATCTGCACGGTGCAGCCGGCCTCGCCGGAAATGCGGATCCGCACCAGCCGATATCCCATGCCTTCCAGCACCGGCGCTGCGACCGCGGACACCCGTGCCGCCACGCCCGGCTCGACCACGAGTCTCGGCTCGGCCAGCAATTCGGCGTCCGTGGAACCAGGGTTCGGCTCGGTCATGTCCAGGGTCAGGCGCTCGATGGTTAAGGCTTGGTTAAGGTTTCAAAGCCCGCTTCGGAACTTCCCCGACACGCGTCGGGCCGCATCTTCCGCCACGCCGCGTTCAGGTAATAAAAAAGAGCGGGTCCTTTCGGGCCCACTCTCACTACGCGGATCGCATGAGAAGATGAATTGGCGCTGATATAGCGCTTTCCCCCTGCCCGGACAAGGCCCATTGCGGGGGAACGGGGCCTTTTTGCGCCGGTCCGCGACCCACCTGCGGCAACGCTTCCTTCACCTGGGCAGGCTAAATTCCCCGATTGTGGGGCGGCTTGGACCAAGGGCGCACCCGCGGCGTGCCCTGATCGAGTTGCGTTTTCATGACCGTTGCCACGTCGCTCATTCCCGGACTGGACGATATCGTCAAACGCGGCGATCCGCGGCGGCGCGGCGAGATCGCGCGCGCCATCTCCGAATTGTACTTCCAGGATTCTGCCAATCTTCGGCCCGAACTCATCGATCTCTTCGACAATCTCCTGATCGATCTCGTCCCGCATGCGGAGCTTGCCTCGCGCGCCGACCTCGCCGAGCGCTTCTCGCACCTGAACAACGCGCCCCCGCACCTGATCAATCAGCTCGCGCGCGAAAACGAGATCATGGTGGCGGGCCCCGTGCTGCGCCGCTCGCCCGTGCTCGATGACGCCGCTCTGGTCGAGATCGCGCGGCTGAAGGGCCAGGGCCATCTGCTGGCGATGACGGAGCGCCCGACATTGTCGGCTGCCATCACCGATGTGCTGGTCGAGCGCGGCGATCGCGACGTGGTGCGTCGCGCCGCCGGCAATGCCGGCGCGTCGTTCTCGCCCGGCAGCTATTCCGAGATGATCAAGCGCGCGGCGCGGGACGGCGTGCTGACGCTCAAGATCGGCCAGCGCAACGACCTTTCGGGCGAGAACCTGAAAGAGCTTCTCGACGGGACGCTCGACGTCATCCGCCGGCGCCTCTCCACTGTGGTCAATCCCGCGCGCCAGGTCGAGATCAAGCGCGCGCTGGCGGCGATCGAGGAAGCCGCGCTGCCGCCCGGACCCCGGCGCGACTTCTCGGCGGCCCAGCGCACGGTGCTCTCCTTGCATCGCGAGGGCCATCTCGGCGAGAGCGCGCTGCTCGGCTTCGCCAAGGCGAACAAATACGAGGAATCGATCGCCTCGCTCTCGGCGATGTCCGGCGTCCGCCTCTCGGTTCTCGAACGCCTGATTTCGGGCGACCGCTACGATCCGATTCTCATCGTCGGCCGCGTGCTGAATCTGGGCTGGCCCACGGTGCGCGCGCTCATCCTGCTCTGGTACGGACCGCATCGCATTCCCGCCGATGCCGACATCGAGGCCGCGCGCGCGAACTTCACGCGCCTGATGCCGACGACCGCCGAGCGCGTCGTGAATTTCTGGCGCAACCGGCAGACGATTTAGCGCCGCGCTCCGTCATTGCGAGCGGAGCGAAGCAATCCAGCTTTCTCTCCGCAGGCATTCTGGATTGCTTCGTCGCTTCGCTCCTCGCAATGACAACTAACCAGTTCTGCGAAACCGCAAGTAAGCCGCCTTGCGTCCTTCGCGCGCGGCCTTCCGGCCGTAGCGCGTCATGGTGTAGCCGGCCCATGGCTGCCTGAAGTCGTCGGCGCGTTCGGCAAGCCAGACGAAGTCCTGCGAGCGCGCAAGATGCGACAGCGTCCAGGCGCAGTAATCGTCGATATCGCAGACGAAGCGGAATTCACCGCCTTCCTTCAGTACGCGCGCCATCGCGGCGATCGTGCGGTCCTGAACGAAGCGCCGCTTCCAGTGCCGCCGCTTCGGCCAGGGATCGGGGTGGATCAGGTCGATCCGCGACAGCGATGCCCTGGGCAACCAGGCCAGCAGCTCGGCGGCATCGCCCGCAAACAGGCGGATGTTGCCGATATTGGCGGCCTCGATCTGCGCGAGGATCTTGGCCATGCCGTTGACGTAGGGCTCGCAGCCGATGAAGCCGGTCGTTGGGAATTTCTGCGCCTCGGCCGCGAGATGCTCGCCGCCGCCGAAGCCGATCTCGAGCCGCACATCTTCGGTCGCGGGGCCAAAGATCTCGCGGGCGTCCGCCGGCGTCTCACTGTGGATGTCGAGCGCAAGATGCGGCAGCAGATGATCGACCAGCTCGGCCTGGTGCTGCCTGAGCTTGTGGCCCTTGCGGCGCCCGAAGAAGGCGCGCTCGCTGTCGTCGCGATCGGGCTCCGATTTGCGCTCGCTCATCGCAGCGTCTGATACAGGCGATGGAGCAGCCGCGCGCGCGGCGCAAGCGAGGAGACAAAGAGCTGCTCATAATGGGTGTGCGCGCCCTTGCCGTCGACGCCGAGCCCGTCCAGCGTTGCGGTATGCGGGGCGGTGAAATTGCCGTCCGAGCCGCCGCCGGTGTGAGTATCGATCAGCTCGAAGCCGATCTCGCCGGCGAGCGTCTTCGCGTGTTCGAACAGCGCGGCGCCCGCATTGCTCTTCTCGTAGGGCGGGCGGTTGAGCTCGCCCGTGACGGTGACGGTGACGCCCTCGGTTTTCGAGGTCAGGGCGAGAATCCTGCCGACGAACTCGTCTGCGTCACCGAGGCTCAGCACGCGCAGGTCGACTTCAGCATAGGCCTCTTCCGGCGTGACGTTGGGGCGCGTGCCGCCGCGCACCACGCCGACATTGACGGAGACGCCACGCGCGAGGTCGTTCATCCCTTCCAGCGCCAGGATGACGTTGGCGAGCTCGCGGACGGCGCTGCGGCCGTCTTCGGGCCGCGAGCCGGCATGCGCCGGCACGCCCTTGACGAACACGCGGAAGCGTCCGACGCCCTTGCGTCCGGTGACGATCTTGCCGCCGTCGCGCGCCGGCTCCGTCACCAGCACGTATTTGGCCTTGCGTCCTTCCTGCTCGATGAGCGCGCGCGAGGTCGGGCTGCCGATCTCCTCGTCGGAGGTGAACAGGTGCGTGATGCCGAGCGGCGAGCGATCGGCCGTCGCACACAGCGCGCCAAACGCGTGATGGGCGATGTAGGCGCCGCCCTTCATGTCGTAGATGCCGGGACCGAAGGCGACGTCGCCTTCGACCTTGAACGGCAGGCGTTCGATGAACCCCATGGGATGGACGGTATCGAGGTGACTCAGCACCAGAATACCCGGCTGGTCCTGGCCCCAGGTCGAGCGCGCCAGGAGATGATCTCCGCAGCCGTCGACGCCGGCGACACGCTCGAGCGTGACGGGCAAGTCGCGATATTGCTCCGCCACCTCGGAGACCAGCTTGTTGACCTGCTCAGGCGCTTCCGTCGGCGTCTCGATCTCGACCCAGTGGCGGATGCCATCGAGGATAGTTTGGGAATCGAACCAATTTGTGCTGGCCATGAGTGCATCTGTGCCTTTGAATCGCATCACCGAAGCGGACGCACGTCGAAGCGCGGCCACAAATGACGACATAGGCCAGATTACACGCGGTCTCAAATCGCCATCGGGACGGCGCGTCAGCGCTTGTCGGGGCCTTCCCGGGCCGCGATCTGCTCGACGAGATCGACGATCGAGCGGCGCATCTTCGAATCGGTGATTCGCGTGAACGCCTTGGTCAAGGCCAGGCCTTCGGAGGTCGCGAGAAAATCCGAGACGTAAGAGGGCGAGGCGCCTTCGCTGAAGCCATCCGGCCCCGGCACGCCGCTCGGACCGCCCTCGAACAGAAACGACACCGGCACCTGCAGAATTTCGGCGATCTGCTGGATGCGGCTCGCGCCGACCCGGTTGGTGCCCTTCTCGTATTTCTGGATCTGCTGGAAAGTCAGGCCCAAAGCGTCACCGAGCTTTTCCTGACTCATGCCCAACATGATGCGGCGCATACGCACGCGACTGCCGACATATTTGTCAACAGGGTTGGGCGCTTTCGACATTTCCTCAGCCCTCCAAACACCACCTTAAGCGCAATCAATCGGAGTGCCTCAGGTGCAAGCAACGTCAAATCAGACCCTGTTATTGGGAAACATTGCGGAGAAATTTAGCAACGCACCACTGTCTTTTGCAGCCGGTGCAGAATGGGGAGCCCGCGTGCAGTCTGTCAACCGTGGGACTACGGTTGTCAAAAGTTTCCGGCTACCTTCGCGGCGATGGCGCGATCAGCTCTGCCGCTTGCCGACGCGTCGGCGGAGGGCCAGAAACACGGCCAGCGCGACAAGCATGGCTGCGGGCGCATCGCCCACCCGCGCATAGACGGTCGGCGGGATCGCGGCGGGCAAATTTGCATCCAAAATGCCCTCGATTCCAAGTCCGAGGCTGGAAACAGTGCGGCCCACCGGATCGATCACTGCGGAGATGCCGGTATTGGCGGAGCGGACCAGCGGCAATCCGAGTTCGACCGCGCGCATCCGCGACTGCTCCAGATGCTGATAGGGACCGGTCGAAATGCCGAACCAGCCGTCATTGGTGAGGTTCACGATCCAGCCCGGACGTTCGTTGCGTCCGGCAACCTCGCCGGGAAAGATCGCTTCGTAACAGATCAGCGGCAGCACGGGCGGTGCGCCGGGGACCTGCAGCGCATGCCGTACCGTGCCGGGAATGAAGCCGCCGCGCACACGCGTCAGTTGCTCGAATCCGAGCTTCTCCATCAACGACTGGTAGGGCAGAAATTCGCCGAACGGCACCAGATGCAACTTGTCGTACACGGTCAGCACGCTGCCGTCGTGGTCGATGACATAGATCGAATTATAGGCACGCGTGATCGGCGTGCCCCGCGGCAGGTCGGGCGCGCGGACCGAACCCGTGATCAGCACGGTGCCTTTCGGAAGAAGGTCGGCGATCTGCGCCATCGCGTCGGCTTCGCGGGTCAGGAAGAACGGAAAGGCGGATTCCGGCCAGATCAGGATGGTGGCATCGCGCACGCCGGTCGATTGCGGGCCCGAGGCGCGGTCCGACAGCGCCAGGTATTTCTTCATCACCTCCGTCTTGGCGGCGTAGTTGAACTTCGCGTCCTGCTGAAGGTTCGGCTGCATCAGGCGCAGCTTGGCGCCTGCGACCATCGTGGTCGGATGCAGCGACAGGCGGATCGCGCCGAAAATGCTCATCACAATCAGGAGCCCGATCGCCGCTGCCGGCACGCGCCATGGCAGGCGGTGATCGGGCGTGCGGTCGATCAGCGTTGCCGGGCTCGCGAAGATCGCAACCGCCAGGAACGTCATCCCCCACAGGCCGATCAGCGACGCCGTCTGCGCCAGCGCCAGCGGCTCGGACAACGCATAGCCGAACGCGTTCCAGGGGAAGCCGGTCAGCGCGTGGCCGCGCAACCACTCGCTGATGGTGAGGCTTGCTGCGAGCGCAAGCACGCGCGTGGCGTTCTTGGTCCAGAGCAGGCGCGCCAGCGCAAAGCCGATCGCCGTGAAGATGGACAGATAGGCCGGCAGGCCGAGCACGGCGAACGGCGTCAGCCAGGCGAACACATCGGCATCGACGAAGAAGGCGTAGCCGATCCAGTACAGCCCGGGCACGAAATAGCCGAGCCCGAACCAATAGCCGGTCAGCGCGGCAACGGGAACGCCGCCATATCGGCCGGCGCCGGCGCCGTCGATCAGCCAGACCAGCACCGGGAAGGTGATGAACAGCACGGGGAAGAGGTTGAACGGCGCCAGGGCCAGCACCGACAGCGCTCCGCACCCCATGGCGATGACCGCGCGCTTCCATCCCCAGGCGAGGATGATGGCGAGCGCGATTTGCCGAACTCGCTGGAACGGACTCACTGTTGGCTGGTCCCGTCGCTCGGCGGCGGGCTGGGTGTGTCGCTGGCGGGCGGCTGGCCGCTGTCCGGCGTGGCCTCGCGGCGGCTTCTCTCGCGCTGGGTCCGCGGCGCGGGACGCTCCTTCCGCGTCGAGATGCGCAGCCGCTTGACGCGGCGCGGATCGGCATCGAGCACCTCGACCTCGTAAGTGCCGGGGCCCGAGATCACCTCGCCGCGCACCGGCAGGCGCCCGACGAAGCTGACGAGATAGCCGCCCAGCGTCTCCACCTCCTCGCCGGCCTCGCCGGTGACGAAATCCTCGCCGATCACCGAGCGGACGTCGTCGAGGCTGGCGCGGGCGTCGGCGATGAAGGCGTTGTCGGGCAGGCGCACGATCGAAGGCGGCTCGTCGCTGTCGTGCTCGTCGTCGATCTCGCCGACGATCTGCTCGACGATGTCCTCGAGCGAAACCAGCCCGTCGCTGCCGCCATATTCGTCGACCACCAGCGCGAGGTGAATGCGCGTGGCCTGCATCTGCGCGAGCAGGTCGATCGCTCGCATCGACGGCGGCACGTAGAGCAGCTTGCGGATGATGCGCGCTTCCTCGAGTGGCAGCGCGAGATCGACGGCGCGCAGGTCGAGCCCGGCCGGCAGCGGCTTCTTGCGCTTGGTCTTGGTGATTTCCGACACGCGGGCGCGCACGGTCATGAAGGCGAGCAGGTCGCGGATGTGGACGATGCCGACGGGATCGTCGAGCGTCTCGTTGTAGACCACGAGGCGCGAATGACCGGCGCTCTCGAAGCGGTCCATCAACTCGCCGAGCGGGATATCCCGCTTCACCGCGACGATGTCGGCGCGATGCACCATGACATCGGCGATGCGGCGCTCGTGCAGACCGAGGATGTTGCGCAGCATGGTGCGCTCGACCGCCGAGAAGCCGGAATCGCCAGGCGTGGTCGCATCGAGCACGACCTGGAGGTCGTCGCGTACCGATCCCGCCTTCCAGCCGAACAGCGTGCGGATGGCGCGCAACAGCCAGCCATCGGCGGTCGGGCGCAACACCTCGCCCGGCGTCACCACGGCCGGCAGATTGGCCGTGTTGCGCGGATTGTCGTGGACCGGGTCGGAATCGGGCATCTCAGTGCGTCCCCGCGCGGTCTGCATAGGGATCTGGGATTCCAAGGTGCGCCAGGATCTGGGTCTCCAGCGCTTCCATCTCCTCGGCGTCGCTGTCGTTCTCGTGGTCGTAGCCGATCAGGTGCAGGAAACCATGCACGGCAAGATGGCTCAAATGGTGGTCGAACGGCTTTTGTTCCTCGTCCGCCTCGCGCCGCATGGTCTGGTAGGCGATCGCGATATCGCCGAGCATGCGCGGCGCATCGCCCGGCTTCCAGCCGCCCTCCGGCTGGAGTGCGGGAAACGATAGCACGTTGGTCGGCTTGTCGATGCCCCGCCAGTTGCTGTTGAGGGTGCGGATGCCGGCGTCATCGGTCAGCATCACGGCCACTTCGGCGTCGGCAACGTCTTCATCGACGCTTTCGGCGGCGGCCGCGACCGCGCGCTGGATCACGGCTTCGGAATCGGGCTCGTGCTGCCAGCAATCGGCGACGACGAGGACTTCGGTCATGGGAAGGTTGGGATGGGACATGGTGTTGTCTGGGACGAAAAGGCGCCGTGTCCGCGCCCTCCGGGGTCCAGCTGTTGCCTCGTCAGGATTGGCCGGTGGCCGGCCGCTGCGGCGAACCTTCGTAGGCGGCGACGATCCGCGCCACGAGTTCGTGGCGGATCACGTCCTCGGCCTTGAAATGAACTTGGGCAATGCCCTCGACGCCGTTCAACAGGCGGGTCGCTTCGGCGAGGCCCGAGGTCTGGCCGTTCGGCAGGTCGATCTGCGAAGGATCGCCTGTGACGATCATGCGGCTGTTCTCGCCGAGGCGGGTCAGGAACATCTTCATCTGCATCGACGTGGTGTTCTGCGCCTCGTCCAGGATGATGGCGGCGTTGGTGAGGGTGCGGCCGCGCATGAAGGCGAGCGGCGCGATCTCGATCTCGCCGGTCTGCAGCGCGCGCTCGACGATGCGCGCATCCATGAGGTCGTAGAGCGCATCGTAGATCGGGCGAAGATAAGGATCGACCTTCTCGCGGAGATCGCCGGGCAGGAAGCCCAGCCGCTCGCCGGCTTCCACCGCCGGACGCGACAGGATGATCTTGTCGACCTCCTTGCGCTCGAACAGCTGCGCGGCATGCGCGACCGCGAGCCAGGTCTTGCCGGTGCCGGCCGGGCCGATGCCGAACACAAGCTCGTGGCGCTTCAGGGCGCGAATGTAGGAGTCCTGCGCGGCGGTGCGCGCGCGCACCGGGCGCTTGCGCAAGTTGATGCTGTCGAAGGCCGATTTGGCCGATTTGGCGTCGAACTCGAACAGCGAGCCCTGGGCGATCACGGCGCGGATCGCGCCTTCGACCTCGCCCTGGTCGAGATCCTGTCCCTTCACGGCTTGCGCGTAGAGCATTTCGAGCACGCGGCGTGCGGCGTCGCAGCCGTCGCGGGTACCGCCGATCGTGATGTGGTTGCCCTTGGAATCGACGACGACGCCGAGCCGCCGCTCGACCTGCGCCAGGTGCTGGCCGTAAGGGCCGACCAGTGCCGAAGCGGCACGATTGTCGTCGAAGTCGATGACGACCTGGGTCTCGGGCGGAACTTGCATGTCGCGGTCAAACTTGCGGCTGGGAGCGAACGAAGACGAATCCGATGCGCTTTTTGGCAAGGGTTCAGGCTCCACTGGCTTGCGATAAAGCGGGCTCGCCCGCGCTGCGCGGAATGGCGAGCTCGCCGAGAAAACTGTAGCGCTCGAGGCTGTCGATCCGCACAGGCAGGATCTGTCCGATGATGTCGGGCGGGGCCATCACATGGGCGGGCTGAAGGAAGGCGGTACGGCCGACGATCTGGCCCTCCTTGCGCGCCGGACGCTCGAACAGCACGTCGACCGTTGAGCCAATCGCAGCCTTGTTGAAGGCCGATTGCTGGCTGTCGATCAGTTCCTGGAGCCGCTCCAATCGCTGGTCCATCTCGGCGGGGGACACCGTCTCCTGCATGTCCGCGGCCGGCGTTCCCGGCCGGGCGGAGTATTTGAACGAATAAGCCGCAGCGTAACCGATTTGCGTGACAAGCGCGAGGGTGGCGAGAAAATCTTGCTCGCTTTCGCCGGGGAAGCCGACGATGAAATCTGATGAAAAAGCAATGTCTTGGCGCGCGGTGCGGAAACGGTCGATGACCCCAAGGTAATCGGCGGCGGTATGTTTGCGGTTCATGGCCGCCAGAATCCGGTCCGAGCCCGACTGCACCGGCAGGTGCACGAACGGCATCAGGGCACCGAGATCGCGATGGGCCGCAATCAGGCTGTCGTCGACGTCGCGGGGATGGCTGGTCGAGTAGCGCAGCCGCGCGATGCCAGGAATGGTCGCAAGATGTTCGAGCAATCGGCCGAGCGGCCAGGTTTTTCCGTCAGGCCCCTCGCCGTGATAGGCGTTGACGTTCTGCCCGATCAGCGTGAGCTCGCGCACGCCGTTGTCGGCGAGCCGCTTCACGTCGTCGACGATCTTCGCGACGGGGCGCGAGACTTCCGAGCCCCGCGTATACGGCACGACGCAGAAGGTGCAGAACTTGTCGCAACCTTCCTGCACGGTGACGAAGGCCGAAATGCCGCGCGCCCGGATCGCATCGGGCCTGGGCTGGGCCAGGAAGCCGAACTTGTCGGCGGCCGGAAATTCGGTCTCGATCGCGCGGCCTTCGTTGCCGGCACGCTTCAAGAGCTCCGGCAGATGATGATAGCTCTGCGGCCCCACCACGACGTCCACGACCGGCGCGCGGCGCACGATCTCCTCGCCCTCGGCCTGCGCCACGCAGCCGGCGACCGCGATCTGCATCGCGCGGCCGCCGCGCGCGGCCTCGTCCTTGGCGAAGCGCAGGCGCCCGAGCTCGGAATAGACCTTCTCGGACGCCTTTTCGCGGATATGGCAGGTGTTGAGGATGACGAGATCGGCCTCCTCGGCGCTCGCGGTCTCCACGAATCCCTCCGGAGCCAGCGTGTCCACCATGCGCTGGGCATCGTAGACGTTCATCTGGCAGCCATATGATTTGATGTGCAGCTTGCGCGGCGGCGTCATGGAACCCGAAAATGGCGGTGGAGGACGGCCTTCAGATATAGGCTGGGGCGCCGAAAATCCAGCGAATGGGCCCTCCAGACCCGTCATTCCGGGGCGCGACGCAGTCGCGAACCCGGAATCCGGAGGTTTTAGCGTGAGATTCCGGGTTCGATGCTGTGCATCGCCCCGGAATGACAGCAATAATCAGCCCGCCAAAGCGTCTGCCTCGACCCGCCGGACCAGCTCGGGCAGCTGATGCATATCGGCAAAGAGCAGGTCGGCGCCGGCCTCGCGCAGCGTTTCGGCATAGCCGCCGCGGCAATGGCTGCCCCCGTAAAAGCCGAACACCGTCATGCCGGCCGCTCGGGCACCGGCTATCCCGGCCAGGCTGTCCTCGATCACGACGCAGCGCTGGGGCGGCACGCCCATTTCCCTGGCCGCGAACTGGAACAGGTCCGGCGCAGGCTTGCCGTTCTTCACCTGCGAGGCCGAGAAGATATTCGGCGCGAGGCGCTCGTAGAGGCCGGTGCTCCCGAGGCTCACGCGCATGCGCTGATGCGAGCCGCTCGATGCGACGCAGACGCGCTGGGTGACGACATCGAGCACGTCATGGATACCTCGGATCGCCTCGAGGTCGGCCTCGAACGCGCGGAACAGCTCGTCCTGGAGATCGCCGTGATAGGCCTCGGGCAGCTTGCGGCCGAGCTCGGTCTCGATCTCAAGATTGGCCTGTTTTGTCGAACGGCCGAGGAAGCGTTCGAACACCTGCTCGGACGTGATCGGATAGCCGTGCCGCGTCAGCACGTCGGCATGGGCGCGGCAGGAGATCACCTCGCTGTCCACGAGCACGCCGTCGCAATCGAAGATGATGAGATCGATGGACATCAGTTCGCGGTGAGGTTGAGACGACTGGTGCGGTGCGGACGCTGCCACCTCTCCCCGCCGGGGAGAGGTGAAGCGACGCCGCCGGTGTGCCGAATTCGCAAGGGCACTAACTGGTCGGCTTGTCGTCGTCGAGCGGGACGCAATAGAGTTCGAGCCGGTGGTCGACCAGCTTGTAGCCGAGCTTGCGGGCGATCTCCGCCTGCAGTTTCTCGATCTCCTCGGAGGTGAACTCGATCACCTTGCCGTCGCGCAGATTGATGAGGTGGTCGTGATGGCTGTCGCGCATCGTCTCGTAGCGCGCGCGGCCCTCGCGGAAGTCATGGCGCTCGATGATGCCGGCATCCTCGAACAGCTTGACGGTGCGATACACGGTCGAGATCGAGATCTTGTCGTCGACCGCGACGCAGCGCCGGTACAGTTCCTCGACATCGGGGTGGTCGATCGCTTCCGCAAGCACGCGGGCGATGACGCGGCGCTGCTCGGTCATGCGCATGCCGGTGGCGGCACAGCGCGCCTCGATGCCGGACGCCTTGGATGCGGAAGAAGGTTTCAGTGCGGTCATTGTTTGTCTGCCTGCCGGGGGCGCTTTCTGGCACCGATGTTACGACAAGTCACGTCGCATCAGAAGGGCGTTCAATTGTTCCCCGTTCGGTTGCTTATAGTAGCGTTCGCGGCGCCCGACCACCATGAATCCGCACCCGGCGTAGAGCCGCCGCGCCGGCTGGTTGTTTTCCTCGACTTCGAGAAATATTGTGCGGACGCCGCGCCCGGCGAGGTGGCCGAGATGGGTCATCAGCAGCATGCGGGAGAGGCCGCGGCCGCGATAGGCCTCGTCCACCGCGATCGAGAGGATCTCCGCTTCGTCCGCCCCGATCCGGGATACCGCGAAGCCGATGGTCCTGCGTCCCAGGCGCAAGCGGTGCACCAGCGTGTTGCGCTCATTGAGCATGGTCTCGAATTCGCCTTCGCCCCAGCCGCGCGCGAAGGAGGCGCCGTGCAGCTGCGCCAGCCGCGCGGCGTCGCGCATGGATGCGGGCTCGACGGCGGTGGTGCCGCCGCGCCACCATTGCGACAGCCATCTCATCATGAGGTTGCAGCTTGTGCTGCGAACGGCGGCTGCGCGGCGGGCTTTGCGTCGGGTGCCTTCAGGTAGAACGGCCGCGCCGGATTTGTCTCGGGATCGGCCGCGGCGCCGAGCCATGCGACCCAGCCGATATCCGGCGCTGCTTGCGCGTCGACCGCGACCGGTTGCTCGCCATCTTTCGGCCAGCGCTCGGCGAGGATGTTTGCGGCATTGCCGACCAGATGCGGCGCGCTGAACTGCGAGGCCGCGATCGCCTCGTCGATGGCAGCGACGCGCGGCCGCACCAGCTGGCTGCCATCGCCGGCGACGATCTGGAAATAGACATGGTCGTGGCGCGCGTCGATCGCGGAGATCACGGGCGCCGATTTGCTCTGGCCGACGACGGTGGCCGCGTAGGCCGACAAGGTGGTGAGGCCGACGGCGGGCTTCTCGGCCGCGAGCGCAAGGCCGCGCGCCGCCGAAATGCCGACGCGCAGGCCGGTGAAACTTCCGGGGCCGACGGTGACCGCGATGCGGTCGAGCGCGGTGAAGGCGAGATTGGCCGATCGCATGACGCGCGCGATCATCGGCATCAAGGCCTCGGCGTGGCCGCGCTTCATCAGAAGCTGCTCCTGCGCAAGGAGCTCGGCCGCTTCGGTGTCGAGCACGGCGACGGAGCAGGCGTCGAGCGCAGTATCGATGGCGAGGATCAGCATGGAAAAGCGAATGGCGAGTGGCGAATGGCGAATAGTCTAGCGGACCACACGCCCATCCGCCATTCGTCTCGCACGATTTCCAGGGGCCCCCGATATGCCGCCTACGTCAACCGTCATTCCGGGATGGTGCGTTAGCACCAGACCCGGAATCTCGAGATTCCGGGTTCGGTCCTCCGGACCGCCCCGGAATGACGACTTCGTCGTCACATCGGCCGGACTTCGACCACGTCGGGCACGAAGTGCTTGAGCAGGTTCTGGATGCCGTGCTGGAGCGTTGCGGTCGATGACGGGCAGCCGGAGCAGGCGCCCTTCATGTTGAGATAGACGATGCCGTCCTTGAAGCCGCGGAAGGTGATGTCGCCGCCGTCATTGGCGACCGCCGGCCGCACGCGCGTCTCGATCAGATCCTTGATCATGTCGACCGTTTCGGCATCGGCCTCGTCGAAGAACTCGTCCTCGTCGTCGAGATCGGCATCATCGGCAGCCGCGCCGTCTGCGAGCAGCGGCGCGCCGGACATGTAGTGCTCCATGATGGCACCGAGGATCGCGGGCTTGAGCTGCTGCCATTCACCGCTCGCCTTGGTCACGGTGATGAAATCCGATCCATAGAACACGCCGGTGACGCCGGGCACCTCGAACAGCCGTTCGGCCAGCGGCGAGCGCGTGGCGGCCTCGCGGCTCGAAAACTCCACCGGGTTGCCGTCGACGACGACGCGGCCGGGAATGAATTTGAGCGTGGCGGGATTGGGGGTGGCTTCGGTTTGAATGAACATGGTTTTCTCCAGACGTCGCCGGTTCAAGGCCGGCGCGTTGCCCTATCCACTAGCAGATGGCGATGGCGAACGCACGATCAAGGGGAAGGAATGGAGTTTCAAAGCAAGATCATTAGGTTAGCGCTCGCCCAAGAGTTCCTGCGCCGTCATGGCCGGGCTTGTCCCGGCCATCCACGCCTTGCCTGGTCCCGCGAAGAACGTGGATGCCCGGGACAAGCCCGGGCATGACGAGCCCCGATTGCCGCATGTCAGATCGAGGTACCTACGACAGCGAATCCACGCTCTGGTCGCTCAGCGCGCCGGAAATGATCGTCACGGGGATCGGGAACGTCCCCACCGCGTGCGCGAGCAACGCGACCAGCGGCCCTGGCCCCTCCGCGCCGGGATTGGCGGCGAGCACCAGCATGGCGATGTCGGGGTCCTCGTCGATCACGGCGAGCAATTGTTCCATCGGCGCGCCCTCGCGGATCACCCGCTCCGGGGTGATCGCGGCGATGCCGTTGGCGCGGCCCGCGGCGCGGTCGAGCGCGGCTTCGGCGGCTTCCTGCGCCTCGGCGCGCATGATGTCGGCGACCCCCAGCCATTCCTGGCTCTGCTGCTCCGGCTCGACGATGCGCAGCATCACCACGCCGCCGCCGGCGCGAATCGCCCAGCGGCTGGCATAGTAGACCGCGCGATCCCATTCAGCGGTGTCGTCGACGACGACGAGGCATTTGGGCTTGTGACCCGGCTCGAAGCAAAGTCGCTTGCTGGTCATGCATGTCCCGGCGAGTGCATGGCGCGCATGCTGCCACACTCCCGCAAGCTTGGGGAGGGGAGATGCGGGTCGGCGCTCGGGCGCCGACCGCCTTCAGCGCCGGTGGATGAAGCCGACGATGTCCTTGGAGAGCTTCATCGTCTCGTCGGCGATCGCGCGGGCCCGGTCGGAGCCGTCGTTCAGGATCGCGTCGATATGGCCGGGGTCGGCGACGAGGCGCTTCATCTCGCCCGCGATCGGCGCCAGCTTGGTGACGCACAGCTCCGCCAGCGCGTTCTTGAAGCTGGAGAACTGGCCGCCGCCGAAATCGCGCAGCACCTCGGCCTTGGAGCGGCCGGACAGCGCGGCGAAGATGCCGACGAGATTGTCGGCCTCGGGGCGGGCTTCCAGGCCCTTTTCCTCGGTCGGCAGCGGCTCCGGATCGGTCTTGGCCTTGCGGATCTTCTGCGCGATGGTGTCGGCGTCGTCGGTCAGATTGATGCGGGAATTGTCCGAGGCGTCGGACTTCGACATCTTCTTGGTGCCGTCGCGCAGGCTCATCACGCGCGTCGCCGGTCCCGTGATCAGCGGCTCCGGCAGCGGGAAGAACAGGCCGTCATTGGCGCCGTGGCTGCGGATCGAGTCGCCGAAATCGTTGTTGAACTTCTGCGCGATGTCGCGCGAGAGCTCGAGATGCTGCTTCTGGTCCTCGCCGACCGGAACGTGGGTGGCGCGGTAGAGCAGGATGTCGGCGGCCATCAGCACGGGATAGTCAAACAGGCCGACGGAGGCGTTCTCGCGGTCCTTGCCGGCCTTCTCCTTGAACTGGGTCATGCGGCCGAGCCAGCCCATGCGCGCGACGCAGTTGAAGATCCAGGCGAGCTCGGCATGGCCGGAGACCTGGCTCTGGTTGAACACGATGTGCTTCCTGGGATCGATGCCGGCTGCAATGAACGCCGCTGTGACCTCGCGGGTGTTGCGCGTGAGCTCGGCCGGGCCGCCCCAGACGTCGATGCCTTGCGTGATCGCATGCATGTCGACGACGCAATAGATGCAGCTGTGAGTTTCCTGCATCTTCACGAAATTGACGATCGCGCCGAGATAGTTGCCGAGGTGCAGATTGCCCGTCGGCTGGACGCCCGAAAAGACCCGTTCAACGAATGGCATGGTCAGCCTTCCCATAGGTATTCGGCCGTCGTTTCCAACAGCGGCGCTGCCCCGTCAAGGGTATTTCGATAGCTCGCGGTCTAGGCGGACCGTTTCAATGCATTCACCGCCTCGCGCCAGGAGGCGGCACCGAGGATCTGCAGCAGCACGCCATAGACGGCGATGCCGGCCCCGATCTGCAGGCCCAGCACGACGAAGCGGACGAGGCCGTGGGCCTCTGAGGGCACGAGGTCCGTGGTCAGCCAGAGCAGGGCGCCCATCGCGGCCGCGGCGAGCACGATCCGCGGCAGCCGGTTGCGGGCCGCCGCATCCACCGAGAAGCCGAACTCGGCCGCACCTTTCCGGAGCAGCGAGAGCGCGCTGCTCCAGGCGCCGGCCGCGATGCTCGCTGCAATTCCGCTCGCGCCGAAAAAATGGCCGAGCAGCACGGCAAGCACGACAGCGACCGCAAAACCTTTGGCGGTGGCGAGAAGCGGCGTCATCGTGTCGCTGCGGGCATAGAAGGCCGGCGACAGGGCCTTGATCAGCACGTGGGCCGGCAGGCCCAGCGCCAGCCACATCAGCGCTCGCGCGGTCGCCATGCTGTCCTCAGTGCCGAAGGCGCCATGCTCGAACAGCAGCCGCACGATCGGCTCGGCCAGCACGATCAGGCCGAGCGTCGCCGGCAGCGCCAGCCCGGCCGCCAGCTCCAGCGCGCGCGATTCGGCATGCACCACCGCCTCCCGGTCGGAGCTGGCGACGGCGCGCGTCAGCTCCGGCACCAGCACGGTGCCCATGGCGACGCCGACGATGCCGAGCGGCAGCTCGATCAGCCGATTGGCGAAATAGAGCCAGGACACCGCGGACGGCGTCGCGGATGCGATTATCGCGCCGGCCACCATCAGCCATTGCGGCCCGGAGCTTGCGATCATGCCGGGGACGGCCTTGGCGAAGAAAGCGCGCATCTCGTTGTCGAAGCTGACGCGCAGCGGCATCGCGAGGCGTGCGCTTCGCTGCGACAGCAGCATCAAGAGTTGCAGCAGCCCGGCGATGCCGACGGTAGCCGCCAGCAGCCAGGCGGCGACGCGCGCGTCGGCATGCCAAACGAGCAGCATCGCGATCGCAGCGATCAGTGCGATGTTGAACAGCAGCGGCGAGAAGGCCGTGAGGGCGAAGCGACCCTGCGCGTTCAGCAGGCCCATCAGCACCGTGACGGGTCCGGCGAAGGCGAGATAAGGCAGCATCAGCCGCGCGTTGGCTACGGCCAGATCGAGCGTCGCGCTGCCGAGAAAGCCGGGCGCGATCACCGTGATGATCAGCGGCATCGCCAGCGCGATCACGATCGAGATCGCGACCAGGGCCGCGCTGACCGTGCCGAGCACGCGTCCGGCGAAGGCGGAAGCGGCTTTCGTGCCATCGCGGTCGCGGACGCGCAGCCAGGCCGGGATCAGCGCCGCGTTCAGCGCCCCCTCGCTGAGCAGCCGGCGCACCACGTTGACGAGCTGGAATGCCGCCAGGAACGCGTCCGCCACGGCGCCGGTGCCCAACAGGGCGGCAATCATGGAATCGCGGGCAAAACCCAGCAGCCGCGAGGCCAGTGTTCCCGTCGAGACGGTCAGGAAGGAGCGGATCATTGCTCTTTATTCATCCCGTTGCTTGCTCGCGCACGGCCGGGCGTGATAGGCCGCAAGCCGGATTTCAGGCTGACAGGAAGCGGATTTCCGCAGGGATCGCAATCCGCCAAACAGGATCAAGGTGAATGGCTGACGTGAAATACGACGTTCTCGGCATCGGCAACGCGCTGTTCGACGTGCTGGTCAGGACCGACGAGGCCTTTCTGGCCAAGCACGGCATGACCAAGGGCAGCATGTCCCTGATCGACGAGGCGCGGGCGGCGGCCATCTACAAGGACATGGGGCCGGCCACGGAAGTCTCCGGCGGCTCGGCGGCCAACACCATCGTCGGCATCGGCAGCCTGGGCGCACGCGCCGCCTATGTCGGCAAGGTCAAGGACGACCAGATCGGCAAGCTCTATGTCCACGACATCCGCGCCGCCGGCGTCGCCTTCAACACGCCCGCCGCGACGGTCGGCCCTGCCACCGGCTGCTCCTACATCCTGGTCACGGATGACGGCGAGCGCACCATGAACACCTATCTCGGCGCGGCGCAGGACCTGTCGCCCGCCGACATCGATCCGGCCGAAATCGCCGGCGCCGCAATCGTCTATCTCGAGGGTTATCTCTGGGATCCCAAGAACGCCAAGGACGCCTTCGTCAAGGCGGCCAAGATCGCCCACGATGCCAAGCGCAAGGTGGCGCTGACGCTGTCGGATTCGTTCTGCGTCGACCGCTATAGGGACGAGTTTGTCTCATTGATGCGCAACGGTACCGTCGACATCGTCTTCGCCAACGAGTCCGAGCTGCATTCGCTCTACATGACCTCCGACTTCGACACCGCGCTGAAGCAGCTGCGCAACGACGTCAATCTCGGCGTGGTCACCCGCAGCGAGAAGGGCTGCATGGTGGTCTCGTCTGAAGATGCCGTCGCCGCGCCGGCCTTCCCGGTCGACAAGGTGGTCGACACCACCGGCGCCGGCGATCTGTTCGCTGCCGGCTTCCTGTTCGGCCTGGCGCGCAATCTCGCCTACAAGCAGTGCGGCGAGCTCGGCGCACTCGCCGCCGCCGAAGTGATCCAGCACATCGGCGCCCGTCCGCTGGTGTCGCTGAAGGAGCTGGCCGGCCAGCGCGGGCTGACGGGTTAGGGCGCGTCTCTTTCCCCGTCATTGCGAGCTCATTCTCCGCTGTCGTCGCCCGGCTTGCCGCCTTCGCTGAAGCTTCGGCGTGCCGAGCGCTCGTGTGGGCCTCGGCGTAGCCTTAGCGGAGCCGGGACCGGGCGACCCAGTATTCCAGAGGCGTCAGTGGTTCAGCCGGGAAGCCGCGGCGTACTGGATTCCCTGCTTTCGCGGGGAATGACAGCGTGATTGGGGAGGCAGCGCAAACCCCTCACGCCGTCTTCGCCGCCTTCAATCCCAGCCGCTGCTCCACCGCATCGCGCATCACGAATTTCTGGATCTTGCCAGTCACCGTCATCGGAAACTCGTCGACGAACTCGACGTAGCGCGGGATCTTGTTGTGGGCGATCTGACCGTCGCAAAAGGCGCGCACCTCCTCGGCCGTTAGCGTCTCGCCCGGCCTGACCCGGATCCAGGCGCAGAGCTCCTCGCCGTAGCGGGTGTCCGCCACGCCGAAGATCTGCACGTCCTGGATCTTGGGGTGGCGATACAGAAACTCCTCGATCTCGCGCGGATAGAGGTTCTCGCCGCCGCGGATCACCAGATCCTTGATACGGCCCACGATGTTGCAATAGCCCTCGTCGTCGATGGTGGCGAGATCACCGGTGTGCATCCAGCCATTGGCGTCGAGCACGTCGGCGGTCTTTTCCTTTTCCTCCCAATAGCCCAGCATGACGCTGTAGCCGCGGGTGCAGAGCTCGCCGCGTTCGCCCCGCTTGACGATCCTGCCTTCGAGATCGACGACCTTGACCTCGACATGCGGGTGAATGCGGCCGACGGTGGAGACGCGCCGCTCGAGCGGATCGTCGGTTGCGCTCTGGAAGCTGACCGGGCTGGTCTCGGTCATGCCATAGGCGATGGTGACCTCGCGCATGTTCATCTCGGTGTTGACGCGCTTCATCACCTCGATAGGGCAGGGCGCGCCGGCCATGATGCCGGTGCGCAGTGATTTCAAATTGAACGTCTTGAACTCGGGGTGATCGAGCTCGGCGATGAACATGGTCGGCACGCCGTACAGCGCGGTGCATTTCTCCTGTTCGACCGCGCGCAGCGTCGCGAGCGGATCAAAGCCCTCGCCCGGGTAAACCATGGTGGCGCCGAGCGTGACCGAGGCAAGGTTGCCCATCACCATGCCGAAGCAATGATAGAGCGGCACCGGAATGCAGATGCGATCCTGTTCGGTCAGGCGCATCGCGCGTCCCGTGAAATAGCCGTTGTTGAGGATGTTGTGGTGGGTCAGCGTCACGCCTTTCGGTGATCCCGTGGTGCCGCTGGTGAATTGGATGTTGACGGGGTCGTCGAATTGCAGCGCGGCGCCGAGCTTGGCAAGCCGTTCGCGATGCGCGGCCCCGCCCATCCCCGCGACCTCGTCGAACGGGATCGTGCCTGAGGCCGCCGGGCCGCCGATCTGGATCACCATCCGCAAGGCCGGCAATCGCGCCGCTTGCAATTGTCCGGGCGTGGCACCCGCCAGCTCCGGCAGTAGCGTGTTGAGCATCTCGATGTAATTGCTGGTCTTGAACGCGGTGGCGGTGACGATCGCCGCGCAGCCGACCTTCTTGAGCGCGAATTCAAGTTCGCTGAGGCGGTAGGCAGGATTGATCGTCACCAGGATCAGGCCGGCCTTGGCGGCGGCGAACTGGGTCAGCGTCCATTCTGGCCGGTTCAGCGACCAGATGCCGATCCGCTCGCCGCGTTCGAGCCCGAGCGCGAGAAAGCCCGCGGCGAGCGCGTCGACCCGCTCGGCGAATTCTCTCCAGGTCCATCTGACGCCGTGGCTGGGCGAGACCAGCGCCTCGCGGTTGCCCCAGCGCCGTACCGCACGGTCGAGGCTGCGACCGATGGTGTCGCCGAGCAGCGGCGTGTCCGAGATGCCGCAAACGTAACTGTCCGCTTTGTCAGCCAAATTGTCAGCCAAGCCGAAATCCTCCCGTCAAAATACCCAGCATAGTCTCTCAGTCGTCATGCCCGGGCTTGACCCGCCTGCGCGGCCGAAGCCGCTTCGGCGCGGCGAAGGCCCGGGCATCCACGTCTTTGTGCCTGCGGCTGCACGTGGATGGCCGGGACAAGCCCGGCCATGACGGGTGGTGAGAGCCGTCCTCACGCCGCCTTCTGCCCGCTGCCCGCATCGAGCCCGGCATAAACCCCGCGCTCGAATCCCGCGAACGCCTCCAGGCATTTCGCATCGGCGAACGGCAGCAGCTGCATCAGGATCACGCCGGTGACGTCGCGCGCAGGATCAATCCAGTAATAGGTGTTGGCGAGGCCCGCCCAGGCGAGGCTGCCGGCGCTGCGGCCTTCGGCCGTCTTGGCGGTGTTGATCATGAAGCTGAGGCCCCACTTCTTCACCTGCTCCGGATAGAGATCGACGTCGTTGGTGTACATCGGCGCCGATGTCGTCATCTTGGTCATGGCGAGTTCGCCGATGTGGTTCTGCGCCATCGTCGCGACGGTCTCGGCCTTCAACACCTGGTTGCCGTTGCCGCGTCCCTTGTTGAGGATCATCTGGGTGAACTTGATGTAGTCGGCCGCGGTCGAATAGAGGCCGCCGCCACCCATGTGGAATTCCGGCTCCTGCTCGAGCTCGAACGGAATCGATGCGAGCTGGCCGTCCTCGCCGCGCGCATGCATGCCGACGAGGCGCTTGCGCATGCTCTCGGTGATCTTGAACGCCGTGTCGCTCATGCCGAGCGGGTTGAACAAATTGTCGCGCAAGTAAGCGTCCAGTCGCTTGCCGCTGACGGCTTCCACCGCCTTGCCGACGAAATCGATGTTGGTGCCGTACTCCCAGCGCGTGCCGGGATCGGTCATGATCGGGGTCTTCAGCGCCGCGTTCTGGCAGGTGGTGATGGCGGGAATGCCGTGCTTGTCCAGATAGACCGCGAGATCGCCGTTCCACATATTGTAGCAGAAGCCGGCGGTGTGGGTCATGAGCTGGCGCAGCGTGATCGGCCGCTTGGCCGGCCGCAGCTTCGCCTTACCCTTGGCATCGAAGCCTTCAAGCACCTGCGGATTGGCGAGATCCGGCAATACCTCACCGATCGGCGCATCCAGCGACAGCTTGCCCTGCTCGACCAGCTGCATCGCGCCTGCTGTCGTCACCGCCTTCGTCATCGATGCAATCCAGAACACGCTGTCGGCGGTCATCGGATCGGGCTTGGACAGGTCGCGCTTGCCGAACGCGCCCTGATACAGCACGTCCTTACCGCTCGCGGCGATCGCGACGACGCCGGGGATCTCCCTGGCCTCGCTCTTCTGACGCAGAATCTCATCGATCTCAGCTTTGCTTCGCATGGCGTTTCCTCGGATTTGATTATTGTTGGTAGCAACCGATTGTCCTCCCGCACGCTCCGCGCGGCAAGCGAGTCGGGATGCCCGCGGCGGTCGCGATGTCGTGACTTGACGGTCCGTGCTCCACGCAGGACGACAGGGGGCTGAACGCACACCCCGGCACAATCTTCGGTGGATGGCCGCACGTCGCAGTGACCGCGGATGGGCTCAGGCGATATGTTTCACCTGTTTGAAGCACTTGAAACATTTTGTGCGTTGCGGCGTTTCGGCTCGCGGCCATCGGCCGGCGACGTTAAGACTTGATGCAAATTGGCGGCCCTGAAGCGGCCGCGAGGGGACCTCAGATGATTTCGACCTGGAGCGAATGGAAGCGCTATCCCCGTCCCGGACGGGGCGACAATTTGGAGGCGCCGATCTCGCCCGGCATTTACGAGGTCCGTGTCGCCGGCACCGGCGCGCTCTATTCCTTCGGCGCAGTCGACAATCTGGCGCAATCCCTGGCGCTGCTGCCGGTCGGCTCGAAGTCGTGGTTCGGACGTCGCAACGCGTCGGACGTGCCCGATCTCGAGTACCGGACCTGCGCGACCTCCTCGAAGGCCGACGCCAAGGCCGCGGCCGAGCGCATGATCGGCCGGCGCGAAACCTATATGAGCGGCGCGGCCTGATCCTCTCCGCGGCGGCGGTGTCACACCTTTCCCGGAGGGAGAGGTGAAGGGGCAGCGCTCCCAGCTTAATTGCCATCAGATGTGCGTTGCGGGGCGGTGCATCGGGCACCGCTTGCCCCTATATTCCGGGCCAATCCGATCGCCCTCAGGGAGTACGCCATGACACCGACCGCCGCCGCACGCGCCCCGCAAGCCACCGCCACCCTGCGCGACCGGTTGAAGGACCCCGCGCTCCTGAAGGAGGCCTGCTACATCGACGGCTCCTGGGTCGGCACGCCGATGTTCGCCGTCAACAATCCCGCGACCGGTGTCGAGCTGGCGAAGGTCCCGCAGCTCGGCGCGGACGAGACCACCAAGGCGGTTGAGGCCGCTCAGCGCGCCTTTCCGGGCTGGGCCAAGCACACCGCCAAGCAGCGCTCCAACATCCTGCGCAAATGGTTCGAGCTGATCGTCGCCAACCGCGAGGACCTCGCGCTGATCCTCACCTCGGAGCAGGGCAAGCCGCTCTCGGAGGCGCTCGGCGAGGTCGATATCGGCGCTGCCTATATCGAATTCTTCGCCGAGGAGGCGAGGCGCGTCTATGGCGAGACCATTCCGACGCAGCGGCCCGATGCGCGGCTGCTCGCGATCAAGCAGCCGATCGGCGTCTGCGGCGCGATCACGCCATGGAATTTCCCGAACTCGATGATCACCCGTAAAGTCTCGCCGGCGCTCGCCGCCGGCTGCACCGTGGTGCTCAAGCCCGCCAACGAGACGCCGCTGTCGGCGCTGGCGCTGGCCGTGCTGGCCGAGAAGGCCGGCATCCCCAAGGGTGTGCTCAACATCGTCACCGGCGATGCGCCGCCGATCGGCAAGGTGTTGTGCGAGCATCCGGCGGTGCGCTTCGTCGGCTTCACCGGCTCGACCGCGGTCGGCAAGATCCTCTACCAGCAGGCTTCCGTCGGCGTGAAGCGGCTCGGCCTCGAGCTCGGCGGCAACGCACCCTTCGTGGTGTTCGACGACGCCGACATCGACGCCGCGGTGGAGGGCGCGATCGTCTCGAAATACCGCAACATGGGCCAGACCTGCGTCTGCGCCAACCGCATCTACGCCCAGGACAAGATCTACGACGAGTTCGTGAAGAAGCTGTCGGCAAAGGTCGCGGCGATGAAGATCGGCGATGGCACCGAGAGCGGTGTCACGCAGGGCCCGCTGATCAACATGAAGGCGGTCGACAAGGTCGAGCGCCACATCGCCGACGCCGTGAAGCGCGGCGCCAAGGTCGTGACCGGCGGCAAGCGCAGCGAGCTCGGCCGCTCGTTCTTCGAGCCGACGGTGCTCGCCGACGTCAAGCCGGATTCACTGGTGTCGCAGGAGGAAACCTTCGGTCCGCTCGCGGCGGTGATCCGCTTCAAGGACGAGGCCGACGTCATCGCGATGTGCAACGCCTCGCCGTTCGGCCTGGCCTCGTATTTCTACTCCCGCGATATCGGCCGCGTCTGGCGCGTCGCCGAAGCGCTGGAGTCGGGCATGGTCGGCGTCAACACCGGCCTGATCACCACCGAAGTCGCGCCCTTCGGCGGCGTCAAGGAAAGCGGCCTCGGCCGTGAAGGCTCCCGTCACGGCATGGAAGAATATGTCGAGATCAAATACGTGATGATGGCGGGAGTGTGAGACCGCCGTTCTCTCTCCACGTCATTGCGAGCGAAGCGAAGCAATCCAGAATCTTTCCGCACAGCCAGACTGGATTGCTTCGTCGCAAGAGCTCCTCGCAATGACGGAGCGCGCGGCGGCACCCGGGCCTAGATCTTCAGCTCCGTTCCGGTCACGCGCCGATACGCTTCCAGATACCGCTTGCTCGTCGCTTCCACCACGCTCGCCGGCAACGGCGGCGGCGGGGCGTCGCCGTTCCAGCGGCCGGCACGGCGCTCGACGTCGAGATAGTCGCGCAAGGGTTGCTTGTCGAAGCTCGCCTGCGGCTGGCCGGGCTTGTAGGAATCGACCGCCCAGAAGCGCGAGGAATCCGGCGTCATGACTTCGTCGATCAGGATGATGCGGCCGTCCTTGTCGCGGCCGAACTCGAACTTGGTGTCGGCGATGATGATGCCCTGCTCGCGCGCCAGCTCCTCGCCCAGCGTGTAGATCGCGCGCGTCATGCTCTCCAGCGTGTAGGCGACCTCGTCGCCGACCACCGCGCGCATCTTCGCGATGGTGATGTTCTCGTCGTGGCCGGTCTCGGCCTTGGTCGCCGGACTGAAGATCGCCGGCTCCAGCTTCTCGCTCTCGACCAGGCCGGCTTTCAGCTTCTCGCCGGCGAGCGTGCCGCTGGCCGCGTACTCCTTCCAGGCCGAGCCCGAGAGATAACCGCGGATCACGCATTCGATCGGGAATACGGTGGTGCGCTTGCAGAGCATGGCGCGGCCGAGGATCTCGGCGCGGTGCGGTTTCAGCGCCGGCACGGCCGCGATGATCTCGTCGGTGTCGGCGCTGATCATGTGATGCGGCACCACGCCCTCGAGCTCGTTGAACCAGAACGCGCTGATCTGCGTCAGCACCGCGCCCTTCATCGGGATGGTCTCGCCCATCACCACGTCGAAGGCGCTGATGCGGTCGGTGGTGACGAGCAGCAGGCGGTCGTCGTCGACGGCGTAGATATCGCGCACCTTGCCGCGTCCGATCTTGGTCAGGGGCAGGTCGCTGGAGAGCATGGTGGACATCGTTATGGCTTTCGCAGGCAGGGCCTTCAGGCAATGAATCGGCCGCGCCGGATGGCGAGCCGGAAACCCGATTAGCCTATTCCGGCAGCGGAATGAACTCGTGTTCCTGCGGAACTGCGGCGAAGCGGCCGGTTTTCCAGTCCTGCTTGGCCTGCTCGATCCGCTCCTTGCTGGAGGAGACGAAATTCCACCAGATATGGCGCGGGCCTTCCAGCGCATCGCCGCCGAGAAACATCATCCGCGTCGCCTTGAGCGCCTTCACGGTGATGCGGTCGCCGGGGCGGAAGATCAGGAGCCGCGGCCCCTCATAGCGCTCGTTCGCGATCTCGACCTCGCCATCGACGACATAGATCGCGCGCTCCTCGTGGTCGGGGTCGAGCGGCACGCTGGCGCCCTGCGCGGCCGTGACCTCGGTGTAGAACCAGGGCGAGACCATCGACACCGGCGAGGCAATGCCGAAGGCGGAGCCCGCGATCACGCGTGCAGTGAAATCGCGTTCCGAGATCATGGGCAGATCGCCCGCGCCGTAGTGCTGGAACGACGGCGCGATCTCCTCCGACCCGGCCGGCAGCGCGATCCAGCTCTGCAGGCCCAGCATCTTCTGGCCCGAGGCGCGCTGCGCATCCGGCGTGCGCTCGGAATGCGCGATGCCGCGTCCGGCCGTCATCAGGTTCATCGCGCCGGGCGCGATCTCCTGGACATTGCCCTCGCTGTCGCGATGCATGATCGCGCCGTCGAACAGGTAGGTGACGGTGGCAAGCCCGATATGCGGATGCGGCCGCACGTCCATGCCCTTGCCGGAGACGAACTGCACCGGCCCAAAATGGTCGAAGAAGATGAACGGCCCGACCATTTGCCGCTTGCCGTGCGGCAGCGCGCGCCGGACCGCGAAGCCGTCGCCGAGATCGCGCGTGCGCGGCACGATGACGAGATCGAGCGCATCGCAGGACATGGGATCGCCGAGAACGGGATCGTTCGAGGGTTGCCAGCTCATGGTGGACTCCTTTTTGACCTTCTTGGACGCGAGCCTAGCAGGAATCTGGAGCGTCGTCGCGACAAAGCCCGGACAAGACGTCGTGTCGCAATGAGGCCTCATACTCCGCTGTCATCGCCCGCGAAGGCGGGCGATCCAGTACGCCGCAGCCTCTCGATTCATCACTGCTGTCTCGGATTACTGGATCGCCCGGTCAAGCCGGGCGATGACAGCGCTGGAGGTGGCTCTAGGCGTGGCATGCGGATGGTCCTTGAAAAACCTGGCACAACCAACGATGTTTGGCGGCCTTCAACTGCGACCGATCGCACCACCCGATGACCCTTGCCGCAACCGAGCTCGCCTTTCGCGCCGCCAGCGTCGCGCTGCTGCTGGTGCTGGCGGCGTCATTGCTCTCCGACTTCCGCAACGTGCTCGCGGCCCGGCTCGGTGCGGCCTTCGCGCTCGGCTCGGCCGCGCATGCGGCGAGCTATTCGGTCGGCGTCTCTTCCCCGGTTGCGGGCTGGCACGCGCCGCTGATCGCGCTGTCGACCGGCAACATCGTGGTGTTCTGGTTGTTCACCCGCGCGCTGTTCGACGATGAATTTCGCCTGCGCAGGTGGCACGGATTGGTCTGGGCGCTGGTGACGGCCTTCAGCTTCGCGGGCTGCCTCTGGATCGCGCCGGGCGGCCACGCGCGGTTCTCCGTGACCGCAGTCAATCTGCTCGTGCTCGGTTTCATTGCGCTTGCGATCGGGCAGACGATCGCCTCGTGGCCGGCTGATCTGGTCGAGCGCCGCCGGCGCGTTCGCGTCTTTATCGTCTGCGCAGCCGCGCTCTATGGCGGGTTGAGTGCGGTTCTCCAGATTGCCGTCGCCGGAAGCGAGGTCGGCGGTGTCGCAGACACGATCAATACGGGCGTGCTTGCCTGCATCGTCGCGGCCATTGCCTGTGCGATGATGCGCGTCGATGGCGCCGATCTGTTTCCGGCGTCGGTGGCCGCGCCGGCGATTCAGGCCCGGCCCGCGCCGGTCGATGAATCCGCCGACCAGAAGCTGATCGATGCCCTGATGCGGCTGATGGCGGACGAGCGGGTCTATCGCCAGGAGAACATCACCATCGGCGTGCTGGCAGGGCGGCTGAGGATCCCGGAATACCGGCTGCGCCGGCTGATCAATCAGCGGCTCGGCTACCGCAACTTCAATGTGTTCCTGAACAATCACCGCATCGAGGAAGCCAAGGCCGCGCTCGCCGATCCCGGCCAGGCCGAAGTCCCCGTCATCACCATTGCCATGGACGCCGGCTTCCAGTCGCTCGGGCCGTTCAACCGCGCCTTCAAGGCAGTCACGGGCGTGACGCCGACGGAATATCGGCGGCTGAAGGTAAATGCGATCTGACTCATAGGCTATTGCAATATCGAAGTAATTTCAGAATCGGCAAGCCGCGATAGAGTTTCCAGCAGGCCATTCTCCAAATCCGGCGAGCGTGCCTCAGCCGGCTCCGGCTTCCTCCCTGCATGCCCCCAAGCCGGAGAGAAAGCCTGTGACCCGCCGCCGCAAGATCGTCCTCCTCGCCACCACCATCGCCTGTGCCGGCCTCGCGCTCGGCGCCGCGCGGGCCCGCGATGTCCCGAAGGTCGCCACCGGCTTCGTCGCCGACATCCTCTGCGCGGAGACGTTCGTCTCCGGACTCGATCCGGAGCGCAACTTTGCCGAGACCAACGATGCCATGCCCGGGACCGGCCTGATCACCTGGGCGATGGACTACCGGGTCGACCGCGTCCGCAAGGATGTCACGGTGACGTTGTTCGGCATCGGCCGCAGCCACGCCGTCTATCGCGAGGGGCTCGGCTGCACGCTCGACCATGGCGCTGGGATTGCTCCCGTCGAGCCGCCCGCAACCGACAGGCAGCCCGCGCTGCTGCCCGAGATCGCCGGCCCAGCGATCGTGCCGCCGCAAAGTCCCGCGCTTGCCGCCGCGCTCGACCGCGCCTTCACCGAGCCCGTGCAGCCGCCTTACCGGCGCACCCGCGCTTTGGTCGTGATGAAGTCGGGCCGCGTCATCGCGGAGCGTTATGCGGACGGCATTGGACCGGAGACGCCGCTGCTCGGCTTCTCCATGACGAAATCGGTGATCTCAGCCCTGATCGGCGTGCTGGTGCGCCAGGGCAAGCTGAAGCTCGACGGGCCCGCGCCGGTCGCGGCCTGGAAAGATCCCGATGATCCGCGCCACGCCATCTCGGTCGATCAGCTGCTGCGCCACACCGCCGGCCTTGCGCTCGGCAGCTCGCTGCAAGCCTCGCTCGGCTCGGCCTTCGAGCCGGTCAACCGGATGAAGTTCGTGGAGTCCGACATGGCCGCCTATGCGGCGAGCATTCCGCTCGCCACCGCGCCAGGTACGGCGTGGAATTATCACGACGGCAACCTTCTCATCCTCTCGCATCTGATCCGCGATGCGGCCGGCGGCACAGCGGAAGGCGCGCTCCGCTTTGCGCGCCGCGAATTGTTCGCCCTGCTCGGCATGCGCCAAGTCACGCTCCAGCTCGATGGCTCGGGCACGATCGAAGGGTCGAGCGAGATGCTCGCATCCGCGCGCGACTGGGCGCGCTTCGGCCAGCTCTATCTCAATGACGGCGTCGCCGGCGGCAAACCTATCTTGCCGGAAGGCTGGGTGAATTATTCGGCGACGGCCACGCCAAATGCGTGGGTCGGCATCGGTGCCGGCTTCTGGACCAACCAGGGCGACAGCTTTGGTGCGAACTTCCGCGTCACCCACGGCTGGCCGCGCGATGCCTTCTTCGCCAAGGGCACGATCGGACAATACACCATCGTGATCCCGTCGGAGCAGCTGGTGATCGTGCGCATGGGACGCTCGCCGAATGGGCCGCCGGAAGCGGACGGCGTGTTCGATCTCGTGCGCGATGTGGTGGCGGCAACACGCCCCGTCCCTTCTCCCTCTCCCCGCTTGCGGGGAGAGGGTTGGGGTGAGGGGGAGTCTCCGCAAGGGAGGTGAGAGTTGGACTCGCGGAGAGTCCCCCTCACCCGGAATCCAAGCTGCGCTTGGATCCGGCCTCTCCCCGCAAGCGGGGAGAGGCGAAGAGATCCACTACCTCCCCAATTCCGTCGCCTGCGCGACGCGGTCGAACCGTTCCAGCGTCATGATCGCGTCCGCGAATTTCTCCGCGCGCGCGTTCAGCACGGGGCGCGCCAGCGTCAGGAACTTCTGCTGCATCGCCTGCGTATCCGGGAACGAGGTCGGCTCGCCCGAGGGATCCGCATAGAGCCGCTCGTGCACACCGTCGTCGGTGGTGATGCTGACGCGGGCGCCGAACGGATGGGTGCGGCCGATCTCGAGCCGGTCGTCCTGCACCACGTCGAACTTGTCGGCGAGGGCGTCGATCGCGGCATCGCCCAGGCGGTTGTAATCGTCCCAGCCGAACGAGCCTTGGTCGAGCGCAAGCGCGCCGGTGAAGAACATCGAGAACTGGCCGCCGACGATCGAGCGCGGATGCCGCTTGGTCGCGGCATCGCCGGTCAAGGTGATGCCGTTGCGATGCAGGCCGACCTCGACGCGCTTGACCTGGTCGGGCGTCAGATTGTGCTCGCGCCGCATCGCGATCAGCGCGTCGATCGCGGCATGCGTATAGCGGCAGCTCGGATAAGGTTTCACGCCGATCTTCATGGTCTCATAGGTCTTGCCGAGCTCGGCGACCGCCTTGTCCGGATGCGCGGCGTCGGTGTAGCCGGCGAGCAGGCCGTGCTTGCCCTCGACCGATTCCGTCGCGCCGACGAAATCGTTGCGCGCCAGCGTTGCGGCGATCACGCCGTTCATCGCGGCCGCGCCGACCTGGTAGCGCTTGTTCCAGGCGCCGTTGACCAGGAATTGCAGCGAGCCCGCGGCCTGGCTGCCGGAGACGCCGAAGGCGGAGACGAGCTGCTTCTCGCTGAGGCCGAACAGTTTTCCGGCCGCCGCGGCGGCGCCGTAGGTGCCGGCGGTCGCAGTCGGGTGGAAGCCGCGCGCATAATGCGAGGTCGGGTCGAGCGCGTTGCCGAGCCGGCAGCAGACTTCATAGCCCGCGACGATCGCGGTCAGCACGTCGCGGCCCGACGCGCCGACCATCTCGCCGACGGCGAAGGCGGCCGGGACCACCGGCGCGCTCGGATGCAGCGAGGAATCGGCGTGGGTGTCGTCGAAATCGAGGGAATGGCCGAGCGCGCCGTTGAGCAGGGCTGCGACCGCCGGCGTCCAGGTCTTGCTGTCGCCGAACACGGTGGATTCGCCCTTGGTGTCGAGCGCCAGCGCCTCCAGCATTTTCAGCATCGACGGGGTCGATTCCGCCTCGCGCCGTGCCCGGATCGCGCTGCCGAGGAAGTCCAGCGTCAGCACTTTGGCGCGATCCAGCACCTCCGCCGGAATATCCTGGTATTTCAGATTGAAGACATAGGCGGCGAGCGTTGCGGTTTCGTGAGCCATCGTGTTTCCTCGTTTTGGCGCGCAAGTTAGGCGGGCTGATTTGGCCTTTCAAGCGGCCTTGCGGCCGCGGGCATCAGCCATGCTTTTGCTTGGCGCAAGAGGATCGGGATATTCCGTATGACACGCGCGAGGCAGCTGCTCGACCGGATCAGGTCGCGGCGAACGCAACTGGGCTTGGCGATCCGGGTCACCGTCGCCGCGACCGCGGCCTATGCGCTCGCCACCGCGCTGCATCTGTTGCTGCCGCTCTGGGCGGTGCTGACCTCGCTGATCGTGACCCAGATGAGCGTCGGCCGCTCGCTGAAGGCGACGCGCGACTACATGCTCGGCACCATCGGCGGCGCGATCTATGGCGGCGCCATCGCGATCCTGATCCCCTATTCCAGCGAGGCGGGGCTGTTGGGGCTCCTGGTGCTCTCGGTCGCCCCGCTCGCCTTCATCGCCGCGATCAATCCGAGCCTCAGCGCGGCCACGGTGACGGCCGTGATCGTGCTGCTGGTCCCGACCATGCATCATTCCGATCCCTTGACCTCGGCGATCGACCGCGTCAGCGAGGTCGGGGTCGGCGCGGTCACGGGATTACTGGTGTCGTTCCTGGTGCTGCCCTCGCGCGCGGTGCGCCAGATCCGTGCCGCGGCGGCGCAATTGCTCGAGCTGATTGCGGACGCCCTCACCGAGCTGCTCGCGGGCCTCACCCGCGGCCGCGACAACGACGCGCTGCACCGGATCCAGGACGGCATCGGCACGGCGATGGTCAATCTGAATGCGATCGGCGCCGAAGCCGAGCGCGAGCGCGCCGCACGGCTGTCGAACGGGCCTGACACCGGCCCGCTGCTGCGCACCGTCCTGCGGCTGCGCCATGACGTCGTGATGATCGGCCGCGCCACCGTGGTGCCGCTGCCGGTCGAGGTGCAGATGCGGTTAGCTGCTCCGCTGACGGAGGTGTCGACCGCGATCGCCCGCTTCCTGCGTTCGGCAGCCAGCGCCTTGCGCGAAGGCGCCGGCGCGCCGCCGATCCATCCCGTCCACGTTGCGCTCCAGCACTATTCCGAAGCGGTTGCCGCCGTACGCCAGGACGGCCTGATCCGCGGCCACGCCAGCGACACCGCCGAACGCTTCTTCGCGCTCGGCTTCTCGCTGGAGCAGATGCATCAGAATCTCTGCGATCTCGACCGCGTCGTCGGCGAATGGTCGGAAATCGCAACCGACAAGTCGGTGCGTGTGGCGGAGTGAGTCGGCGTCATCGTAAACGCCGGTTTCGGCAGCGATGCATACGTCGCACAGTTCAGTCGTGATCGCTGCCTGCGTGCTCTGACGCGGCACGCGCAAGGTTCCATCGGGTCATGTTGCTGACGCAATCTCTGTCTTAATCGGCGAGAAGCTAAACACGACGTGAGGACCACTCCGGTTCACACAACGGTTCCGTACCCAGGGCTGGGTCGAATCCGCAAAACGATCGGCGCAAGTTGATGAACGCTGCTGCGTTCGCTTGACCACGTTTGCAGTTCTGGAACCGGCAATCTAAAAAATCACAGGACTTATGATGCTATTCCGCTCGAGCGCCGCAATTTGCGGCGCCCTGGTTGCGCTCGCAATTTCGGTTGCCATTGCTCGAAGTGAAACGCGTGGGGATCACTCAAGTGCCGTCGTCGATGCCGCCTCCGGCGATGCGATCATTGGCGCGGCGTCCACCTACAATCCGTTCAAGCCCGGCAAGGAGGAGGGCGGTCCGAAGACGGCCTCCGGCGAGCGTTATGATCCCTCTGGCTGGACGGCCGCCATCAAGACGAGTCTGCGCCGGAAATTTGGTGGGGTCGAATTTGGCGCGAGGCCGAAATATGCTCTCATCGAGGCCGTGGGCAAGAAGGTCATCGTCAAGATAAACGACGTGGGGCCGCTAAGACCTGGCCGCATCATCGACCTCAATGAGCGGACGATGCGCCATTTCGATCCGAGCATGGACCTCGGTGTCATTCCTGACGTGAAAGTCAGTCCGCTCGCAGGGGACAATTGGACTCCAGGGCCGGTGGGCTGAATACGGCGTGTTCGTCGATCTCGGCCCGCACAGTTCATCGGCCAGGCTCCACGATGCGTCCCATCATGTTGCGCACCACGAGCTTGTGGAAGGGCATGATCAGCGTGAGATAGGTGCGGCCGAGCAGGTTGTGGGTGCGCACCAGCGTCGTCGAGGTCACCTGACGGCTCGCGGCATCGCCTGAAACGTCGACCACGATGCGAAAGTCGAGGTGGGAATCGTCGAAGCCGGCAACCAGCTGCTCGGGCGTCTCGCTCAGCACCGGAAACAGGCCGATCATGCCGCCCGGCGCCGGCGCGCCCTGGCCGGATGTCTTTAGTCCGAACGGCCTCACCAGAATGTTGCGCAGGCGTAGCAGGGCGTCGATCCAGCGCGGCCCGTTCAGCACCATCCGGACGCAGGCCTCGCGGGCGTTCATCGCCGCAGTTCCGATCTCCACGCGAAATGCGTCGGCGAACTGCGCTCCGGTCAGCAGCTTGCCGGCATCGACATTGGGAGTGACTGCGCGGACCGTGCTGGTCATGCCATCAGTCTGCGCGCCAGCATGCGGAAGCGCAAGATCAGGAGGCCGGCATAGACGAAGGTGCCGACCGAGAACCCGACCCAGACGCCGGTCGCGCCCAGCTCCGTGTGGAATGCCAGCAGCCAACCGACGGGAAAGGCGACGCACCAATAGCCGATCACCGCGAACACCAGCGTCATCCTGGTGTCGTTGAGGCCGCGCAGCGCACCGCCCACGATGGTCTGGAGGCCGTCGGCGATGAAGAAGGTCGCGCCGACAACCAGCAGCGTCGCTGTCAGCTCGACGGTTGCTGCGCTCGCTCCGCTGCTGCCGAAGAACAGTCGGCCCAGTTCGTAGCGACCGAGGACGATCGCGACGGTCAGGGCCGAGACGAGAGCTGCTCCGAGCACGCCCGCGGCGAGTCCTGCGCGCCTCACCGCCGCCGGATCGTTGCGGCCGAAGGCATGGCCGACCCGCACCGTCGCCGCCATGCCGATGCCGAGCGGCACCATGAACAGCACGGCCGTGACCTGGAGCGCGATCTGGTGCGCGGCAATCGCGGTTGTCGAGATCAGTCCCATCAGCAGCGCCGCCGAGGAGAACAGGCCGTACTCCATCAGCAGTGAGAACGAGATCGGCGCGCCGATCGTAATCAGCTGGCGCATCAACGGCCAGTCGATCCGCCACAGACGGGCGAGCGGATGATAGTCCGCGAACGGCTTCCGCCATGCGGCAATCGCGAGCGCGGCGATGAAGGTACCGAGATTGACCAGCGTGGTCGCAAGCCCCGCACCGAACAGGCCGAGCTCCGGCAGGCCGAACAGGCCGTGGATCAGGACGTAGACGAGGACGGCATTGACCGGGATCGCCGCCACCGTGATCCACAGCGGCGGCTGCGGCCGGTTCACCGCGCTCATCATGCTGCGCAGCGCGATGAAACCGAGCGCCGGTGCGATGCCCCAGGCGAGGCCGTTCAGATATTGCTGCGCCAGCGCGGCCGAGTGCGGCATTTGACCGAGCGCGAGCAGGATCTGCTCGCCATAGAGCGGCGAGGCCATCATCGGCAGCGAGATCAGCAGCGCAACCCAGAGTCCGACGCGCAACGAGCGGCGGATCAGCCTGACGTCGCCGGCGCCGAACGCCTGCGCCGCCAGCGGCGACACCGCGGACGTCAGTCCGAGCCCGAAGGTGAAGCTGACGAAGTAGACCGTATGGGCCAGCGCCGCCGCGGCCACCGCATCCTCGCCGAGCCGCCCGATCATCGCCAGATCGGTCGTGATCATCGCGATCTGCCCGAGCTGCGTCAGCATCAGCGGCACGGCGAGGCGCAGCGTCTCGACGAATTCCTGCGCGAGATGGTTTGGCGGCACGCCGGCTTGCGGCTGCGCACGATGTTGCACGGTGTCGAGCATGACGGCTCAATAGCACGGCCGCGCGACGAAAACATGGCCTGCGTGTCCCGGACGCGCGAAGCGCGAGCCGGGACCCAGAAGCCACAGGCGCAGCTCTCGCAGGATGGGCCCCGGCTCGGCAGCGCATCGCTGAAGAAGCGCTGCGCTGCGTCCGGGGCACGAGATGGTGCGAGGTGCGACGTTCGCATCTTCTGCCTCGCCCCGCTTGCGGGGAGAGGGTCGGAGCGAGGAGAAGTCTCCGCGGGGGTGGTGAGAGTTGGACTCGCGGAGAGTCCCTCTCGCCCGGATCGCATCTGCGATGCAATCCGGCCTCTCCCTGCAAGCGGGGAGAATATAGAGAGCCTCAGCCCTTCCTTTCCGGCACGCGCGTGATCTTCGCGCCGAGCGCGTTCAGCCGTTCCTCGATGCGCTCGTAGCCGCGCTCGATCTGGTCGGCGTTGTTGATGGTGGAGGTGCCCTGGGCGCATACGGCCGCCAGCAGCATCGCCATGCCGGCGCGGATGTCGGGCGAGGTCATGGTTGCGCCGTGCAGGCGGCTGGGACCTGCGATGATCGCGCGGTGCGGGTCGCACAGCACGATGCGCGCGCCCATCGCGATCAGCTTGTCGACGAAGAACATCCTGGATTCGAACATCTTCTCGAACATCAGGATGACGCCCTCGCATTGCGTGGCGGTGACGATCGCGATCGACATCAGGTCGGCCGGGAAGGCCGGCCAGGGCTGGTCCTCCAGCTTCGGCACGTGGCCGCCGAAATCGTCCTGGATCTTCAATGTTTGATTGGACGGCACGATGAGATCGTCGCCCTCGACGCGGCAGACGATGCCGAGTCGCTCGAACCCCATGCGGATCGAGCGCAGATGCTCGACGCCGGCGCGCGTGATGCGTAAGGGAGAGCGCGTCACCGCGGCAAGCCCGATCAGCGAGCCGACCTCGATATGGTCGGGCTGGATCCGGTAGGTCGCCTCCCCCAGCGTCGCCGGCCCATGGACGATCATGGTGTTGGTGCCGATGCCCTCGATCCTGGCGCCGAGCGCGACCAGGAAGTTGGCGAGGTCCTGCACGTGCGGTTCGGAGGCCGCATTGCGCAAGTGCGTGACGCCGTTGGCGGCGACCGCCGCCACCAGCGCGTTCTCGGTGGCGGTGACGCTGGGCTCGTCCAGGAACACGTCGGCACCGGCGAGCCTGGGCGCGCGGAATTCGAGCCGGTCGGTTGCGGTGACTTTTGCTCCCAGCTGCTCCAGCGCCAGCACATGAGTGTCGAGCCGGCGGCGGCCGATCACGTCGCCGCCCGGCGGCGGCAGCATCACTTCGCCGCAGCGGGCGAGCAGGGGGCCGGCGAGCAGGATCGAGGCGCGGATGCGCACGCACAGCTCGGGGTCGAGATCGGCGGCGCGGATGCTCTTGGCGTGGATATGGAGCGTATTGCGGGCGGTCCATTCCGCGGACGCGCCGACCGAACGGATCAGCTCGACCAGCGTCTCGGTGTCGCGGATCCGCGGCACGTTCTCCAGCGTCACCGGATGCTCGGTGAGCAGGGCCGCGGCGATGATCGGCAGCGCTGAATTCTTGTTGCCGGACGGCTCGATCGAGCCCGAGAGCCGGTGACCGCCCTCGACGATGTACTGAATGGGCGCCACGTGGTTCTCGCTGTCCTGTTGGTGGGCGGGGCTGTTTCGGCGGAAACTACAGAGAATTGAGCGCGGGAGCAATTGTGCTGCGCGTGGTTCGGAGGCATTCGGATGCAACTGCAAGCCCTCATGGTGAGGAGCGCGGAACGCGCGTCTCGAACCATGAAGGCCCGTATGTCGCCCGCGGCCATCCTTCGAGACGCCCGCTGGCGCGGGCTCCTCATGAGGAGGTCGAAGCTTGTGACAAACGGCCGCTAGAACAGCCCGATGATATTCCCGATCACATAGAGGATCGCGATCAGGATCAGCGCCCCCATCATGAAGAAGGATATCTCGATCGCGATGGCGCCGGTGCCGAGTGTGGCGGCGACGGCGGCAAGGAGCCGCTCTTCCCGGAAGATCAGCGAGAGAACCGAGAGCAGGATGGCGAGTAGGCCGAGCGAGATTGCTGCGACCGAGGCGGTTTCACTCCAGCTTCGTCCAGCCGACTTTTCGACTTTCGGAGCCTGGTACTCCACGCCCTTCACCTTCGCGACGATGCGGTCCTTGATGCGATGGCCGGTGTCGACGATCACCTTGTCCGCCGGCGGCGGCGGAAAAACGATCGGCACCACCCAATGCGGCAGCACCGCCGCCATCAGCGCCAGCACGCCGACGATGCTGCCGATAATGCCGAGGCGGCGAGAGGGGGTAGCGGAACTGGACGTAGCAGTGGCGACCATGGCACGAGGCTTCCCGGCCGGAATCGGCCAACGGGTTCATGCCACTTCGTCGCGATGGCGCGTGGTGAGGTTCAGGGGCAGGCCAAGACGGAGATGCGCTCCCTCCCCCGCTTGCGGGGGAGGGTTGGGGAGAGGGTGTCTCCGCAATGGGACCAATCCCCAAGGGGAAGAAGCCCTCACCCGCCACGCCCTGCGAGCGTGTCGACCTCTCCCGCAAGCGGGAGAGGTGCAGCGAGTGCTCGGCCGAGAGATCGGAACCTAAAACCAGCCGGTCTCAAATATCGATCGTCGCGCTGAGCGAGTGTTCCTGGATGAAGTCGCGGCGGGGCTCGACCACGTCGCCCATCAGCTTGGTGAAGATGTCGTCGGCCTCGTCGACCTCCTTGACCTTCACCTGCAGCAGCGAGCGCACGTCGGTGTTGAGCGTCGTCTCCCAGAGCTGCTCCGGGTTCATCTCGCCGAGGCCTTTATAGCGCTGCAGCGTGATGCCCTTGCGGCCGGCGTCGGTGACCGCCTCGAACAGGTCGACCGGGCCGTAGACCATGTGCTCGACATCCCTGCGCCGCAGCTTGCCGGGGCGGGCATAAACGTCTTGAAGCTTCACCGTGTACTCGTCGAGCTTGCGTGCCTCGGCGGACCCCAGGAAGGCGTCGTCGATGATAGCGGCTTCCTTGACGCCGCGCACGGTGCGCTCGAACTGGAAGCCCTGGCCTTCCACGTATTGCCCGATCCAGCCGCGCTCGACCTCGTCGGCCTGGTTGTCCAGCCGGCCCGCGATGTATTGCGCCGCAGCTGCGGCCTTCTCGGGATCGCCGTAGATCGCCTTGTTCAGCACGCCGGTGATGGCGGCCTGCTCGATGACCTTGCGGCTATAGCGGCTGTGCAAATTGCGCAAAATGCTGCGGACCACGCGGGCGTCGTCGACCAGCGAGCGCAGGTCGCGGCCGGTGCGGTCGCCGCCGGCGCCGGGAATGAAGACGCAGTCGTCAAGGCCGGCGTCGATCAGATAGTCTTCCAGCGCCCGTTCGTCCTTCAGGTACTGCTCGGACTTGCCGCGCGAGACCTTATAGAGCGGCGGCTGGGCGATATAGAGATAGCCGCCGTCGATGATGTCCCGCATCTGCCGGTAGAAGAAGGTCAGCAGCAGCGTGCGGATGTGGGCGCCGTCGACGTCGGCATCCGTCATCACGATGATCTTGTGATAGCGCAGCTTCTCGATCGAGAACTCGTCGCTGATGCCGGTGCCGAGCGCGGTGATCAGCGTGCCGATCTGCTCGCTCGACAGCATCTTGTCGGGGCGGACGCGTTCGACGTTGAGGATCTTGCCGCGCAGCGGCAGCACCGCCTGGAATTCGCGGTTGCGGCCCTGCTTGGCGCTGCCGCCTGCCGAGTCGCCCTCGACGATGAAGAGTTCTGACTTGGCCGGATCCTTCTCCTGGCAGTCGGCGAGCTTGCCGGGCAGCGAGGAGACCGAGAGCGGGCTCTTGCGGGTCAGCTCGCGCGCCTTTCGCGCGGCTTCGCGGGCCGCGGCGGCCTGGATCACCTTGCCGACGATCACCTTGGCCTCGGAGGGGTGCTCCTCGAACCAGGCGGCAAGCGCCTCGTTGAGCACGTTCTCGACCACGGGACGCACTTCCGAGGACACCAGCTTGTCCTTGGTTTGCGATGAGAACTTCGGATCGGGCACCTTCACCGACAGAACGGCGGTGAGGCCTTCGCGGCAGTCGTCGCCGGTCAGCGCGATCTTCTCTTTCTTGGCGTTGGCCTCGGCATAGCCGTTGACCTGGCGCGTCAGTGCGCCGCGGAAGCCGGCGAGATGAGTACCGCCGTCACGCTGCGGGATGTTGTTGGTGAAGCACAGCACGTTCTCGTGGTAGCTGTCGTTCCACCACAAAGCGGCCTCGACGCCGATGCCGTTGGCTTCCGCGCGCACCATGATCGGCGCCGGCACGATCGGGCTCTTGTTACGGTCGAGATATTTGACGAATTCCTCGACGCCGCCGGAATAGTGCATCTCCTCGCGCTTCTCGACCGCATGGCGCATGTCGGAGAGGGCGATGTTGACGCCGGAATTGAGGAAGGCGAGTTCGCGCAGGCGGTGCTCCAGCGTCGCGAAATCATATTCGACGTTCTTGAACGTCTCGGTCGAGGCGTGGAACGTCACCTCGGTGCCGCGCTTGCCCGGCGCGTCGCCGACGACCTTGAGCGGCGCCACGGCGTCGCCATGGGCGAACTCGATGTAGTGCTCCTTGTTGTCGCGCCAGATGCGAAGCTCCAGCTTGCTCGACAGCGCGTTGACGACGGAGACGCCGACGCCGTGCAGGCCGCCGGAAACCTTATAGGAGTTCTGGTCGAACTTACCGCCGGCATGGAGCTGGGTCATGATGACCTCGGCCGCCGAGATGCCTTCGCCCTTGTGGATGTCGACCGGAATGCCGCGGCCGTCGTCGCGCACGGTGACGGAATTGTCGGCATTGAGGATCACGTCGACGCGCGTGGCGTGGCCTGCCAGCGCTTCGTCGATCGCGTTGTCGACGACCTCGTAGACCATGTGGTGCAGACCCGAGCCGTCGTCGGTGTCGCCGATATACATGCCCGGGCGCTTGCGGACGGCATCGAGACCCTTGAGCACGCGGATCGATTCCGCACCGTATTCGCTCGGATTGGAGGGCTCGTTTTCGGCAGCGGGCTGCCGAGCTGGTTCTGTCATGAGAGGCCTTCGAAATGTCGCCCGAATCAGCGGCGCAGAAGGCGCTGATTTGCAGGCTATTTGTGCCATGAAAGCGGGATTGCGCCTAGCGCAAAGTATGCTGCCGCAACCCTTTGAGCAGATAGGGTTTTTTGGCTGATTTTCAAGGCTTCTGAAGGCCGATTTAGGGCGCGGCAAAAAAGCGATTCGAGGGGGCGTTTTGGGACCCTGAAAGGCGTGGATTTTGCGGGGCGTGAGGTATTCCCAGGCGCCGGTCAGGGCATCGGATTCTGGCCAAGTTGGTGGAGCGACCTGCGTGGTGCACCCTCTCCCGCTTGCAAAAGGGAGTGGGTGCGAGCCGCCTTTGTCGCTCAATACATCTGCAGCGGCAGCACGTCGCCGCCTGGGCCCACCATGAGGCCCCAGATGTCGCCGGCGGCCACGGTGAGTGTGTCAGTGCGGGTGGGCTGTCCCTGCGTTCGCACCCCGTATTGGTACTTGCCCGGTGGCAGATCGAGCATCGGGCCTTTCGGCGCTTGCGGGCCGCCGGCACCGGCCGCGATCTTCACGGTCTGCTTGTTGATCGTCAGCGAGGCCTCGTTCGGGCCCATGTTACCGAGCATCACCCGGGCCTGTCCCGCCTTCGGCATGATGTCGGCCTTAACAGCGACACCTGCGTTCTTCTGCGCCAGATTGACCGTGGTCTCGCCCTTGGTGCGGCCAAGCTTGAGCACGGCCGGGCCTTGCGGCGAGGTGAAATCGATCTGCGCGTGGTCCGCGGACACGATCGCGCCGTCGGTCTTTTCCTGCCAGCCGAGCTTGGACAGCTCCGCACGGTAGAAGGCGAGGACGTCCTGGAGCGGCGCGGGAATGCTGGCTGTCAGCTCGCGGCGGAGCGGCGCCTCGCCGCCGGGTATCTTGGTGGTGGCAAGCGATTTCGACGAACGTTGCGTCGGCACGGGCAGCTGGGATTCGGTGTCGAGCTGAAGCGGCTCGGAGGATTTCTCCTGCACCTCCGGGATGGCCGCCGGCTTCGCCGTGGCCATCACCAGGCCCGTTCCGCTGGCGCTCACATTCACCTTCGGGCCCATCTGCATCACGGTCATCGAGATCGACTTGCCGCCCCTGGCGAATTCCATCACCGCCATGTTGGGCTGGTTGATCACGGAGGGCTGCTCCTTCCAGCCGGCGGGCTTGAGCGATGCGCGATAGAACGCGGTGAGCGCCTTCACGCTCGACGCCGAGGAAAATTCCAGCCGGCCGTCGCCGCCTTCGAATTTCACGCCCTCGGCGTTCTCGGGCAGTGGCACCGGCGTCGTGCTGTCGGCACGCGCAGCGAGCGGTGCGTCCGAGAGGGAGGCGGCCTGTGCCTTGCGCCGGGCTTCATCGGCGGCGATGAGCTGCTGAGCCGCCCCCAAGGCATCGCCGAGGAACCTCGCGTCCGCCTCCTTCTTGGCCTTGGCGCGGGCGGCAAGCGCGGAGTCCTTTACCTGCGCGGTCAGGCTGACCATGGTGAAATCATATTTGCGGCCAAGCCGCAGCACGCCGGTTTCCTCGGCGTTGGAGATCCTGATCGCGACGTCGTCGCCGGCGGCGAGCGGCGCGCTGCCATTTTCCTGCCAGCCGCGCGCGGCGAGCTCGCGATGATAGAAGGCGAGCACGGCGGGCAGCTCGGCCATCGCGGCGGCCGACATCTCGCGCTTGTTGGAGCTTTCGCTGCCGAGGCTCCTTGCCGATTTGGTCGGCTTGGGCCGCGGTAGCCCGGCCATGTCATCGTCGGCCTCGAGCTCTTGGGGCAGCGCGAACGGCGCCACCCTGATCTCGACATGGGTGCGGCCGTCGTTGCGGCGCGTCAGGGTCAGCATCACCGGCTTCTGGTAGAGGTGCGTCGCGACGCGATCGGGGTGGTCGTAGAACGCGCGCACGCCGTTCGGGATGACTTCGCCGAGATCGGCGTTCGGCCAGCGCGCCGCCGCCTCGGGCGTGAGCTTGCGCCAGCCGATCGCCGCCATTTCCCTGGTGAAGAACTCCGACGTCGCATCGAGCGCGCCGGGCGCGATGCAGCCGAGATAGGGCCGGGTCTCGTCGAACACGAGGTCCGTCGCGCCGTCCGGAAAGGGTACGTTCGCATAGATCCGGTTCGGCGTGTAGAACACCGCGGACTGATCAGGGCGCCCGCGCGCCTGTGTGAAGGAGACGCGCAGCCCCTGCCGCCCCTTCTTGAAGGTCAACGCGGCGCTCTTCTCGTCCAGCGGATACACATAGGGCACCCAGCCGTCGGCGCTGAGCAGCTTTTTGGTGGCGTCCGACGTGGCGGCAAGCGGGGTCGGCACGGTGTAGATGACACGATAGGTGTCGGGGCGCGACGTGTCCTCCACTGCGCCGTCCACCCGCGGCAGCGTATGGACGTCGACGAAGCCTTCGTCCGCGGCGCCTGCCGGACGCGAGGTGCTCGCCATCGCGAGAATGCCGCAGGCGAGCAGCAGCCATCTTGCCGGGACTTGCGCCCCAAGCGGGATCATCGGCATCGTCAAACTCCTGGATGTTGCGCGGGTCGTCGCCCTGCGCATGGGCAGGCTGCGGCGCCGCCGGCGCGCGGCCTCAGACCAGAAGTCGCGATGGGAACCGGAGAGGTTCAACGGACGGCCTGCGAAGCGGCGTCATCGGGCAGGCAGGGCTCAATACAGCTGGAGCGGTGGCCAGGCGTCTCCGTCGGGCCCGACCGTGAGCTCCCAGGCATCGCCGGCCACGATCTCGAGGGTCTTCGTGGTGGCTGAACGGTCCGGCACGCTCAGTTCGTAGGAATATCTGCCGGGCGCCAGATCGAGCGAGACCGCGTGGGTGCCGGCGGCGCGCTTGACGGTCTTCGCGTCGATCGTGAGCACGGCGTCCTTCCCGCTAATATTGCTGAACACCAGTTTCGCCTGGCCGGGCTCGGGCATGATGTTCGCCCGGCTCGCCGCCTCGGCGTTCTTCTGCACGAGGTGGATCGAAGTGCTGCTGTCCTTGCGGGCGAGCTCGAGTGCGGCGGGCCCGAGCGGGGAGGCGAAGGCGAGGCGGACGTGGCCGGCTGCGATCACTGCGCCATCGGGCTTTTCCTGCCAGCCGAGCTTTCCGAGCTCGGTGCGATAGAAAGCGAGGACGTCGCCGAGCTCCGCAGGCACTGTGGTTTCGAGCCTGGTGCGGAGCGGGCTTTCGATGCCGGGCATCACGGTGGTGTGGGTGCCGCGATAGAGGTAGCGGGTCGGCGCGGGCAGCTTGGCAGCGGGATCCGGCGTGAGCGCGGCCGTGAACAGCGGCGGCAGATTCGACACAAAGGCGCCGGCACTTGCCGCGAGCAGGCAGCTTGCGAACAGCGCAAGGCCGCACGCAAACAGCTGCCATCGTGCCGGAGCTTGCGCCCCATGCCTGATCGTCGTCATGCCATGCTCCAAGGATATCGCGCGTGTCCGAGATATTCGCGCGATGGCCGCGTCTTGCAGCCTCAAGCAGCTAGTCGCTGACCGAAACGAGCGGGTTCAACGCGGCGGCCTAGCCTCTGGCCGAGACTCGTCCGCTCTCGACGTCAAACACTTCGCCTCCGGCGCCGATCTCGGCGAAGGCCGCGGGGTCCGCGCCGGTCAGCCACACCTGCGCGCCGAGCTTCTTCAGCTCGTCGAACAGCGCGGCGCGCCTGCTAGGGTCGAGATGCGCCACGACCTCGTCGAGCAGGAGCAGCGGCACGATGCCGGTCATCTCGGCGACCAGGCTCGCATGCGCCAGCACGAGGCCGATCAGCAGCGCCTTCTGCTCGCCGGTCGAGGCGTCGCGCGCCGGCATGCTCTTCGGCGCATAGATCACCTGCAGGTCGGTGAGATGCGGGCCGTCGGTGGTGCGGCCGGCGATGGCATCGCGCGGGCGGTTGTCGCGCAGGATCTGGCGGTAGCGGTCCTCGACCGACGTCGCGGTCTCGCTCAGCAGCGCATTCTCCATCCAGCCGTCGAGCGCGATCTGCGCCGAGGGGAAGGCGGAGGCCTGCGCGCGCGCGTTGAGCATGCCGGTCAGTCTTGCTGCGGTCTGGCCGCGCGTGGCCGCGACCGCGACCGCAAGCTCGGCGGTCTCGCGTTCGATCGCGTCACACCAATGGTCGTCGTAATTGCGGGTTTCGAGCAGGCGGTTGCGCGAGCGCAAGGAGCGCTCCAGCGCGTTGATGCGGCTGGAATGCTCGCTGTCGATGGCGAGCACCAGACGGTCGAAGAAGCGCCGCCGCTCGGACGCCGCTCCCATGAACAGCCCGTCCATCGCCGGCGTCAGCCACACCATGCGGATGTGGTCGCCGAAGGCGGCCGCCGAACCCACCGGCTCGCGGTCGATGCGGCAGCGCCGGCTCACCGCGCTGTCGGGCCGCGGTGCATCGATGCCGGTGCCGAGCGTCGCCAGCCCCAGCGCGCCCTCGACCTGCGCCGATACCGCCCAGGAGCCGTCGCCCTGGTTGTCGGCGACGTCTTCCAGCGTGGCGCGCCGCAGGCCCCGCCCCGGCGACAGGAACGAGATCGCCTCGATGCAATTGGTCTTGCCCGCCCCGTTCGGCCCGACCAGCGCCACCAGGTCAGCCGCCGTTTCGAGCCCCGCCGCCCGATAATTGCGAAAATGCGTCAGCGTCAGGCGATGAATGCGGGAGGGGGTCATGAGATCCGATTTCCGTCATGCCCGGCCCTGTGCCGGGCATCCACGTTCTTGGCTCTGAAGACGTGGATGGCCGGGACGAGCCCGGCCATGACGATGTAGTGACAGGTATGGATGTCGGTAGGTCTCACACCCGCATCGGCATCAGCACGTACAGCGCGCTCTTGTCGTCGCGGTCCTGCACCAGGGTCGGCGAGCCGGGGTCGGCGAGACGGAGCGTTGCGACGTCGCCTTCGATCTGGGCGGCGATGTCGAGCAGGTAGCGGGAGTTGAAGCCGATATCGAGGGCGTCGGAGGCGTATTCGACCTCGAGTTCTTCGGTCGCGCTGCCGGAATCCGGATTGGTCACCGACAGCACCAGCTTGCCCGGCGACAGCGACAGCTTCACGGCGCGCCCGCGTTCGCTGGAGATGGTGGAGACGCGGTCGACCGCGTTCTCGAAATCCTTCTTGTCGACGATGAGCTCCTTGTCGTTGCCTTGCGGGATGACGCGGCCGTAATCGGGGAAGGTGCCGTCGATCAGTTTCGAGGTCAGCACGACGTTGCCGATCGTAAAGCGGATCTTTGCCTGCGACAGCTCGACCGTCATCTCGGCATCGCTATCCTCGATCAGGCGCTGCACCTCGCCGACGGTCTTGCGCGGCACGATCACGCCGGGCATGCCCTCGGCGCCCTTGGGCTGCACCAGGTCGAGCTGGGCGAGGCGGTGGCCGTCGGTGGCGACGCCGCGCAGGGTGGCGGCCTTGGCGGTGCCGGCGGCGTGCAGATAGATGCCGTTGAGGTAATAGCGCGTCTCTTCGGTGGAGATCGCGAACTGGGTGCGGTCGATCAGCCGCTTGATGTCCTTGGCGGCGAGCGAGAAGGAATGCGACATGTCGCCGGCGGCCAGATCCGGGAAGTCGTTCTCCGGCAGCGTCTGCAGGGTGAAGCGCGAGCGGCCGGCGCGGATCGCCAGCACGGCGCGGTCGCCATCGGCCTCCAGCACGATCTGCGAACCATCCGGCAGCTTGCGCACGATGTCGTAGAACATGTGCGCCGGCACGGTGGTGGAGCCCGCGGTGGCGGTTTCCGCAGGCAGCGTCTCCGTCACCTCGAGGTCGAGGTCGGTCGCCTTCAGCGACAGTTTGGCGTTCTCGGCCCGGACCAGCACGTTGCCGAGGATCGGAATCGTGTTGCGGCGCTCGACGACGCGGTGGACATGGCCCAGCGACTTCAGGAGTTGCGCGCGTTCGACCGTAACCTTCATTGCACTACTCGCCCGATCCCCAAGGAAACAACGTTAGAGAACGCCGGGCGGCGGGACGCGCGCCACGGCACCGAAGACCCCGAAAAGCCGGATCATCCAGCCGATATGACCAAAGCCGTCAGGGTCGCGCAAGGTGGCGCGGAAACCCATCCGATTCAAGGGATTGGGGGGGCAGTTCCGTACGATTCCCACGATTTACCGCCCAAACGAAAACCGCCGCCCGGGCGAGGCCAGGGCGGCGGCAGAATGGCAGGAGCGCCTTAGGCGTTTATTCCTGGAGCTGGCGCTTCAGCGACTCCACTTCCTCCGACAGCGCGGTGTCCTTGGAGACCAGGGCCTCGATCTTGCGCACCGCGTGCAGCACCGTGGTGTGATCGCGTCCGCCGAAGCGGCGGCCGATCTCGGGGAGCGAGCGCAGGGTCAGCGTCTTGGCGAGATACATCGCGACCTGGCGCGGGCGCACCACGTTGGCGGTGCGGCGCGAGGAGAGCAGGTCGGAGCGGCTGACATTATATTGCCGAGCCACCACGCGCTGGATGTCCTCGATCTTGATCCGCTTCGGCTCCTGCGGCCGCACCAGGTCACGCACCTCGTGCTCCGCCATCTCCAGCGTCACCGGCCGGTTGTTGAGTTTCGAGTGCGCGAGCAGACGGTTGATCGCGCCCTCGAGGTCGCGGCCGTTATGGGTGATGGTGCGCGCCAGATAGTGCAGCACCTCCTCAGGCACCTCGAACGTCGCATGATGGGTGCGGGCGGCTGCGACGCGCGACTTGAGGATGCCGTGGCGCAGCTCCTCGCCGAGCGAGCCCATCTCGACCACGAGGCCGCCGGCGAGCCGCGAGCGCACGCGATCGTCGAGGCTTTCGAGATCGGACGGCGGACGGTCGGCAGCGATCACGACCTGGCGGCCGGCGTCGATCAGCGCGTTCAGCGTGTGGCAGAATTCGGCCTGGGTCGACTTGCCCTGCAGGAACTGGAGGTCGTCGATCACGAGCACGTCGATGCCGCGCAGCGCCTCCTTGAAGGCCAGCGCCGTCTGCGTCTTCAGCGCGGCGACGAAGCCGTACATGAATTTTTCCGCGGTCAGGTACAGCACCTTGCGCTCGTTGCCGGAATTGCCGGCCCAGGTCACCGCCTGCAGCAGATGCGTCTTGCCGAGGCCAACGCCGGCATGGATGTAGAGCGGGTTGAACATCACGGGGTCGCCGCGGCGGCCTTCCGCGACCTGACGCGCAGCCGCATGCGCCAGCGTGTTGGAGCGGCCGACGACGAAGCTCGCGAAGGTCAGGCGCGGATCGAGCGGCGAGCCGCCGAGCGCGTCGTGGTTGGCCGAGACCGGCGCGGTTGCGGTCGAGCGCAGCTCCGGCGCGGGCGCGCGGCGCGTCTCGACCGGCGCCGGGGCTTCCTTCGGGTGCGTCACCGGGCGCACGGCCGAACGCACCGTGAGGTCGATGCGATGCACTTCCGGCATCTCGGCCTGCCAGCACGACAGCACGCGCTCGGCATAATGGGCCTGGATCCAGCTCTTCAGGAAGCGCGTCGGCACCGAGAGCCGCACGCTCTCGTCCTGCACGCCTTCCAGATCCATGCGTGCAAACCAGCTCGTGTAAACGTCCTCGCCAACGCTCGAGCGCAGCCGGCCCTTCACGCGTGACCAGCGATCCTGTTCCATTGTCATCGTCAGAAAACTTCTCTTGAGAGATTTAGTTGCGTGGTGAGCGCCATGCAGAATTCCTGCCGCCAGGGGGTCTGTCATGGTGCGACCTCAAGCGAGTCCATCGTCAGGCATGGCTCCGCCGTTCGGCGAGAACGCCGCGTCCGGTCAGCGATGTCAGAGATGGAGGGTTCGCGAGGTCAGCGCGTACTCGGCGCTCCGTCACACGCGGGAGGCTGGAGGTCGGACTGATCTAAACCGGCATCGTTCGAATAGGAGACCTGTTTCAATACCGCGTTGAGTCCGTAAGACATGATACCTCCCCGTCCTGCCGTGATTGCTCACGGCAAGGTCCTGCGTGTCCAAAAGACAGCCGCGGCGTACGATGTCGCGGATGCCTGCCCGTGTACTAATCGTCCGCTCGACTTCGCCACCTTGCGTATCGGGGTAACGTTGCGATGTCCCTCATATGCGCTTGGCACGAGGCGGGAAGATCCCGCTTGGAGACATTCAGACAAACAGCTACCATTCCCACATTGCTATGGGTTGTGAACCGATATCGCTTTTTGAAGCGTCGCCTACGTGCACACCGCCGCCGATTTGCACGCTCGCCCCGTTTCCTAAACCGCGCTGGTCTGAAGATCGTGGGCGCCGCTGACGACCTAAGGAATACACTAAGCGGAAAGACTCGCAACGAATTGATTCACACTTGAGCCGCCAAAAAAACTTGACGTCGGTTAACGTCGCACGCGACTTGTGCACAGGCTTCGGAGCAAGTTTTTGGATTCGTGCACAGAATCGAGAACGCCGCACCTCATGTGACAAATCTCCGCCACCGCCAAAATTTTTTAACAAAATCTTCATGCGCCCGACGCGCGGACGAATTTTCCAAATGCTTGCGGTCGCTATGTCGATAAGTGATTAGCGAGACATCGTTTTTTGAGTCTCGTTTCGCAGGGTAACTCCACCGCAGGATGCATCCCGGTGAATCTACGGTGTGCAGAACTCTGCGCGCGCCGATTCAACTTAGCCCCGCGGCACAGGGGTTTTTCAGCCCCGCGGCACAGGGGTTTTCGCAACGCGGTGAAGGTTGCGCTGTTGCAAGGCGTCGGCAGGTAGAACTACGGAACGAAGAATGGTGCAGGCCGAGCGCAACTTCCAATCGAGGGATCGATCGCGCGTGCCCGCTTCCGTGCATAGTGAAAGGCAACAAAAAAGCCCGGCGCGATGCCGGGCTGTTTGACGCGTGCGATGCGATCGTTCAGTCGACCGGTCGGCCCGCCGTGACTTGCAAGCTGACTTGGCGAGCTTACTTGGCGAGCTTGGCGATCTGCGCGGTGAGGCGCGAGACTTTGCGGCTGGCGTTGTTCTTGTGAATGATGTTGCGCTGCGCGGCACGCATCAAGGCCGGCTCGGCATTCGCCAGCGCCTTCACGGCCGCGGCGCGGTCGCCGGTCGCGATGGCTTCCTCGACGGTCCGCACGGCACCGCGCATCTGGGTGCGGCGCGACTTGTTGACGGCGGTGCGGCGGGCGATCTTGCGCGTCGCTTTCTTGGCGGAAGTGGTATTGGCCATGGTCTCAATATCCTTTGCGGGTACCGGTCGCGTCTTGGTCGGGTAGCGCCGGCTTGCTTGACCGCGTAATCGACGCTCGGATTTAGGGTGTTCGGTTGCTGGGCCGTCCCGGGAGCATGAGGCCTCAAAGAGCCCTAAGCTCAAGTGGCCTGCAATTGCTCAAAGAACAGCGGCGGCAGGATTGCGCCCGCCGCCAGTTGGCGCCCTTATAGAGAGGCTCTTCGGCACCGTCAACGCTTTCGGAGCTGGAAAAGCGGCCCCAAGGCGCTCCAGGAGGCACTGTAACGCCCTGAAGAGGTTGAATTTCTCCCGTCGCCCGGCTATTGGCTGGCGGCGTTTGTTTGGGTCCTCCGATCGGACGACCATATAAGGTGAGGCATGATCCGCGGTTTTTTCCGACTGATTGGGCTGTTGCTGCTCGCCGGCGGGTTCATCTTCATGGTCTATGACGGCGCCCGCTGGGTGGCCGACCAGACCCTCAAGTTCACCCGGTTCGGCCAGTTCTGGAACGACATCAATCAGGCCAGCCAGTCGGCCTTCCGCACCTGGGTCGAGGCCAAGGCGCCCTGGCTCTGGACCTCGGTGATCCGCCTGCTGCTGGATCAGCCGGTCTTTGCCGTCCTCGGCATTCTCGGCATCCTGCTGATGATCCTGTTCCGGCCGCGGAAACCGCTGATCGGCTATTCCCGGGATTGACCTGCAATTCCCGCGGGATTGATCTTTCAATTCCCGCCGCGATTGAACACTGTGCGCGGCCGTAACGACGCTGCCCACGCTCGCGTAGATCCCTATATTCCCACCTGATCGCGAGCACGCCGCCTCCAGCATCTGGCTGAGGCGACGGACGGCTCGTTTCGCGGAGACCCAACCATGCTGTTCATGCGCAAGACCACCGCATTGCCGAGCGCGGCTGAGGCGCTGCCCGGCCGCGCGCAGGCCATTCCGACCGCCGCCACCCATTTCGTCAACGGCAGCAGGCTCAAGCCGCCTTATCCCGCCGGCCTCGAAAGGGCGGTGTTCGGGCTCGGCTGCTTCTGGGGCGCCGAGCGCAAATTCTGGCAGCTCGGCGACGGCATCTACACCACCGCGGTCGGCTATGCCGGCGGCCACACGCCGAACCCGACCTATGAAGAGACCTGTTCGGGCCGCACCGGCCACACCGAAGTGGTGCTGGTCGTGTTCGATCCGAGCAAGATCTCCTACCAGACGCTCTTGAAGACGTTCTGGGAGAGCCACGACCCGACGCAGGGCATGCGCCAGGGCAACGACGTCGGCACGCAATACCGAAGCGCGATCTACACCTGTTCCGATGCGCAGCGGAAAGCGGCTGACGAGTCGAAGGCGCTCTATCAGAAGGCGCTCGCCGCAAAAGGCCTCGGGGCCATTACCACCGAGATCGCGCCATCAGGCGAATTCTATTTCGCCGAGGACTATCATCAGCAATATCTGGCGAAGAACCCCGCCGGCTATTGCGGCCTTGGCGGCACCGGCGTGTCCTGCCCGATCGGCGTCGGTGTGAGCGCGTAAGCCTGCTCCGTGCTCGCTGCACCTCTCCCGCTTGCGGGAGAGGTGGCATTGCATCGCAGATGCAATGCGGGTGAGGGTTCTTTCCTCCGGGGGAGTGTCCCGTCGCGGAGACACCCTCTCCCCAACCCTCTCAGCGCGAGCGGAGCTCGTCGCGGCCCGCAGGCGAGAGAGGGAGCGCACCGCGTTCCTGGCGGGCACCGTCGCCCCCCGCAAACGCTTTATTAACCATAACCGGTGCATCACTGGAGCTGTCTCGTTTCGAGGGATAGTCCGGTGCCAGTTGCACGCGCGTTTCGATCGTCGATCTCGGCAGTGGCCCTGGCAGCGTCCGCCGCGCTGACCCTTGGCGGCTGCATGCAGACCGCCGGCCCCGTTGCGGTCATGCCACCGCGCGCCGACCTCGATTCCATGGCCTATGGCCAGCCTTACAATGCGCCGCAGCCGGTTGTCGTCGCCGACGGTGGCGGCGCCATCGGCGCGCTGCGCACCTCCTTTGCCTCGTCGCCCGCCCCCATGCCGGTCGGCTACGCCGCGCCGATGGCGGCGCCGGTGCGCTATGACGCCTCCTACCATCTCGACGCCGGCGACAAGCTCCGCGTCGTCGTCTACGGCCAGGAAGGTCTCACCAACAGCTACGCCATCGATGCCGGCGGCTCCATCACCATGCCGCTGATCGGCGCGGTGCCGGCCCGCGGTCGCACCACCGCCGGACTTGCCGGCGAGATCGCCGCGCGCCTGCGCAACGGCTACATCCGCGAGCCTTCGGTCGCGGTGGAGATCGAGGCCTATCGTCCGTTCTTCATTCTCGGCGAAGTCACCGCGCCCGGCCAATACCCTTACGTGCCGAACATGACGGTCGAGAGCGCGGTCGCGATCGCCGGCGGCTTCTCGCCCCGCGCCAAGCGCGACGTGGTCACGGTGACCCACACCGAGCGGGGCGGATCCATGCGCGCCGTGGTGCCGCTCGGCACGCCCTTGAATCCCGGCGACACCGTGTTCGTCGGCGAGCGCTGGTTTTAGGTTTCAGCCCAACTCGCTCTTCTCGTCATTCCGGAGCGCGCCTAAGCGCGAACCCGGAATCCATCGCGCCGCTATCCTGACGCTCGATGGATTCCGGGCCTGCGCCTATCGGCGCATCCCGGAATGACGGCGGGGGATGTCGCGCAACTCCTACCTCCGAAAATCCAGCCGCCCGTTCGGAAAACATCCGTCGATCCTGTTGGCGTCGATCACGAGGCCAACCCATGGCCGCGTGATCGCCGGCGTGGTCAGGTTGATGTATTTCCCGACCAGACGACCTGCGCCGTCCCGCGCGGCCTCGATCAGCCCGTGCCGGCGGCCATTGTCCCAGTCGAAGCGCAGATAGACCCGGCCGGCCGCGATGCGGATGTCCGCGCGCCCCTGTTTCCACCTGTCAGGCGTATCGCCGGCAATGGTCGGATCGGCACCGCCGTTCCAGCGGCTCGCCCATATGCCTTCGAGCGGATCGGACGGCGCTGCGATCGCTGCCCACGCCGTCGCATTGCCGTCCGCCGCATCGCCGGGCAGCGAGGCCGTCGCGGCATAATCCATCACCTCGGAATCTTCGGGTGAGGGCACATCCATGGTTCCGAACGGATTGCGGATGACGAGATGCGTGATGGATTGCTGCATGGCGAGTTCCCGGCGAGACGTGGCTTGATCTAGCGGCATTCTTCATTATGCAGCCACCCGATTCCTGCTTTGGAGGCAAGGCGCAACCCTCTCCCCGGTCATTCCGGGGCGCGCGTTAGCGCGAACCCGGAATCCATCGCGCCGCTATCGCTGACGCTCGATGGATTCCGGGCCTGCGCCTATCGGCGCATCCCGGAATGACAAGAGGAAAGAGACGCGCGTCTTACGTCAAATGCTTCGCAAAAAATTCCATGCTGCGCGGCCAGGCGACGTCGGCGCTGGCCTTGTCGTAGCTGGCGCGCTCGTCGCAATGGAAACCGTGCTGCGCGCCCGGATAGATGAAGACCTCCACCTCCGGCCGTTTCGACTTGATGGTCTCGACGTCGGTCAAGGGGATGCCCGCATCCTTCTCGCCGAAATGCAATTGCGTCGGCACCTTCGGCGTCTCGTCGGCAAAGCGAACGACGGCGCCGCCGTAATAGCCGATCGCGGCCTTCAGGCCGGTCAATCGCGTCGCCGCGACGAAGGCGACGCTGCCGCCCAGGCAGAAGCCGATGATGCCAACGGGGCCAACGCTCTTCACCGCGTCGATCGCCGCTTGCGTGTCGCGCAGCATCGCGGCCCAATCCGGATTGGCGACGAACTTGCGCGCCTCCGCGATCTCGTCGGGCGAATAGCCCGACTGGAAGTTCGGTGCGGTCCGGTCGAAGATCGACGGCGCGACCGCGACATAGCCTTCCCCGGCGAGGCGGTCGCAGACCGCGCGGATGTGGTGATTGACGCCAAAGATCTCCTGGATCACCACCACCGCGCCCTTCGGCGCAGCCGAGGGATCAGCGCGATAGGCGCCGAGCTGGAAATTGTCGGAGGCCGTCAGCTTGATGTCCTGTCCCACGCGGGTTGTCCTTGATGGTTGGTCGTTGATCGAGAATTCGCTCGTTCCACAAACTCGTCATGCCCGGGCTTGTCCCGGGCATCCACGTCTTCGTTTCCGAGCGAGAAGAACGTGGATGGCCGGGACAAGCCCGGCCACGACGATCCGGACGTGTCGGCGCACGACGCTCTCACTCCCACATCCAGTTCTCGCCGTAATCCTCCTTCCATCCCGCCAGCCGTCCGTGGCGGAATTGCAGGAACAGGCGGTGACGGTAGGGGACCAGTCCGCTGCCGCCGATGTTGCGCAGCGTGAGATAGAGCTCGTTGCCGGGACGTCCGCGCACATATTGCAGCGGCTGCCCGAGGGCGCGGGCGGTCTGCTCGGCGTCCATGCCGAAGGCGAGCGGAATGTTGTTGGACAAGGTCGCGACGAAGGGCCGGCGCGGCGGCACCGCGCCGAATGGCTCGGCCGGCGCCGCCGACGACAGCAGCGTCGCCATTGCGCCCGCCGCGAAGATCGCTCGCATCATGGTCTTGCGTCCCGGATCGCCTGGCCTATGCCGGCAAGTTCTTCAGGCAAGTTCTTCAGGCAAGTTCTTCAGGAAAGGCGCGACGGCGTCAACAAAAGCCTTGGGCTGATCGATGTTGACGGCATGTCCGGCAGCGGGGATCACGACCTTTTGTGCCCCCGGGATTTTTGCGGCCATGTAGTCGGATGCGGCCAGGAACGGCGTGTCGTCGGCGCCGACCACGATCAGCGAGGGCACCTTGATGTCGGGCAGCAGCTCGATCACGCGGTCATCGCGCTGGGTCAGCATGCCGCGTGCGGCGAGCGCCAGTCCCTTGGCGTTGCGATGACTGGCGGCGGCGCGCTCGCGCGTTGCCGACTTCAGGACGTCGAGGCCTTCGCGATCGAGCCTGTCGGCGGTGGCGAGCGCCCGCGCGTTCCAGGCCTCGCGCGCGTCGTCCTTCTTGAAGCCCGGCCCGGTGTCGATGATCAGCAGCGCGCGCGTCCGCTCCGGATGGGCGCGATAGAACGCGAGCGACATGTAGCCGCCGAGCGAGAGCCCGCCGATGATCGCGCGCTTGGCACCGGCCGCATCGAGAATCGCCGCCATGTCGCCGACAGTGAGCGCTTCGCTGTACGCCCTGGGATCATCGGGATAGTCGGACTGGCCGTGGCCGCGCATGTCCCACAGGATCAGCTTGTGCTCCCTGGCGAGCGCATCGACCTGACCATGCCACATCGCCGACGTCGAGGAATAGCCATGAGTGAGCAGCAGCGGCGGTCCCTCGCCGTGTACCTCGTAATAGATATTGACGCCGTCCCGATTGATCCCAGGCATTGCTTCCGATCCTTTCTTATTTCTTGTTCTCGCGAGCCGCAGCGACGGGGTGGCGCTTGCACTCTAGCGCGCCAAGTTACCTGGAAGAAACTGCCTGAGTGAAATGGCACGCATAGCCGACGACGCTCTCTGTTGCGTCCAGTCGCTGCACCAGCCCCATTTTCGCAACGCACAACGTTGCGACGGCGCGCTTGTTTCGACTCGTTCCAAATTGCATTTGCCACGGCAACCGAACGCGATCATTCTTGCGGCCAAGGCTGGCGCCAGCCCGGTGGGCGTCCGCCATTCAAGTTGCCGCCGTAAGCGGCTTCATGCACCGGCAGGGGAAGACGCCTATGCCAACTCTCACCATCAACGGGCGGAGTCTGTCCGTGGATGCGGCGAACGACACGCCGCTCCTCTGGGCGATCCGCGAGCAATTGCAGATGACCGGCACCAAGTTCGGCTGCGGTGCCGGGCTGTGCGGCGCCTGCACCGTGCATGTCAACGGCGAAGCCGTGCGCTCGTGCCAGACCATGGTCGGCGACGTCGCCGGCAAGAAGATCACCACCATCGAAGGCCTCTCCGCCAAGGGCGATCATCCCTTGCAGAAGGCATGGATCGCCGAGCAGGTGCCGCAATGCGGCTATTGCCAGTCCGGCCAGATCATGCAGGCGGCCTCGCTGCTCGCAAAGAATCCCAATCCGACCAAGGAAGAGGTCGTGGCGCATATGGACGGCAATCTCTGCCGCTGCATGACCTATTCGCGGATCCAGAAGGCGATCATGCGCGCCGCATCCGAGATGCGCACCGCATCGGCCACCTCCAACGAGCGGAGGCCCACATGAACGAGCATGTCAAGAACCCGACACCTGAGACAACCGATCTCAGCCGCCGCTCCTTCCTCGTCGGCACTGCCGCGACCGGCCTCGTGCTCGGCTATGCCGGCGTGCCCGGCATCGATGCTGCGGCGGCCGCGGCACCAGCCAATTTCGAGCCGAGCGTCTGGTATGCGATCTCGCCGGATGGTCTCGTCACCGTGACCTGCGGCAAGGCCGACATGGGCCAGCACATCGCCTCGACGATGGCGCAGATCGTCTGTGAGGAGCTCGGCGCGAAGTGGAGCGACATGCGCGTGCAGCTCGCCTCCAACGACCCCAAGTTCAACGATCCGGTCCTGGGAGCGCAGATCACCGGCGGCAGCTGGTCGACCATGATGAACTTCGAGGCGATGAGTCGGGCTGGTGCGGCCGGCCGCATCGCCTTGACCGAGGCCGCGGCGGCAGCCATGGGCCTGCCACCTTACTTCAAGGACCAGCTCGTCGTCCGCGACTCCGTGATCTCGCATCCGAAGTCGAAGAAGCAGATGAGCTTTGCCGAAATCGTCAAGAGCGGCAAGGCGACCAAGACCTTCACGCCGGACGAGCTCAAGGCGATCAAGCTGAAGACGCCGGATCAATACACCATGATCGGCGTCTCGGTGCCGCAGCTCGACATCCCCTCCAAAACCAACGGCACGGCCAAATACGGCATCGACGTGATGCTGCCGGGCATGGCCTACGGCAAGGTGGTGACCCCGCCGGTGCGCTTCGGCGCCACGGTGAAATCGGTCGACGACAGCGAAGCCAAGAAAGTGCCCGGCTTCATGAAGGCCGTCGTCCTCGACGACAAGACCGGAACCACGTCCGGCTGGGTCGTCGCGGTCGCCAACACCTACGCCAATGCCCGCAAGGCGGCGGACGCGCTGAAGATCGCCTATGACAGCGGTCCGAACGCCAAGCTGTCGAGCCAGTCGCTGCTGGATGAAGCCAAGCGGCTTCAGGGCTTGGAGGATTCCGGCCAGTTCTTCGTCAAGGACGGCGATCCCAATGCGGCGTTCGGCTCGGCGGCGAAAGTGGTCGAGGCCGAGTACACCACCAGCATCAACATCCATGCTCCGCTGGAGCCGATGAACGCCACGGCCGAGTTCAAGGGCGACATCCTGCACATCTATTCCGGCAACCAGTTCGCGACGCGCTCCGGCGCGATCGCGGCGGGCGCAGCCGGGATCGATCCGAAATTCGTCGTGATGCATCAGCATTGGCTCGGCGGCGGTTTCGGCCGCAGACTCGATGCCGACATGATGATTCCGGCCGTGCAGGCGGCGAAGGCGGTCGGCAAGCCGGTCAAGGTGATCTATTCGCGCGAGAACGACATGACGATGGATTTCTCGCGGCCGCTCACCTACCAGAAAGTGAAGGCCGGCGTGGACGGTGACGGCAAGCTCATCGCGATCAGCCACGATGTGGTCTCGGCCTGGCCGACCGCTCGCTGGGGAATTCCTGATTTCCTCACGCCCTCGGTCGACAAGAAGGGCCCGCTCGACAGCTTCACGGTCAATGGCGCGGACTTCTTCTACACCGTGCCCAACCATCACGTGCGCGCGATCAAGAACGAGCTCGCGCACAATGCGACGCCCTCCGGCCAGCTCCGCTCGGTGGCGCCGGGCTGGACCTTCTGGGCGGTCGAAAGCATGATCGACGAGATCGCGGCTGCCACGGGCAAGGATCCCGCGCAGTTCCGCATCTCGCTGCTCGACGGCGCCGGCAAGAACGACGGTGGCGCACAGCGCTTACGCAACACGCTGCTCGCCGCGATGGGCCTGTCGGGCTACGGCACCCGGCAATTGCCGAAAGGCGAGGGCATGGGGGTTGCCTGCGTCTCGTCGCAGGAACGCGCAACCGCGAGCTGGACCGCCTGTGTCGCCCATGTCGCGGTGGCGCCGTCGGGCGAGGTGACCGTGAAGAAGCTCACGATCGCAACCGACGTCGGCACGCAGGTGCATCCCGACAACATCCGCGCCCAGGTCGAGGGCGCGGCGCTGTGGGGGCTGTCGCTGGCGATGTACGAGAAGGCGACACTGAAGGACGGTGGCATCGAGCAGACCAATTTCGATAGCTACCGGCCCTTGCGCATGAGCCAGACGCCCGAGGTCGCCGTTGCCGTCATCGCCAATGGCGACAAGGCCACCGGTGTCGGCGAGCCCGCGGTGACCGTGGTCGCGCCCGCCATCGGCAACGCCATCTTCAACGCCAGCGGCGCCCGCGTCCGCGCACTGCCGATCACGGCGGAGGCGGTGAAGGCGAGCATGAAGGCGTAAGGCCGGCTGCGATTGCCGAATGAGATGATCCGCCGGAGGGAAACCTCCGGCGGATTTATTTTGGGAGATCGTCTCCACAATCTCAGTGTCTTGCTCCGCGCAAGCGGGGCATCCAGTACGCCGCGGCTTTTCGGTTCCGGCCGAGCCGTCCCGGCGTACTGGGTCGCCCGGCCAAGCCGGGCGACGACATCGGAGGATGGGGGAAGTGCGAAAAATTTCCCTGTATTTTCAATGCCCCCTCTACTGTGCATGGGGTTGTTTTCGCGGTTTTGAAGTTCCCACCCGCAGGGAACCAAAATCCCTAAAATTGCACCGAATTTCCCAAGGTCCCATTGAGCACGCCTCTTAAGGGCCAGAGAACCTGATCCGGCTTAGGCTCATGCCAAATCCCAATCCCATGCCTTGGGGAAGCCATGAACGCGCCAGCCAAATCCGCCGCCAAACGCCGGCTTCTGCTCGCCTCCGACCGGAGCGACGAGAGCTCCGAGCTCGCCAGCATCCTGAAGGCGGTCGGCGACGTCTCGACGGTGACGACGCAGGAGATCCCCGAAAAACCCTCGCGCGATCTCTCCGGCCTCGTGGTCGACATTAACCTGCGCTCGCCCGAGAGCGTGCAGCGGGTGCGCAACAAGCTGCGCGGCGATGCCTATCGCTCGATGCCGCGGCTGTTCGTGCTCGCCGACGCGCTGCATCACGGCACCATGCAGGCGTGGGCGCTGGGCGCCACCGACACCATTTCGCGGCCGCTCCAGGCCGACGCCATCCTGCAGCGCATCCGCGCCGCCTTCCCGGACACCGCCGCCTATGACGCGACCGACCGCGGCAAGACGCTCAACCGCGGCGTCGAGGCGGCGCATGCGGTGCTGGCGAAGATGTTCGAGAAGCTGCCGCTCGGCGTGCCCCTGACCTTCGACGACGTCATCGCGGCGGAAAGCAAGATCCTGAAGGCGATCAGGCATTCCTCGCTGCGCGAATGGCTCACCACGGTGGGCTGCCATCATGTCGGCAGCTATCGTCACTGCCTGTTCGTCACCGGCTTCGCGGTCGCCTTCGCGCAGCATCTCGGCATGCGCGAGGACGACCAGCGCCGCCTCGTCCGCGCCGCGCTGCTGCACGACGTCGGCAAGGCCTTCGTTCCCTCCGCGCTGCTCGACAAGCCCGGCAAGCTCACCGACGAGGAGATGGCCGAGGTCCGCCAGCATCCGCGCCGCGGCTATGAGGCGCTTGCCGCCCAGGGTGGCTTCCCGCCGGAGATGCTCGACGTGATCCTGCATCACCACGAATTTCTCGACGGCAGCGGCTATCCGAACGGCCTGTCGTCGAACCAGATCAGCGACATCGTGCGTCTGACGACGATCGTCGACATCTACGCCGCCCTGGTCGAGAAACGCGCCTACCGCATGCCGTTCACGCATTCGCGAGCGTTCGCCATGATGGAAGGCATGAACGGCAAGCTGGACCAGCAGCTGCTGCAGGCGTTCCGCCCGGTGGCGCTGGGGTCGTTTTAGTTCGGTGCCGTAGGGTGGATTAGCCGAAGGCGTAATCCACCGAGCTTCGTTCGGCTTTCTCTGAAGCATGGTGGGTTACGCCTTCGGCTAACCCACCCTACGCGCTGCGCGCTCACCCCACCATCTTCCGCAGCTCCGCCTTCGCCACCTTCTCCAGCGTCGAGCGCGGCATGTCGTCGACCAGCCTGATCTCGCGCGGCACCTTGAAGTCGGCAAGGCTTTTGCGGCAGGCTTCCATTACGCGCTCGGGCAGATCGGGCGCGGCGCCGGCGACACCGCCCTGCGGGATGATGAAGACAACCGGCACCTCGTCCAGCATCGGGTGCGACTTCGCCACCACGGCGGCCTCGCGCACGCCTGGCACCAGCGCGATCACCTGTTCGATCTCGGAGGCTGCGACGTTCTCGCCGCCGACCTTCAGCATGTCCTTGGCGCGGTCGCCGAACTTGATGTAGCCGTTCTGCAGCCGCTCGACGCGGTCGCCGGTGAGGAAGAAGCCGTGCTCGTCGAAGCTGTCGCGCGTCGCTGTCTCGTTGTGCAGATATTCGGCGAACAGCGACAGGCCGGGGATGCCCTTGATCGACAGATTGCCGGTGCCGCCGACCTCGGTCGGCCGGCCGTCGTCGTCGGTGATGCGGATTTCATATTCGGGAGCGGCGCGCCCGATCGACATCGGGATGTTGGGCTGGTCGACCTCGCCGACGATGCCGTGGGTGATGGTCTCGGTCATGCCCCACCAGCCGATGACCTTGACGCCGAAGCCGGCAAAGGCCGGCGGCTCGTTGATCGCCGAGCCCCACAGGCGGAATTTGTGGTCCTTCGGGGTCTCCTGCTCGAGCAGCGCCTTCATGCAGAACGGGATGGTCGAGGTCCAGGTCGCGCCGTGCTCGCGCGCGACGCCCCAGAAGCGGCTCGCCGAGAAGCGCGGCTGGATCACGCAAGTCGCCCCGACCCACAGCGTCGCCAGCATGGAATAGGCCAGCGCGTTGGTATGGAACAGCGGCAGATAGGCCTGATGCACGTCGCTCGCATGCAGGTCCTCATGCGCGGCGTTGATCTTGGCGCCCCACAGCGCGTTGGCGTGGGTCCACAGCACCGCCTTGGGGCGCGAGGTCGTGCCCGAGGTGTATTGCACGCTGCATGGCGCGAAGGGATCGATCGGGCGTTTCGGACGGTCGGCGCTGTCGGCGAACAGGGATTCAAAGCTGTCGCCGCGCGAGACCGCTTGCGCAGGCGTTGCGCCCGCATCATGCGAGGTCACCGCCAGCCAGCTTATGTTGCGGCAGTTCTGCGCGACGATCTCCGCATAGGCCGGCTGCGTGATCGCGGCGACCGCGCCGCAATGATCGGCAAAATACGCGATCTCGGCCGGCGCCGAGCGGGTGTTGGTGGTGACCGCGATGGCCCCCAGCTCGACACAGGCAAACCAGGCCAGCATCGCCTCGATGCAATTGTCCAGATGAATGAGCACATATTCGTCCGGCTTCACGCCGCGCCGTGCCAGCCCGGCCGCCAGCGCGCCGACCCGGTCGTGAAACTCGCCATAGCTCCAGCGCCGCGCCGGCGCATCGAACGGCGCCCAGATCAGGAACGGATGATCGCGCCGGACCTCGGCGCGCATCCTGAGCAACCAGGGTACGTCGAGCCCGTCGAACGGGCTCACGATTCCGGCGGTGGCTTGTCGAAGTGGCATGGCTCCTCCCGTGCAGCCCGCATCTTGATGGCGGCTGTCTCTCGATGATTGCGTCTTCCTGCCATCGGATGACCCCGGGAGCAAATCCGGGGGCGCATGTCGTCCGCGCTCCCTCGGCCGTCATTGCGAGCAAAGGGAAGCAATACAGACTGTCTCCGCCGAACCGGTCTGGATTGCTTCGTCGCAAGCGCTCCTCGCAATGACGGCGTTTGGGGCGGGCGGTGCGGTCCTATCGGCCTCAATCCTCGTACGACGAAATCTCGATCAGGCTGCCATCCGGATCCCGGCAATAGACCGAGCGCAGCGTGCCGCGTGCGCCCTGCCGCGGGCCTGGTCCGGCCTCGATGGCAACGCCATGTGCATTCAGATGCGCCACCACCTCGTCCGGGGTGGCCGAGGTGAGGAAGCACAGATCCTCGCTGCCGGCGGTGGGGTGGTCGGCTGTGAACCACTCCACCCTGTCGGCATCGCGTTGTCGGACGTTGATCCTCTGGTTACCGAATTGAAGGAAAGTCCGCGGCGCTTTGCCGCCGCCGGGATCGAACAGCTTGACTTCCATGCCGAGAATCTTGCGGAACCACTCCGCCGTCGCCGCGACGTCGCGGACATTGATCACGAGATGATCCAGGGCGTGAACCTTGACCGGCATGTCTCATCCTTTCGTCGTGATGCGCCTCGCGCACTTTCCGCCTGCGGCAAGCTTTGTTACAACCCCGCCGACGCCGGGTTCAAGCGATCTGGCTTCAAGAACAACACTTGGGAGAACCCTTGAGATGATCACTCGCCGTACCGCGCTGGGCCTGCTCGCCGCCAGTCCGCTTGCAGCCACCCCGCTGTCGAAGGCTCTTGCCGCCGATTATCCGGCCCGGCCCGTGAAATGGGTGGTCGGCTATCCGCCGGGCGGCGCCACCGACATCCTGGCACGCCTGATCGGGCAGCGGCTTTCGGAAAAGCTCGGCCAGCAATTCGTGGTCGAGAACAAGCCGGGTGCCGGCAACAACATCGCGACCGAATCGGTCATCAATGCCGAGCCCGACGGCTACACGCTGCAGATGGTCAATCCGGCCAACTACATCAACGCCTCGCTCTACACCAACCTGAAGTTCAACTTCGTGCGCGACATCGCGCCGATCGCCTCGTTCCAGCGCGTGCCGAACGTGATGACCGTCAACAAGGACGTGCCGGCCAAGAACGTCGCCGAGTTCATCGAATATGTGAAGGCCAATCCCGGCAAGGTCAACATGGCCTCGTCCGGCAACGGCACCTCGGTGCATCTGTCCGGCGAGATGTTCATGGCCATGACCGGCTGCAAGATGCAGCACGTGCCCTATCGCGGCGCGGCGCCCGCGATCACCGACATGCTCGGCGGCCAGGTGCAGGTAATCTTCGACAACATGCCCTCGATCATCCAGCACATCCGCTCGGGCTCGCTTCGTGCGATCGGCGTCACCACGGCGGAGCGCTCGCCGCAATTGCCCGACGTGCAGACGGTCGCCGAGACCGTGAAGGGCTACGAGGCCAGCGCGCTGTTCGGCATCGGCGCGCCGAAGAACACGCCCAAGGACATCATCGCCAAGCTCAACGCCGAGGTCAACGCGGTGATCAAGGAGCCCGACATGGCCAAGCGTCTGGTCGAGCTCGGCGGCGAGCCGCGGGTGCAGACTCCGGAAGCGTTCGGCGAGGAGATCAAGGCCGAGACCGAGAAGTGGAAGAAGGTGGTCGAGTTCGCCGGCCTGAAGGTCGAATAGCGATCTTGTGACGACCGGGACTGGAGCCCTGCCGTTCGGCAGGGCTTTTTTCCTGCGCGCTCTGTTTCGTGCAACCGCCGCCGCGGCGCGCGCGGCCTGTCGCGCCGTATTGGAGCCGCGATCTACCGCTTTGCCTCGGCCTGCTCCGTCGTGGTGCACGAGAGCAGCATCGTGTAGGCGCGGGCGTTGGTGGCGATGTCGGTGGTCTTCAGCTCGCCCTTGGGCTCCGCGGTCTGGTAGGGCACCACGGAATTGTCGAGGAAGTCGCGCAGTGCGCCGGTCTTGATGGCGAAGTTGATGTTCTCGGGAATGTCGCCGGTCATGGCGACGATACGCAATCCCGGGATCTTGCCGGTGACCACGCCCACGATCTGGCCGGTGGTGTCGAACAGCGGGCCACCGCTGTTGCCGGGCTGTACGGGCGCGCTGATTTGCAGGAAACGCGTGTCGTTGCGCATGCCGCTGAGCGAGCTCACGATCCCGGTCGTCACTCTTAGGTCCGAGCTGAGCAATCCGTGGTAAGGAAAGCCGATCGCGACGACGGAATCGCCGGCGCGGAACGAGCGGTCGCGAATGCGGGCGAAATCCTTGAACGTCGCCGTCGACGGCGCCTGAAGCAAGGCGAGATCATTGTTGGCGTCGGTCGAAACGACGCGCAGCACCATCGCGGCCTCGCCGGTGAGGTTGCCCTTGATGTCGCCGACGCAGCCATTGACCACGTGATTGTTGGTGACGATGTGCCCGCTCGCGCTCACGACGAAACCGGTGCCACTCTGCGATTTGACGGACTTGCTGGCAGCAGGCGGCGGCGTCTGCTTGTCCGGCGCGGCCTGCGGCTTGGCGGCAACCTTTGTAAAATCGCCGGCCTTGTCCAGCCCGTCGGCCTTGACTCGCGTTACGCAATTGGTGACCGCGGCGATCAAGGGCGCGGTTGACGTCAAACTGAACTGAAAAGGTGTGCCTCTCGCCACCGCCACCATCAGGCTCGCCTTCTGGAAAGCGCGCGCGACGTTGGTGGGCAGAACGGCCGAGACCATCACCTCGGACAACGCGGTCGCGAACAGCCTCACCTCGGCCTGTCCGTCGAACGTCACGTCGATCGTCAGGTTCTCGCCCTTCTTGAAACGAAACGCTGAATTGGCAAAGCCGAGCAGCCACGCGTTGTTCGAATCCTGGCCGACGAGCAGCGTCATGCCGTTGGCATAGGGCGTGCTTGCGGCGCAATGGGAGAATGCGCCGGTTGAATCATTGGTGTAGGCGCCGCCGTTCCAGTTGCCGACGCGGATGGTGCCGAAAGGGCCCGCCGCATGAGCGAGACCGGCGAGCAACGCCTGGGAAACAAGCGCAACGACAAATGACTTAAGCCACATATTCAGCCCCCGGGAATGTTTTGGATCCATCTTATCCGGGGCAGACGGTGTCGTGCAACCGCCAGTTGTTCGATTGGGCCGGACGTCCCGCCGCGGCTTTCGGGGGGTTGCGTTTACTTTGCGTCGCTATATACTTTGCAATACAAAGTAACGGGTCAGCAATCCCGGCAAGTCCGTGCGGAGCGAGGTTCTGGCGTTGCCAATGCGCGATCTCGACAAGGCCCTGGCCGATATCGTGGCGATCCGCAGCCAGATCGCGGCCGGCACGGCGTTCCGCGGTTACGGCCCGGCGACGATGGCCGCGACCGGTGCCGTCGCGCTCATCACGGCGGTGCTGCAATTCTGGCTGCTCGGCGATCCCACGGGTGAGCCGCTCGGCTTCTTCGCCGGCTGGTTCGTCGCCGCCGCGCTGTCCCTCCTGATCATCGGGATCGAGATGCGGGCGCGTTCGCGCCGCCATCATTCGGGTCTGGCCGATGCCATGATCCACCAGGCGGTCGAGCAGTTCCTGCCCGCGGGCGTTGCCGGCGTGCTGCTCGCGGTGGTGATGTGGAAGTTCGCGGCCGAGACGTTGTGGCTGCTGCCGGGCCTGTGGCAGATCCTGGTGTCGCTCGGCATTTTCGCCTCCGTCCGCTCGCTGCCGCGCACCGTGGCGCTCGCCGGCGCCTGGTATTTCGTGTCCGGCTTTTCGGTGGTGGTGATCGCGAGCCAGACCCACACGCTGTCGCCATGGACCATGGGTCTGCCCTTCCTGATCGGGCAATCGCTGATGGCGGCCATTCTGCATGTCGCATCCGGAGACCATGATGTCGAAGACTGACAGCGCACCCTTCTCCTACGAAGGGCTCGACCGCGTGATCCACGAGAAGGCGAGGCTCGGGCTTCTGACCTCGCTGATGGCGCATCCCAAGGGGCTGGCCTTTGCCGACCTCAAGCAGCTGTGCGGCCTCACCGACGGCAATCTCAGCCGGCACCTTGCCGTGCTCCAGGAGGCCGGCCTCGTCGACGTGACCAAGGGCTACGAGGGCAACCGTCCGCACACCACCTGCCGCCTCACCAGGACCGGGCGCCGCCGTTTCCTCGACTATCTCGCCGTGCTGGAGCGCCTGGTGCGCGACGCCGCCAAGGCCGCCGGCCGCGAAGCGCCGTCGCTCGGCCGCCTCAGCATCGTCTCGACCTGATCCTTCCCCTTTTTTGACCGGAGACTTTGCAATGCAAAGTGATGCGTCCCATAACGAGAAGCTTCATGTCGGCATCATCATGGACGGCAACGGGCGATGGGCGACGCGGCGCGGCCTGTCGCGCGTGCGCGGCCACGAGGCCGGCGTCGAAGCGATCCGCCGCATCGTCGAGGCCGCGCCCAAGCAGGGCATCGGCACGCTGACGCTCTACGCCTTCTCCGCCGACAATTGGCGGAGGCCGAAGGCCGAGGTTGCCGCATTGATGACCTTGCTGCGCTTCTATCTCGCCAACGAGGTGCAGAGCCTGGTCAAGAACGGCGTGCGGCTCACCGTGATCGGCCGCCGCGATCGCCTGCCCGACGGCATCGCCAGCGCGATTGCAAAGGCCGAACGGGCCACCGCCGCCGGCGGCACGCTGCATTTGCGCATCGCGGTCGACTATTCCGCGCGCGACGCCATCCTCAATGCCGCGGCGAAGGCGGCGGCGCTGACCAGCCTCACCCGCGAAGCCTTCTCGCAGCTCGTCACCGGCGAAGCCGGCCTGCGCGACGTCGACCTCATCATCCGCACCTCGGGCGAGAAGCGGCTCTCGGACTTCCTGCTCTGGGAAGGCGCCTATGCCGAGCTGCACTTCACCGAGCGGATGTGGCCCGAATTCGACGCCAGCGATCTCGCCGCGGCTCTGGCCTCCTTCCACGGCCGCGAGCGCCGCTTCGGCGGATTGCAGGCCATCCTGCCCGGAGAGGCGCCCTCGCTCTCTCGGGTGTGACGCGCCTCGCGCGCCAGCCGGCCCCCGCTGATTGCCGCCTGGCATGGATCGTGCTCTAGTCTTCCGGCGTTGGGTATCGTCCCGCGGCGGGAGGTTTCGCACCATGCGCGCAGTCCTCAATTATTGCACCGGCGGAACGGAACGGCAGCTTGCCGCCGGCACCATCATCGTCGCCGAGGGGGGCACTTCCGGCCATCTCTTCGTGCTGATGCAAGGCAGGCTCGAGGTGCTCAAGGGTGAGATGGTGGTTGCCACCGTCACCGAGCCTGGCGCGGTGCTGGGTGAGATGTCCGTGCTGCTGGGCCAGCCGCACACCGCAACCGTACGGGCCTGCTCCGACGCGATCGTCTACGAATTCGAGGATGCGGCCTCGTTCCTCGAGAAGGAGCCGGGCGTGGCGCTGCTGATCGCAAAAATGCTGGCGCAGCGGCTCAACGTCGCCAACACCTACCTCGCCGATCTCAAACGGCAATATGCCGGCCACGGCACGCATCTGGCCATGGTCGGCGAGGTGCTCCAGAGCATGATCAACCTGCCGCCGCTTGAGGTTTCGCCAGGCTCGGATCGGCAATCCGATCCAAGAATGTGAGCCAGTCGGGCGGCGCCTCGATGGGGGCGGCGGGCCGCCGCAGCGGCGCATTCAGGTCGATCCACTGCGCCTCGCCGGCCGCCAGCCAGAACGCCTTGTCGGTATCGAGATCGAGCACGATGTAGGTTGGGGGACGGCCGGGTTGCAGGCCCGTGTTGAAGACCCAGGTCTGGCCCAGCCGGTCGAACCACGATCCATTGCTGATGAAGGGTGATTGATGCACATGGCCCGAGATCACCATCGACGGCTGGTATTGCATGATCCACTGCACCAGCTCGACGTCGCCGAAGAAGCGCTTGCCGCCCCAGCTCGTCGGTGAATCCGCCGGCGGCGCATGATGCGCCCAGATCCAGCGCTGCGGCCTGACGGCCGCGACATCGCGCAACTGCTCGATGAGGCGTTGCTTGACCTGAGGTCCATCCCACCACGGGCACACGGTGAACAGGGTATCGCCGACCGTAAGGCCGTCGCCGTCGCAGGCGATGCCGAGCTCGCGCACCTCCGAGATCCAGCGCGAAACCTTCTCACCTTCGGCGTTGCGCCCGTCGAGATCGTGATTGCCGGAGCAGAGGATCACGCGGGTCGTCGCGGCCAGCAGCGCGAGGTACTTCTTCACCACCACGATCTGGGCGCGGAAATCGACCATCGAGCCGACGTCGAGTGCGTCGCCGGCGAAGATCACGAGGTCGAATCGCGGCGCCGCGCTGACCAGCCAGTCGAGCTGAGGCAGCGAATAGTGCAGGTCGGCCACGACCAGGCAGCGCATGGAAAATCCAACGGCCAGAGATCAAAATGTCAGGGAATTCCAAAAACGGCATAAAGCAAGAAGCAGACCAGCCCGCCCGCCCCTTTGCGTCAATCCTATGAGCGACAGCATGCTGCGTCCCGTCGCAGAGCGCAAGGGGCGGCAATGCGGGGGGCTGGACCGGATCGCCGAATTCTGGTGTCGTGGCCTGCCCTCAACGCCTGTGTTCACATGACCCCCTTCAAGACCATTCGCGCCCGCGCCGAGAAGCGCAAGGGCGGGCCCAAGGCGCTGGACAAATTGATGCCGGCGAAGCCCGACCTGAAGCGTCTGGCCAAGCTCGGCGACGATCGCATCCTGGCCGAGATGACCAAGCGTGTGTTCTGCGCCGGCTTCGCCTGGAGCGTGATCGATTCGAAATGGGAAGGCTTCGAAGAGGCTTTCCTGCATTTCCAGCCGGCCAAGCTCAGTTTCCAGCCGGAAGACTATTGGGAAGGCCTGTTGCGCGATGCCCGCATCGTGCGCAACGGGGCCAAGATCATGTCGGTGCGCGACAACGCCGCTTTCGTTCAGGAGATCGCGAAGGAGCACGGCAGCTTCGGCAAGTTTCTGGCGAAATGGCCTTCGTCCAACCAGATCGGCCTGCTCGATCTCCTGACCAGGCGCAGCAGTCGTCTCGGCGGCAACACCGGCCAGATGCTGCTGCGCTTCGTCGGGTGGGACGGCTTTGTGACGTCCAAGGACGTCGTCGTCTGCCTGCGCGACGCCGGTCTCGACATTGCAGAAGAGGTCAAGTCGAAGGGCGATCTCGCCAAGGTGCAGGCGCAGTTCAACGCCTGGGCCGAGGAAACCGGCCTGCCCTACACCCACCTATCGCGCATTTGCGCGCTGTCGGTGGGCGAGAACCGCAGCGAATAGTCGGTGAGCGCAGCTCACGTCCAGATCGTGTGAATCCTGTGGCGATCTCGTGCCGTGAGTGCGGCAGATGCGACGCGCGATCACAAAATACATTTCGCCGGAACATTTGTCCGCAGCACCTGTTCGGGCTTGAGCCAGGCGGACAAAGGCGCAGGGAACGCGTGCTTCCGCTCAAGGCCAATGAAACCGGACACAGAACGGAGCAGCTCATGAAGCTCACATCCGAACAGGTGAAGCAGACCGTCAACCAACTCGGCGCTCAGGTGCTGCCCGACGAACATCCCGCCATGCCGCAGCTCAACAGCATGTTCGGCGAGCACACCTTCTTCGTCGACGAAATGGGCCTCAAGGTGCTCGAGCCCACGCCTTCTCCCGGCGCCGATCGCCAGAGCGGCGAAGTCGTCAGTCTCGCCGATTGGGGCGATTCCGACCTGACGCGCCTGATGGCGCATGAGCCCGAACCGACCGGCGTGATCGTGGTGTTCGAGCACGTGAGGCATTGAGCGGCCCGAGCAGATCGACTTTCATCGGTGGCGGGCCTGAAAATCCGTCACCGACAGTCGCACTCACCGGGCGCTCTGTTTTCGCCTTTCGAGGCGGCTCCAACATGGCCGCGGGCGTCACGCCTGCAGTGGAATCTCGATGGCGATCTGAGTCCCCGGACCCGTCGTGCTCTCGAGCCGCAGGCGTCCGTTCAGCGATGAGGCCACCAGATTAAAGGCGATGTGGAGCCCCAGGCCGGCATGGCCGCTCTCCCGACCAGTCGTGACGAACGGATCGAAGATCTGCGCCTGTAGTTTTTCGGGAATTCCGACGCCTTCATCAGCGCAGACGAGGCGGACGGATGTCGGGTCCGGCTGGCTGACCGTGATGACGAACCGGCCGCCTCTCTTGTCAGGATAGGCATGGCTTGCGCTATTGAGAGCGAGATTGCTGATCACCTGAGCAAGCGCTCCGGGGTAACTGTTGAGCTTGATCCCCGCCGGGCATCGGACCTCGACCGTCAGGCCATGATGCGACAGCAATGGCCCGAGCTTGGACATCAACTCCGACAGCCAGTCCTTGAGCTCGAAGGTCCGTCGGTCCTCGTCGGCCTGATGGACGGCGACCTGCCTGAAGCTGTGCACCATCTCGGATGCGCGGTGCAGATTGTCGAAGGTCAGATCGAGCCCCTGCTTGAGCCTGTCGATGCCCTTGGTCAGGTCGGAACGCCGGACCGAGGCTCCGCCCAATGCATCAGCCATTGTCTGCAGATCGGTCTGCATGGCGGTCGAGGTCGTCAGAGCGAGGCCGAGCGGGGTGCTGACCTCGTGCGCCACACCGGCCACCAATTGGCCGAGCGAGGCGAGCTTCTCCGCCTGCACGAGCTGCTCCTGGGTCGCGCGCAGATCGCGCAGCGATTTCTCCGAGCGTTCCTTTTCCCGTTGCAGCGCCTCCGACGTCCGGAATTGTCTTCGCGCCCGGTACTCGCGCGCAGCCACGGCGTAGAGCGACAATGCGTAGGCGTTGCCGACGAGAGAATGATTGATGAAGCTCAGCCCGGTCGGCATCGTCGTCGCGAACGACTCGGCGACCAGCAGTGCCACCCACGAGAGCAAGCAGAAAATCGCCAGCGAGCCGATCCGCAACGGCAGCATGGTCGAGACGAACAGGATGATCATCATCATGCCCGGCGCGGCAAAGGTGAAGCCCGACGGCAGCACGTGATAAATGCTGGGCAGGATGCAGCCGGGAATGACGCAATAGACGAGGAAGATCGTCTCTGCCCACGGCTTCATCCATCGCCGCGACAGCAGCGCCGTCAGCGGCAGCAGGATAAAGACGGCCGTGCCGCCGCGGATTGCGAGCGTGATCGGAACCACTTCGGGGTACAGCACCCAATCCCAGAGCGTGTAGCCGGCATAGGTGGCGGCGCCGAGCAGCATTGCGATCTGCGTCCATCCGAGGCTGCCCCGGACATATTGGTCGACAAATCGCCGCTCCTCGATGCGGTCTTCGAAGCGCAGTCCGAGGCGTATCAATAAGGCAAGCATTCCAACATCAATCGCGAAAAGTCCTGTTTGACGTCTCTACGACAGGTTTTGCGGCGCGTCGCCGAAAAAGATGTCGCGTTCGCCGAAGCGGCCCTCCGGCCGGATTCAGATCCCGAGCGTCAACTGCGGCTCCGAATCGCCGCCGACCTGGAGCGAGGACAGCGAGACCCCCAGCAGCCTGACGCGCTTTCCCAGCGGCATCTCGGCCTCGAGCAGGCCGCAGGCCAGCCGCTCCAGATCGTCCCGCCCCCCGACCGGCGCTGCGACGGACCTGCTGCGCGTGATGATCTCGAAGTCGGCGAACTTGATCTTCAGGGTGACGGTGCGGCCGCGATTGCCGGTCGCCTCGCAATGGCGCCAGACCTTGTCGACGAGAGGCCTGAGCTCGGCGGCCAGCGCATCATATTCGGCGAGGTCGGTCGAGAACGTGTTCTCCGCGCCGATGGACTTGCGAATCCGGTTGGCCCGAACCGGCCGTTCGTCGACGCCGCGCGAGATCCAGTAATAATAGGCGCCCGACTTGCCGAAATTCGCATTCATGAATTCGAGCGTCTGGTTGCGGATGTCGAGGCCGGTGAACAGGCCGAGCGAATTCATCTTCGCCGCAGTCGCCGGCCCGATGCCGTGAAACTTGCCGACCGGCAGCGTTTCGACGAAGGCCGGTCCCATCTCCGGCGCGATCACGAACTGGCCGTTGGGCTTGCGATGATCGGAGGCGAGCTTGGCCAGAAACTTGTTGTAGGAGATGCCGGCCGACGCGTTGAGGCCGGTCTCGGCCTTGATCTTCTCGCGGATCCGCAGCGCGATGTCCCGCGCCAGCGGGATGCCTTGGAGATTTTCCGTCACGTCGAGATAGGCCTCGTCGAGTGACAACGGTTCGATGATCGGCGTGTGCTCGGCGAAGATGTCGCGGATCTGCCTGGAGATCGCCTTGTAAACCTCGAAGCGCGGCCTCACGAAGATCAGATCGGGACATTGCCGCTTCGCCGTCACCGACGGCATGGCGGAGCGAACGCCGAACTTGCGCGCCTCGTAGCTCGCGGCCGCGACGACGCCGCGCTCGGCGGAGCCTCCGACCGCAACCGGCTTTCCGCGCAGCTCCGGATTGTCGCGCTGTTCCACCGACGCATAGAAAGCATCCATGTCGATATGGATGATCTTGCGCACCGGCGAGGCCGCGCCGGTCACCGTGTCGGATTCGCTCATGGAAAGATGATACAATTGCGCCATGAGAAGCGCGAGGTGAGGGATGCTGCAGCTGTTGGCCTTCGTGGTGGGCGTGGTCGGCATCGGCTGGCTGATCGGCGCGACCAATCTCCCGGGCGAATGGTATGCGGGCCTTGCCAAGCCGGATTTCGTGCCGCCGAACTGGGCGTTTCCGGTAGCCTGGACCGTCCTCTACGTCATGATCGCAATTGCGGGCTGGCGAACCTTTCGACGCGATCCCTCGGGCAAAGCGATGCTGGCCTGGGCGACGCAACTGGCGCTCAATTTCGCCTGGTCGCCGGTGATGTTCACGATGCACCGGATCGGCGCCGCACTCGTCATCCTGATCTGCCTGTTCGCCGCGATCGTGACCTACATCGGCCTCGAACGGTCACGCGACCGCCTGGCGGCGGCGCTATTCGTGCCTTATGCGGTCTGGGTCGCGTTTGCCGGCGTGCTCAATGCGGCCATCTGGCGTTTGAATTGAGATTTCGGCCTCGATCGAGCCTGCCGCGAACGGCTTGGCATTGGACCACGGACTGGCGTCCGCCTTCGACCAGATCCAAGTGATCTCGATGCCGGATCAAGAGCCGCCGTGAATACGGCGGCAGGGCTCGCGCACCACGGTCGATGGAGATGGCACTACTCGTTCGCCGTGACGCTATGAAGACGCCGACGCTACGATCGGAAATCGCAAGCGGCGGTAGCTGTCCACAACTTGCAGGTCGGTGCCGCCAAGGGCCATAGCATATTATGCCATTCTTTTTTCAACTGGGAGCGGCAAAGAGGGCTTTGCCGCTCCCAGGAAAGATCATCCCTTCAGCCTGGGGTTTCTCACGCGGCGAGCGCTTCCTTGATCAACGCACCTGCTTCCCTCAACTTTGCGACGCGCCGGTCATGTTCGGTCCGCAACGCGGCGAGCCGTTGCTTGATACGCGCCTTGGTTTCCTCGCTCGCTTTTGCGACCTGCCCATTCAAGGCGCTGATCTTCGCGTCGGTGTCTTTCTCGAGCTTTTCAAGTTTCGTCTGCGCCTGGCTGGACAGCTCGTTGAGCTTGGCCTTGACCTCGTTGATCCTTGCGCGGAGCTTGACCTTGGCGTCTGCGCCGGACTGAGCTATTTCGGCCTTCAATTGTCCCAGTTCGGCCTTTCGGGCGGCAGTTTCCTTCGCGATCTGAGCGTCCTCGAAATCCGAACGCCATTCGCGCGCTACAGATCCGCCGATTGCCTCCATGCGCGTATCGAGCGGCGTGACCCATTCTTCATCGACTTCGGCGATGACGGCCGTCTTGCCCGGAGCGAGCTCACGGGACACCTTGTCAACGAAATCGGCGCCGACCCCGATGTTGATGAGGTCCCCGATACTTCCCAGCATCATGCCGGCGGTCATCCCGACAACGACACCAGCCGGGCCGCCAAGCAGGCCAACCAGCGCGCCGACCAGAGTGCCGAGCGCCGTGCCGGTCAGATCGTCCGGCGCCTCCTTGATCGACACCTGTCCGCCGGCGTCCTTGGCGATGACGGCGAATCCGTAGAGCGTGAGCTCACCTTCTGCATGGAGTTCCTTCAAGGCGTGCGTACCTTCATACGCTTTCGCCTCGGTGCCAAATGTAGTTACGACAAATCTGCTCATCACTGCTTGCCTTTCCGTTGGGTTGAATTCCACCTGGTAAACTCCCGGGCCTCAGGCTGCGTCTAGCCTTGACGCTAACTTTTGCCTGAGAGGCGTGCGCCGGCACGAATGCGGGGCCGGTCCAGCTCGCTCGCGCCGCCCTGGGCGACGAACAGCGCCCAGCAGGTCTGCATCGTTTCTTCGACTTGATGGCGCAACTGGTTAGCCTGAACATCGATGGAAGCCATTCCAGTCTCGCTTGATCAGACGTGTTGCAGGGTGCTCACCGGCCTCGCCGGCTTAAAAGCGCAGCGGAAGGAAGTTAGCGGCGCCGCACCTTGGTGTTCTGTCCGACTTCGAACAGTTGGGCCGATTTCTTCGCTGGCAGGAATTCGTCGAGTTCGGTCTGCATTTCCCGATAGCATTCACAGGAAGCCGCCTCGAGACCGGGCCGGTCGGTTATTATCACTCTGCCCCGCTTGTGCTCGATAAGTCCCGCCTTGACGAGCGAGGCCATGGCGACCGAAACGCCTGCGCGCTGGTAGCCAAGCATCATCGCAAGATCCTCATGGGTCAGCGGAAAATCATCTGACAGGGCATGGTCATGAGCAATCAACAGCCAGCGGCAGCACCGCTGATCGAGATGATGCAGTCGAATGCAGGCAACGTGCCGTGCAACTTCCTTAAGGCCGAAGCGCACATAGGCCTGCATCAATTCGCGAAGCGGCCTATCCCCCTCCATCTCGTGCATGAGGACCTCGCGCCTGATGCGGATCGCCATACCCGGGATCCGGACTGCCGTATCGACAAGTGACCGGTCCATGCCGAGCAGCGTGACGAACTCGGCGATGCCCTCGATTCCGATTGCTGCGATCTCGACAACCCGGCCATCTCTCACTGCCTTGGTTGCACAAACCAATCCCCGGTTGATAAAATGGATGTGCGTGATCGGCTGTCCTGCGGTCTCAATGTGCTCTCCTTTGGAGAGAGCTACTGGTTCAGACGCCTTTAGCAGCCGGTCTAACGTCGCGGGAGACAGCGCAAGCAGGAGCCGGTTGTTGATTCCAAGCCTTGTGTGAACTGGAATGATCGAGGCCGTGGGCATGAGGAAAGTGCCTTCTCACGGCGGCTCACCGCTGAGCGGTGCGTAGTTTGCCCGACCTGAACCCGAGACGCCGTTGGTCTGGTCCATGCAATGTCGTCGAACGTCTATTCTTGGCCGGAAAAGCAGAGCACGGCTGCTCCGGTCGTCGGTTGATTTGGATCAAGTCGCATTGAGGGGCCAGCTTCGCCAATTCGAGGCAATGCTCGTCAGTGTCGTCCCGAATTCCGCATGATTCAGGCGCCCCTGCTGTTCAGATCACACTGGACTCGCGACACTGCATCGTGGCTTTGGCCTACAGCCAATGGGATTGGCCGCAAAATTTGGGTCGACGCCAACTTGCTACGTCAATCGGCTCCTCTTGAGAAAACTGGTCAAAAGGTTGCAGGTTGCTTACCCGGTGCGAACGGCAGGATTCGCCACAAGCCGTAATGTCTTGAAAAAACTGGCGCACCCGACACGATTCGAACGTGTGACCTTTGCCTTCGGAGGGCAACGCTCTATCCAGCTGAGCTACGGGTGCTAGTCGAGGTTCATTTAGCCGATTGGCGAGGGGGGAGCAACCGCTTCTCGCCGCAACGGGTCTTACGCCGATTTGCGCCGGAAAAGGCCCGGAACCGATGCGGTCTGCCGGCCGAGGCTGGAGAACTCGGCCAGCACCCGTTCGGCGCTGATGACGCGATTGCGGCCGAGCCGCTTGGCGACATAGAGCGCCTCGTCGGCCGCACCCAGCAGCCGGTCGGGGCCGCTGTCTCCCGCGCCGGGAATCTGGCTGGCGACGCCGACGCTGAGGGTGACCTGGTCGCCGGCGCCCGCGGCGCCATGGGCGATCGCTAAGGCCGTGACCGCGCCGCGGATCTCCTCGGCGATGACGCAGGCGCTGTGGCAATCCATCTCGGGCAGGATCAGCGCAAACTCCTCGCCGCCGTAGCGGCCGGCGAGATCGAGCGGGCGCACGGCATGCCGGCTGACGACGGAGGCGACCGCGCGCAGGCATTCATCGCCGGTCTGGTGGCCGTGATGGTCGTTGAACAGCTTGAAATGATCGACGTCGGCGAACAGCAGCGCCAGCGGCCTCTGCGTGCGGTGGGCGCGGGCCCACTCCGTCACCAGCGTCTGGTCGAACGCACGGCGGTTCGACAGGCCGGTCAGCCCGTCCTTGGTGGCGAGCTCCTTCAGCGCCATCTCGGCGCGCTTCTGATCGGTGAGGTCGCGCAGCGTCTCCACCACCGCGATCAGATGGCCGGCCTCGTCGTGGATCGGGCCGGCGTCGATGGCGAGATAGAGCTGGTCGCCGAGCTTCGGCATCGTGCACCAGTTCTCCGCGGAAAAGCCGAGGCCGTTATTGCCGCGCGCGGCATATTCCGAATAGAACTCCGGAAGCAGCTCCGGCCGGTCGAGCGCGACGAGGTCGGCAAGGCAGGGGCGCCTGGTCTCGTAGAAACCCTGCCAGTGCTTGTCGGTGCCGATCACCTCCGAGGCGGCGAGGCCGGTCAACCGCTCGCAGGCCCTGTTCCAGATCACGACGCGGCGCTTCGGGTCGATCACGAAGGTCGGCACCACCAAATGCTGCATCAGCCGCACGGCATAGGAATCCGCGACGTCGACCGATTTGGCCGAGATCTTCGAAGACTTGGCCGAGGACTTGGCCGACGTCTTTCCCGAACTTCTTCCTGGCGTCCTGCTCGGCGGCTTCAATGGCTTCGCCATCAGGCCACCGCCGCCACCGGCAGGGCTCCAGGCAAGCCATCGCTCGGGCCGAACAGTTTACGCACCTCGGCGGCCGGTTTCGGCGGGCTGAATAGATAGCCCTGCATCTGCGTGCAGCCGAGTGCGCGCAGCATCTCGCGCTGCGCCTCGGTCTCGACGCCCTCGGCGACCGTGGTCATGCTGCTTGCGGCGGCGATGTTCACCACCGCCTGCACGATCACGGGCGCACCGCTGGTCTCGGCGATGTCGGCAACGAAGCAGCGGTCGATCTTGATCTTGTCGAACGGGAAACGCTTGAGATAGCTGAGCGAGGAATAGCCGGTACCGAAATCGTCGAGCGCGATGCGCACGCCGATCGAGCGGAGCTGGTGCAGGATCGAGAGCGCTGCCTCGTCGTCGCGGATCAGCACGGCCTCGGTGATCTCGAGCTCGAGGCGGCGCGGGTCGAGGCCGGAGGCGGCGAGTGCGCCCGCGATGCGAAGCGCCAGCGTGTCGCATTTGAGCTGCACCGGCGACACGTTGACCGCGACGCGGATCTGCGTCGGCCAGGTCGCGGCCTCGTTGCAGGCCATGCGCAGCACCCAGTCGCCGAGCTCGGTGATCAGGCCGGTGTCCTCGGCGACCGGAATGAACTCCGCCGGCGACACCATGCCCCGCTCGGGATGGCGCCAGCGCAGCAGCGCCTCGCAGCCCGAGACCTCGCCTGAGCGCAGGTCGACCAGCGGCTGATAGTGAATCTCGAAGCCGCCGTCCACCAGCGCCTGCCGCAAATCCTGCTCCATGCTCAGGCGCGCCCTGGCGCAAGCATCCATTGCCGGCTCGAAGAAGCGATGGGTGCGGCGCCCTTCGGCCTTGGCACCGTACATCGCGAGGTCGGCGTTCTTGACGAGCTGGTCGAGATCGGTGCCGTCCTGCGGCGCCAGCGCAATCCCGATGCTCGCGTCCGTCGAGAGCTGATGGCCGAGGCAATGATAGGGCTGCCGGATCGCCTGGTAGATCCGGGTCACGAAGGACAGCACCTCGGCGGAGGATTGGATCCCGGTCTGGATCACCGCGAACTCGTCGCCGCCCAGTCGTGCGATCAGATCGCCCTGCTTGAGACAGCCGCGGAGACGGCTTGCGATCGCCTTCAACAGCTCGTCGCCGACATGATGACCGAGCGAATCGTTGATGCCCTTGAACTCGTCGACGTCGATATAGAGCAGTGCGAACTGATCCCCGCCCGCGATCTTCGCCAGCTCGCGTTCGATCTGCTCGCGGAAAAGCGTCCGGTTCGGCAGGTCGGTCAGCGCATCGTAATGCGCCATATGCTCGATCTTCTCGTCGGCCCGGCGCCGCTCGGTGACGTCATCGACGACATTGATGAGGTAGCGCGGCTCGCCGGACTTGTCGCGAATTCCGATCCGGGTCGAGGTGATAAAGCGTAGTCCCTTGGTCGGGCTTTGCCAGGCATGCTCGTCCTTGAACAACCCGTTCGCGACTTGCAGCGCCCTGCTGTCGTCCTCGGTGATGATCCTGGCAGCCTCGTCCGGGTAGATCTCGAACGGAGTCTTGCCGACGATCTCCTCCCGCGACAGGCCGAATTGCTCCTCGGCGGTCCGATTGACCAGCAGATATTGCCGCGTCCGGGCGTTCTTCACCGTGATCTGCGAGGGGATGTGATCGATGATCTCGCGCAGGAACGTGTAGTTGCGGTCGCGTTCCTGCTCGAGGTTACGCCGCTCGGTGATCTCCTGGATCGTGGCCACCCAACCGCCCTGCGCGAGCGGGGTGTTGATGATCTGGAAGGTGCGGCCGTTGGGCAGCTCGTGGAGCCGGGTGGAGACCGTGCCTTCGGCGACGACGCGCATCACGTCGGCGCAGAATTCCTCGACGTCGCCGCCGAACGCGCCGCGTTCCTTGCGATGATGCATCGCCTCGCGGATGTGGCAGCCGGGCTTGATGACGTCGTGAGAGAGACCGAACATCTCGGCGTAACGGCGGTTGCAGGTGACGATGTAGCCGCCCGCGTCATACAGGATCAGCCCCTGGGTCATGTTGTTCAAGGCGGTGTCGAGCCGCAGCCGCTCCGCCTCCAGCCGTTTCTGCGCCTCGCGGTTCTGCCGGTTGATCTGGCGAATGATCAGATAAAGGATCACGGCAATGACGGAGGCCGAGAGCGTCGCCGTCATGACCATGAAACCGGTCTGCTGTCGCCAGTCCGCCAGCGCCGCGGCTGTCGTGTTGGTGGCGATGATGACGAGCGGGAAATGCGTCAGCGATGCGGCCGAGCCGAGTCGGTCCTCGCCGTCGATGGGACTCTTGCCGCGGAGCGTCAGCTGTCCGCCCTCGGCCAGCATCTTCTGCATCAGCGGCGCGTCCTTGAAGTTCCGCCCGATCAGCTCCTCGCGATGCGGATGGCGAGCCAGCATCGTGCCCTCGCGATCGAACAGCGAGATGGCCGTGCCCTCGGCAAGTGCGACGGATGCGAAATAGTGCTGGTAACTGTCCGGATCGATCCGGCGGACCATCGCGCCGAGGAAGGTGCCGTCCGCGCCGTTCAAGCGGCGTGCGACGACCGTGGTCCATTTGTTGATGATGAAGCTGCGGACGGATTCCAGCAGCACCGGTTCGGACCGCGGATTGGTCTTGAACGTCTGGAAGTAGGCCCGGGACGAAATGTTGATCTTGGGCAGCGGCTGGGCCCGCGACCAGTTGATCAGTTCGCCGTCGGCATCGTAGATCGCGATGTCGCCGAGATAGGACACCGGGCTGATCTTGCCGCGCAGCATCTGGTGCGCCGCAGGCCCGGACATGCGCTCGCGGAACATCGCCGGGGAGGTGATCTCCGCCGGATTCATCTGCGCGATCAGATCGACGGCGACGACGTCGGAATCCTCGAATTGCTGATCGAAGTGCCGCGCGATCAGCTTCACCGTGTTTTCCAGCTCGCGCTCGCGATTGGCCAGCGTGCGCTCGCGAAACTCGCCGACGGCCATGGCCGTCGCGCCGAAGATGCCTGCGACCAGCAACACGCCGCACAGGGTCAACCACAGGACCGGACCACGCCGCAGCAAGGCCTCCCAGCCGTTCCTTGCGGCTCGAGACATTCCGGTTGCCACCGTGGAAAAGACCTGGTGCATTCCCCCTCCCTGGAGGAACAGGAATACACCGCACAAATGGCCTAAACCTTAGGAAAGCCAGTTACCTAAGCATTAATCGGGTTGCGCGATCGCGTTCCTACGCAGCGGAGCGGGCATCGTGCCAGAGTTGTGCTGCGCGCGCAGCAATGACGGCGCCGCATCATGAATCGTGCGTTAATGCGAGCTGCCGGCGCCCTTGCCGCCGGCGGGATTGCGCAGCCGCCCGACCACGCCAGTCGGGAAGAAGTAGACGCTGGCGATGAACAATAGCCCGAGCCACAGCAGCCAGCGGTCGGGATGCAGCAGCCCGGGCAGCAGCGGCAGGCCGGCTTCCGAGGCCGCCTTGGAGGCGACGCCCATCAGCGACTGCAAATAGTTCTGGGCGAGGATGAAGATGCTGGCGCCGATGATCGCGCCGTAGATCGTGCCCATGCCGCCGATCACGACCATCAGCAGGATGTCCAGCATGATCGAGAAGCTGAGCGAGGTATCGGGACCGGCATAGCGCAGCCACAGCGCGTTCAAGATGCCGGCGCCGGCGGCGACCAGCGCGGCGAGGCAATTGGCGTAGGTCAGGTGAAACACCGTGCGGAAGCCGAGCGCCTCGGCACGAAAGCGGTTCTCGCGGATCGCCTGCAGCACGCGCCCGAACGGCGAGTTCACGACGCGGAGCAAGGCGAGGATCATCAGGGCCGAGACGGCGAACACCAGGTAGAAGGTCAGGATGCGGCCGTTGATCTCGAAGCCGAACAGGCTCTTGGAGATCAGCACCGTGCCGGGGCGCAGCAGCTCAGGCAGCTGGAAGCTGCGCCCGTCCTCGCCGCCGGTCAGCCAGGACAATTGCGAGGCCAGCACCTGGAACGCGGAGGCGACCGCGAGCGTGATCATGGCAAAGAAGATCGCCGCAACCCGCAGCGAGAACAGGCCGATGGCTAGCGCGAGCAGGGCCGCGAGCGGCAGGCCGACGACGATGCCGGTTGCGACCGCGGCCCAGTTCGGACCCATCCCATACAGCGCGATGGCGATGGCGTAGCTGCCGATGCCATAGAACATGGTGTGGGCGAACGACACCGAGCCGGTATAGCCGAGCAGGAGGTCGTAGGAGGCGACCAGCGCGGCGAAGACGCAGATCTTGGCCGCGACGTTCAGCGCCTTGGCGCCCGGAAACAGGAACGGCGTCGCCGCCAGTGCCAGGATGACGACGACGAGAACGAGCGTGAGGACGCGGCTGCGCGGCGGGTCGCCGGAGAGGATCATCATCGGCTGGTCACCGCATAGAGGCCGCGCGGCCGCCACATCAGAATGGCGACCATCAGCAGGATGTTGGAGACGAGGGCGAGTTTCGGCACCAGGAAGCCGCCGTAATTGGCGACCATGGCCACCAGGATCGCGCCGATGAAGCAGCCGCCGATCGATCCCAGGCCGCCGATGATGACGACGATGAAGATCAGCACGGTGAGGTCGTCGCTCATGGAGGCGTGGACCTGCTCGCGATAGAGCGCCCACATCACGCCGCCAAGGCCGGCAAGCGCCGATCCCGTCATGAAGACGCCGAGGAACAGACGACGGATGCGATAGCCGAGCGCCTCGACCATCTCCCGGTTCTCGACGCCGGCCCGGATTAGAAGGCCGAGCTTGCTGCGATTGAGCACGAGCTGGATCGCGATGAAGATGGCAAGCCCGATCAGCATCGCCAGCACGCGGTACTTTGCAATCGCGACGTCGCCGATGATGAAGGAGCCGCGCAGCGAGGCCGGCAGCGGCATCGGAATGATCTGCGGCCCCCACAACGCATAGAGCGTCTGCTCGGCGACGATGAGGCCGCCGGTCGTCATCAGGATCTGCTTCAGGTGCTGGCCGTAAACGGGGAGGATCAGCACGCGCTCGACCACCAGGCCGAGCGCGCCCGACACCGCCATCGAGAGCAGCGCGGCGGGTGCCAGCACCGCGAGGTTCATCCACAGCGAATCGGCCTGAATCGAGGCCGCGAACGGCGCCAGCACCAGCGTCGCGACATAGGCGCCGACGGCGATGAAGGCGCCGTGGCCGAAATTGAGCACGTCCATCAGGCCGAACACCAGCGTCAGCCCGGAGGCCATGATGAAGATCATCATGCCCATCGCGAGGCTCGCCGCCGTCAGCGTCAGCCAGGAGGAGGTCGAGCCGATCAGCGGGATCACGAGCAGCGCGAGCGCGACCGGCAGCAGGACCGGCGCGATGTCGCGCTTCGGCTTCGGCAGGGGATCATTTGCGGCAAGTTCGGTCACTGATGTGTCTCCAGGCTCAGGCCGAGCAGCCGCTCCTGCAGCGGTACGTCGGCGGCGAGCGCCGCCATCTCGCCGCGATGGACGATGGTGCCGTTGTCCATCACCAGCACGTTGTCGCCGAGCTCGCGGGCGGCGAAGAAGTTCTGTTCGACCAGCAGGATGGTCGCGCCCTTGCGCTTGATTTCCTTCAGGCACTCGATCAGCGCCATCACGATCGCGGGCGCCAGGCCCTTGGTCGGCTCGTCGATCAACAGCAGCTTGCGCGGCTCGATGATGGCGCGGGCGATGGACAACATTTGCTTTTGTCCGCCCGAGAGACTCCCCGCGCGCGACAGCCAGAACCGGCGCAGCGCCGGGAAGAAGCCGAAGATCCAGTCGAGCTGGCTGTCGTCGAGCGGGCCGTCGCGCGCGGCGAGGACCAGGTTCTCCTTCACCGTGAGATCGGAGAACACCGCCATGCTCTCCGGCACGTAGCCGACGCCGAGCCGTGCGATGTCGGGCGTGGCGCGGCTCTCGATGCGCTCGCTACCGAGGCTGATCTCGCCGCTGGAAGCCTGCCACAGTCCCATGATGGTGCGCAGCGTCGTGGTCTTGCCGGCACCGTTGCGGCCGAGCAGCATCGTGACCTGTCCTTGCGGGACGGTGAGATCGATGCCCTGGAGGATGTGGTAGCGGCCGATATGGGTGTGGACGCCGGAGAGTTTGAGCAAATCGGTCATGCGACACTCTCTGCAGCGCTCTTGGGCGCGACGCCGAGATAGGCTTCCTGCACGATCGGCGAGGCGATCACCTCGGCCGGCGGCCCGTCGGCGACGAGCTGGCCGTTATGCAGCACGATGATGCGGTCGGCGAGCGAGCGCACCACGTCCATCTTGTGCTCGACCAGGAGGATGATCTTGCTCTTTTCCTGCTTGAGCTGCGCGATCAGGTTGAGGACGACGGGCACTTCGTCGATGCTCATGCCGGCGGTCGGCTCGTCGAACATGAAAACCTTCGGCTCGAGCGCGATCATCAGTGCGACCTCGAGCTTGCGCTGGTCGCCATGCGACAGCGCGGTCGCGGCGACGCCGCGGCGGCTGCCGAGCGCGACCTGGTCGAGGATGGCGTCGGCACGCGCGATCAAATCGCGGCGCACCATCCAGGGCCGCAGCATGTCGTAATGGGTGCCGTTTGCCGCCTGCACCGCCAGGCGCACGTTCTCTTCCACGGAGAGGTTCGGAAAGAGATTGGTGAGCTGGAAAGCACGCCCGAGGCCCGCGCGGGTGCGCAGCGGCGCGGAAAGCTGGGTGATGTCGGTGCCGTCGAACAGGATGCTGCCGTGTGAAGCGCGAAGCTGGCCCGAGATCAGGTTGAAATATGTGGTCTTGCCGGCACCGTTCGGCCCGACGATTGCGGTGAGCTCGCCCGGACGGAACGTGCAGGAGACGTTGTTGACCGCAACGTGGCCGCCGAAGCGAATGGTGAGATCGCGGGTTTCGAGGGTGAGGGGCATTGGAAATTTCGATCGGATGGGATGAAGATCTATCCACGATTACAGTGGGCTCCCTCCCCCGCTTGCGGGGGAGGGTTGGGGAGAGGGTGTTTCCGCAATGGGACAATCCCCAAGAGGAGAAAACCCTCACCCGCGCCTTCGGCGCGACCTCTCCCGCACGCGGGAGAGGTGAGCATCACCCCTACCGCTTGTTCTTGATCGGAACGTCCATGTCCTCGATCTTCAGCTCGCGCACCGGCTCGAGCACGGCCCAGGCGACGTTCGGATCGACCTTGACCTTGAAGTGATACATGCTCTGCAGCGCCTGATGGTCGTCCTTCCGGAACACCATCTTGCCCTTCGGCGTGTCGAACTCCAGGCCCTCCATCGCCGTGATCAGCTTCTCGGTATCGGTCGACTTCGCCTTGGTGACGGCGGCGACGACGGACATCGCGGCGGCGAAGCCGCCGGCGGTGAAGAAGTCCGGCGGCGCGTTGAAGCGCTTCTGGTGCTCGGCGACCAGCCAGTCGTTCACCGGGTTCTTCGGAATGTCATAGAAGTAGTAGGTCGCGCCTTCCATGCCGGGCAGGCCCTTGTAGGCGGCGAGCGCCGGCAGGATGTTGCCGCCGGTGGAGAGCTCGATGCCGTAGCGCTTCGGGTCCATGTCCTGGAGCTTGGCCAGCGGATTGCCGGCGCCGGCCCAGATCACCCAGATCACCTTGCGGCCCGGCTTGTCCTTCAGCGCGTCGAACAGACGCTGGCCGACCGCGGTGAAGTCGGTGGTCGAGGTCGGGGCATATTCTTCGGCGGCGAGCGTCGCGCCGGTCTTGGCGAGCGCTTCCTTGAAGGCGGCGACGCCATCGCGGCCAAACGCGTAGTCCTGCGCCAGCGTTGCGACGGTGACGCCCTGCTTGCCGACCGCGACGGCATTCGAGATCGCGTCCTGCGAGGAGTTGCGCGCGGTGCGGAAGATGTAGCGGTTCCACTTCTCGCCGGTAATCTGGTCCGCGACGGCGGGCTCGACGATCAGGATCTTCTTGTTCTCCTCGGCGACGGGGAGAATCGCGAGCGCCGCGGCCGACGAGGTCGTGCCGATCGCGATGTCGGCCTTGTCGTCCTGATAGGCTTCGGCGAGCGCGGCCTTCGCAAGGTCCGGCTTGCCCTGGTCGTCCTTGGTGATGATGACGATCTTGCGGCCGTCGAGCGTCATCGTGCCCTTGGTGGCGTATTCAAAGCCCATCTTCAGGCCGGTCTCGGTCTGCTTGGCATAGGCCTCGAGCGGACCGGTCTTGCCGTGGATCAGCGCGATCTTGAGGTCGTCGGCTCGCGCGGAGGTGCCCGCGGCGAGCGCGAGGATGGTTGTTGTTATGATGAATGATCGACGCACGATGGTCCCTCCTGATGTAAAGTTTCTGGCAACAGCGATTTGCACAACGCTACGAACATTGCAATTGAACCTTCCGGCGACGCGGATCGGCCTCGCGAGCATGCATCATTTCTGGGCCTGCTGCATGGCGCGCGCGGTGCCGGCGCCTTGGACGTGACGCCAGTCGGACTGCGCTTCTTCCGCGCTTTCGAAAATATGCGGCGCGACGCCACGCTTCTCCAGGGCCTCGCCGAGCTTGATGCGCAGGAAGCCGGACGTGGTGTAGCGCGACACCCCGGAATAGAAGCGGTCGACGAGGCTGCGGACCATGGCCGAATAATCGTCCATCAACTCCGGCAGGATGGAAAAATTGTCATAATTGACGATGGCGTAGACCCGGCGGCCGAGCGGCGCGAGCCTCGCCTCGACGGTCGCAGCGATGGTGTCGATCTCGGCCCTGCTGCGCAGCGGATAGCGCTCCAGGTTGACGAAGAACAGGTTCTGCTGCTCGTCCAGCGTGAAGCGCTGGTCGAGCGGAATGGTGAGCAGGCGCTCGCGCAGGTCCATCAGGCCCTCGCGGAAGATGCGCTCGTCCATCAGCGCAGGATCGCGCGGGATCAGCGGCTTGAAATCCATCAGGCGCAAAATGTCGCGCTCGACGTCGATGCCCGGCGCGACCTCGGTGAGCTCGAGTCCGTCGGGCCTGAGCTCGAACACGCAGCGCTCGGTGACATACAGCGTGCGCTGCTTGCGAGCTGCGGCAAACGGGCCGCTGAAGGTGACATGCTCGACGTTGCCTACGAACTTGCGCGACTTGGCTTCGTCGACAATGACGAGCTTCCCGTCGTTCACCGCAATATGTTGCTTGCCCGCGCCGAAGGTGCCGACGAAGATGACCTCCTTGGCGTTCTGGCTGATGTTGATGAAGCCGCCGGCACCCGCAAGCTTCGGCCCGAACTTGCTGACATTGAGGTTGCCGGCGCGATCGACCTGGGCGAGCCCGAGGAAGGCGGCGTCCAGGCCGCCGCCGTCGTAGAAGTCGAACTGATAGGGCTGGTCGATTACGGCCTGGGTATTGATCGCCGCGCCGAAATCGATGCCGCTCGCCGGGATGCCGCCGATCACGCCGGGCTCCGCCGTCAGCGTGATGAGGTCGATGATCCGCTCCTCGTTGGCGACCGAGGCGATGCCCTCGGGCATGCCGATGCCGAGATTGACGACGCTGTTGGCTTTCAGCTCCAGCGCGGCGCGCCGGGCGATGATCTTGCGCTCGCTGACCGGCATCACCGGCAGCGAGGTGGCACGGACCCGGATCTCGCTCGAGAACGCCGGATTGTACTGGGTGCCGAAGGTCTGCCAGTGATTCTCCGGCCTTGCCACCACGACGCAGTCGACCAGGATCCCGGGGATCTTGACCTGGCGCGGATTGAGGCTGCCGGCCTCCGCCACCCGTTCGACCTGGGCAATGACGATGCCGCCGGAATTATGCGCCGCCATGGCAATGGCGAGCGCCTCCAGCGTCAGCGCCTCCTTCTCCATGGTGAGGTTGCCGTCGGGATCGCCGGTGGTGGCGCGGATGATGCCGACGTTGATCGGAAAGGTCTTGTAGAGCAGACACTCCTCGCCGCGCAGCGTGATCAGCTCCACCAGATCCTCGGTGGTGCGCGCGTTCAGCTTGCCGCCGCCCTGCCGGGGGTCGACGAACGTGCCCATGCCGACGCGGGTGATGTGGCCGGGCCGGTGCGCGGCGATGTCGCGGAACAGATGCGTGATCACGCCCTGCGGCAGGTTATAGGCCTCGATCTGGCCCGCGACCGCGAGCTGCTGCAATTTCGGCACAAGCCCCCAATGTCCCCCGATCACGCGCCGGACCAGGCCCTCATGTGCGAAATGGTTGAGGCCGCGCAGCTTGCCGTCGCCCTGGCCCGCCGCATAGACCAGCGTCAGATTGCGCGGCTTGCCCTGCGTATAGGGCGCATCGCCCTCGTTGGAGAGGTAGAGTTCCTCCAGCGCGATCGCGATTTCCTCGGCGAAGCCGATGCCGACGAAGCCACCGCTCGCCACCGTGTCGCCGTCGCGGATCAACATGACCGCCTCGGCCGCCGTGACCACCTTGCCTTTCTCGGAATTGCGCAAATAGGGCAGAGCTGGATGATGGCTCACGGTGGTCCTCCCGATCCTTCGACCGTATGCCGATATTGTTTTGTTGATTCTATCGTAGGGAACGGCCGTGGAACAGCTTGCTCCCGCGAGAGCGGGCAGCAACGAGCAAGGTTTGCGCCAGATCGCTTTGGCTTGTGAAAGACTGTCGAATCCAGGCAATTCCGGCATGGCGGGAGCCGGAGAGTAGCCAGGCACCGTGTCAGGAATCCGAGACTGCGGACAGGTCCGTGTCTCGAAACTCAGACTGAGGGCTGCCCTGAGGCGAGGCCGAATTTAGCGAGTTTCTTGTAGAAGGTCGCGCGCGAGATCCGCAGCATCCTGGCGGCCTCGGTGATCTGGCCGTTGCTGGCGGCGAGCGCCTGTTCGAGCGTGTGCTTCTCGAACTCCGCCTCGGCTTCGGCATAGGGCACCACGGCTCCGGCCGGGCGTGCGGGCGGCGCAAGCCTGACCTCGGTGCCGATGGGAAGGATGCGCGCGACGTCCTCGCCGGTCAGCCGGCCGGAATCGCTGAGAATCAGCGCGCGCTCGAGAATGTTGCGAAGCTCGCGGACGTTGCCGGGCCAGTCGTAGCGCGCGAGCGCGGCGAGTGCGCTCGGCGTGATCTTCGCCTTGACGTAGTCGCCCGATCCGCTGATGTCGTCGAGCAGCCGGGCGCAGATGTCCGGAAGATCGTCGAGGCAATGGCGCAGCGGCGGCAGTTCGATCGAGAGCACGTTCAGCCGATAATACAGATCGGGCCGGAACGCGCCGTCGCTGACGCGCTTGCGCAAATCCACATTGGTCGCGGCGATCACGCGCACGTCTACCTTCGAGATCTTGTCCGAGCCGAGCGGCTCGATCTCGCGCTCCTGCAGCACGCGCAACAGCTTGGCCTGCAATTGCAGCGGCATCTCGCCGATCTCGTCGAGGAACAGCGTGCCGCCGTCGGCGACCCGGAACTTGCCGTCGCGCCCCCTGCGATCGGCGCCGGTATAGGCGCCCGGCGCGGTGCCGAAGAACTCCGACTCGATCAACGTTTCCGGGATCGCGGCGACGTTGACGCTGACGAACGGCTTCTCCGCACGGGAGGAGGCGTTGTGAATCGCCTGCGCCAGCATCTCCTTTCCCGTTCCGGTCTCGCCGGTGAGCAGCACGGTGACGCTCTGCCGCGCGGCACGGTTTGCGAGCTCCTTGGCTTGCGCGATTCCCGGCGTGGTGCCGACGAAATCGGCGAAGGTGAAGCGCGCCGCGCGCGCGTTCGACAATTGTCGCCGCGCCAGGCGCAGATCGCTCTCGAGCTGGGCGACGCGGGCGAGCAGCGGCTTCAGGCTTTCGAGGTGGTCATAGAGCACGAAGCCGATCGCGCCGATCACCGTCCCGTTCTCGTCCTCGATCGGCATGCGCGTGACGACCAGCTGCTCGCCGCCGAGCTCCATGATGTCGAGCAGGATCGGCTCCCCGGTCTCGGCCACCTTGCGCATCAAGCTGTTCGGAATGATTTCCTCGACGGGACGGCCGATCGCCTCACTGGTGCGCGCGAGGCCGAGCGCTGCCAGATATTTTTCGTTGACGTAGACGACCCGCCCGCCGCGGTCGATCGCGATGGCGCCCTCGCAGAGCTTTTCCAGTCGTTCGAACAGCGTCTCCATCGCGCGCGCACGGAGATAGGCAGGGTCGCGGATCGAGGCGGAAGCGGACATGACATATCCCAGCGGAAGTGCGCCTGTGTATTAGCAAAAGGCCAGCGATTTCAAAGGGGGAAATGGGCCCTCAGCGAGCTCAGCAATTGCCGTCGTCCCGGGGCGCGAAGCGAACCCGGGACCCATACCCACAGGAAGAGGTTTGGCGAAGACTCGGAGTGGGAGATTCGCGTCACACGGCTCCCTGTGGGTATGGGTCCCGGATCTGCGCTTCGCTTGTCCGGGACGACGGCGGTGTGTGTTGCGCCGCTTTCGCCCTACCGTCGATACCCGCTCGCCCGCGAATAGCCCTGGCGGTTCTGCTGGTGCGGGCGGCTCGCGACGTTGGTCCGCGCTTCGCTGGAGAACGGGGTTGCGAGCTTCAGCTCCTCGAGGAAGATCGGCCGCGAGAAATAATAGCCCTGCGCGTAACGGATCTTGGTCGCGGCCTGGAGATAGGCGAGTTCCTCGAAGGATTCGAGACCTTCGGCGATCACGGTCATGCCGAGCGCTTCGCTCAAGGATTCAATCGCGCGCAGGATGCCCTGGCTGCGCGGCCGCTTGTGAATGTCGGTGATGAAGGAGCGGTCGATCTTGATCTCGTCCGCGGTGATGTCGGCCAGCGCCGAGAGCGAGGAATAGCCGGTGCCGAAATCGTCGATCGAGATGCCGACGCCGAGCTTGCGGAACATCGGCAGGATCTCGGCCTGGAAATGATTCTTGGCGACGAAGGCGTCTTCCGTCACCTCGATCATGAAGCGCTGCGGGAAGCCGGTCTCCTCCAGCGCCCGCGCAAAGCTGCGCATGAATTCGGGATTGCCGGCCTGCTTGGCGGCGACGTTGATGCTGATGGTCGCTTCGGCGCCGAACGTCGCATTGATCGCGTCGATCGACCTGACGATCTCGGCGAGCACGAGGTGGGTCAGCTCGTCGATCAGGCCGAGCTCGCCGGCGAGATCGATGAACGAGCCGGGCGCCTGGATCACCCCTTCGTCGTCGCGCAGGCGCACCAGGGCCTCGATGCCCTTCACGGCCTGGGTGCGGATGTCGACCTTGGACTGGAAAGCGCAGCAGAACCGCTTCTCGAGGATGGCCAATCGCAGCGATTGCTCGATCTTCATCCGCGCGAGTGCCTCCCGCTCCATGCTGGAGTCGAAGAAGGCCGCCGATCCCTTGCCGTCGTTCTTGACGCGGTACATCGCGATGTCGGCGTTCTGGCGCAGCGCCTCGAAGCTGCCTCCGTGATCGGGGTAGAGGCTGACGCCGACGGAGGTGGAAGCGAAGATTTCCGAATTGTCGATGAAGAACGGCGCCGTCAGCCGCTCCAGCGTCGATTGTATGAATTCGGCCACCTCCTCCACGCTCTGGATCGGCGACAGCAGCAGCAGGAATTCGTCGCCGGAAATGCGCGACAGCATATCGGAATCGCGCAAGTCGCGCCCGAGCCGCTTCGACAACTCGACCAGCAGCGCATCGCCGACGGCGTGGCCGTAATAGTCGTTGATGTGCTTGAAATTGTCGACGTCGAGGAAGGCCAGCGCGAAACGCCCGCTGTTCTCCGCAAGCAGGCTGGTGGCGCGATGTTCGATCACGCGCCGCGAGGGCAATCCGGTCAGCTCGTCGAAATAGGCCGAGCGGAACAGCTGGTCCTCGAAATTCTTCTGCTCGGTGATGTCGGAGGACGCCGAGATCAGGAGCTCGCGTCCGGCGAGGCGAACGGGACGATGGGTCGTGAGCAGCACTTGGCGCGCGGCGCCGCCGTGCAGCGCTTCCTCCATGACCACGGTCTGGCCGGCGCGCAGGGCGCGGCGACAGGCCTCGCGGCGCGGTGCGAGATCCGGTGAAGGGCGGCTGCCGTCGATGCCGAGCTGCGCGGCCGCGGCGTCGTTGACCAGCAGCAGCTCGCCATGCGCATCCTGCACGGTCAGGCCGGCCGGCAGCATTCTAACGATTTCCTTGAGAAAACTGAGCTCGGCTTCAGTCGCGCCGGAATATACGTTGTCGTTCATAGACGTCATGAATCTTGTTGTTTCAGCGCGCTTTTGCAATGGACGCGATCTTGCGCGGTTCCCTCTTAAGTTTGGTTAAGGGGTCCGGAGAAATACGGGGCTGTTTTGGCGGAAACTTGCGACGTTGCGAGGTGCGCTGACGATCGTCATTAACAGAGCGTCAACAGCGCATGCGAAAGCATGGGCCGAGCGCGCGTGGGAGCGGGCTCCTGGGGCCATCCTTCGAGACGCCCGCCGTTGGCGGGCCCTCAGGATGAGGACGGAGTGCTCTGCGCTAGTTAGACGAGTACCGATGCCGCTTAGCCTCATCCTGAGGAGACCGCGGAGCGGTCGTCTCGAAGGACGGGGCGCGTGCTCAGATCGCGCAAGGTCATATGCGATTGCCCTACCCGCGAGCGGCGTTGCGAGATTTACTCGCCTCGCGGAATTCGGCACTGCATGATGCAATGCAGTCCGGTCTTCAGGTAGGAGATCTCGGTCCTGCCATCGAAGGCCGACAGGGCCGATTTCAGCAGCTTGGTGCCGAAGCCGGGCTCGGAGACCTTGTCCACGCTCGGCCCCTCGGTCTCGTCCCAGGTGATGGTCAGGCGGTCATCGCTGACGGTCCACGACACCTGCAACAGACCGCGCGGTGCGGAGAACGCACCATACTTGCCGGCGTTGGTGGCGAGCTCGTGAAACATCAACGACAGCGTGACCGCGAGCCTCGGCGGCAGGAACAGCCGCTCGCCATTGAGGGTGAAGCGGACATGGCCGTAAGGCCCGAGCTCCGAGATCAGGAGATCGCGGATGTCGCAGCCGGCCTTGTCGATCCGCGAGATCAGATCGTCGGTCGCGGCCAGCGAGCGCAGCCGCGGATCGACCCGGGCCCAGACCTGCGGCTGGTCATGCAGCACCTGGTGCAGCACGGCGTGAACCGTCGACAGCTTGTTCTTCAACCGGTGCTGGAGCTCGTCGACCAGCAGCTTGCGATACTCTTCTTCCTCGATCAAGCGCTTGGCGATCCGGCGCTGCTCCGCCAGCATGGTGCGATAGTGCTCGACGCCCCAGATGGTGAGCGCGCAGACCGCCCAATAGAGCGCGAGCAGGGCAAACCGCGCGCGATCGGCAAAGGCATCGCCGAAATTCACGACGACGCCCAGCACGCCGCCGACCAGCGCGGTGACGATCCCGATCCGGAAGCCTCCGAATGCGGCGGCAAAGAACACGGCCGGGAAGTACGGCGTGAAGTAGACGTCGGGGCGCACATGGGCGAGTCCCCAACGGACCAGGGTCGCGGCCAACAGGCAGAGAACCGCAAAGGAGATGCTGAGACCGAGCGAGGGTGGCGCCGTGCCCTGCCAGCCATTGCGGAACTCGTCGATCAGCTTCCCCATGCGCGGCCCAGTTGCGACAGGCATTCGAAAAGCGCGCGACCCATCAGGATGCTACGCATGCCGTGCGCACAAGCATAGCTTGCCTCGGCGGAAGCGGGCAGGAATACTGGCGGCCCCGGCCATGGCAGCGGCCAGGTTTCGCCATTTGGCATCAAATCGTTTGAAAACAGGAACATTCCATGGGCAGGCTGGACGGCAAGGTTGCGGTGATTACGGGAGCGACGAGCGGGATCGGATTGCGCACTGCGGAAGTCTTCGTTGCCGAAGGTGCCAAAATTGTGATCGCAGGCCGGCGTGTCCCGGAAGGCGACGCGCTGGCGAAGCAGCTCGGAGCCAATTGCATCTTTCGCCAGACCGACGTGACGGTCGAAGCGCAGATGCAGGCCCTGATCGCGCTCGCCGTCGACAAGTTCGGCCGGATCGACTGCCTGTTCAACAATGCGGGCGGCCCGGCGCAGACCGGCGGCATCGAGGGCCTCGAGGTCGAGCGCTTCGATGCGGCAATGGCGACGCTGGTGCGCAGTGTCATGCTCGGCATGAAGCACGCCGCGCCCGCGATGAAGAAGCAGGGGAGCGGCAGCATCATCAACAATGGCAGCATCGCCGGCCGCCTTGCCGGCTTCTCGTCCTCGATGGTCTACAGCGCGGCCAAGGCGGCGGTGATCCATCTCACCAAATGCGTGGCGATGGAGCTCGGCGAGTCCAACGTGCGCGTCAATTCAATCTCGCCTGGTGCGATCGCGACCGGCATCTTCGGCAAGGCGCTCGGGCTTTCGACCGATGCCGCGGAGAAAACGCCGGCGGTGATGCGCGAGGTCTACAAGACCGCGCAGCCGATCCCGCGTGCCGGCCTGCCCGACGACATCGCCCAGGCCGCGGTGTTTCTGGCGAGCGACGAATCCAGCTTCATCAACGGCCACGATCTCGTCGTCGACGGCGCCATGACCGGCGGCCGCAACTGGAGCCAGCAGCAGCAGGGCTATGTGGCCTTGCGCAAGGCATTCGACCAGGGGGCGTAGAGGCCGCTCCACCGGCGGTGCCGTAGGGTGGGCAAAGCGAAGCGTGCCCACGAATTCTTATCGCGACGAAACGTGGGCACGGCGCTCCGCGCCTTTGCCCACCCTACGAGACCTCGTGCCCTGGCTCGCGCCGTCCGGGACACGAGAGTGGACGCTAAATCGCCTTCACCCGCACCCGCAAGCCGTCCCGGGGCTTCGGGATCGGCCACATCTGCCAGTCCGGCTTGTAGCCCTGTTCCAGCGACACTTCGATGTTCTGCAGAAAGTGCCGCGCGAAGCATTTTGCCTGCATGTAGGCGAAGTGCAGGCCGAGGCACATATGCGCGCCGCCGCCGAACGGGACCCATGCGAAGCGGTGGCGGCCGCGCTGGGCTTCCTCGGTGAAACGCAGGGGATCGAAGCGGTCCGGCTCCGGCCAGATCTCCTTCATGTGGTGCGCATAGAGCGGGTTGACGCCGACCGCGGTGCCGGCGGGAATCGTAAAACCCTTGAAGGTGAAATCGCGCATCGCGCGGCGCGGCATCGAGGGCACCGGCGGCTTGATCCGCAGTGCTTCCTTGAACGCCATCTCCGCCAGCGGCATCTTCTCGAGGTCGTCGAAACTGCTGGGCGCGCCCGGCGCGAGCCCGAGCGCGAGAACTTCCGCGCGCAGCCTGTCCTGCCAGTCCGGGTTGGCGGCGAGCTCGCCGACGAAGGAAGTCAGCGACGAGGTCAGCGTGTCATGCGCCGCCATCATCAAGAAGCTCATATGGTCGATGATGTCCTGCTCTGACAGCAGCGCGCCGTCCTCGTGGGTGGCGCGGCAGAGCTGCGAGAACAGATCGTCGCCGCCGTGATTGCCGCGTCGCAGCGGAATCTGCTCGCGGAAATAGGCGACGATGCGCTTACGCCCCTTTACCCCCCGCGCCATCTGCGTGCCGGGCAGGGGGCGGCGGATCGGGGCGACGGCGGCCGCGACCATGTCGACGAAGGCGCGGTTGATCTCGTCGACCTCCGGTCCGAGGTCGGCGCCGAGGAACGAGGCCGCGGCGAGATCGAGCGTGAGCTGCTTCATCGCCGGATAGAGCTGCATCTCGCCGGGTTTGGCCTTCCACCGCGCGACCCGGGCGGCGATGCCGCGGTCGAGATCGGCGAGGTAGGATTTCATCGGGCCGGACTTGAAGGCAACCGACAGCGTCTTGCGGTGCAGCCGGTGCTCGTCGAAATCGAGCAGCATCAATCCGCGCGGAAACAACAGGCCGAGCACCTTGTTCCAGCCGTGGGTCGAGGAGAACAGCTTCTGCTGGTCGAACATCACGAGCTCGTTGGCCTCAGGCCCGAGCAGCACCACATTAGTCTCGCCGAAAATGTGGGTGCGGTAGACCGGGCCGTATTTGGCGCCGTTCGCCTCGACATGGCCCTTGGGATCTGCCAGCACCTGGAGGGTCTTGCCGATGATCGGCCAGCCTTCATCGCCGGGAATGTGGGTCAGGGCGTTGCGTTTGGGCGCGGTGTAGTCGGGCGCCGTTGCGGCCACATTCTGCATCGACATGACGATTGCTCCCGTTGAGCCAAGCTCCGCGAATATAGCACGATCCGGGCACGGTGAGCTGCGGCGCGCCCCGGGACGACGAGTGCCGTGCGACCTACCGCTTCGCCGCCTCCTTCTGCAGATCCGGGGCGTTGACGGCGGGGATGGCGACACGGCCCGGGCCGGTCACCTTGAGCGCCTCGGCTGCCTTCTCGTTCTCCATGATCTTGGCCATCACCGCCTGGCCCGCGCGCTCGAAGATCGCGCGGTTCTCGATCACGAATTTTTGCGACCTGCGCAGGCCGTCGATATAGCCGTTGATCTCCGGCACGACGTAGCGCGCAACCATGTCCCAGCTCCGGCGCGTATTTTCCGGGTTGGCCCAGTCGTGCACGAAACCGATGATGGCGCCCACGCCGCCGGAGACCTGCATCACGTTCTTGATGGTTTTGACGAGATCGTCGGGCGTGCCGATGGTGGAGGCCGCGCCCTCGACGAAAGCGGTCTTGTCCACGGCCTCGTCGGGCGAGGAGAACGCGGTGAGACCCGGCCGCTGCAGCGTGCCGACATTATATTCGTTGTGCCAACGCATCAGCCCGGCGCCGGCCTCCTTGCGCGCCTGCTCCCGGGTCTCGGCGATGTGGAAGGTCAGGAGCACGCGCCAGTCGGCACGGTCGACCTTGGTGCCGTGCTTTTTCGCCGCGTCCTCCGCGAACTGCCATTGCTGCTGCAGCGACATCAGCCCCTGCGTCGTCATCGATCCCAGCGAGATGATGCCGATGCCGTATTTGCCGGCCAGTGTCATGCCCGAGGGCGAGATCTGCGAGGCCACCACGAACGGCATTTCCTCTTGCAACGGCAGGAGCTGCAGCGCCGCGTCGTTCATGGTGAACCAGTCGCTCTTGGCGGTGACACGCTCGCCGTTGAACAGCCGGCGGATGATGCCGATGGCTTCGTCCTGGCGGTCGCGCTGCGTCATCGGGTCGATGCCGAGCGTATGGGCGTCGGAGGCGAGGGCGCCGGGGCCGGAGCCGAAGATGGCGCGGCCGCCGGTCATATGGTCGAGCTGCACCATGCGCTGGGCGACGTTGTAGGGATGATGATACGGCAGCGATACCACGCCGGTGCCGAGCTTGATCCGCTTGGTGCGCTCGCCGGCCGCGGCCAGGAACATCTCGGGCGAGGCGATCATCTCCCAGCCGGATGAATGATGCTCGCCGCACCAGAACTCGTCATAACCGAGCGCGTCGAGCTGCTCGACCAGGTCGAGGTCGCGCCGGAACTGGAGCATCGGATGCTCCCCGATCGGGTGATGCGGGGCAAGAAAGGCTCCGAACTTCAGGCGCGCCATGACGTTTCTCCGGCTTTGATTTTCTGTTTGTTGAGGCGGCAAGGCTACGTGCAGGAGGAAGCAAACGCAATCGCGCGGTGTCCCGCACGGCGGAATGCAGGCATGCGTGTTTTTCTCCCTCTCCCCGCTTGCGGGTAGGGGGTCAGGGTGAGGGGGAGTCTCCGCGGGTGTCAGTTGGACTTCCGAAATGTCCCCACGCCGTCATTGCGAGCGCAGCGAAGCAATCCACAGCCTTTCCGTGGAGGAATTCTGGATTGCTTCGCTGCGCTCGCAATGACGTGTTGAGAGTGCGTTGTTCCATCGACGTCCTACTCGCGGAAATTCCCCTCACCCGGAATACAAACTCCGTTTGTATTCCGGCCTCTCCCCGCACACGAGGCGAGGAGCGCACGAACCTTACCTGTGAGGTAATCGCGGCCTTGCATGTGGCTTGAGATCATCGGCCGCGAGCCAGGGATCCGCACCGATGCATCAAATCGTCACAAAGCCAATCGACTCGACCAGCCGCTGGTGGGTCTTGGCGATCGTCGTGGCCGCCCAGTTCATGTTCGGCGTCGATGCCTTCATCGTGAACGTCGCCGTTCCCACCATCGCAGTCGAGCTGCAGGCGACGCCGGCCCAGATCGAATCCGTGATCGCGATCTATCTGATCGCCTATGCCACGCTGGTCGTCACCGGCGGCCGGCTCGGCGACATCCATGGCACCAAAAACGTATTTCTCGCCGGCGTGCTCGGCTTCACCCTCACGTCGCTGTGGTGCGGCCTCGCCCAATCCGGCTTGGAACTGATCATTGCTCGGCTGGCGCAAGGCGCGACCGCGGCGCTGATGGTGCCTCAGGTGTTGGCGACATTGCATCTGTTGTTCACGGATGAATCGCGCGGCCGCGCCTTCGCCGTCTACGGCATCGTGCTCGGGCTGGCCGGCGCGGCCGGCTTCCTGCTCGGCGGGCTCTTGCTCACGGTTGATCTTGCCGGCACCGGCTGGCGGTCGGTGTTCTTCGTCAACGTGCCCGGCGGCCTCGCCATCGCAGCAGCCGCCTGGCGCACCATGCCGTCGGCGCCGCGGCGCTCGGGGACAAGGCTCGATATCAAAGGCAGCGTGGTCCTGTTCGCAGGGCTGCTGTGCCTGATCGGCCCGCTGCTGTTCGGTCACGATGTCGGCTGGAGCCTCTGGCTGTGGGCCGTCATGGCCCTCGGCGGCGTCGTCCTCGCCGGGTTCCTGAAGCTGGAGCATGCGGTGGTGCGCGCCGGCGGCATGCCGTTGATCGATCTCACGCTGCTGTCCGACGCAGCCTTCTTGCGCGGGCTTGGCGCTGCCTTCTTCTTCTTCCTTGCCAACCTCTCCTTCTATCTGGTCATGACGCTGTTCATGCAGCGCGGCCTCGAGATCCCGCCGCTCACGGCCGGCATGGCCTTCCTCCCGCTCGCTTTGGCCTTCGTCGTGGCGTCGCGCCACAGTGGCGCGCGGGCGCAGCATCGCGGCAGCAGGGTGCTGATCGAGGGCTGCGCGATCCAGGTCGCGGGCCTCGCCGCCCTCGCGCTTGTCGCAGGCTATGTCGATGCGGCGTCGCCGCTCCTGCTCGCTCTCACCATGATCATCTTTGGCTACGGTCAGGGATTGGTGATGGCGCCGCTCTCCGGCGTGGTGCTCTCGACCGTGAAGCCCGTCGCCGCGGGCTCGGCCTCCGGTATCTACGGCACCATTGCGCAGATCGGAAATGCGGCCGGGGTGGCCGCAATCGGCGCGGTGTTCTTCGCGATCGAGGCTCTGCAATCAGCGCGCGCAGGATTTGTGGTCTCGCTCGGATTGTTTGTGACATTGATCATGATTTGTGCCGCATTTCTGACGTGGCTGCGCCGCGCATCGACATGAAGTTGCGCCAATGAGGTTAATGCGTGCGATTTCCGCAGGATTTCCGCTGATTTCGCTGAATTGACAGCGCACGGTCTTTTTATTTTGCAACGCAGCAACTATCTGGTTTGGCTGAACGTTGAAGGTCGCCCACCAGGAAGTTGCCGTGTCGCTCGCCAAAAATATTGATCTGTTGAGACGTCTGCCGAGGCTGGACGGTCTGCGCTTCGCCGAGCCTGGACGCGGGGCGGATGCGTCAAGTCCGTTGCAGGAGGTGACCGGCTTCGGCGGCAATCCCGGTGGCTTGCGCATGTTTGCCTTCGTGCCGGCGCGATTGCAGAAGCCGCGCGCGCTGGTCGTCGTGCTGCATGGCTGCGGGCAGACCGCGGCGGCTTACGATCTCGGCGCCGGCTGGTCGACGCTGGCCCAGCACTATGGCTTTGCACTTCTGATGCCCGAGCAGCAGCGCATCAACAACGGCAATACCTGCTTCAACTGGTTCAATCCGGAAGACACGGCGCGAGGCAGCGGCGAGGCGCATTCGATCCGCGAGATGGTCGCGCACATGGTCGGGGCACATCGCATCGATCCCACGCGCGTCTTCATCACCGGCCTGTCCGCCGGTGGTGGCATGACGTCGGTGATGCTCGCGACCTACCCGGAGGTCTTCGCGGCCGGCGCGGTCATTGCGGGACTGCCCTATGGCATCGCCTCGAACCTGCGCGAGGCGCTCGACGGCATGTTTCATTCCCCGCCTCGTCCGGCGCGCGATCTCGGCGATCTCGTGCGCAATGCTTCCGGTCATCGCGGCCCCTGGCCGAAAATCTCGGTGTGGCACGGCAGTGCCGACCGCACCGTGAACCCCGGCAATGCCAACGAGATCGTCAAGCAATGGCTCGATCTGCACGGTTTGCCGGAGGCGCCGATGGCGGAGACCATCGTCGACGGTCATCCGCGCCAGACCTGGTGGGGCAAGGACGGCGAGACGCTGGTCGAATCCTACGCCATCACCGACATGGCGCACGGCACCCCACTGGGCCTCGCGGACAATGACCAGCGCTATGGCGTCGAAGGCGCGTTCCTGATCGAGGCCGGCATTTCCTCGTCGTACCACATCGCCAAGTTCTTCGGCCTCACCGCCTGGATCGCGGACGCTGCCAAGGCGGACGCCAAGCCTTTGGCCAAGCCCGCGCTCTCGCCCGCGCCGCATCTCGCCCGCTCGATCCGCGCTGCGATCGCCGAGCAACCGGCCGAGCCGAAGCGCGAGCGGGCCCGCGGCTTCGATCTCAGCCAGATCATCACGCGCGCGCTGACCGCGGCGGGGTTGATGAAGTAGCCACCGCCGTCGTCCTGCGTTCGCAGGGACGACAGCCGTGTTTGTGGCTACGCCGTTGCGTCGATCATCTCGATCGGCGTTGCCGTCACCTCGCCGCCGGAAACTTGTCGTGTCATCGCCGAATAGGCCTTGAAGAAGTCGCGCGATTGCAGCGTTTTCTGCGCATCCTCGTCGGCGACGCTGGCGAGATGGAAGTAGTTGCCGTCGTCGCGATGCTTCAGGACGCGATAGCCGATCCGCCCTTTCAGCTCCGGATCGCTGTCGATCGCCTTGATGAAGCGGCCGATCTCCTGGTGCCAGGCCTCTGTGGCGCCGTCCTTGAATTCGTATTTGATCATGAAGTGCTTCATGTGACGCTCCTTGTTCGACATGTGCGTCATCATCTGCGCCTTGTAGGCGCTGCCGCAAGTATGGACAAAATTGATAGTATGGACTTTTTCGTCGTTGCTCCTATCCTGCCGCAAGCTGATTGCGCGTGGAGCTGACGACATGGCAAAGGCGAACCTGGCGCGCAGCTGTCCGGTTGCGGCCTTTCAGAAGATGATCAGCGGCAAGTACAAGCTGCGCATCGTCTGGGATCTCAAGGACGGCCCGCGCCGCTATGGCGAGATCCGCAGCGGCCTTCTGCGCGGTGCCAACGGCAGCGCGGAGATCACGCCGCGCGTGCTCAGCCGCGAACTGAAGGCGCTCACGGCGAGCGGCCTGATCGCCCGCAAGGACTTCGGTGAGGTGCCGCCGAAGGTCGAGTATCGCCTCACCCGCAAAGGCAAGAGCTTCGTGCCCGTCGTCGCGGCAATCCGTGAGTGGGGCGAGCGCAACCTTGGTGAGCCGGCGGCGCTGGCGGACGCCGCCGAATAGAATCTCACATCTCTCCGGTGATGAACGGATTGGTCATGCGCTCCTGGCCGATGCTCGAGCCGGCGCCATGGCCGCAGATGAAGCCGACGTCGTCGCCGAGCGGCAGCAGCTTTGTCTTGATCGAATTGATCAGGGTCGCGTGACTGCCGCCGGGCAAATCGGTGCGTCCGACCGAGCCCGCGAACAGAACGTCGCCGACATGGGCAAAGCGCAGCTCCTTGTTGAAGAACACCACGCTGCCCGGCGAGTGGCCGGGGCAGTGGAAGATGTCGAACTTGAGATCGCCGATCGACACGGTGTCGCCCTCGTTGAGCCAGCGGTCGGGCGCGAAGTTGCGCACGCCGGTCATGCCGAAGCGCGCGCCGCTTTCGACCACGTTGTCGAGCAGGAATTTGTCCGCTTCATGCGGCCCATCGATCGGCACCTTCAGCGCGTCGCGCAAATCGGCTGCGCCGCCGACATGGTCGATATGGCCGTGGGTCAGCCAGATTTTCTCCACGGTGACGCCGGTCTGCTTGATCGCGTCCAGAATCTTCGGCACGTCCCCGCCGGGATCGATCACCACGGCCTTCTTGGATGGCTCGTCCCAGATGATGGTGCAGTTCTGCTCGAACAGCGTCACGGGGACGATGATCGCGCCGGCCTTGGCTTTGGTGTCATTTTGCTCGGTCATGGCGCCACAATGCCGATTTTTGCCAGGCCGCCAAGCAAAAGATTCGTACCGGACCCCGGAACAATAGTCACACGGCCGTCCCAATTGGCCTGCCAATTTGAACCCGGGCGGTGTTGTCGCGTTCTCCCGCGCGAGAGGCGGATTTTGGGTGGTCTTCCGGCATGGCTCACGACAACGAGAATTGGTGGCGCGACGGCATCTTCTATCAGATCTACCCGCGCTCGTTTCAGGATTCGAACGGTGACGGCGTCGGCGATCTCGCCGGCATCTTGCGGCGGCTGCCTTATGTGAAATCGCTCGGTGTCGACGCGATCTGGCTGTCGCCGATCTTCCCGTCGCCCATGGCCGATTTCGGCTACGACATCTCGGACTATACCGACATCGAGCCGCTGTTCGGCACGATGGCCGATTTCGATGCGCTGATCGCGGCGGTCCATGACAACGGCCTGAAGCTGATCCTCGATCTCGTGCCGAACCACACCTCGGACCGGCATCCCTGGTTCGTCGAAAGCCGCGCCTCGCGCGACAATCCCAAGCGCGATTGGTACATCTGGCGCGATCCCGCGCCTGACGGCGGCGTGCCGAACAATTGGCTGTCCGAGTTCGGCGGCAGCGCGTGGCAGCTCGACGAGACCACGGGCCAATATTACTACCACGCCTTCCTCGCCCAGCAGCCGGATCTGAACTGGCGCAATCCGGATGTCCGCAACGCCATCTACGACGTGATGCGGTTCTGGCTGGAGAAGGGCGTCGACGGCTTCCGCGTCGACGTGATCTGGCACCTCGTCAAGGACGCCGAATTCCGCGACAATCCGCCGAACCCGCATTACGTCGAGGGCCGGCCGCCGAACGAGAAGATCCTGACGCAATATTCCACCGACCAGCCGGAGGTGCACGACGTCATCGCCGAAATGCGCCGGGTCACCGATGCGTATCGCGCGCGCGTCCTGATCGGCGAGATCTATCTGCCGCTGCACCGGCTCATGGCCTATTACGGCAACGACCTCACCGGCGCGCAGATGCCGTTCAACTTCGCGCTGCTCTCGACGTTCTGGAGCGCGCGCTCGATCGAGAGGATCATCGAGGATTACGAGAAGGCCCTGCCGCGCGGCGCCTGGCCGAACTGGGTGCTCGGCAATCACGATCGTCCACGCGTTGCTAGCCGCGTCGGCACGGAGCAGGCGCGCGTCGCCGCGATGTTGCTGCTGACGCTGCGCGGCACACCGACGCTCTATTACGGCGACGAGATCGGCATGCACCAGGTGGCCATCGCGCCGGAGGATGTCCGCGATCCCTTCGAAAAGAACGTGCCCGGCATCGGCGTCGGCCGCGACGGCTGCCGCACACCAATGCAATGGGATGCGTCCGAATTTGCCGGCTTCTCCGCCGTGCGGCCCTGGCTGCCGCTGCCCGAGCATTATGTGCGTGACAATGTCGCCAATCTCGAAGCCGATGCGCACTCGATCCTCAACCTCTACAAGCGCCTGATCGGCTTGCGGCAGAGTTGCCCGCCGCTGGTCGCGGGCGATTATGATCCGATCGCCGCGCAAGGCGATCTCCTGGTCTATCGGCGGCAGGCCGAGGGCAAGGCGGTGATCGTGGCGCTCAATCTCGGTGCGGCCCCGGTCACCGTGACGACCAGCGCAGTCCGCTTCGGCAGCAGGATATTGCTGTCGACTTTCCTGGATCGTGAGGGCGAGCAGATCGAAGGCGTGCTGGATTTGCGCGGCAATGAGGGCGTCATCGTCGCTCCACCCTAGTCGTCGTCCCGGATCTGCGCGCCCCGAGGCGAGCTTGTCCGGGACGAGGGCGGAGGGTGTCGATCCATCACCCCGGGTGCTTCTTCCCCCGCGCCTTATCGCCGTCGATATCGCTCCGCTTCAACAGATAATCCAGCCCGCCGACGCGGTACCAGCGATAGCCATAGGGCTCCAGCACGACGCGGTGCTGGCCGCGCTTGTCGGCGTGGCTGTGGTCCTCGGCGAGCAGATTGATCAGATGCGCGCCGGTCTCGCCGGGCAGCCCCGCCGAGAACGCGATCTCGCGCGGTTTCTCGTCGAGATTATGCACGAACAGCACCGAGTTGTTGCGCCAGTCGTAGCGCATGATGAACACGGCGGGATCGCGCGTCGGGATGATGGCGAAATCGCCCCAGCCGACCTCCGGCACCTCTTTCCGCATGCGGACGATGCGCTCGGTCCAGTTCAGCATGGAATTGGGGTCGCGCCGCTGTTTGGCGACGTTGACATGTGGATAGCCGTACGGCCCCTTGTCGATGACAGGGCAGGCCGGCCTGTCGCTCTTGGTGAAGCCGCCATGCGGCTCGGTCGACCATTGCATCGGCGTGCGCGCGCAATTGCGCTCGGGCAGCGAGAGATCATCGCCCATCGCGATCTCGTCGCCATAGCGGATCACGGGCGTTCCCGGCAGCGTGCACATCAGGCTGTAGGCGAGCTCGAGCCGCCGGCGGTCGCCGCCCAGCATCGGCGCGAGACGGCGGCGGATGCCGCGGTCGTAGAGCTGCATGTCCTTGTCGGGACCGAATGCCTTGAACACTGTATCGCGCTGCGCCTTGGTCAGGCGTCCCAGATCGAGCTCGTCGTGATTGCGCAGGAACAGGCCCCATTGCGCGGTGGCCGGCCGCGGCTTGGTCGCCTTCAGCGCCTTCGCCAAGGGCCGCGAATCGGCTGAGGCCAGCGCATAGAACAGGTGCTGGTTGACGTGGAAGTTGAACATCATGTGCATGCGGTCGGCGTCGTGGCCGAAATATTCCATATCCGTCTTCGGCAGCACGTTGGCCTCGGCGAGGATGATGGCGTCGCCCTGCCGCCATTGCAGGAATTCGCGGAACGCGCGCAGCATGTCGTATTGCTCGAGCGGCTTCTTCACCTTGGCGCCCTTGGTCGCGATCACGAAGGGCACCGCGTCCATGCGGAAGCCGGAGACGCCGAGCTGGATCCAGAAGCCCATGATCTTGAGAATCTCGGCCTGCACATGCGGGTTCGAGGTGTTGAGATCGGGCTGGAAATCGTAGAAGCGGTGGAAGTAGTACGCGCCGGCTTCCTTATCGCGCGTCCAGGTCGATTTCTGCACGCCGGGAAACACCATGCCCTTGTTGGCGCCGGCCGGCTTCGTGTCGGACCACACATACCAGTCGCGGTAGGGCGAGGCCTTGTCGCGCCGCGCCTCCTTGAACCAGTGATGCTGGTCCGAGGTGTGGTTGACGACGAGGTCGATGATGATGCGGATGCCGCGCTGCTTGCAGCCATGGGTGAACTCGACGAAATCGCCGAGCGTGCCGTAGCGGGGATCGACGCTGTAATAATCGGCGATGTCGTAACCGTCGTCGCGGCCCGGCGAGCTCTGGAACGGCATCAGCCAGATCGTGGTGATGCCGAGCCCGTGCAGATAGTCGAGCCGGCGGAGCAGGCCCTTGAAATCGCCGATGCCGTCGCCGTTGGCATCCATATAGGAGCCGACCGACAGGCAGTAGATCACGCCGTTCTTGTACCAGAGATCGTCGATCATGCACTCGCCGCCTCGGGGTTCCGCCGAGGTCCGGCGGCTGCGTGATAAGTGCGTGGGGAAGGGGAGGTTCCGCGTTCTTTGCTCGCTGTCGTCCCGGGGCGCGCCACTTTGGCGCGAGCCCGAGATCCATAACCACAGGATCGAGTTTGGCGAAAATTCGCAGTGGCCTGCTTCGATCCACAACTCCGTCCTGTGGCTATGGATTCCGGGCTCGCGCTTCGCGCGCCCCGGAATGACGGAGAGAACGGAATCGGCTATCCTCCCCGCCATGGACAGCACCGCCCGCAACCTCTCCCTCGTTCCACCGCCCGACCGCCGCCAATCCGAGACGGCGCTCGCGATCGCGCGCGGCACCTCGCGGCTTTTGCGCTCGCTCGGCTTCTCCTGCATCAGCGAATTGCCGCTGCCCTCGGGACGGCGCGCCGATCTTGTGGCGCTGAACGAACGCGGCGAGATCTGGATCGTCGAGATCAAATCGTCGGTGGAGGATCTACGCGCCGACCAGAAATGGCACGAATACCGCGCCCATTGCGACCGGTTGTTCTTCGCCTTCACGCAGGACCTGCCGTGCGAGATCTTTCCGCAAGACACCGGCCTGATCGTCGCCGACGCCTATGGCGCCTACCTGCATTGCGAGGCGCCCGAGCACAAGCTCGCCGCCGCCACGCGCAAGCAGATGACGGTGCGTTTTGCAATGGCGGCAGCGCTTCGGATCAACCGGCTGGTCGATCCGCAAGGCCACGCGGAATTTTGGGAGTAGCAGCAGTCGAGCTGCCGTAGGGTGGGCAAAGCGAAGCGTGCCCACGATCTCCATCCAACCCTGACAGATCGTGGGCACGACGCTTTGCGCCTTTGCCCACCCTACGACACCGTTACCTTGGCGCGCGCTTGGCCAAGATGCGCTGCAGGGTGCGGCGGTGCATGTTGAGCCGGCGCGCCGTTTCCGAGACGTTGCGGTTGCACATCTCATAGATGCGCTGGATGTGCTCCCAGCGCACGCGGTCTGCCGACATCGGGTTGGCCGGCAGCTCGGATTTCTCTGCGTTGGTCGACAGCAGCGCCGCGACCACGTCGTCGGCATCCGCGGGCTTGGAGAGATAATCGACCGCGCCCATCTTCACCGCGGTAACGGCGGTGGCGATGTTGCCGTAGCCGGTCAACACGATCGCGCGCGCATCCGGACGCTTCTTCTTCAGCGCCGAGACCACGTCGAGGCCGTTGCCGTCGCCCAGCCGCAGGTCCACGACGGCGAATGCGGGCGCGGCCTTGCCGATCTGCGCAAGTCCGTCCGAGACGGTATCGCAGGAGGTCACCGTAAAGCCGCGCGTTTCCATGGCGCGCGACAGGCGCTCCAGGAACGGCTTGTCGTCCTCCACGATGAGCAGCGAGCGGTCGGCCTGTTCGTTCAATTCGGCGATGGCGTTCAAGGTTTGGTCCTCTCTCCAGCGCGTTGACATATGGCCTTGCTATCGGGCAGTGCCAAGGCCGCCGATAGTCGATCGGCCCCGTTGTGCGACGCAAGGTCGCGGCCTCAAGCGCGACAAATTCTCATCGCGCTTGCGATTCTCGCTTTCAGCATGATCGTGTCGGAAAACCGCTGAATGCCTTTCCGGATCATGCCCTATCCTATTGTTTCTTCGAGGGTCTCGATAGTCTCAAATCGTTGTCGCGGCCAACTGATATGGACCACGGCACCGTGTTCCGGAAAGGTCCGGTTGGTAAACGAGACCTTGGCGCCGGTGCGTTCGAGCAATGTGCGCGCGATGAACACGCCCAATCCGAGGCCGCGTCGTTCACCTCCGCCGTCGTCCACGGTTCGCCGTCGCGACAGGTAGGGCTCGCCGATCCGGTTCAGGATATCAGGGGGAATGCCGGGACCGTCGTCGGAGATCACGAGCTCGATGATGTCCTTATTCCACCACGCGTTCACCTCGACGGTGGTGCGAGCGAAATCGACCGCGTTCTCGACGATGTTGCCGACACCGTAGAGGATCGCCGGATTGCGGGAACCGACCGGTTCGGCCACGACGGCGACCGCGATCCGCACCTTGATCTCGACGCCGAAATCGCGGTGCGGGGCCACCACCTCCTCGATCAACTCCGACAGCTTCATGCGGTCGAACGGCGCACCGGTGGGGGAGAGCTGGGTGATCTTGCTCAGGATGTCGCGACAGCGTTGGGTTTGCTCGCGCAGCGTCTTCAGATCGGCGGCGATGCTGGCGTCCTTCACCGTCTTTTCCAGCTCGCGCGAGATCAAGAAGATCGTGGCGAGCGGCGTGCCGAGTTCGTGCGCGGCGGCAGCGGCAAGGCCGTCGAGCTGGGTCAGATGCTGCTCGCGCGTCAGCACCAGCTCGGTCGCGGCCAGCGCGTCCGCGAGCTTGCGCGCTTCTTCGGTCACCTGGAAGGAGTAGAGGCTGGTGACGCCGATCGCGAGCACGATGGAAAGCCAGACGCCGACGAGATAGATCGGCGGCAGCACCAGCGGATCGTCTGAATCCCATGGCAGCGGCAGGTGGAAGAAGAACAGCACCGAGGCGCAGGCGACCGCAAGCACGCCGAGGCCGAAGGTGAAGCGTGCCGGAAGGGCCGTGGCCGAGATCAGCACCGGCGCGAGGAACAGGAACGAGAACGGGTTCTGCAAGCCGCCGGTGAAATACAACAGGCCGGCCAGTTCCACGATGTTCAGCGCGAGCAGGCCGGCCGCCTGTACCGGCTCCAGCCGCTGCATCGGGTTGGCCGCGGTCTGGAGTCCCAGATTCACCGCCGCCGACAAGGCGATGATGCTGACGCAGGGGACGATCTCGACGTTGTATTCCAGCCCCTGCGCCACGATGAAGATCGCGGCGAGCTGGCCCAGCACCGCGAGCCAGCGCAGCCGCAGGATCGTGTCCAGGCGGATATGCCGCTGCGCGTGGCGGAAGTTCGAAGCGGCAATTTCGGTCATATTGGCCAATGTGGCGGCGCCTTCCAAAGTCACAAACGCTGGGCTCGCGGAACCACCGGATTACAAGCCTTGCGCTCCCTGCCGCAATAGCAGAAGAACGGTCAGCATGACCGAGTATGACGACGCTTCAAGCCGGCCGACTGTCGCGGATCGCAGCCTGTCCGCGGCGATCACGGTCGATCATCTCGTCAAGGTCTACAAGCAGACCCGTGCCGTCGACGACATCTCGTTTTCGCTGCCGCGCGGCAGCATCACCGGGCTTCTGGGCGGCAACGGCGCCGGCAAGACCACGACCATCGCGATGATCATGGGCCTGGTGCTGCCGACCTCCGGCCGCGTGCAGGTGCTCGGCCATCGAATGCCCGAGGAGAGCGCCGCGGTGCTGGGGCGGATGAACTTCGAAAGCCCCTATGTCGACATGCCGATGCGGCTCACGGTGCGGCAGAACCTCACCGTGTTCGGCAGGCTCTATGCGGTGAAGAACCTCGCCGGGCGCATCGCCGAACTCGCCGACGATCTCGATCTCACCGACTTCATCGATCGTGCCAACGGCAAGCTGTCCGCCGGGCAGAAGACCCGCGTCGCGCTTGCCAAGGCGCTGATCAACCAGCCCGAGCTCTTGCTGCTGGACGAGCCGACGGCCTCGCTCGACCCCGATACCGCCGACTGGGTGCGGGCGCATCTGGAGCGCTATCGCAGGGACAACAACGCCACCATCCTTTTGGCGTCGCACAACATGCTCGAGGTCGAGCGGCTCTGCGACCGCGTCATCATCATGAAGCGCGGCCGCATCGAGGACGACGACACGCCCGAGGCGATCATGGCCCGCTACAACCGCACCACGCTGGAGGAGGTGTTTCTCGACGTCGCGCGCGGCCGGGCGAACGGTGCGAAGGAGGCGACGAGGTGAGGATGTCTCTGAATTGCCGCCGTAGCCCAGATGGAGCCTGTCATCCCGGGGCGCGACATAGTCGCGAGCCCGGGATCCATAGCCACAGGATTGAATTTGGCGAGGGCGCGTGGTTGCCGGTCTCGTCCCGCAGCCGCCGCCTGCGGTTATGGCTTCCGGGCTCGCGCTCCGCGCGCCCCGGAATGACGAAGCTCCATCCGGGCTACGGGTTTCCTCGATGACCGACATCTCCCTCCACCACGGCATCTCCGTGCACCGTATCGGCGCGATGATCCTGCGCTATTGGTACCTGCTGCTGTCGTCCTGGCCGCGCCTGCTCGAGCTGTTGTACTGGCCGGCGCTGCAGGTCATCACCTGGGGCTTCCTCCAGCTCTACATCGCCGAGAACGCCAGTTTCTTCGCGCGCGCCGGCGGCACGCTGATCGGCGCCGTCATCCTCTGGGACATCCTGTTCCGCGGCCAGCTCGGCTTCTCCATCTCGTTCCTCGAGGAGATGTGGGCGCGCAACCTCGGCAACCTCATGATGAGCCCGCTCAAGCCGATCGAGTTTCTGTTGTCGCTGATGGTCATGAGCCTGATCCGGCTCGCGATCGGGGTGATCCCGATGACGCTGCTGGCGCTGTTCCTGTTTCACTTCAACGTCTACGCGCTCGGCCTGCCGCTGATCGCGTTCTTCTGCAATCTGATCTTTACGAGCTGGTCGGTCGGCATCTTCGTCTCGGGTCTCGTGCTGCGAAACGGCCTTGGCGCCGAGAGCATCGTCTGGACCCTGATGTTCGCGATCATGCCGCTCGCCTGCATCTACTATCCGGTCAGCGTGCTGCCGGCTTGGCTGCAATACGTCGCCTGGACGCTACCGCCGACTTACGTGTTCGAGGGCATGCGCGCGCTGCTGATCGAAAACACCTTTCGCGGCGACCTGATGCTGGATGCATTGGCCATCAATGCCGCGCTCCTCGTTGCATCTTTTGGGGCATTCCTTGCTCTTTTGCGCAGCGCCAGAAAACACGGCTCGCTGCTCTCGAGCGGCGAATAGCGTCACTTTCCCGTGGATTCAGGCTGGTTTTACCGTTTCTCTTACGTAGATGTACGGAACCATGCATTGACGCAATATTACGCATTCGGCAGTATGCTGCGATGCGAAGAGGAATATAACAATGCCTATTGGTGAGTTTGGCGGCGCGCCGCCCCTGGCGGCTGAAGGCAGTCCGGTCCTGACGACGCCGATGTACTGGATGTACGAGATGGCGCACGCCTCTCTCAATCCGGCGCGCGCCGTCACTGACGCGACCAAGTTGCTGTTTCAGAATCCGCTCAATCCCTGGGCGCGCACCGAGGTCGGCAAGTCGGTCGCCGCGGCCTGCGAATTGTTCGAGCGCACCACGCGCCGCTACGGCAAGCCGGAATGGGGTCTCAACGACACCGAGGTCAACGGCATCCGCGTTCCCGTCGAGATCCGCTCGGTCTGGGAAAAACCGTTCTGCCGGCTGCTGTACTTCGATCGCAAGTTCGCGCGGCCATTGCGCAGCCCGCAGCCGCGCGTGCTGATCGTGGCGCCGATGTCCGGTCATTACGCGACGCTGCTGCGCGGAACGGTCGAGGCCTTCCTGCCGGCGCATGAGGTCTACATCACCGACTGGGCCGATGCCCGCATGGTGCCGCTCAGCGACGGCCGCTTCGATCTCGACGATTACATCGATTACGTCATCGAGATGCTGCACGTGCTCGGCGGCAACACCCACGTCATGGCGGTGTGCCAGCCCTCGGTGCCCGTGGTCGCCGCGGTTTCGATCATGGAAGCGCGACGCGATCCGTTCGTGCCGATTTCGATGACGCTGATGGGCGGCCCGATCGATACCCGTCGCAATCCGACCTCTGTGAACAACCTCGCCCAGGAGCGCGGCATCGACTGGTTCCGCAACCACGTCATCACCAAGGTGCCGTTCCCGCATCCGGGCATGATGCGCGACGTCTATCCGGGATTCTTGCAGCTCAACGGCTTCATCAGCATGAATCTCGACCGGCATATGGACGCCCACAAGCAGCTGTTCGCCAATCTGGTGAAGGGCGACGGCGACCTCGTCGACAAGCACCGCGAGTTCTACGACGAATACCTCGCGGTGATGGACCTCTCCGCCGAATATTACCTGCAGACGGTCGACACCGTGTTCGTGAAGCACTCGCTGCCCAAGGGCGAGATGACCCATCGCGGAACACGCGTCGATCCCTCCAAGGTGACGCGCGTTGCGTTGATGACGGTCGAAGGCGAGAACGACGACATCTCCGGTCTCGGTCAGACCGAAGCAACGCACGCTTTGTGCAGCTCGATCCCCGAGCATCGCCGCGTTCATTACGTCCAGAAGGGCGTCGGACATTACGGTGTGTTCAACGGCTCGCGCTTCAAGTCGGAAATCGTGCCGCGGATTCATGATTTCATGGTCTCGGCGGCCAATCCGAGCTCATTGCAGGCGCGCGCAGCCGAATAAGCTTCGTTTTCGGCTTTCCGGTCGAGAATCCAGGCTTGGCCGAAGGCCCCGGCGGGGGCGAGTTCCCGCCAGATTCGCGGTATTTAGGTAGCTTCCTAGGAGTGAGTCAGTACTCACCCTTTGGGGGTGTCGCATGCATCCAGCGAGGGCGAAAAAAGCCGGTTCCAACCCCAGTCTGTAGGGTCTCCCGGTCGCCTGACCGCTGTATATTGGGCAAATGATTTGTTTTTGCGCCGAGCGCTTCCCATGGCGGCGGTTATGGCAGAATCCGGGCGCCCTCCTGCCCCCCGGACTGACAGACATGGCCACTCGCGCACTCCTTTATCGGCGGCCCCACGAACCAAAGACCCTCGTCATCACCCACGGATCGCAATTTTTTGCCATCCGATTGCGCCGGCACAGACGCGCGCGCCGCTATACACTCAGGATTCATCCGAGCGATCGCGAAGCCATCCTCACCATCCCGCCGCGCGGCACGCTCGCCGAAGCCAAGGACTTCGCACAGCGTCACGGTGCGTGGATCGCCGCGCGTCTCGGTCGCTTGCCGAAGGCCGCGCCGTTCCAACCTGGCACGGTGATACCGCTCCGCGGCACGCCGCATCGCATCGTTCATCGCGCCGGCACCCGCGGCACGGTGTGGACCGAGATGCGCGATAGCGGTGAACGCATCCTCTGCGTCGCCGGTGGGCTCGAACATGTCGACCGCCGCGTCGGCGACTTCCTCAAGCGCGAGGCGCGCCGCGACCTTCAGCGCTCGGCGGAAGCCTATGCCGCCGAGCTCGGGGTCAGGGTCAAGCGGCTCTCGATCCGCGATCAGTCCAGCCGCTGGGGCTCCTGCACCTCGGCCGGCTCGCTGTCGTTCTCCTGGCGCCTGATCCTCGCACCGCCCTTCGTGCTCGACTATCTTGCCGCCCACGAAGTCGCTCATCTCGTCGAGATGAACCACTCGGCGCGGTTCTGGCGCGTGTGCGGAAAAGTCTGCCCGTCGATGGAGCGCGCCAAGAAGTGGCTCGACACCTACGGCAACGATCTGCACCGCTACGGGGTCGAGGATTAGGCGCTCACTACCCGCCTAACACTCGCTGTCGTCGTCCGGCTTGACCGGACGACCCAGTATTTAAAGAGACCGTTGTTGTTGAGCCGGGGCGTGCTCTACTAGATGCCTCGCTTTCGCGGTAAGTGACAGCAGAGAGCGGGGCGGCTTCAAACCACCCTCATGCACTGAAATCCGCACTCGTTCCCGCCTGCGCGCGTGAGGCCAGATAGGCTGATTGCTGCTGCGCGCCAGCCGTCTGACCCTCCGCCACCATCGCCTGGAACGCCGCGTCGAGTTGCTCGCGACTATATGTCGTGGGCCTGCTCTCGCGCGGCGTCCATTGCGATTGCGTGATGGCCGTGGAGGCCTTCTCGACGGTGCCGCCAAGCAGCTCGGCGTATCTGTCGGCCCGCCATTGCGCCAGGTCCGGCCCGCTCAAGCCGGGAGGATCCTCGAGCTTGCCGACCTTCGCCGCGGCCTGGTTGGTCATCACCGAGGACCCGCCATTGTACAACGTGGCCACCACCTTGCCGTCAACCTTGACCTGAGCGTAGGTGTTCTCCGGTGCGTTGTCTGCGGCGACCGGTTGCGTCGCACTCGCGTCGTGAGTCCTCAGCCAGTTCGTTGCCAGGAGGTCGCGCAGGTGGGGATTGTCCGCCGCCGATATCACCTTCGCACCTGACAGCGGCTTGACCTGCGAGACGTCAATCCGGAAGCTGCTGGTCGCAGCGTCAGTCGCGTCCGGTACCACCGGTTGGAGACCCGATGCCGCATTCGACGCGGGAGTTGATGCGGGCCGCAGATGAGGCAACGCCGCACCGGATACATTTGAAATCATCGAACGCTCCCAGGTCCCTGCTCGACCTATGAGAGCAAATCCCGGGCCGAAGACGGGTGCTTGAAGAGATTGGTGTTTTTCCCATCAGCCATGCGTGGGTCGCGGTCGATCTTGCCGCGCTGGGCAGGAATTGCCGAAGTGATGAAGCGCGCGCTTCAGGCTCTGCGCTGCCTGCGCAAGCCGTTGATTTCATTATCCTCGGCTACTGTGCATGGGGTTGTTTTCGCAGTTCTTGTTTCGAGGTCATCGAAACCTCGGGCAGAACCTATCGATTCCCGCCAAACAACCGGTCCATCAGCCAGCCGTCGAGCCCTGCCGCCGCTTCCGGCCGCACATTGGCGCGCGTGGGAGGCGGCGGGCGATAGCCGCCGGCGTTCGCCGGTGCCGGTCCGGGTGCTGCCGCTGTCGGCGGCGAGATCTGCGAGGCCGCCTGCGCGAGGTTCGACAGGCCCCAGCCGCCCGGTGCGCTCGGCAGGTTTGCCACCGGCACGCCTTCGTGCGCGGCCTTCATGAAGCGCGTCCAGACTTCCACCGGCAGGCCGCCGCCGGTGGCTTTCTTGGTCGGCGAGTTGTCGTCGTTGCCGAGCCAGACGCCGGTGACGAGGCTCGCAGTGTAGCCGATGAACCAGGCGTCGCGATAATCCTGGCTGGTGCCGGTCTTGCCGGCCGCCGGCCAGCCCGGGATCTCCGCCTTCTTGGCGGTGCCCGATATCAGCGTCTCCCGCATCATCGCGTTCATCATGCCGACATAGCGGGGGTCGATCGCCGGATTGCGCCCTTCCGGCTGGCGCATGTAGAGCAGCTTGCCGCTCAGCGTCCTGATCCGCGTGACGACATGCGGCGCCACCGCGAAGCCGCCGTTGGCGAACGGCGCGTAAGCACCGACCAGCTCGACCACGGAGACTTCCGATGTCCCGAGCGCGATCGAGGCATTGGGCTCGAGCTTGGAGGAGATGCCGAGCCGGTGCGCGGTGCGCACCACGTTCTTCGGCCCGACCTCGAGGCCGAGACGGATCGCGACGGTGTTGAGCGACATCGCCAGCGCCTGGGTCAGCGTCACCGCGCCGAAATATTCATGGGTGTAGTTCTCGGGTCTCCAGCCCTTGACCTCGATCGGCGCGTCCTGGCGCATCGTGTCAGGCGTCAGGCCCTGCTCCAGCGCCGTCAGGTACACGAACGGCTTGAACGAGGAGCCCGGCTGGCGCTTGGCGGTCACCGCGCGGTTGTACTGGCTGTCGGAATAGTTCCGTCCGCCGACCATGGCGCGCACCGCGCCATCAGGCGTCATCGCCACCAGCGCGCCCTGGCTGACGTTGAACTTCACGCTCTTGGCCGCGAGCTCGTCGATGATGGCGGCTTCCGCCACGCTTTGCAGCTTCGGATCGATCGTGGTCTCGACCTTGATGCTCTCGTCGATCTGGCCGACCAGGTCGTCCAGCACTTCGCCGATCCAGTCGGCGACGTAATTGACGGTGCCGGCGCCGGCCGGCTTCACGTTGTAGGAGGGATGGCCGATCGAGGCCTTGGCCTGCGCGTCGGTGATGAAGTTTGCATCGGCCATCGCCGCGAGCACGATCTGCGCGCGCGCTTCGGCGCCTTCGGGATTGCGGTTCGGTGCGAGGCGCGAGGGCGATTTGACGAGGCCGGCAAGCATTGCCGCTTCGGCGACCGTGACGTTCTTGGCCGACTTGCCGAAATATTTCTGCGCGGCGGCTTCGACGCCGTAGGCGCCCGAGCCGAAATAGACGCGGTTGAGATAGAGCTCCAGGATCTCGTCCTTGGAATGCTTGCGCTCCAGCCAGATCGCGAGCTCCGCCTCCTGCAGCTTGCGCTGTATGGTGCGCTCCTGGGTCAGGAACAGGTTCTTGGCGAGCTGCTGCGTCAGCGTCGAGCCGCCCTGCGAGACGCCGCGATGGAGCACGTTGGTGACGAGGGCGCGCAGGATGCCGACGGGATCGATGCCGAAATGCGAATAGAAGCGGCGGTCCTCGATGGCGATGAACGCCTTCGGCAGATAGGGCGGCAGGTCCTTCAGCGCGACATTGGCGCCGGCCATCTCGCCGCGCTGCGCCAGCATGCTGCCATCGATGCCGACGATCTGGATCGTCGGCGGCCGCTTGGGAATCTCCAGCGACTGGATCGGCGGCAGATGGGCGCCGACATAGATCACGACGCCGATCACGGCGATCGCGCCCCACAGGCTCAACACCGCGCCCCAATAGACGAGACGGCCGAGGCCGAACCCGCCGCGCGACTTCGCGCGGCGCTTGGCCCCACTGCGGCTGGCTGGCGCCTTACGCTCGCGCGGCGGCTCGTCGCCGGCATCCTCGCCCTTGCGCCGGGCGGATGATTTGGCTGATTTCTTCGGCCTGTCGTCGCCGCCGCCGGGAATGCGATCCGCCGCGGTCAGGCGCAGATCGGCGAGCGCTGCGGGCAAGCCGAACAGCGGCTCCTTCCGCCCACCCTTTTTCTTTCCCCACGCCATGCGCAAACGCCCGGTCAGCCCGCCCCGCCGCACGCTAGCGGTCGCTGTTTAAGGCCCGGTTACCCCGAGGTTAACGCGCGATTAGGAGGTGGGGCATTCGCACCCCGCAGTTCCGTATCCTCGGCGGCAAAGCTAGGATCGTCGCCATAAAGAAGAGGGAGCGCTCATGGGCCATATCGACCCGACCAAGGAGATCTTCGCGCAGTTCCGGGAGAACGACCGTCCCGGCCCGATCCACATGCTCAACCTGGTGCGGTTGCGCAAGGAGGCGGCCTATCCGGACGGACGCAAGGCGAGCGGGGCGGAAGCCTACGCCGCCTATGGCCGCGAGAGCGGCCCGGTGTTCGAGCGCCTGGGCGGCCGCATCGTCTGGCAGGGCAAGTTCGAGCTGATGCTGATCGGTCCGCAGCAGGAACGCTGGGACCATTGCTTCATCGCCGAATATCCCAGCGTCTCAGCCTTCGTCGAGATGATCCGCGACCCCGTCTATCGCGAGGCGGTGAAGCATCGGCAGGCAGCGGTGGAGGACTCGCGGCTGATCCGGCATGCCGTGCTGCCGGTGGGCAAGAATTTCGGGGAGATACCGACCTGAACGCCAAGTAGGAAGCTCTCTCGATCGTCATGGCCGGGCTTGACCCGGCCATCTACGGCTTCCCTTTGGCCCAAGAACGTGGATGCCCGGGACAAGCCCGGGCATGACGTCGCAGAGAAGTTGAGTCCTAGCCCGACGGGCCCGTGTCCTCGATGACCGGTCCGAACAGCTCCCAGCGTTCGCCGTTGAACTTCATCATCTGCATCTGCTTGTTGACGCGGTAGTCATTGGGGCCGGTATTGATCTTGATCCCGGGCAGCGCCAGGCTGGGTGTGTAGCCCTTGATGTTGGCGACCTGCTTCATCACGTTCTCGCGCGTCAGATCGTCGCCGCATTGCTTCATGACCTGCACCAGCAGTTCGGCCACCGAATAGGCGTAGGTGTTGACGGTATTGAGCTTGTCGCCCTCGGGGAAATACTTGTCCATGAAGGCGAAGAAGGCCTTCACGCCGGGATCGTCCTTCCACTGGGGATCGCCGGGGTCCTTGCCGTAATTGGTCGAGATGATGCCCTTCGAGATATCGAGGCCGGCCGGTTTCAGCGTTGCCGACACCGGGCTCGCATTGATGTCGAGGATGTGCACCGGCGTCCAGCCGAGATCTGCGAGCTTCTTGATCGCCTGCGCCGCGAATTTCGGCGTCGAGGCGTCGAAGAACAGATCAACCCCCATCGACTTCAGCTTGACCACCTGCGAATCGACGGTCGGGTCGGTGACCTCGTAGGAGACCTCGCCGACGATCATGCTGGCGGCCTTGTCGCCGAGCCCGCTCTTGAGCCCCGCCAGATAGTCGCGGCCCATGTCGTCGTTCTGGTAAAGCACGCCGATCTTGGCGTTGGGATGCTCCTTGAGAATGTACTTGGCGTAGATCCGCCCCTCGGACACGTAGTTGGGATTGTAGGCGATGGTCCAGGGATAGTTCTGCGGATCGTTGAAGCGCGCGGCGCCGGTCGAGGCGAGGAGTTGCGGGACCTTCTTGCCGTTGAGGTACTTCTGCACGGCTGCGTTGGCCGCGGTGCCGATCAGCTGGAAGGTGAACAGCACCTCGTCGCCCTCGACGAGCTTGCGCACCTGCTCCACCGTCTTCGGCGGCGAGTAGGCGTCGTCATACTGGATCAGATTGATCTTGCGGCCGTTGATGCCGCCCTGATCGTTGATCATCTTGAAATAGGCGGCCTGGGTTTTGCCGATATTGGCATAGACGGAATACGGGCCGGAGAACGGCACGGTCTGGCCGATCTTGATCTCGGTGTCGCTCGCCCCGGTGTCGTATTTCTTCTGGGCGAAGGCTTGGCTTACGAAGGCTTGGCTGGCGGCGAGCGCGAGCGCTGCCGTGGCAGCTAGGAAGACCCTGCGATTGTTCATATTTGGTTGTTCCTCCTGACGGAATTTTCGGCCGATGGTCTTTCTCCGTTGATTGCAACGGTCGCCATCGCTGCCGAAGATTGTGGAGGAAGGCGCAGCGCCGCGCAAGGATCGCGACGCTGCGCCGTAGCGTCTCAGGCCAGAAACTAAGCCAGGAACAACGCAGCCAGCGCGATCACCGCCGGCAGCGCCTGCACCATCAGGATGCGTGGACTGACAGTCGCAGCGCCATAGGCGCCGGCCACGATCACGCAAAGCAGAAAGAACGCCTTGATCTGGAATGCGAAGGCCGGATTGCCGTGGACGAGACCCCAGACCAGGCCGGCGGCGAGGAAGCCGTTATAGAGGCCCTGATTGGCGGCCAGCACCTTCGTGATCTCGGCCTTCTCCGGCGTGTTGCGAAACACCTTCAGGCCCTGCGGCTTGTCCCAGAGAAACATCTCCAGGATCAGGAAGAAGACGTGCAGCGCGGCAACCAGCGCCACCAGGACATTGGCGATCAGGATCAAGGTGAGCTCCCCCAAAGCGTCAGCTTTCGGGTGGACGTTAGCATGGCCGGCATGGCAAGTGCGATGGGCGTGTTTCGATGCAGTGGTGCAGCAATGGCCAGCCGATCAACCAAACCTCCTGTAAGCTTCGGCCTCGATCGCCTGACGACGCCGATCGGCACAGCGCTGCTCGTTACCGATGCCGAAGGCGCCCTGCGCGCCCTCGACTGGGAGGACTACGAGCACCGCATGCGCGAGCTTTTGCGCCTGCATTACGGTGTGGTCGAGCTGAGCGGCCAGGCCGCGCCCGCGGCCATGCGGACCGCGCTGTCAGGCTATTTCGAAGGAGATCTCGGCCAGCTCCCGGGCATCGCGTGGCGCATCGCCGGCACGCCGTTCCAGCAGAAGGTCTGGACTGCGCTCGCGCAAATCCCCGCCGGCACCACGATGAGCTACGGCGCGCTCGCCGCAAAGATCGAGATGCCCAAAGCCATTCGCGCCGTCGGCCATGCCAATGGCTCCAACCCGATCAGCGTCGTGCTGCCCTGCCATCGGCTGATCGGCGCGGATGGCTCGCTGGTGAAGTATGGCGGCGGGCTGGAGCGCAAACGCTGGCTGCTGCGGCATGAGGGCGTGGAGGTTCGAGAACCCCTTTGAGAATGAGTGATTGGCGGCGGTGTGATGCAGGCTTGGGACGTGGACCCGAGCGAGCCGTGGCCGAACAGCTAGACCCGGGCTGCAAGGTTCTGCCCGCGCGGATGGGTCGTCGCGCGAACCTTCGGCTGCTCTCTCCTACGGTAACCGACTCCGTCAGACTTTCGACGTCATCACCTTCTGAACGATCTTCCAGGTCCCATTCACCTTCAAGCATGACAACAGATCGATCAAGGAACGTGGCGGGATTTGAAATTTCACCTTCAAGAGCGCGAGCTCTCCTTCAACGTCGATTGACACGATCTGATCATCCCGCGTGAAGCCCTGTTGCTTCGGAGCTTTCATGTTGCGGACCGCTGCCAGCCAGGTTGCAATCGGCGTCACGCCAACATTGCCGTCCTCGGCGATTTTCGTCACGGAACTCAAGGGATCAAATATGGACGCAAACTTCTCCGCATCCATTTCATAGGCAGCATCGAAATAGACCTGCGCAAGGGAACGCAAGGCGGAAACGTCTGTATCCATCGTCTTCCTCAAAGCTGTTGCACCGAGCTCATCCACGTGGCGCGGTAACTTGTGCTGAGCCTCAACCTGCTCCGCGTATCGGAAGATGCCGCAGGTCGTCTCCTTGCTCGCAAGACCTACGACAATGTAGTTTATGAGACTAGGCGTCTTGCTTGGCATAGGCTCGTGAACAGTATTCATAAATGATGACAAGCCAAATGAACGAACTTGCCGCGTTTGCAGTCGTGGCCAATGAACGAAGCTTTACACGCGCCGCGATAAAGCTTGGTGTATCTCAGTCTGCCTTGAGCCACACGATCCGGAGGCTTGAGCAGCGGCTCGAGCTGAAGCTGCTCGCGCGAACAACCAAGAGCGTTGCGCCAACCGCTGCCGGGGCCGCTCTTCTGGAAGACTTGTCTCCGGCCCTTGAGCAAATTCGTCAGGCCCTCGACAAAGCCCGAAGCGTTCGGCGCCGGCCTCAAGGTCGCCTTCGAATTGTGATGTCACGATCCGCTGCCGTGATGGTATTGTTGCCGCGGCTCAGAGCTTTCGCTGATGCCTACCCTGACATCGTTCTGGACGTTGTCACCGTCACTGGCCCCGTGGACCTCGTTGCAGGCGAGTTCGATGCCGGTATTCAGCTTGGCGAGTACATTCAAAAGGACATGATCGCGGTTCGTCTCACACCCGACCTGCGATTGGCGGTCGTAGGGTCGCCACGCTATTTCGCCTCACGACGCATCCCCGAAAAGCCAAAGGACCTCAGCGATCATCGGTGTATCACCCTGCGTCTTGCGGGTGGTCCATATCGGTGGGAGTTCGAGCAGGGACGAAAGTCGGTCACGATCAACGTGAACGGCCCGCTGATCATTGACGATACTCATCTGGTGATTCAGGCAGCGCTCGCTGGAGTTGGTATCGGACTCGCCTATGAAGAGCAGATCGCCAAATATGTCGCGCAACGCCGCCTCATTAGGGTGCTGGAGGATTGGACGCCGCCGATTCCCGGCTTCTTCATGTACTATCCCAGTCGTCAGCATCAACCAGCCACTCTGTCTGCACTCGTAAACGCGCTACGGCTCTCCGAACAGAAGTCGGCGCGGTGATTGGTGAGGTGTTGCATGCGCGTCGCGTCAATCTCTCCTTTCCTCAAACCGGCTCGCCGCGCAGCGGCGAGCCGCGGAATGACGCAGGAATCACGCCGCCGGCTGAACCGCTTTTTCGCCGGCCATCACATGGGTCAGCGCGCTCTTGATCGCGGCCTGGCGGGTCGGCGCGTTGATCTGAGCGCCCAGGAGATCGGTGACATAGAACACGTCGCGCGCGCGCTCGCCGAAGGTCGCGACGTGGGCTGACGCAATGTTGAGGTTGAGTTTCGAGATCGCCGTGGTCAGCTCGTAGAGCAGGCCGGGGCGATCGAGGCCGGAGACCTCGATCACCGTGTAGCGGTCGGACCATTGGTTGTTGATGGTCACTTCCGGCTCGATCACGAAGGGTCGCGCCTTGCTGCGCACGGTGCGCCGCGCCACCACCTCCGGCAGGCGCAGCTTGCCTTCCAGCACGTCCTCGATCATCTCGCCGATGCGGGTGGCGCGCCGTCCCTCGTCCTCGTCGCGGTCGTACTCCCGGGAGATCGAGATGGTGTCGAGCGCGCGGCCGTCGGTCGTGGTGTAGATCTGGGCGTCGACGATGTTGGCGCCGGCCGAGGCGCAGGCGCCGGCGATGATCGAGAGCAGCCAGGGATGGTCGGCTGCGAAGATCGTCAGCTCGGTAACGCCGCGCACCTCGTCGAAGCCGACATTGATCGCGAGCTTGTGGCCGGCCTGCTCGCTGGAGCGGACGAAGCGGGCGTGACGGATCTTGCGCGGCAGCTCGACCTTGAGCCAATAGGCCGGATAGTGCCGGCCGATATAGGCATCGAGCTCGTCCGCCGGCCATTCGGCAAAGGCCATGCGGAATTCGGCATAGGCAGCCGCGAGGCGCTTGCCGCGATCGACCTCCGAGAAGCCGCCCGTGAGCACCGGCTCGGTCTCGTAGTACAGCGAGCGCAAAAGCTGCGCCTTCCAGCCGTTCCACACGCCGGGACCGACGCCGCGGATGTCGGCGGTGGTCAGGATGGTCAAGAGCTTCATCTGCTCGACAGACTGCACCACGGCGGCGAAATTCTCGATGGTCTTGCGGTCCGACAGGTCGCGCGACTGCGCGACCGTGGACATGGTCAGGTGCTCCTCGATCAGCCAGGCGATGAGCTCGGTGTCGGCCGGACTGAAGCCGAGCCGCGGACAGAGCCGGCGCGCCACCTTGGCGCCGGCGATCGAGTGATCCTCCGGCCGGCCCTTGGCGACGTCGTGCAACAGCGTGGCGATATAGATCACCGCGCGGTGCTCGGGCCTCGTCTTGCGCATGAGATCGCTGGCGAGGGCGAACTCCTCGGCGCCGCCGCGCTCGATGTCCTGAAGGAAGCCGATGCAGCGGATCAGGTGCTCGTCGACGGTGTAGTGATGATACATGTTGAACTGCATCATCGAGACGATCTTGCCGAAGGCGCGGATGAAATGGCCGAGCACGCCGGTCTCGTTCATCCGTCGCAGCACGATCTCGGCGTTGTCGGAGGTCAGGATCTCCATGAACAGCCGGTTGGCCTCGGGATTTTCGCGAAGCTGCGCGTTGATCAGGCCCAGCGAACGCGTCACGCCGCGCATCGCATCCGGATGGAAGGCGAGATTGTTCTTCTGCGCGAGGCGGAAGATGCGGATCAGATTGACCGGATCGTGCTTGAAGACGTCGGGAGCGGCGACGTTGATGCGGTTGTTGTCGACGATGAAGTCGTCGCTGTCGGGGACGCGCCGCTTCACCGCGGTCGGCCGCAGCCGCGCCATCATCCGGCTCAGGACCGGCGCCGGCTTGGCCTGCTGGTCCTCGAGCTTGGCGCAGAGGATGGCGGTGAGGTTGCCGACCTCCTTGGCGACCAGGAAGTAGTGCTTCATGAAGCGCTCGACGTCCTGCATGCCGGGATGCGAGGTATAGCCGAGCCGCACCGCGATCTCGCGCTGGAGATCGAAGGAGAGGCGCTCTTCGGCGCGGCCAGAGTAGAAATGCAGATTGCAGCGCACCGACCAGAGGAAATCGGCGCAGCGACGGAAGCTGCGATATTCCTGCGCGTCGAACACGCCGCGCTCGACCAGCTCGCTGGTGTCGCGCACGCGGTAGACGTATTTGGCGATCCAGAACAGCGTGTGCAGGTCGCGCAGGGCGCCCTTGCCGTCCTTGACGTTGGGCTCGACCAGGTAGCGCGACTGGCCGCCGCGGCGGTGCCGCTCCTCGCGCTCGGCGAGCTTTGCCGTAACGAATTCCGAGGCGGTACCCTGCACCACCTCCTTGTCGAAGCGCGCGACCAGCTCGTCATAGAGCGGCCTGTCGCCGGTGAGGAAGCGCGTCTCCAGGATCGCGGTGCGGATGGTCATGTCACCGCGCGCCTGCCTAATCGATTCGTCGACCGAGCGCGTGGCGTGGCCGACCTTCAGCCCCATGTCCCAGAGGCAATAGAGGATGGCCTCTGCCACCTGCTCGCCCCAGGCGGTCTGCTTGTAGGGCAGGATGAACAGCAGATCGATGTCGGATTCGGGCGCCATCAGGCCGCGGCCGTAGCCGCCGGTCGCGACCACCGCCATGCGCTCGGCACCGCTCGGGATCGGCGAGCGATAGAGATGACGGGTCGCCGCCGAATACAGGATGCGGATGATCTCGTCCTGGACGTGACACAGCCGCTCGGCGCAGCGGCGGCCGTGGCGGTCCTTCAAAAGGATCTCCTGTGCCGCGGCGCGCGCTGCGATCAGCTCGGCCTTGAGCAATTGCGCCATGGCGGTGCGGAACGCGTCTTCGCGCCCCTGATGCTTTTCGACAAGCGCATCGACCGCGGCGGTGATCCGCGCAGTGTCGAAACGATCGTCCACCTCGGCCCTATGCTCAGTCGCGACGCTGTCCATATCTCACCGGATATAAGAGGTGACGGGCGCTGTCACGAGACTTCGTGAGAGGTCGACAGATGAACCTGGTTACCCGGATGGGAGGGTCGCTGCGCCGCTCTTGATAAGGGCCTGTAACATCATGAATAGATTAGAGTTTCGGGTCTGAGTTCCGGTTGCTCATGGCAGCTTCCATCAATCATGGGCTGACACGAAACGGATCGCCTTCTATACCGCTCGTCAAACGCGATGTGCCGGGAGAGAACAAGATGGACGCCGCCCAACTGCGCCAGCTGCAGGCTCCGATCAAGGAGCGCTACAAGACCGATCCCAAGACCGCGTTGATCACACTGAAAGCCAAGGGCTCCACCGACAGCGAAGGCATCGCCTGCAAGGTCGAGACCGGCCGCGCGATCGCAATGGCGGGCCTGCACCCGGGCACCGGCGGTTCCGGTCTCGAGCTCTGCTCCGGCGACATGCTGCTCGAAGCCTTGGTCGCCTGTGCCGGTGTCACGCTGAAATCGGTTGCGACCGCGATCGAGGTGCCCTTGAAGACCGGCAATGTCTTTGCCGAGGGCGATCTTGATTTCCGCGGCACGCTCGGCATCGACAAGGAAACGCCGGTCGGCTTCGCCGAGATTCGTCTGCGCTTCGAGGTCGACACCGACGCGCCGCAGGACAAGCTCGATCTCCTGCTCAAGCTGACCGAGCGCTATTGTGTCGTCTACCAGACCATCAAGAACGGCCCGAAGGTCTCGGTGTCGATGCAGCGGATGTGAGGCGAAGGTCGCTACTCCACGATCGGTGTCGTCCCGGGGCGCGCCGCCTGGCGCGAGCCGATACCCAACCCCGGGCCGTCGAGATCTCGGACGGTCGTTGCTCCAGCTCTTGAACCACTACGGCCTTTGGTTATGGATTCCGGGCTCGCGCTTCGCGCGCCCGGGAATGACAGACAGAATGTCACCCGACCTTCACTTCATCCTCTTCCTGCTCCTGCGCATGGCGATCGCGGCGACGTTCGTCGTGACGGCGTCGATCATCACCGAACGCGCGGGACCGGTGATCGGAGCGCTGGTCGCGACCCTGCCGATCTCAGCCGGTCCGTCCTACGTCTTCCTCGCACTCGATCACGACGCCGCCTTCATCGCGCAGGGCGCGCTGGCGAGCCTTCCGATCAATGCGGCGACCATCTTCATGTGCCTCACTTATGTCGTGCTGGCGCAGCGGTACAATCTTCTGGTGAGTTGTGGCAGCGCAGTCGCGGTCTGGATCGTGCTTGCATCGATCGTCCGTCAGTTCGACTGGCTGCTCACCGCCGGGTTGGCCGCGAACCTGATCGCCTTCGGCATCTGCATTCCGCTCCTAGCCGGATACCGCCACGTGAAGATGCCGCTGGTGACGCGCCGCTGGTATGACGTTCCGATGCGGGCTGCGCTGGTGGCGATGCTCGTCGCCATCGTGGTCTCGACCTCGGGCTGGGTCGGTCCCCGCATCAGCGGCATCATCGCGCTGTATCCCGTCGTGTTCTCCAGCATCATGGTGATCCTGCATCCGCGCATCGGCGGCCCGCCGACAGCCGCCGTGCTCGCCAACTCCGCCTGGGGCCTGCTCGGATTCGGCACGGCAATCGCAGTCCTGCACGTGGCGGTGGTGTCGTTCGGATCGAGCGTCGGTCTGTGTCTCGCGCTCGGCACCTGCGTTGCTTGGAATTTCACGCTGTGGTGCATCGGGATTGCGTCGCGGCGGCGGTCAAGGCCGCGCCTGCGCTAAATGCCGCGAACATAAGCGGGATCTCGATCTTCTCGCGTGACACGTCGCTGATGAGTTCGAGATATCAACAGCCGTGATCGAGGTGGGCTGCGACGTCGCGGCGTGTTTCCGATACACATATTAGAAGTTTGTTTGAACTTGTTCTCTACAATTGTCTCGTAAATTCCCGTCCCGCGTAAAGCATATCCTTCTCGCTCCGTAAGTTTACGGAGTGCAGTACAAACCGGGTCGATATTGGAGAGATCATGTTCAAGCGCAAGTCGAATACCGACGCAGTTACGTTGATGGCGGCCAAGGTCGTGAGCGCCAATCTGATGGTTGCGGATAACGACCTCAAGATCATCTACATGAACAACGCTGTGACGGATTTGCTTCGAGCAGCCGAGGCCGATCTCAAGAAGGAGCTGCCGCACTTCAATGTAGACACGCTCGTCGGGACCAACATCGACGTGTTTCACAAGAACCCGCAGCATCAGCGCCAGATGCTTGCGAGCCTCAACAGCGTGCATCGCGCGATGATCGAGGTCGGCGATCGGAAATTCGACCTCGTTGCAACTCCCGTGAAGAACGACGACGGCAGCCGCGCGGGAGTTGTGGTGGAATGGTCCGACGCCTCGGTCCGTCTGCAGAATCTCGACTACGGAGCGCAAGTTGCCGCCGCCAACCGTTCGCAGGCGGTCATCGAGTTCAACATGGACGGTACGATCGTCACTGCCAACGCCAACTTCCTTGGCGCGCTCGGTTATTCGCTGGCCGATATCAAGGGCAAGCACCACAGCATGTTCGTCGAGCCTTCAGAGCGCGATGGCGCCGCCTACCGCGAGTTCTGGGCGGCACTCAACCGAGGTGAATACCAGGCCGCCGAATACAAGCGCATCGGCAAAGGCGGCAAGGAAGTGTGGATCCAGGCCTCATACAATCCGGTCTTCGACGAGAAGGGTAAGCCCTTCAAGGTCGTGAAGTTTGCGACCGACGTCACGGCGCAGAAGCTGAAGAACGCCGATCTCGCCGGCCAGATCGCGGCGATCGACAAGGCCCAGGCCGTGATCGAGTTCAACATGGACGGCACGATCATCACCGCGAATGCCAACTTCCTCGGCGCGCTCGGCTATTCGCTGGCCGAGATCAAGGGCCATCATCACAGCATGTTCGTCGAGCCGAGCGAGCGCGACAGCGGCGCCTATCGCGAGTTCTGGGCGGCGCTCAATCGCGGCGAATACCAGGCGGCCGAATACAAGCGCATCGGCAAGGGCGGCAAGGAGGTCTACATCCAGGCCTCCTACAATCCGATCATGGATCTCAACGGCAAGCCGTTCAAGGTCGTGAAATACGCCACCGACGTCACCAAGCAGGTGCTGGTCCGCATGGGCAACGAGCGCGTGCGCGGCATGATGGAATCGGTCGCCGCGGGTTCGGAGGAGCTGAACGCCTCGGTGCGGGAGATCTCCGAGGCGATGACCAAATCGCGCGAGACCGCGATGAGTGCGGTGGATCAGGTCGCCACCGCGGACGCCCAGGCGCAGCGCCTCACCGAAGCCGCGCAGGCGATGAGCGGCATCGTCGAGCTGATCAACAACATCACCGGACAGATCAACCTGCTCGCGCTCAACGCCACGATCGAATCCGCACGCGCGGGCGAAGCCGGCCGCGGCTTCGCGGTGGTCGCCTCGGAGGTCAAGAGCCTCGCCAACCAGGCCAAGCAGGCTACCGACAAGATCGGCGCGGAGATCGGCAGCCTCAACGGCATCTCCGGCGACGTCGTCAACGCGCTCGGTTCGATCAAGCAGGCCATCAACAACGTCAGCGAATACGTGACGTCGACGGCCGCGGCGATCGAGGAGCAGAGCACCGTGACGAACGAGATGTCGACCAGCATGCAGCGCGCCGCGGCGGAAGCGGCGGCGATCGCGGCGCGGGCGTAGGCTATCCAGCCTGCATTTGTAGCCCGCATGAGCGCAGCGATATGCGGGGACATACGTCCCCGGATGTCGCTTCGCTCATCCGGGCTACGATGCCACTATTGCTTCGGCAGCCTGGCCTTCAATGCATAGAGCGCATCCAGCGCCTCGCGCGGCGACATCTCGTCGGGGTGCAGCGCCTTCACCGCTGCGATCAGCAGCTCGGCCTCGCTCGGCGGGGCGGCTTCCGCTGCGGCGCGCGAGGGCACGGCGAACAGCGGCAGGTCGTCCACCAGCGCGCGCGCGGTCTGGCCGCGGTCCTGTGCCTCCAGCTTGGAGAGAACCGACTTCGCGCGCGTGATCACCGCCGGCGGCAGGCCGGCGAGTTTGGCCACCTGGATGCCGTAGGAGCGGTCGGCCGAGCCCGGCAGCACCTCGTGCAGGAACACGACATTGCCCTGCCACTCCTTCACCCGCACGGTGGCATTGAACATTCGCGGCAGCTTGGCCGAGAGCGCGGTCAGCTCGTGATAATGCGTAGCGAACAGAGTGCGGCAACGGTTACTTTCGTGCAGATGCTCGATCGCGGCCCAGGCGATCGAGAGCCCGTCGAACGTCGCGGTGCCGCGGCCGATCTCGTCCAGGATCACCAGCGAGCGCTCGCCGGCTTGATTGAGGATCGCCGCGGTCTCGACCATCTCCACCATGAAGGTGGAACGGCCGCGAGCGAGATCGTCGGCGGCGCCGACGCGCGAGAACAGCCGGTCGACGATGCCGATCCGCGCCCGCGCGGCCGGCACGAAGCTGCCGATCTGGGCGAGCAGCGCGATCAGCGCGTTCTGGCGCAGGAAGGTCGACTTACCGGCCATGTTGGGACCGGTGAGTAGCCAGAGCTGGCCGGATCTTTGGCCGGGCGCCGGCGACAGATCGCAGGCATTGGCGATGAACGGCTCGCCATTGCGCTTCAGGGCCTGCTCGACCACGGGGTGGCGGCCGGCCTCGATCGCGAAGCCGAGGGAACCGTCCACGTCCGGTCGCACGTAATTATCGTCGACCGCGAGTTTTGCGAGCGATGTCGCGACGTCGAGCAAGGCAAAAGCGTGGGCAGCGGCGCGCAGATCGTCGCTGATCGCCGTGGCCTTCGCCGACAGCCGCTCGAAAATCTCGAGCTCCAGTCCGAGCGCACGGTCGCCGGCATTGGCGATCTTGGCCTCGATCTCGCCGAGCTCGGAGGTGGTGAAGCGCACCTGCCCTGCCAGCGTCTGGCGATGGATGAAGGTCGCGTTCAGCGGCGGCGACATCAGCTTGTCGCCGTGCTGCGCGGTGACCTCGACGAAATAGCCGAGCACGTTGTTGTGGCGGATCTTGAGGCCTTTGACGGAGGTCGCGTCGGCATAGCGGGCCTGCATCGAGGCCACCACCAGGCGCGAGGCGTCGCGCAGGTTTCGCGCTTCGTCGAGGGCAGGCTCATAGCCCTGGCGAACGAAGCCGCCGTCACGCTTGATCAGCGGCAGCTGCTCGTCCAGCGCGCTGGCGAATTCCGCCGCAAGCTGGCGCGACGGCCTTTGCAGCGCTGCCATCACCGCCGCGATCTCCTGCGGCGGCTCATCCACTTCGGAGAGCCGCGTCAGCACCTGGTCCGCGGCGATGATGCCGTCGCGGATGCCGGCGAGATCGCGCGGTCCGCCGCGACCGACCGAGAGACGGGCCAGCGCCCGCGACATGTCGGGCGCGCCGCGCAAGATGCTGCGGATGTCCTCGCGCGCGGCTGAATCGGCAACGAAGGTGCTGACCGCATCGAGCCGGCGCGCGATGGCGGGCGCATCCGTCAGCGGCGCCGCCAGTCGCTGCGCCAGCAGGCGCGAGCCCGCCGACGTCACGGTGCAGTCGATCGCATCGAGCAGCGATCCCCGGCGTTCGCCGGCGAGCGTCCGCGTCAGCTCGAGATTGGCGCGCGTGGCCGGATCGATCGCCATGGTCGCGCCGGAGGCCTCGCGCGCGGGCGGCGACAATGGCGGATGCTTGCCGACCTGGGTGCGGTCGACATAGGTGATTGCGGCGGCCGCGGCGGTGGCCTCGAGGCGGGTCAGCTGCGCCAGCCCGTCCATGGTCGCGACCGCGAAATAGTCGCACAGTCGTTTCTCGGCGGTGGCGCCATCGAAGACGTCGCGGGTCAGCGGCGTCACCGCCGGCAGCTCGCGCAGGGTCTGTCCGAGCTCGCTGTCGTTATAGAGCGCGTCGGTGATGATCGCCTCGTTCGGGTTGATGCGCGCCAGCGTCGCGGCGAGCTCGCCGGCGGAGCATTCGGTGACCATGAACTCGGCGGTCGAGATGTCGATCCAGGCAAGACCGAAGCGATCGCCGCCGCCGGAGGCGCGGGCGCGCGCGATTGCCAGCAGGTAATTGTTGGCGCGCGCGTCGAGCAGCGTGTCCTCGGTCAGCGTGCCCGGCGTGACCAGCCGCACCACGCCGCGGCGGACCACGCTCTTGTTGCCGCGCGCTTTCGCAGCGGCGGGATCCTCGGTTTGCTCGCAGACTGCGACCCGGTGTCCGGCCGAGATCAGACGGTGCAGATAGTCCTCGGAGCGCTCGACCGGCACGCCGCACATCGGGATGTCGGCGCCCTGATGCTTGCCGCGCTTGGTCAGGACGATGCCGAGCGTCTTGGAGGCGATCTCGGCGTCCTCGAAGAACAATTCGTAGAAATCGCCCATCCGGTAGAACAGCAGGAGGCCCGGATGCGCCGCCTTGATCTCCAGATATTGTTCCATCATCGGCGTGACGCGCGCGGCGGCTTCCGCCGGTGGTGCGGGCGCTTCGTCGGCGGGCGGTGCTGGGATCGGCTGTTGCATCGTCATGGGCTGCGCAACCTACAAAATTTCGGCACCTGCTCCTATCGCTTTGGCCGGAGAGACGAGGTTTTCCACGTTGTCCGCGTGGGGCGAGGAACTGCCACATTTCCCGTCGTCATTCCGGGATGCGCCGGGCTCGCCCTTCGGGCGCCCCGGAATGACGAGGGAATTTCATGACGCCGATCCGAATACGCCACCCGCGAAACCGTCAATTGACCTGCCGCGGGCGCCCTCCTAAAACTCCGCCGTCATTGAAGAATTTGGGCCGAACCGCGGCATTCAGGGAGAACAACGATGCGTGACGTCTTTATTTGCGATGCCGTGCGGACCCCGATCGGCCGCTTCGGCGGCTCGCTCGCCAAGGTGCGCGCCGACGATCTCGCCGCCGCCCCGATCAAGGCGCTGATGGCCAAGCACCCCAATCTCGACTGGGCGCAAGTGGACGAAGTCTTCTTCGGCTGCGCCAACCAGGCCGGCGAGGACAACCGCAACGTCGCGCGCATGGCGCTCCTGCTCGCAGGTCTGCCGGATTCGGTTCCCGGCCAGACCCTGAACCGGCTCTGCGCCTCTGGCCTCGATGCGGTCGGCGCCGCGGGCCGCGCCATCCGCTCCGGCGAGATCGAGCTCGCCATTGCCGGCGGCGTCGAGTCGATGACCCGCGCGCCGTTCGTGATGGGCAAGGCGCAGGAGGCCTTCTCGCGCTCCGCCGAGATCTTCGACACCACAATCGGCTGGCGCTTCATCAATCCGCTGCTGAAGGCGCAGTACGGCGTCGACGCCATGCCGGAGACCGGCGAGAACGTCGCCGAGGAATTCCAGGTCTCGCGCGCCGACCAGGACGCCTTCGCGATCCGCTCGCAGCAGCGCGCCGGCAAGGCGATCGCCTCCGGCTATTTTGCGGAAGAAATCACGCCGATCACCATTCCCGGCGGCAAGGCCGGCCCCATCACCGTCGACAAGGACGAGCATCCGCGTCCCGAGACCACGCTGGAAGGCCTCGCCAAGCTGAAGCCGATCGTGCGCAACCCGGGCACCGTGACCGCCGGCAACGCCTCCGGCGTCAATGACGGCGCTGCCGCGATGATCCTGGCTTCGGAGCTAGCTGTGAAGAAGCATGGCCTGACGCCCCGCGCCCGCATCCTCGGCCTGGCCTCGGCCGGCGTGCCGCCGCGCATCATGGGCATTGGCCCGGTGCCCGCGACCCGCAAGCTGATGGAGCGCCTCGGCAAGAAGATCAGCGATTTCGACCTGATCGAGCTCAACGAGGCCTTCGCCTCCCAGGGCATCGCCTGTATGCGCCAGCTCGGCGTCGCCGATGATGCCGATTTCGTCAATCCGCATGGCGGCGCCATCGCGCTCGGTCATCCCCTCGGCATGAGCGGCGCGCGCCTCGCGCTCACCGCCGTCCACGGCATGGAAAAGCGTGGCGGCAAGCTCGCACTCGCCACCATGTGCGTTGGCGTCGGCCAGGGTGTGGCCGTTGCGATCGAGAAGCTGAACTGACCGGACGCATAGCGTCCGGTCATCCCGGAGCCGCCCGATAGGGCGGAATCCGGGATCTCGAGATTCCGGGTTCAGCCCTGTCGGGCTGCCCCGGAATGACAGGGAGAAATAGTGGCATGATCATCGAGCGCGAGCAGGACGTCACGGCCGCGGCACTGGCGGTGATGGAGCAGACCTCCGATCCGCGCATGCGCCAGATCATGCGCTCCCTGGTCAAGCATCTGCATGCCTTCGTCCGCGATGTCCGCCTGACCGAGAAGGAGTTTCGCGACGCCACGGCTGTTATCGCCGAGCTCGGCAAGCTCTCGACCGACACGCACAACGAAGTCGTGCTGATGGCAGGCTCGCTCGGCGTTTCCTCATTGGTGTGCCTGCTCAACAATGGCGATCAGGGCAATACGGAAACCGATCAATCACTGCTCGGGCCGTTCTGGCGGCTGAACTCGCCGCGGGTCGAGAACGGCGGCTCGATCGTGCGCTCGGAGACCCCGGGCGCGCCGCTGTTCGTCAGCGGCCGCGTTGTGGATAAGGATGGCCGTCCCGTTCCCGGCGCCGAGGTCGATGTCTGGCACGCGTCCCCGGTCGGCCTCTACGAGAACCAGGATCCTGAACAGGCTGACATGAACCTGCGTGGCAAGTTCACGACCGACCAGGATGGGCGCTTCTCCTTCCGTTCGGTGATGATGGTCGGCTATCCCATCCCGACCAATGGCGTGGTCGGCCGCTTGCTGGCGGCGCAGGGCCGGCATCCCTATCGACCCGCGCATCTGCACGCCCTGATCTTCAAGCCCGGATTCAAGACGCTGATCTCGCAGGTCTACGATCCCGCCGACCCGCATATCGACAGCGATGTGCAGTTCGGTGTGACACGGGCTCTCATCGGCAAGTTCCAGCGCCATGATTCGCCGCATCCGGCAGTGCCGGACGTCGTTGCGCCCTGGTATTCGCTCGATCACACCTATCGGCTCGAAGCCGGCGAGGCCACGCTGCCGCGGCCACCGATTAAATAGGCGCTTCAGGCCAAATCCGGCGCGTACTGGCCCCAAAACCCGCTTTCCCCAATTAGTTATATCCTATAATGATTGCCGGAAGCGTTGACCGGCCGGACCGAAAATGGCCGGGGAGGAGTTCGCCTATGACGTTCATCTATCCCACCGACAGCAACAAGGCGCATCCGCTGCCGCTGTCGCCCGATTACAAGAGCTCGATCAAGCGCGCGCCGAACAAGCCCTTGATCCCGATGCGGCATACGTTGTCGGAACTCACCGGCCCGGTCTATGGCCACGAGACCGTGCGTGAGGGCGACAACGATCTCACCCTCCAGCACAGCGGCGAACCGCTCGGCGAGCGCATCATCGTCCACGGCCACGTGCGCGACGAGGACGGCCGGGGCGTACCGAGCTCATTGGTCGAGATCTGGCAGGCCAATTCCTGCGGCCGTTACGTCCATGTCCGCGACCAGCATCCGGCGCCACTCGATCCGAATTTCACCGGCGCGGGCCGCACCGTGAGCGATGCGTCCGGTTACTATCGCTTCGTCACCATCAAGCCCGGCGCCTATCCCTGGGGCAATCACCACAATGCCTGGCGGCCGGCGCACATCCATCTGTCGGTGTTCGGACATTCCTTCGTCACGCGCCTCGTGACGCAGATGTACTTCCCGAACGATCCGATGTTTCCGTTCGACCCGATCTTCAACTCGGTGCCGGACGAGAAGGCGCGGGCGCGGATGGTCTCCTCGTTCGATCTAGAGAACACCCAGCCCGAATGGGCGCTGTGCTACCGGTTCGACATCGTGCTGCGCGGCAAGAACGCCACCCCCATGGAGAACAGCTAAGTGCAGGATAATGGGATCACGCCGTCGCAGACCGTCGGCCCGTTCTTCAAATACGGCCTGACGCCGACCGGCGAGTACGCCTGGAACGACGCATTCACGCACTCGACGCTGACCCCCGACGTCACGGGCGACCGCATCCGTATCGAAGGCCGCGTGTTCGACGGCGATGGTGTCGCCGTGCCGGATTGCATGTTGGAGATCTGGCAGGCGGACGCGAAGGGGCGCTTTGCCGACCCGCAGGACACGCGTGCGCTGCCGAATGCGAGCTTCCGCGGCTTTGCCCGTTGCGGCACCGACAAGGACGGCCATTACGCTTTCGAGACCATCAAGCCGGGCGCGGTGCCGGATCCCGACGGCAAGCCGCAGGCGCCGCACATCCTCGTTGCGGTGTTCGGCCGCGGCATGCTGCGGCACCTCTACACCCGCATCTATTTCAGCGACGAGTCCGGCAACGCCGCCGATCCCGTGCTGGCGCTGGTGCCCGCCGATCGCCGTGCCACGCTGATTGCCGTGCGGGAGGCTGGCAAGTCCATCTACCGGCTCGACCTGCGGCTCCAGGGCGACAACGAGACGGTGTTCTTCGACGTCTGAGCAATGCGCGCCCGGGGGCCCGGTCCTCGGCGCGCATCTCGCATTATGTGCAAATAGGTGCATCAAAGGCCGATGCTGCGTTGCATCAGGCTCGAACGCTGTCTTCCCACTCTGGTGCTTCAGCCTCGCTGACTCAAATTCCGATTGGCTTGGCGACAATTCCCGTACTTGTGCGGGATTCGCGCGACACAATTCCGGCGCGAAGCAATTCCGTATTTACCGTATTGGTCTAGGGTGGTCGCAGTTTCGACGTCGCCCCGGATTGTTTCATGAAATTTCGTCTGTCGTTGTCCTCTGCGATCGTTGCGTTTGGCATCGTTCTCGCCATCGGCTTTGCCGCCGTGGTTTCGACCAGCCTGTACGCCTTGAAAGAGCTCAAGGTCGGCGGTCCGCTCTATTCCGACATCAAGCTCGGCAACGACCTCATCGCGGACATTCTGCCGCCGCCGGAATATGTCATCGAGGCTTATCTCGAGGCGACGCTGGCCATGCGTGAGCCGGATCAGCTGGCGGCCCACGGAGAGCGCCTGGTTCAGCTCCGCAAGGACTACGACGAGCGCAAGGCCTTCTGGGTCTCCTCCAGCCTCTCGGCCGACCTGAAGACGGCGCTGGTGTCGAAATCCGACGCCGAAGTGCAGAAATTCTGGAAGGCGTCCGACCAGCTCCTGCCGGCCCTCAAGGCCAAGGATGCGGCTGCGTCGGAGCGCGCTTATGCCCAGCTCAAGGAGGCCTACACCGCGCATCGCGCCGTGATCGACAGCATCGTCGAGAGCGCCAACAAGCAGAATGCCGCCATGGAGAAGCTGGCCGCAGACCGCGACAGCTCGATGCTTTGGATCCTCCTCGGCGTCTCCGCCGCCGTCCTGGCCTTTGTTGCCGCGGGCCTGCTCGGCGTTGCCGTCGGCGTGGTGCGCCCGATCGTGCGCATGACGGACACGATGCAGAAGCTTTCGACCGGCGATCTCGCCGCCGACATTCCGTTCACCCACCGCCAGGACGAGGTCGGCTCGATGGCGGGTGCGCTTGTGGTGTTCAAGCAGGCGGCGGTCGAGAATTCCCGCCTGCGCGAGGAACAGTTGCGGCAGGAGCAGGAGGCGGCGCTGGCCAAGCGTGGCGCGCTGCAACAGATGGCGGAGACCGTCGAGCGTGAGACCGGCCGCTCGGTCGACACCGCCAGCGCGGCGAGCCAGGGCGTGGAGCGGGTTGCCACCAGCCTGTCCGAGATTGCAAGTTCGCTCTCGGCAGAGTCGCAGGCCGTCGCCGCAGCCTCCACCCAGGCGCTCGGAAGTTCGCAGACCGTCTCGGCCGCGGCCGAGCAACTGAGCGCCTCGATCCGCGAGATCGCGAGCCAGGTCGCGCGGACCAGCACGGTCACGAAATCGGCGGTCGCCGGCCGCGAGCAGGCGCGTTCGACCATCCAGGCGCTGGCCGGATCGGTGAAGAAGATCGCCGAGGTTTCCGACCTCATCGGCGGCATCGCCGGCCAGACCAACCTGCTGGCGCTCAACGCCACGATCGAGGCAGCGCGCGCCGGGGAGGCCGGCCGCGGCTTCGCCGTGGTCGCCGCCGAGGTGAAATCCCTGTCGGACCAGACCGCCAAATCCACCGAGGAGATCGCGCGGCTGATCGCCGAGATCCAGGCCTCGACGCAGGCCGCGGTCGATGCCGTCGAGACGATGGGAGCGCACATCGTCGAGATCGACGGCGTGGCGACCTCGGTCGCCGCTGGGATGGAACAGCAGGACGCCGCGACGCGGGAGATCGCGCGGTCGATTTCCGAATCGGCGACTGCGGCGAAAGAGGTCTCGGCCAAGATCGGCAATGTCAGCCGCGACGCCGCCTCCGTGAACGAGCGCGCCGCGGAGGTCAGGCAGGCGATCGCCGGCATGGCGACCAATCTCGAACAGCTACGGTCGGTCGTGGTGCGGACCGTGCGCGACTCGACCGCGGCAGCCTGAGCTCGGCGGCATCTCGGCTGCTGGTGTCCGGGGGGCGATCGTGCAGTATGGCGCGGGACAGGGGCATCGTGGTTCATGACTACTCTACAATTGCCGGCGGTCGTTGAGCCTGCCCGACTGACGGCCGCGCTGCGCCGGGGCGGCGTGCTGGACGCAGGCGCGGTGCGCGAGGTGAAGGTGCTGCACCAGCGCGACACCCTCGTGTCCCATATCGTCCGGCTTGGCCTGCGCTATGTCGGCGAATCCGCCGGCGCCCCGCACTCGCTGATCCTGAAGACCGCGAATTCCGCCTTCGCCGAGAAACTTGCCAACGGCGGCCGGCGCGAGGTGGAATACTACACGCAGCTGACGCCGAGCATGCCGCCGGGACTCGTGCCCAGCTGCTTCGACGGTCATTTCGACGAGGACAGCCTCGCCTGGCATCTTCTGCTCGAGGACCTCACCGACAGCCACGACGTCGCGGCGGCCTGGCCGCTGCCGCCATCGCGCGATCAGGCGATCGCGATCGTGACGACGCTCGCACGCTGGCATGCGGCCTGGTGGGACCACCCGGGCCTCGGCGATTCCATCGGCACCTTCGCGAGTCCTGAGGATAGCGCGGAGCGCATGGAGACCTTCGCCGGACATTACGACCGCTTTGCCGATTATCTCGGTGATCGCCTCAGCGAGGAGCGGCGCACGCTCTATCGGCGTCTCATTGATCAATCGGACCGGCTGTCCCAGCGCTACCACTCACGCCGTCATCTCAGCATCACCCATGGCGATGCCCATGTCTGGAATTCCTGGTGCCGCGCGCGGGCGTCGCCGACACCGTGCGGATCTTCGATTTCGACCTGTGGAGCATCAACGTTCCGACCCATGATCTCGCCTACATGATGGCGATGCATTGGTATCCGGAGCGCCGGCAGGCGCTCGAACGCGCGCTGCTCAATCTCTACCATGACACGCTGATCGACAGCGGCATCACCGGCTATACGCGCGGCGCGCTCGATCGCGACTACCGCTGGGCCGTGCTCTGGCAGATCACGAGGCCGGTCTGGCAGTGGAGCATCAACATCCCGCCGGTGATCTGGTGGAATAATCTGGAGCGGGCGATGGCGGCGGTGGACGATTTGGGCTGCGAGGAGTTGTTGTAGCCCGGCTCTTGTCCCGGGCGCGGTGCAGCGCGTAGCGATGCGCCGCAACCGGGACCCATCGCGCCGCAGGCATGGGCCCCGGCTCTGCAGCGCATCACTTGCGTGCTGCGCTGCGTCCGGGGCACGAGAGATCTACTACTCCATCACCGCATGTTCCGGCCCGGCCGCCTGCCTGCGCAGCGTGGCCTTGGTCGAGCCGATCAGAAAGGCGAGCGGGATGGTGCAGAGGATGAAGATCATCACCAGCTGGTAGTCGTGGGCGAAGGCGATGATCTGCGCCTGCACGCTGACCATCCTGTCCGCCATGGCGCGGCCGGCGTCGGTCGACAGATTGATCAGGCCCCTGACGTCCGGCATCTGCAGCGCGTGATTGAACGGGTTGATGTGCTCGGAGAGAATCGCGTAGGTCCGCCGCGTTCCCTGCGTCAGCTCGGCGATGACCACGGAAATGCCGACCGAGCTCGCGACGTTGCGCATCAGGGTCAGCATCGCGGTGCCGTCGGTGCGCAGGTCGTTCGACAGTGTCAGAAAGGCCACGGTCGAGAGCGGCACGAAGACGAGGCCGAAGCCGAAGCCCTGGATGACGCTGACGGTCACGATCTCCGGCACCTGGGTCAGGTCGGTCCAGCCGGTCATCTGGAACAGGGAGCCCGCAGTCAGCGCCAGGCCCGAGATGATGAGCGTGCGCGCCTCGAAATAGCGCATCATGCGGCCGACCAGCATCATCGCGAAGAAGGTGCCGATGCCGCGGCTCGCCAGCAGCAGGCCGGCGGTGATGATGGGATAGCCGATCACGTTCTGCATGTAGGGCGAGGCCAGCGCCATGGTCGAGAACAGCACGAGCCCCATCACGACCATGAACACGCAGCCGGTGACGAAGTTGCGATCCCGGAACAGCGCGAAGCGTATGAACGGTGTCGAGGTCGTGAAGGAGTGCGCGAGGAAGAAGTAGAAGGCGACGGCCGAGACGATGAACTCCGCCAGGATCTCGCCCGATTCGAGCCAGCCCAGTTGTTCGCCGCGGTCCAGGGCGAGCTGCAGCGAGCCGATCGCGATTGCCAGCGCGGCGAAACCGAACCAGTCGAATTTGAGGCTGAGGTCCTTCCTGGTCTCGTCCATGAAGAGGATCAGCCCGAGCACGGTGATGGCGCCGAACGGCAGATTGACGAAGAACACCCAATGCCAGGAATAGGTCTCGGTGAGCCAGGCCCCCAGGGACGGCCCCATGATTGGGCCCATCATCACGCCCATGCCCCAGATCGACATCGCCTTGGCGCGCTCCTGGAGCGTGTAATAGTCGAGCATGACCGATTGTGACAGCGGCACCAGGGCGGCGCCGAACACGCCTTGCAGCAGGCGGAACAGCACCATCTGGTTGATGTCCTGCGCGAGGCCGCACAGCACCGAGGCCATGGTGAAGCCGGCCGAGCAGATGATGAAGATGCGCTTGCGGCCGAAACGGTTGGCGATCCAGCCCACCGGCGCCGTCATGATTGCGGCGGCGACGATGTAGGAGGTCAGCACCCAGTTGATCTGGTCCTGCGAGGCCGACAGCGAGCCCTGCATGTATGGCAGGGCGACGTTGGCGATGGTGGTGTCCAGCGCCTGCATGACGGTCGCGGTCATGGCGCAGATCGTCACCATGTTCCGGCGCAGGCCGGGGACCATCAGGCTGGCATTGGCGTCGGACATCGGATCAGTCTTTGCTTTATCGGTTTAGTCCTTGTCCTGACTCGCGGTCGCCGACAGGCCGAGGAGGCCGGCGAGCGAGCGCTGATGGCCGGTGTCGATGGTGGCATAGACGCTCATGCCGGCCTTCAGCTTCCGCACGTATTTGTCGGTCTCGTCGAAATAGATGCGGATCGGCACGCGCTGCACCACCTTGACGAAATTGCCGGTCGCGTTCTGCGGCGGCAGGATCGCGAATTGCGCGCCGGTGCCGGGCGACAGCGAGCCGATCTTGCCCTTGAAGACATGGCTCGGGAACGCGTCGACCTCGAGCGTGACGGGCTGCCCGGCGGAGACGTGGGTGAGGTCGCTCTCCTTCGGATTGGCGTCGACCCAGGGGTGGGCGACGTCGATGATGGAGAATACCGGCGTGCCGGCGGCGACGTAGCGGCCGAGCTGGATCTGCTCGACCTGCGTCGCCACGCCTTCCATCGGCGCGCGCAGCACGGTGTGATCGAGGTTGCGCTGGGCATCGTCCAGCTTGGCCTTCGCCTGCGCGTAGGGCGGGAATTGCTCCAGCGGCAATTCGGGGTCGCCGAGCAGCTGCGTCCTGGCGTTGGGGAGTTGCTGCTTGATGTATTGCGCCTGCGCGCCGGCGGTGACCAGTGCATTCGAGGCGTTGTCGAGGTCGAGCTGCGAGCCGAAATTGTTCTTCACCAGCGCCTGCTTGCGCTCGACATCGCGCTTCTTCAGATCGATGCCCTGCCGGGCCAGATCGAGCATGTCGCCGTAGATCTTGATGTTGGCGACGAGGTTGTCATAGGTCGTGCGGGCCTGCGCGAGCTGCGCCTTGGCCTCGTCCACCGCGAGGCGGAACGGAACGGGGTCGATCTCGAACAGCTCGTCGCCGCGCTTGACCGACTGGCCCTCCTTCACGACCACCTTCAGGATCTTGCCGGAGATGTCGGGCGTCACCAGCACTTTCTGGGCGCCGACATAGGCGTCGTCGGTGCCGACATAGCGGCCGCCATGCAGGTAGAAGGTGACACCGCCGATGGCGACGATGACCGGCAGCACGACCAGGAGCAGGAAACGGCGATAGCGGCGCAGGCCCGCGACCAGGCGGCGGCGCGGGTCGGTGCCCGCTTTCTTGGTGGGCTTGCCGCTCTCGGTTTTCTGCTCGGGCTGGAACTTGAGGACTTGGTCAGCCATAGCGCTGCTCCTTGCGTGCTTGCTCAGCGCCGGATCTCTGGATCGCGGTGCGCACGTTTTCCTTGATGGTCTCGAGCTGGGACAGGAGGCGGTGGGCGTCCGCCGGTGCGATGCCGTCGAGCGCGTTGGCCGTCAGCTCGGACTTCAACCCGCCCATCCGGCCCAGCAATTGCCGGCCGGCCTTCTTGAGATAGAGGCGCTTGACGCGGCGGTCCGAAGCGTCGTTGCGGCGCTCGATCCAGTCATTGTTGCAAAGCTTGTCGATCAGGCGGGTCAGCGTGATCGGCTGCATCTCGAGCAGCTCGGCGAGTTCCGATTGCTTCATGCCCTCGCTGCGCTCGACCTTGGCCAGCACCGCCCATTGCGCGCGGGTAATGCCGAACCGCCTTGCCTCCTTGTCGGCATAGACTCGCAAGAGGCGGTAAAGCTCGCCCAGCGTGAACAGGAAGTTCTGGTCGACGGACCCGCGGCTCATGAGCTTGGTCTCCAATAAGCTCGAAATATAATAAGCAAGCTTACGATTATTCCCATGGCGAGTTCAGAGGAGGCTGCCCCGCAGCGTGAGCATGGCTGGCAGCCGTCTGCACGGTCGCGCTTTGGGTTCCCCGGCCCGGATGCTAAGATTGTCGGTGCATGACCCTCGCCAAGCCGGCATTTCCCGCGCCCGATCACGATCACGGCCGCTGCACTGCGGACGCGCTGGCGCATGCCGAGGAAGTTTGCGAGCAGCGCGCGCAGAAATTCACGCCGATCCGCCGCCAGGTGCTGGCAGCGCTGCTCTCCAGCCATCGCCCACTCGGCGCTTACGAGGTGATCGACGAGCTCGCCAAGTCCATGTCGCGGCCGGCGCCGATCACGGTCTATCGCGCGCTCGATTTCCTGATGGCCAACGGTCTCGTGCACCGCATCGAGAGCCGCAACGCCTACCTCGCCTGTGCCGCCCACGACCACGACGCGACCTCGGCGGTGGCGTTCCTGATCTGCGAGCGCTGCGGCCTAGTCGGGGAGATCCCGTCGGGGTCATTCGCCGGGGATCTCAATGCCGCGGCACGCAGCTCGGGCTTTGCTCCGAAACTGTCCGTGGTGGAGATCACGGGCGTCTGCACCCATTGCCAGAAAGCTGCATAGAGCAACAACGGCGCAAAGCCGGTTTTTCGGGAAGACATGTCCTCATCACCAGCTAACCACGCCGCCGCACGTCCCCTCAGTGCCGGCGCCATCGCCCTGATGCTCATGCTGTGCCTGACCTGGGGGTTCAACCAGATCGCGGTGAAGCTGGTGCTGCCGGACATCCCGCCGATGCTCCAGGCTACGATCCGCTCGGCGGGCGCGCTGCCGGTGCTGTTCATCATCGGCACGTTTCGCGGCGTCAAATTCTTCGAGAACGACGACACCTGGAAGCCGGGCCTGATTGCCGGGCTGATGTTCGGCATCGAATTCGTGCTGATCTTCCAGGGTCTGCGTCTCACCTCCGCGTCGCGCGCGGTGGTGTTCCTCTACACCGCGCCGTTCTTCGTTGCGCTCGGCTCCTACCAGGTGCTTGGCGAGCGGCTCGGCGCCTCGCAATGGCTGGGCCTCGCCATCAGCTTTGCCGGCGTCGCCCTCGCGATCGGCGTGCCGCAGCCCAATGTCGATTCGCATGTCCTGCTCGGCGACCTCATGATCGTCGGCGGCGCCGCGCTGTGGGCGGCAACCACGCTGGTGGCCAAGGGCACGCGGCTGCGGTTTGCCGCGCCCGAGAAGGCGCTCGGCTATCAGGTCGCCACCTCGATCCCGATCCTGGGGCTCGCGGCCTGGCTGTTCGGCGAGAGCATCACCCACATGCCGGCGCCGCTGTCGCTCGGCCTGATGGCGTTCCAGGCGATCTGGGTGGTTGGAACCACGTTCACGCTTTGGTTCGCGCTGGTGAAGGCCTATTCGGCCAGCAAATTGTCGGCTTTTACCTTCATCACCCCTTTGTTTGGCGTGGTGGGTAGCTATTTCATCATGCACGACACCCTAAGCCTGGCATTCGGGGCGGCTGCCCTCCTTGTAATTGCTGGGCTTTTTCTGGTTAACCGTCCGAGCCAAACGGCTGCGGCGCCGGCTGATGCATTGCTGAACGTCACCAAAACCTGATATTTGGACCCCATGAACAAGCCCGAAACCACCATCGATTCCGACATCGCGGGGCCTGCACCGCGCCATCGTACCACCCAGGTCAAGGTCGGCGACGTCGCCGTCGGCGGCGGTGCGCCGATCGTCGTGCAGTCGATGACCAACACCGATACCGCCGACATCGACGGTACCATTGCCCAGGTCGCAGCGCTGGCGCGCGCCGGCTCCGAAATGGTCCGCATCACCGTGGACCGCGAGGAAGCCGCGGCCGCCGTTCCGCACATTCGCGACGGCCTCGCCAAGCGCGGCATCACCACGCCGCTGATCGGCGACTTCCACTATATCGGCCACAAGCTGCTCGCGGCCTATCCGGCCTGCGCCGAGGCGCTCGCCAAGTACCGTATCAATCCCGGCAATGTCGGCTTCAAGGACAAGCGCGACACCCAGTTCGCCGACATCATCGAGATCGCGAACAAGAACAACAAGCCGGTCCGCATCGGCGCCAATTGGGGCTCGCTCGACCAGGAGCTCTTGACCAAGCTGATGGACGAGAACGCAGCCTCCGCCAATCCGCGCGACGTCCGCGCCGTGACGCGCGAGGCCATGGTGCAGTCCGCGTTGCTCTCGGCGGCGCGCGCCGAAGAGCTCGGCATGCCCAAGAACCGCATCATCCTCTCCGCAAAAGTCTCGGCAGTGCAGGATCTGATCGCGGTCTATCAGGACCTCGCCAGCCGTTCCGATTACGCCATCCATCTCGGCCTGACCGAAGCCGGCATGGGCACGAAGGGCATCGTGGCGTCCTCGGCCGCGCTCGGCATCCTCTTGCAGCAGGGCATCGGCGACACCATCCGCATCTCGCTGACGCCTGAGCCCGGCGGCGATCGCACCCGTGAAGTGCAGGTCGGCCAGGAGCTGCTGCAGACCATGGGTTTCCGCACCTTCGTGCCGCTGGTCGCAGCGTGCCCCGGCTGCGGCCGCACCACCTCGACCACGTTCCAGGAGCTGGCGCGCTCGATCCAGGATTTCATCCGCGACGAGATGCCGGTCTGGAAGACGAAATATCCGGGGGTCGAGGAGCTCAACGTCGCGGTGATGGGCTGCATCGTCAACGGCCCGGGCGAATCCAAGCACGCCAATATCGGCATCTCGCTGCCGGGCACCGGCGAAGCGCCGGCGGCGCCCGTCTTCGTCGACGGCAAGAAGTTTCGCACGCTGCGCGGCCCCACCATCTCCGCCGACTTCAAGGCGCTGGTGATCGACTATATCGAGCAGCGTTACGGCCAGGGCGCCAAGGTGCCGGTGACCGCGGCGGAGTAATTTCACTCAGCTGCAGCCCGCGCTCTGCTCGTCGCCCCCGCGAAGGCGGGGGCCCATAACCACAGGCCGTTGTGGTTATGGTGAGCTGTCGCTCCGAATCTTCGTCAAACCCGATCCTGTGGTTATGGGTCCCGGGCTCGCGCTTTGCGCGCCCCGGGACGACGGCTGTGTTTGCAGCGCAGATTGCGTATCTGTCACCGCGCGCTACGATGGCTCTCAATCAATAATGATTGGGAGCACACCCATGAGCTCACTCGCCGGCAAGCAGGGGCCGCGCTATCGCCACACGGCCGAGGACGGCGCGCCCTATGAGACCATCGCGGTCGAAAAGCTCACGCCGATCATCGGCGCGGAAATCTCCGGGGTCGACATCGGCTCGCTCGTCTCGGGCGATGCTCGTTCCAACCGGCAGATGGACGAGATCCACCGCGCGCTGGCCGAGAACCTCGTCATCTTCTTCCGCGACCAGCATATCACGCCGCAGCAGCATCTCGCCTTCGGCCGCAAGTTCGGCGAGCTGCATTTTCATCCCGCCGCGCCGCATGAGGACGAAGACCCGGCCTTGATGAAGATCTACGCCGACAAGAACTCGCCGCGGGCCAACGGCGAGGGCTGGCACTCCGATGTGTCCTGCGATCTCGAGCCGCCGATGGGCTCGATCCTCTACATCAAGCAATGTCCGCCGCGCGGCGGCGACACGCTGTTCGCCAGCATGTACGCCGCCTACGAGGCGCTGTCGGATCGCATGAAGGCCTATCTCGACGGGCTCACCGCGCTGCACGATGGCGAGCCGATCTATCGCGGGCTCTACGCCAATTACGGCGTCGCCGATCGTCCGTCCTATCCGCATGCCGAGCATCCCGTGGTGCGCACGCACCCGGTCACCGGCAAGAAGGCGCTCTACGTCAATCGCGGATTCACCCGCCACATCAATGGCATCCCCCGCGACGAGAGCGATGCGATGCTGGCCTATCTGTACCAGCACGCCGAAAATCCGCTGTTCCAATGCCGCTTCCGTTGGACCGAGAACGCGATCGCGTTCTGGGACAACCGCTGCACCCAGCACCGCGCGATGTGGGACTACTGGCCGCACACGCGCTCTGGCACGCGCGTGACGGTGAAGGGGGAGTGGCCGGTCTAGGCCGCGGTGCCGTAGGGTGGGCAAAGCGCAGCGTGCCCACGCATTTTTTGCGATCGAGAGAGATGGTGGGCGCGGCGCAAGGGCGCCTTTGCCCACCCCTACGACATGATCTGTGCAGCTCCTGCGTTGACGTCCTGCCGGTCCCGCGCCAATCTTCCCGAAAGCAAATCGGGGGGATATTCCATGCTTCGCGCAGAGGACAATAAATTCCTGCCCGAATCCGGTTCCGGAACGCCTGCGTCACCAGCAAGTCCAAGGAGCTGCCGGCCGTGATGCTGGAACGTCTTGGCGATGTCGCGGGCTTCGTCGGCCGTCCGCAGGCCGCGGCAGCGGAGCAACGCGTGGGGCCATCGCGCAGCATCATCGCCGGACTGGTCGCCGCGATCCTGTTGTCATCGCTCCTGCCTGCCGGCCGCAGCGAGGCCGCCGCCGCGCGCAAGATCGCGAAAGCCAAGCCCAAGCAGCCGCAATCACCGACCAGATGCGAGATGCCGAAATTCCGGATCGTGGTCGACGTCGGGCACACCCCGGACTCCTACGGCGCCCTCAGCGCGCGCAACGATCCGGAGTTCGGCTTCAATCTCGTTCTCGCAAAACGCATCACGGCGAAGCTCAAGTCCGAAGGCTTCGCGTCGACCCGCCTGCTCGTCACGGACGGCAAGGCGCGGCCGAGCCTGTTCAAGCGGGTCAGTGCCGCGAATGACGGCCGGGCCGATCTGTTGCTGTCGGTGCACCACGATTCGGTGCCGGACAAGCTGCTCGAGACTTGGGAGTTCGACGGCGCAAGGAGCTATTTCAGCGACCGCTTTTCGGGCCACTCGCTGTTCGTGTCGCGGCAGAATCCGCACTTCGCGACCAGCCTGACGCTGGCCCGGATGATCGGCGGGCAGCTGAAGGAGCAGGGCCTGCACTATGCCAGCCAGTACACTCTGCCAGTGATGGGCCGCTATCGGCGCCAGTTGCTCGACAAGGATGTCGGTGTCTACCGCTATGACGGGCTCGTCGTGCTGTCGCGGACGCGAAGCGCCGCGGTGCTGCTGGAGGCCGGCTCGATCATCAACCGCGATGAGGAAATGGAGATGAACTCGCCGGAGCGGCACGAGGCCGTCGCGGGAGCCGTCGCGGCCGCGATGAGGCAGTTCTGCGAGAGGCGGTAGATTGCTCCGCTGTTACAACGGCCCGCCCCGATACTCCCGGTTCGCCAGGCTCGCCTCCTCCAGATCCAGGTCGCGCTCGATCCGCCGCCGCGTCTCGTCGGTGATCTGGCCGTCGCGCAGCAGGTTGTGAATGAATTTGCGTTCGGCGGCGATCAAGTCGCGGGTCAGCGCGGTGCCGGCGGCGGAAACGTCGTGGTGGGCGGGATCGAGTGAATCCGGCAGCTGGTTGACGCGGATCTCGTGACGTGCACGCAGGAGCCGCATCACCTCGCCGGAGACTTCCTGTCCCGCGGTCATGGCTTCGAGCGACTTCAGCGCGGCGTCGAGGGCCTGGCGGCGCGCGGCGATCTCGGCCTCGTGCTCGGCGACATGCTCGTTGCGGCCGGCCTGCGCGACGCCGAGCCAGCGCACCACCGGCGGCAGCGTGAGGCCGATGCCGATCAGCGTGACAAAGATGACGCCGAAGGCGACGAACAGGATCAGGTCGCGATACGGAAAGGCCTCGCCGTCCGGCAACGTGAACGGCAGCGCCAGCGCGGCCGCGAGCGACACCGCGCCGCGCACGCCGGTGAAGGCGAGCACGAACGGCCATTGCCATGGTGGCGACGGATCGCGCTGGCGCAGCGACTTGCTGAGCATCCGCGGCAGATAGGTTGCCGGATAGAGCCAGGCGAAGCGCGCGATCACGACGATCACCAGGACCACGGCGGTTGCGATCAGGATGTCGTCGAGCGGGAACGCCTTCGATTTCTCGTAGAGCGCGCGCATCTGGAAGCCCGTGAGCAGGAACAGCACGCCCTCGATCAGGTAGATCACGAGGTCCCAGAAGAAGATGCCTTGCAGCCGCGTCGCCGACGAGATCAGCAGCGGACCGTTCCAGCTCACATAGAGCCCGCAGGCGACGGTCGCGATCACGCCGGAGCCGCCGACATGCTCGGGCAGCCAATAGGACACGTAGGGCGTGATCAGCGACAGCGTCAGCTCGACCTGCGGATCTCCGGACCATTTGCGGAAGCGAAGGGAGAGCCAACCGACGCCGATGCCGAAGGCGATCTCGCTGGCGACGATGAGGAGGAATTCGCCGGCCGCAAGCGGCAGCGAGAAATGTCCGACCATGATTGCGGCCAGCGCAAAACGGTAGAGGATCAGCGCGGTGGCATCGTTGGCGAGCCCTTCACCCTCGAGGATGACCAGGAGCCGCCGCGGCATGTTGAGCCGGCGCGCGATCGCGAGCGGCGCCACCACGTCGGGCGGCGCGACGATGGCGCCGAGCAGGAAGGCGATGGTCCAGGGCAGGCCGATGATGTAATGCGTCGCGGCCGCCACCATCGCTGCGGTGAAGATCACGGCGCCGACCGCGAGCAGCACGATGGGGCGCAAATTCTTCCTGAACTCGCGCCAGCTCATGGCGACGCTGGCCGAGTAGATCAGCGGCGGCAGCACCATCAGCAGCACCAGTTCCGGCGGCAATTCCACCTGGGGCATGCCGGGCACGAAGGCGAGGCCGACGCCGGCCAGCATCAGCAGGATGGCGGGCGCGATGTTGAAGCGGCGTGCGGCCAGCGCCACGCCCGCCAATACGGCGAGCAGGATGAGAAAAGTTTGAAACTTCGCTTCCATGGCAGCCTGTCTTGACCCGGAAGCGACTGCTGCGTCAATGCGCGGCTGACGCCAGCCGCGCAGCCACCGTCCGACCGATCCGCGCGAACACGGCCTCGATCTGCGCCGCATTCGGCGCGCCGCCCTGGACGTAAGCCGTGATCAGGATCGACGTGTCGGGTTTGGGCCAGACGACCGCGATGTCGCCCGCTGCATCCTTGCCGTTGTTGCCAGTCTTGTCGCCGATGGTCCAGCTTGCGGGCAGGCCGCCGCGCAGCCGGTTCGCGCCGGTCTTGCAGTTCACCATCCACTCCGTGAGCAGGGCACGCGAGGCCGGCGACAGGGCGTCGCCCACCACCAGACGCCGCAAATTGCCCGCCATCGCCGCTGGCGTCGTGGTGTCCTGGGGATTGCCGGGCGGCGAGCGGTTGAGCTCGGGCTCATTATGATCGAGCCGCGAGGTGTTATCGCCAATCGATCGCCAGAATGCCGTGAGGGCAGCCGGCCCGCCGATCCGTGCCAGCAGCAGATTGGCGCAGGTATTGTCGCTGAGCTCGACGATCGCCTTGCACATTTCGGCGACTGACATCGTGCCGGCCGCGAGATTCTGCTTGGCGACAGGCGCATATTCCAGCAGGTCGGCCTTGCCGTAAGGGACCATGGCCGCGAGTTGCTCCTCGCCGCGATCGACCCGCGCCAGCACGCAAGCCGCGAGCGAGGCCTTGAAGGTCGAGCACATGACGAAGCGCTCATCGGCGCGCCAGCTGAGCTTTGCACCGGTCGCAAGGTTCTCCGCATAGAGCCCGACCCGCCCGCCGCTCTCGCGTTCGTAGGATTCGAGTTCGGCCGGCGCCTCCGCGGCGAGCGCGGGAGACGCGGCGATCCAGCACAGGGAGGCGAGCAGGGAGCGGCGATCGACAAGCATGGGAGCTTTCGGGCGAGGGGGCAGGGGTTGATGCAGCGTATGGTGCATCCGCACGGTCATTGCGAGCGCAGCGAAGCAATCCAGTCTGTCACCGCGGGAAGATTCTGGATTGCTTCGCTGCGCTCGCAATGACGGAGAATGAGGGGCAAGCGCGTCCGAATTCGGGCAGCGGAAGGTTTGCCTCGTCACTCCCTCAGGTCATACCGATACGATTTCGACACGATCTGCCAGCCGTCGGCGAGCTTCATCGCCACCAAATAATCGGTGAAGTAGCGCGGCGGCAATTGGCACCGGACCTTGATGAAGGCGGTTTTCTCGTCCGAGCGGTCGATGGTGACGATGAAATCCTCGCGCGGCTTGCCCTCGGCCTTGGCGGAGGGACGCTTGCGCACGCGCTCGAGCCAGTCGGGCACAGACAGCACCTGCAACTCGCCCTTCTCGACCCAGCGCAAATCTGCCGAGGGATGGAAGATGGCGCCGAGCTTCTCGGCGTCGCTCTCGTAAAGGCCGTCAAAATAGGATTGCACGACGGCTTCGACGCTCGAACGGTTCTGGCTCATGGGTCACCCTTTTGCATGATGGCTTGCGGCGAACTTAGTCTTAGACATCAAAATGCGCTATGGGTGTGTCAGCCATTTGCGCCAGGGCTTGCCATGACCGGATCAGAAAATTCGAACGCACGTATCCTGATCGGCGAATGCTACTGCCGCACCGTCCGCTTCGAGGTGACCGACGCGTTCTCCTATGCGATGAACTGCCATTGTTCGAATTGCCGCCGCACCACCGGCTCGGCCTTCAAGCCGTTCGCCGGCATCCCGCAGGACAAGCTCCGCATCGTCAGGGGGGACGACCAGCGTCTCATTTTCGGCGACGACACCGCCCATGACGCCCATTGTGGGCGATGCGGCTCGCTGCTTTACTCCCGGGTACGCAACGGACAATGGGTCCATGTCGCCATGGGAGCCCTGGTCGATGCCCCTTCGATCCGGCCGAGCGCCCATATTTTCGTCGGCTCGAAGGCGCCCTGGCACGAAATTACGGACAATCTGCCGCAATATCGGGGGCATATCGGCGACGGCTAGTGGAACTCGCCGGAACGCCGGCGGGGCCGCCGAACCGCGGCTGCGCTGGCGCGACAAACAGAGGGGGCCTTTCGGGCGGTCGTCGGTGCGATCTTCGTGACCTCCATCACAAGCATCGCCACCGGATACTGCTAAAGCGGTCCCAAAGGGGCTCGAGACGCCCCGAACCTCGGAAGTCGTGTCATGCGCAATCTGCTCAGGCTCTGCCCGCTTCTCCTCGCCGCAGCGCTGCTGTTCGGCCCGGATCCCGCGTTCGCCGGAAAGCGCGTCGCGCTGGTGCTTGCCAACTCGGCGTATCAGCACGCGCCGTCGCTCACCAACCCCGTCAATGACGGTGCGGTGATGGCCAAGACGCTGAAGGAGGCCGGTTTCGATGTCGTCGATTCCCGGCACGATTTGTCCGCGCAGGATACCCGTCGCGTGCTGCGCGATTTTGCCGACGCCACCCGGACGGCCGACATCGCCGTGGTTTACTATGCCGGCCACGGCATCGAGGTCGAGGGCTCGAACTATCTGATTCCGGTCGACGCCAAGCTCGAACGCGACACCGACGTGTTTGACGAGGCGCTTTCGCTCGACCGCGTCCTCGTCGCCGTCGAGCCCGCCAAGCAGCTCCGCCTGGTGATCCTGGATGCCTGCCGCGACAATCCGTTCGCCAAGAGGATGAAGCGCACGATTGCCTCGCGCGCCATGGGTCGGGGCCTCGCACAAGTCGAGCCGACCAGCCCCAACACGCTGATCGCCTATTCGGCGAAGGCCGGCTTCACCGCCCAGGACGGCGACGGCGCCAACAGTCCCTTTACGGTGGCGCTGTCGAAGTATCTGACGACGCCGGGCCTCGATGTCCGCCGCGCCTTCGGTTTCGTGCGCGACGAGGTGCTCAAGTCGACCGGCAACAAGCAGGAGCCGTTCGTCTACGGCTCGCTCGGCGGCGAGGACGTGCCGCTGGTTCCGGTCAAGGTGGTGGCCGCTGCGCCCGTCGCGCCCGTGGCGAACCCGCAGGCCGATATCCGCCGCGACTATGAGCTCGCGCTGCAGGTTGGCAATAAGGCGGCATGGGACGCCTTCCTCGCCCAGCACCCCGATGGCTTCTACGCGAATCTCGCCAAGCTCCAGGTCGAAAAGATCGGTGCCGAGCAGGCCCATGCAGCGGCCATCGCGAAGGCGAAGCAGGCCGAGGCCGAGCGCGATCGTCTCGCGGCCCTCGGCGCCCAGAAGGACGCGCAGGCCAAAGCCGCGGCCGACGCCAGAGCCGCCGAGCAGGCCCAGCTTACCGCGCAGAAGGCCAAGGAGCAGGCGCAGCAGCAGGCAGCCGCCGCCGAGCAGCAGCGCGTCAACCTCGCCGCCGCGGCTCCGAGCGCCGCGCCGGCCAGCACGGCGAGCCCGGCCGGCACCAACGTCGCCTCGCTGACGCCGCCGACCGCGCCGGCCGATCTCAACCGGTCGGTGCAGACCGAGCTCGGCCGCGTCGGCTGCTTCTCAGGCACAGCCGACGGCACCTGGAATACGTCCGCGCAGCGCTCGCTGTCGCAGTTCAATCGCTATGCCGGCACCAAGCTCGACGTGAAGGTCGCGAGCACCGACGCGCTCGATGCGGTCAAGGCCAAGCCGTCGCGGGTCTGTCCGCTGGTTTGCGAGCACGGCTTCAAGGCCGACGGCGACAAGTGCACGAAGATCGTCTGCCGCGAGGGCTATGCGGTCAACGACGACAATGAGTGCGAGAAGCAGCGCGCCGCAAAGCCGGCCAAGCCCGCGACGGCGAAGCGCGACGACGGTGACGAGCGTCCCGCCCGGCAGCGTCGTCAGGCCGGCGGTGCTGCCGCTGGCGCGGCGGGCGGCTATGGTGCCGCGGCCGGCATTGCCGCCGCGGCTGGTGCCAGCCGTCCCGCGGCCGGCGGGCAGATATTCTGCAACAGCATCGGTTGCCGTCCCGTCCACCGCGGCTGTCATCTCGAATATCGCGGCGGCGGCGGCCCCCACAACGACGCCAATGTCGAGGTGTGTCGCTGAGGGCGTGCGTGATCGAGAGCGTCGTCCGGCAACGCTCGGACGAATTCAGGCCGAGATCGCGCTCGCTGCGATGTTCACCGTCAGGGCCAGCAAGGCCGTGTTATAGATGAACGACACGATCCCGTGCGCGGTGGCCGTGCGGCGGATCATCTTGTCGGTGATGCCGACGTCGGAGACCTGCGCGGTCATGCCGATCACGAACGAGAAATAGACGAAGTCCCAGTAGTCGGCGTGGTCTTCCTTGTCGCCGCTCGGGAATTGCAGGCCCGGCGTGGTGCTGCGGTAATAATCATGCGCGTAATGCAGCGCGAAGGTCGTGTGCACGGCGGCCCACGACAATGCGATGGTGGCGATGGCGATGCTCAACTCCAGCACTCCGCGATGTGGCGTGCCGAGTTCGGAGACGATTGCCGCGATGCTGGCGAAGGCGCCGGTCGCCGTCACCAGCAGGATCACGAAGCGGCCGTCGTCCTGCATCGCGGCAGCGCGGCGGATGTGGTGGTGGTCGTTGCACAGCATCATCGCATAGACCAGCACGAGATAGACCGCGATCAGCGCGTCCCAGCCGAACAGGAGCCGCGTCATCAGCCGGTACGAGCCCGGCAGCAGCAGGCCGACCAGGATGCCGGCCGCGACCGCGATGAAGGTCCGCGGCCGCGCATAGATCAACCGTACCGGCCGCGACATCTTGCGGAAGCGGGCGAGGGCGGGATCTTCCTTGTTTGTGGCCATGACGGGACGGCTCTCTCACTCAACTCTCGTTGTGGCCGCATCGTAGGTGCGCTCCCTGCCCCGCTCGCGGGGGAGGGGTGGGGAGAGGGTGCCTCCACAATCGGGGCCCCCCAAGAGGAGAGAGCCCTCACCCGCCACGCTCTGCGAGCGTGTCGACCTCTCCCGCAAAGCGGGAGAGGTGAAGGAGCCCGGAGCTATTAGTTCTTCCGCTCGGCGACGAAGCGTGCCGCCGCCTGCAACACGGCGGCGCGGTCGCCGAAGATCGAGACGGCGCTGTCGGCCCGCGCCAGCAGGTCGCGCACGCGCTGCTTGGCGCCCTCGATGCCGAGCTGGGTGACGAAAGTGGTCTTGCCGAGGGCTGCATCCTGGCCGGACGGCTTGCCGAGGGCTGCCGCATCGCCCTCGACGTCGAGCAGATCGTCCGCGATCTGGAAGGCTTCGCCGAGCGCGCGGCCGTAATCGTCGAGCGCCTGATATTCTTTCTGCGAGGCCTGGCCGAGGATCGCTCCGGCGATGCAGCCATAGCGCAACAGGGCGCCGGTCTTCATCTGCTGGATACGGGCGACATCGATCGGCTCGTTGCCGCCAAAACGGCCCTCGCCGGCGAGATCGAGGATCTGGCCGCCGACCATGCCGCCGATGCCGGCGCAGCGCGCAAGAGCGCGCGTCAAAAGCAGCCGCACGTTGGCGTCGCGATGGATCTCGTCGCGGGTGACGATATCGAAGGCGAGCGTCAGCAGGCCGTCGCCGGCGAGGATCGCGGTGGCGTCATCGGTCTTCTTGTGCAGGGTGGGGCGGCCGCGGCGCAGGTCCGAATTGTCCATTGCCGGCAGGTCGTCATGGATCAGCGAATAGCAGTGAATGCATTCGAGCGCCGCGCCCACGAGCAGGGACGCTTCGCGCGGCACGCCGAATACGGCTGCGCTCTCGACCACCAGGAACGGTCGCAAACGCTTGCCGCCGTTCAGGCTCGAATAGCGCATTGCGTCCATCAGTCGCTTGGGCCGGGCGATCTCATCGTGCAGGATATCGTCCGACAGCAGGCGCCCGAGCAGGGCCTCGGTATCATCAGCGGTCTTGTCCAGACGTTTGGCGAAATCGGACGGGGACGTGCCGGTCATCAAGAAGGGCTCCAGAACTAAAATTCGGCGGGACAATCCTTTATGCGCCCGTTTCAGTCAATCGTTTGGAAGGCCTAAAAAGTGCTGGAAAAGGCCCGAATTATCACAGACTTAATGACAGGATCGGTGGCCGCGTTGCATTTTGCGCCGGAAAGGTTGATTTGCGCATCGTCAAAATCCTTCTCCTGGTGCTCGCCGTTGCGCTGCTCGCGCCCTATGTGATCGCGCCATTCTACCGCTCTGGCCATCCCGTCTCGACGCTGATGGCCTGGCGCTCGCTTCGCGGCGCGCCGATGCAGCGGGACTGGATCGATCTGGCCGCGATGTCGCCCTATCTGCCGCGATCGGTTATCGCAGCCGAGGACGCGCATTTCTGCAGGCATCACGGTATCGATTGGGGCGCGTTGCGCGAGGCGATCGACGACGCAAAGGAGGACGGCACCGCCTTCCGGGGCGCCTCCACGATCACCCAGCAGGTCGCGAAAAATCTGTTCCTCTGGCAGGGGCGGGATTTCGTCCGCAAGGCGCTCGAATTTCCGCTGGCGCTTTGGATCGATCTTGTCCTGCCCAAGCCGCGGATCCTGGAGATTTATCTCAACATCGCCGAGTTCGGTCCGCAGGGCCAGTTCGGCGTCGAGGCCGGCAGCGTCTATGCCTTCGGCAAGTCGGCCGAGGACCTTTCACCCCGGGAGGCGGCGCTTCTGGCCTCGATCCTGCCGAATCCAGTCAAACGCAGCGCTAAAAGCCCCGGCCCGGGCGTCCGGCGGCTGGCGGCAACCTATATTGCGCGGGGGCAGGCGAGCTCGCTGGCGACCTGCTGGCGCGAAAATCGCTGATTTTGAGCCCGTTCCGGGCGTATTTTCCGGCCCAAAAGCCTAGCTTTAAGGCCAGCCTTCCTCTATAAGCCCGGCCTTGATCGGCATTCAGCTCGCCTCGTATTGCGGGTGCTGAGCCGTCCCTCCGGACGATGCCCTGATGACACCAATCCCTAGAGGATATTGAAATGGCCGTTCCGAGAAGAAAAACCTCGCCGTCGCGCCGTGGCATGCGCCGCTCGGCAGACGCCATCAAGAAGCCGACCTATGTGGAAGACAAGGACTCCGGCGAGCTCCGTCGTCCGCACCATCTCGACCTCAAGACCGGCATGTACAAGGGCCGGCAGGTCCTGAAGAAGAAAGAGTCCTGAGGTCAGGACCTTTCTCTGGGCAGGATGATCTGGCTTGCCTGATTCGGCCCATCCACGAGATAGACAGTGACGGCGGCGGAGCGAATGCTTCGCCGCTGCATTGTTCTGTCCGGATATCATGATCGAGAGGCGTTTTGCCGATGGTCGGTTTCCCACTGCTTCTGATTCCGCTCGCGGTCTACAACATCATCGCCTTCCTGATGCCCAGCGTGTCCTTCTCGGACGTGCTGTTCAAGGTGCCGATGATCACGGGCGAGGCCTGGCCGGTCACGCTCGCCGATCTCCTGCTCGCGCTCGGCGTGGTGCTGCTGCTGCTAGAGGTGGTCAAGGGTGCGCGGCCGGGATCGAAGTTCCTGATGGACCATCTGCTGTCGCTGATCGTCTTCGGCGCGGCGGCGGCCGAATTCGTGATGTGGCCCAAGTTCGGCAACTCGACCTATTTCCTGCTGGTGCTGCTCGCGATGGCGGATTTCCTCGGCGGCATTGCCCAGCGCACGCGCCGCCGCGTCACCTATGTCGCCGAGACCACGGTGCCGGCGCCGCGCAAGGCCAAGCGCCAGGCCGAGGCGCCGGCGGAGGATGTGGCGTCCGAGCGCAAGTTCGAGCCGGTGATTGCACCGCAGCCGGCACCGGTCGAGCCTCCCGCGACCTCGGCGCAATCCGTCGCCGAATCCGTGCTGATGGACCATCCTGCGCCCAAGCCCGTGCAGGGCGCGTCTTCCCCGGAAATTCCCTCGCCGCAGCTTCAGCCGGGTCACGGCACGCCGCCGTCCTCCGACACGCCGCCGCGCTGACCAGCCTCAAGCCACCTGCCGTGTCCGTGCGCTGACGCTTTGCAGCGGGCGTTTGCTGCCATAGGCGGTCTGCGCGTCTTCAGAAGACGCGCGGCGGAGCCGGCTCGTTTGGGGCAGCTGCTCGGCATTGGCAATGAGCTGGGTGACGAAGCTCGGATCGGGGCGCGGCAGCGGCGCCTTGCGGGCCCAGCGCAAGGTCGGCATCAGCGGCACGAGGGCCGTGCCGGTTTGCCGCTCTGTCTCGGGCAATCTGTCCGCATTTGCCATCGCAACACCGTTCATCTGCTCGAACTGGCGCATTTTGGGACATTGGCGCCGGCGCATGTGATGGTCTCGCAAGGGCTATGCCGGTGGAGCTTAACTGGTTCCTGGGTCCTCTGGGAACGTGGTTTCCAAATTGTTTATGAACTTTGCCTAGGGTCAAACGCGAATCTGGCTCTATCCTGTGCCGGCTCAGGACTTCCCGGCTGTCCCGAAACGAGGCGATCTTGACCCCTGCATTGCCGCAAGCCTCCGACATTCTGGCCGCGCTCGGTCAGGCCGTGTTCGCCTGGGACATCGCCAGCGATGCCATTGTCTGGGGTGACCAGGTCGCGAGCGTTTTTCCCGGTATTCCCGCCGAGCGGCTGGCGACCGGCGCCGAATTCGCCAAGCTGATCGAGCCCGGGCCGGCGCTGCGGATCGCCGCGCTGGCGCAGACTTCCGCCGTGCATGGCGCGGACGGGACGCCCTACCGCATCGAGTACGGCGTCCGCGTGAGCGCCGCCGATCCCGTGATCTGGATCGAGGAGACCGGCCGCTGGTTCGCCGGCCCCGATGGCCGCCCCACGCGCGCGATCGGCTCGGTCCGCATCAACAACGAGCGCCATGCCCGCGACGAGGAGCTGACGAAGCTGGCCCGGCTCGATCCGCTGACCGGCGAGCTCAACCGCTCTCATCTGATCGCGGCGCTGGCCGAGGCGATCGAGGAGACGACCCGCTTCCGCTCCACCGCGGCGTTCATGCTGGTCGGCATCGATCACCTCGCCCGCGTCAATGATGCCTTCGGCTTCGACGTTGCCGATGCCGTGATCCTCGACATCGCCAAGCGCATCCGCTTGCGGCTGCGCGGCGGCGACGTGCTCGGCCGCTTTTCCGGCAACAAGTTCGGCCTGATCCTGAAGAACTGCACCGTCGACGACATGAACGTCGCCGCCGAGCGCTTCCTCGCCGGCATCCGCGACGAGGTGGTGCCGACCAAATCAGGTCCGGTCTCGGTCACGGCCTCGATCGGCGCGGTCAGCCTGCCGCGCTATGCCCGCAACACCGACGAGGCCGTCAACCGCGCCCACGAGACGCTGGACGCCGCCAAGCGCCGCCGCGCCGGCTCGTTCGCCGCCTGGCGTCCGGACGCCGCGCGCGACGCGCAGCGCCGGGTCAACATCCGCGTCACCGACGAGATCGTCACCGCCCTGAACGAGCGCCGCATCAAGCTCGCCTACGAGCCGGTGGTGTCCGCCGTCTCGCGCGAGCGCGCGTTCCACGAATGCCTGGTGCGGATGGACCAGGGTGACGGCCATGTGCTGCTCGCGCCCGACATCGTGCCGGTCGCCGAACGGCTCGGCCTGATCCGCCTGGTCGATCATCGCGTGCTCGAGCTCGTGGTCGCCGAGCTCGCGGCCGCGCCCGATGTCAGCCTCAGCCTCAACATCTCGCCTGATACGACGATGGACCCGGACTGGTGGGCGGGGATCGAGTCGCTGATGCTGTCGCATCCCGGCGTTGCCGAGCGGCTGATCGTCGAGATCACCGAGACGGTCGCGATCCAGGACATCGACGATGTCCGTGGCTTCGTCACGCGGCTGAAGAATTTCGGCAGCCGCATCGCCATCGACGATTTCGGCGCGGGCTACACCTCGTTCCGAAACCTGCGCAAGCTCGGTGTCGATATCGTGAAGATCGACGGCGCCTTCGTGCAGAACATCACCCATTCCGCCGACGACCGCGCCTTCGTGCAGACCCTGATCGACCTCGCCCGCCGCCTCGACATCAAGACCGTCGCCGAATGGGTGCAGGACGAGGAAGCCGCAAGCATGCTGCGCGACTGGGGCTGCGACTACATCCAGGGTCGCCTGATCGGGCTTGCCGCGGCCGAGCGGCCATGGGGTACGGCGGCGGAGAACGCATTGCCTGCGGCGAGCTGAGATGTCGTAGGGTGGGTTAGCGAAGCGTAACCCACCAAGCCAATCTCCTGGGAAACGAAAGTGGTGGATTACGCCTTCGGCTAATCCACCCTACGAGATCTTCCTCACGCCCCCTCATCCAGCGCCACCAGCTCGCGCTTCTTGCGCAGCGACGGCAACAGCGGCGCGACCAACAGCACGATCGCGAACGCAAGACAGACTCCCGAGATCGGCCGCTGCACGAAGGTCCACAGATCGCCCTGCGACAGGATCAGCGATTTGCGTAGATTGTTCTCCATCATCGGTCCCAGCACGAAGGCCAGCACCAGCGGTGCCGGCTCGTAGCCGAGCTTGCGCATGAAATAGCCGATGATCCCGAACGCGATCATCACATAGACGTCGAACACGTTGTTGCTGGAGCAGTAGACGCCGATGATCGTGAACAGGATGATCAGGGGAAACAGGATGTTGTAGGGCAGCTTGAGCAACTGCACCCACATGCCGATCATCGGCAGGTTCAGGATCAGCAGCATGACGTTGCCGATATACATGCTGGCGACGATGCCCCAGAACAGGCCGGGGTTTTGCGTGATCAGCAGCGGCCCCGGCTGCAGACCGTGAATGACGAAGGCTCCCAGCAGCAGCGCCATCACCACGTTCGGCGGGATGCCGAGCGTCATCAGCGGAATGAAGGCGCCGCCCGCCGCGGCGTTGTTCGCCGATTCCGGTCCCGCGACGCCTTCGATCGCGCCATGGCCGAAACGTTCGGGCGTCTTCGACAGTCGCTTCTCCAGCGCGTAGGAGGCGAACGACGCCACCACCGCGCCGCCGCCCGGCAGGATGCCGAGGAAGAAGCCGAGGATGGTGCCGCGGCCGACCGGACCTGCGCTCGCCCTCCAGTCCTGCCTGGTGGGCAGCAGATGGGTGATCCTGGTGTTGATGACGTCGCGCTTGATCGCCTGTTCGGTGTTGAGCAGCACCTCCGCAACGCCGAACAGGCCCATCACGACGGGCACGAGCCCGATGCCGTCGATCAGCTCCATGCGGCCGAAGGTCAGGCGCGGCTGCGCCGTGATGCTGTCGAGCCCGATCAGGCCCAGCACGACGCCGACGCACGCCATCAGCAGCGCCTTCGGCATCGAGCCCTGCGTCAGGAAGGTGAGCACCACGAGGCCGAGCACCATCAGGCTGAAATACTCGGCCGGGCCGAACGCGATGGCGACGCTGGCAAGCCTCGGCGCGACCAGCATCAAGGCGATCAGCGCGAACGTGCCGGCGGCGAAGGAGCCGAAGGCGGAGATGCCGAGCGCGGGGCCGGCGCGGCCCTGCTTCGCCATCTGGTGGCCGTCGATGCAGGTGACGACGGAGGCAGCCTCGCCGGGGATGTTGACCAGGATCGAGGTGGTCGAGCCGCCATACATCGAGCCGTAATAGATTCCGGCCATCATGATGATGCCGGATTCCGGCGTGCCCGACAGCGTCACCGGCAACAGCAGCGACATCGCCGAGATCGGCCCGATGCCCGGCAGCACGCCGACGAGCGTGCCGATGAAGACGCCGATGAAGCAATAGAGCAGGTTGACCGGCAGCAGCGCGACGCCGAACCCGTGGGCGACATTGACGAGCGTATCCATGGGTCAGCCGATCCCGAACAGGCCCGAGGGCAGCTGGATCAACAGCAGTCGCTTGAGCACCCACCACATGCCTGATGGCACCAGCACGGCGATCGGAATCGCCAGCGCCCAGCGCACCGGATCGATCAGTCGCAACAGCAGCAGCATCAAGGGGATCGACGACAGCAGGAAGCCGAGCGGCTCCAGCGCGATGGAGAATGCCACCAGACAGGCAATCAGCAGGAGCGGCTTGTTCCAGCGCACGTTCTCCCAGCGCGAGGCCAGCGTCGGGCCGCCCTCGGTGACCGCGGAGACGATGATGGCGCCGGCGAACACGCACATCAGGATGCCGGTGTAGAACAGCACGTAGCCGGAGCCGGGATCGTTGATGGTGCCGAGCTTGAGCTTCATCCCCGACCAGATCACGAAGCCGCCGAGCGCGAGCCCGATCACTCCGCCCCAGAGTTCGGAATTGTTGAGGCGGAGCTTGACGTTGGTTTGGTTGGTCATCGGTGCCCTCTCGGCCGTTCCCCGGACGCTGCGCGGCACGCAGTGACGCGCTGCAGATCCGGGGTCCATGGATGCGTGGCAAGATGGGTCCCGGCTCTGCGGTGCATCGCTGAAGAAGCGCTGCACCGCGTCCGGGACATGCAATCAGTTCAGTCTACTTCTTCGCCAGTCCGAGCGTCTCGATCACCTTGCGCTCGGACTCGGTGAGCTCGACGACGAACTTCTTGTAGTCCTCGGTGTTCTTGTAGTTCGGCACCATGTCGTATTTGGCGAGCGTCGCCACCACGGCGGGGTCCTCGACCGCCTTCTTGAAAGCATCGTGCAGCTTGGCGACGATCTTGGGATCCATTCCCTTCGGGCCGGCGATGCCGAACGGGGAGTCATAGACCATGGGATAACCGAGCTCTTTCAGCGTCGGCACATCGGGGTAGTTCGGCGACCGCGCGCCCGTCCACACCATCAACAGGCGCAGCTTGCCCGCGTCGACCAGCGGCCGCCATCCCGTGGAATCCGCCTGAAGCATCGTGTGCTGTCCCAGCACCGCGGCGTTGGTCTCCGCACCGCCCTTGAAAGGGACTTGCGTCAGCTTGATGCCGGACATTCCGGCGATCTGCTCCATGCCGATATGCAGCGAGGTGCCGGCGCCCGGCGTGGCATAGGTGACCTTGCCCGGGTTCGCCTTCGCGAACTCCACCACGTCCTTCCAGCTCTTGAACTGCGACTCTGCGCTGGTGGTCACACCGAAGGTGTAGCCGGTGAGATGGACGATGTAGGTGAAGTCCTTTGCCGGATCCCACGACACCTCCTGCATCAAGGGCAGGCGGAAGACCGTGATCGGAATCTGCGAGATGGTGTAGCCGTCCGGCTTCGCCGCCGCTGCCATGGTCGCGGGGCCGACCGTGCCGCCGCCGCCGGCCTTGTTGTCGATCACGATCGGCTGCCCCAGCACCTTCGAGGCGCTGTCGGCGATCGCGCGCATCGAGATATCGGTCGATCCCCCGGCCGGCCACGGCACGATCAGGGTGATCGGCTTGGTGGGATAGTCTTGCGCGCCAGCCGCAGTCGCGGCCAACGCGCCCATGACAATATGCATCGCGGCAAACGCAGCCGCCCTCAGCCCATACCCCGACATCGGAACACCTCCCTCGCAGCGGCCGCGTTAAGACCGCAGATTCTCATTGTTGTGAGGGGATTGTCCTCGAATTCACGGGAGAAGAAAAGCGCATTGCGCGGTCGCGGCGCAGCCGTCGGGGAGCCCAATCATGCCGGAAACGCGATGTGCGACAATCGGTCTTTCTGGCGCTTGCCGAGACACGGAATTTGCGCCGCCGGCGGCGCGAGCTCAGGCGACCTTTCGGACCGTGTTCAGCGTCTCGATAGTGCGGCCGACCTCCGATGCGGGGCACGGTCTGCCGAAATAATAGCCCTGCACGGCGGTGCAGCCGCATTCGCGGACGAAATCGAGTTGCTCTTCCGTCTCCACACCCTCCGCCGTCGTCTCGACGCCGAGCACGGAGCCGAGGCTTGCGATGGTGCGGACGATGGCAACACTCTCCGGGCTTTCGCCGAGCGTGCCGACGAAGGAGCGGTCGATCTTGATGCGGTCGAACGGAAATTTGCGTAAGTAGCTCAGCGAGGAATAGCCGACGCCGAAATCGTCGAGGCTGACGCGGACTCCCAGCGCGCGAAGCTGGTGCAGGATCTCGATCGTCGCCTCGCTGTCGTCGAGCAGGGCCGTTTCGGTGACTTCGAGCTCGAGCCGTTGCGGCGGCAGGCCGGCCTCAGCCAGCGCGCTCGTGACCATTGCCACCAATCCGCGCGAGCGAAACTGCACCGGCGACAGGTTCACCGCGACGGTGACACCGGGCCAGGACGCGGCAGTCGCACAGGCGCTGCGCAGCACCCATTCGCCGATCGGAACGATCAGCCCGTTCTCTTCCGCGATCGGAATGAACTCGGCCGGTGAGACCAGGCCGCGCGAGGGATGCTTCCAGCGCAGCAGGGCCTCGAAGCCGGTGAGCTCCGACGAATCGAGCCGCATCTGCGGCTGGAACACCAGGTGGAATTCACGTCCTTCTAGCGCGCCAACCAGATCCTGCTCCAGCGCGTGCCGGCTGCGCGCCTCTTCCTCCATCTCGGGCTCGAACAGCTGATAGGCTCCGCGTCCCCTGGCCTTGGCCTGGTACAGCGCGAGGTCGGCGCATTTCATCAGCTCGTCGGCATGGAGCCCATGGTCGGGTGCGATCGCGATACCGACGGAGACGCCGACATGGATCGACTGGCTCTCCAGCGGCGGCGGATGACCGATGATGTCGACGAGGCGGCGGGCGAGCTCCTCGGCCGATTGCGGCTGCGGTCCGCGCTGGAGGATGGCGAACTCGTCGCCGCCGAGGCGTGCGACGGTGTCGTGTTCGCCGACATTTTCCTTCAGGCGCGCCGCAACCCAGCGCAGCAGGCGGTCGCCCGCGGCGTGGCCGAGGCGGTCGTTGACTGTCTTGAAATTGTCGAGATCGAAGCACAGCACCGCCATCGCGCCGCCGGCGATCGCGACCTGGTTCAGCCCCTCGCTCATCTTCTCGCGGAACAGCATGCGATTGGGCAGGTCGGTGAGCGAATCGTGCCGTGCCATGTGCGCGACGCGCGCCTGGGCCTTGTGACGCTCGGTGACGTCCTCATAGGTGACGACCCAGCCGCCTTGCTCCATGCGCTTGTGATTGAGCTTGATGATGCGGCCGTCGTTCAGATGCCGGTGCAGCGTGTGCTCGCCTTCGCGCAACCGTTCGACATAGTCGGCATAAAGCCTGGCTCCCGTCATATCAGGATGGATGCCGAGCTCGCAGCTGTGCTCCATGATCTCGCGCATCGAGACGCCGGGCTTCACGATATCGGGCGACAGGCCGTACATCTCGATATAGCGGCGATTGCAGACGATCACGCGCAGGCTCGCATCGAGCATGCACAGGCCCTGGCTCATGTTGTTGAGCGCTGCGTCGAAGCGGCGGTACTGCTCGCTCAGCTCCCCGATCGCATGTTCCCGCTCGGTGATATCCTCATAGGTGGCGACGAAACCGCCTTCGGCCAGCGCGCAATAGCGCACCGAGATCACGGTATCGTTCGACATGCGTCGACGCATCGGCGAGGAATCGCGGTTGGCGATCCGCGCGCGGGCGGCTTCCAGGAGCTGCTGGGGGCTGTACTCCGACGAGAATGCGCCGTTCGCCATCGAACGCTCGATCAGCTCGGCCAGATGCGTGCCGAGCCTGGTTTCCTCCAGCGACAATCGGTAGAGCTTGCGGTAGGTGGTGTTGCAGACCCGAAGCCGCATGTCGCTGTCGTAGAAAGCGAGCCCGTGCGCCATGTTCTCCAGCGCCGCATCGAGCATGACGTTCTGTTGCCGCAGCGTTTCCTCGTATTGCAGCCGCTCCGTGACGTCCTCGTGCACGGTCACCCAGCCGCCGTCGGGCAGGAAGCGGGAGATCGTCTGCACCATGCGGCCGTCGTAACGCATTACCAGGAGGGATTTCGCCCGTCTGAGGCGCGCGTCCTCCAATCTGGAAATGTGGAATTCGTCGGCCGGCATGTCCGACAAATTGCCGCGCGACACCCAATGGTCGAGCACCGTACGATGGGAGACCCCCGGCTTCACGACCCCGGGATCGAGGTTGTAGAGGTTCAGGAAACGCTCGTTGCAGACGACGACGCGGCTGTCGGCGTCGTACATGATGAGGCCGTGCGACATGTTGGCGAGCGCGTGCTGGCTGCGCTCGGTCTGCACCCGCAATTCCGCTTCGAGCCGAGCGAGGCGGGTGACGTCGTCGCAGATCGTCATCCAGCCGCCGCCGGGAAGCGGCTTCAACTCGAGCGACATGACGAGGCCGGTCGCAAGCCGCTGTTCGGTCCGGAACGGCTTTCCCCCTGCGATCTGTGCGATCCGCACCGAATAGAGCGCGTCAAGCTCGCTTTGCGGGAAGTTGCCGCGCCCGGCGCTGTGCGCGAGCACCTCGCGGTAGCTCGTGCCCACCCGCACGACGTCGGCCGACATATCGAACAGGGAGAGGTAACGCTGGTTGACCAGCACGATCCGGTTGTCGGCATCGTAGACGCAGACGCCCTGCTCCATGTGGTCGAGCGCAAGCTGGCTCAGCGCGACCAGGGCCTCCGGGCCCAGCTCGCGGCGTGCACCAAGCTCGTTGTCGCAGGTCGACGTCATGGGATCGGCGGGATCTCGGCGAGCAATAGATTCAACGCAACCTAATTCAACCACCGAGCGTAGCGAAGAGGCCGGAAAATTCCCTTAAGCGCGGTAGTTTACGGAGGGTGACCGGCGATGGAGGCGCGTCCGGATTGCCGAGGTGCCTGCATGAGTTGGCCGAGAGGGAGCTACATATCAGGCATCGTCCCTGCGAAGTCAGGAACGATAGCGGTGGTTTGGTCCGAAGCGCGCTACCTAAGGCCCGTACAACACAAGCTCGGTGTCCGTGAGATCGCCGAGCTCCGGCCGATGCGGGCCCTTGAAATATTTGCGACCGCGCCGTTCGGTATAGATACCGACAAGACCGGGAATCGGCCCGTTGGCATCGACCGCCACCGCGATCTTGCCGAGCCGAAGCAGCAGCCGGCCGATACGGCCGGCGCAGGCGGCGTATTCCGCGGCGTTACGGCAATAGATCAGCTTCATCGCAGGGGGCGCGATGAAGCCGCGTCGGATGCGCACGGGTTGCAGAATAAAGGGAAATGTTCCCTGTGGCGTGCGGCAGACCAGACTGAGGCAATTGTACCGCGCATGCTGCGTCAGCAGCTCGGTTTCGGCCTCGGAAAGCCCCTCGATCGTCTTGGCGTGAGGCGGGATGACCTCGATCTCGCTCGAGCGCGGGACACGCGCCAGTGCGGGCACCGAGAAGAATATGCCGCGGCAATAGGCCCGAAAGCCCTGGGTCTCGATGATCGGCCAGGTCCACGGCGCCGGGCTGATGTTGAAGTAAGTCACGTCCTTGTGCCGCTGGGCGATCTTGGTCAGCAGCGGAGCATAGTTGCGGTAGGCCGGATCGACATACCAGCTGGACAGGTTGCACTGAATGGCGGTCTCTTCGCCATTCTTGCGTTCCGCATAGATCAGCAGCAGCACGCCGACCGGCGTGCCGTCATTGTCGAGCATGTAGCCGAAGCGCGGATAGCCCTCCGGCACGGGCCGGAAGGCCTGCCGGCGCAGGCCCTGAATCCAGTAGTCGCGCGAGCGACCCACGAAGCCGCGCGTCAGCAGGTCCGCGATCGCGTTTGCGTCGGACTCGGTGATCTCGCGGCATCGGACCTTGGTGTGGATCACGCTCGTCTTACCCGTGGAAATGACAGGCCTCGTTTGGTTAGCGCCAGCTTTCGACATGGGCATCGGCCGGAGCCTGCGGCTGCAGGCCCAGCACGTCCCGCACCTTGGCGGGCCAGGCGGCAAGGTCGGTGCCATGGGTGTGGAACATGGCGACCGCGAGCCGGTCCATGCCAAAGGCAACGCAGCCGGTGTGGGCTGGCTCGCCGTCGGCATCCTGGATTCCCCAGGTCGTGCCGAAATGCTCGCGGTGATAGTTGAAGCTCATGCAGGCCGTCGGCTGCTCTTCCGAGCGCAGCGGAATGAGGAGCTCGAACTTGAGCTGCTGCTGCTTCTGGCTCACCGCCTTCATCTGGCCGACGCGGCCGAAGAAGGGATCGCTGGCATAGTCGACACGGAAGGTCAGGCCGAGGTCGCGGGCGATCGCCTGTGCGCGCACCATCCAGCGCTCGCGGAAGTCGGCGACGTCGTCGGGGCTGCCGATACAGACATATTCGCGCATCCGGAACGATTGCAGCCGGTCGAGATGCTTCGACGGCTCGCGGCGGAAGCAATCCGCGGCAACGTCAAAACGCAGACCGCCCTTCGGCAAGGGTCCGCGGCTCGCCGCGATCGGATAGACCGGATAGCAGGCAGCAGGGGACAGCACGAGGTCGGCGGGCGACAGCGAGGTGGTCCAGTCGCCGCCGGCATCGAAGCGGCTCACCGCGGCGTTGATCTCGCGCTCGGTCCCGTGCAGGCCGCAGACGCAGCCGAGCAGGTTCGGAAAGCTCTTGAGATAGCCCGATTTCTCCAGCTGAGCCCGGCTCATCACCGGCGGGAAGCGCATCACTTCGTTCCCGGTCTCGCGATGGCCCGTGATCAGCGCGGCCAGCTTCTCGACGACGCCTTCATAGAGCGCGGTGCGGGCATAGACGCCGTCGGCGCCCATGCGATGGAACAGCTTGTCGGCGAGATGATCGAGCGGATCGATCGTCTGCGGCGCGGTCGCTGGCGAATCGGGGAGGACGGCAATGTTCATGGATCAGTACCCTGCTATCTCAAAATTACTCTTGTCGGCTCAGTCGCCAAGCACTTAGTCACGAAGGCTTGCCGGCACGCCGCTCATCAGCGTCGGCGTCGCGGCATTGGCCAGAATGCGGTCGTTGTTGATCATGATCGGAGCCGACAGCACGTCGCGGAGGTGCCGGCCCATGGTGAACTCGCCGTCGTTGCGGTAGCCGGAGAGGCCCGCCGTGCGCATCGCATGCATCACGGTCTCGACCGCGAGCTCGGAGGCCTGCACCTTCAGAAGCGTGATCGAGGATTGGAAGTCGAGCGAGCCAAGAGCGCGCTCGTCATGCTCGGCGCGGGCGAAGGCATCGATATTGGCCGACAGCAGCGCGCGCAGTTTTGCCAGCGACATCTTGGCGGCGGTGAAATGCGCCGCGGCCGGCGGCATCTGGCCGCCGGAGCTGCGGGCTGCCTTGCGGATGAAGGCCTGCGCGCGGGCTACTGCTGCGGCGGCGATCCCGGCCCAGGCCGACGACCAGCACAGATGTGCGAACGGTGTCATGGTCTGGGCGTGGATCTTGTCGTAGGATTCCGGGAAGACGCGGTCGGCGGGGCAGTCGACCTTCAGCTCGAACCCGGTCGAGCAGGTGCCGCGCATTCCGAGCGTTTCCCAGCCGAGAGTCGGCTTCAGCGAGTAGTCGTCCTTGGCGAGTGCCAGCAGCACCTGGTCGGAGGCAGCGGCATCGGTGGCGCGGCGGGCGATGGTGACGAGGCCGTCGGCCTCGGCGCCGTAGGAAATCACGGTGGCATCGCGCACCAGCGAGATGGTGTCGCCGGCGTGGTCGACGGCGGCGGCGCTGGCGCGAATGTTGCCGCCATTCTGGCCTTCGGTGGTGGAGGAGGCGAGCAGCCACTGGTCGCGGGCGACCCGGCGCATCATGGTCTCCATCCAAGGGATGCCGTGGCCGTGCCTGATAACGCAGGCGACCTTGGTCTGATGCATCGCGTAAATCATCGCAGTCGAGGCGCAGGCGCGCCCGAGCGTGTAGCAGATGTCGGTGACGTCGTAGATGGAGGCGCCGAAGCCGCCGAACTCGACCGGGATCATGACGCCGAGCAGCTTCTGCTCGCGGGCGACCTCGAAAGCCTTGTGCGGGAAACGGGCGTCGCGATCGACCCCATCGGCGTCGGCCGCCGCAGCAGCGGCGGTCCGGGCGGCGCGCTCGATCAGGGAGGGACCCTGCTCGAGGAAGCTCGCCTGCGCTTCGTCGACAGTGAGGATTGCTTCACGCACGTTCATGCTCGTCCGCCTCCGGTTCGCCGTTCGGGATCGCCGGCATCATTGCGACGCCGCTGAAAGCGATCCTCCGGTCATCTTTGCTTATGAGACGAGGCTACGGATTTAATTCAAATTCGTCGATGAAATAGAGGGTAAACAAAGCCCAATTCCGGACGAACAGTTAAGGGCCGGTTGTTTGCATCACCGGATTTTCCGGCGTCGCGTTAGGACTCTGGAAAATGCCTGGATTCCGGACAATCTGAGTCATCGTTTACTAAGAAACGCGAAGTATTGGTGACGCCCATTGCAGGACCGGCGAGCCGTGCCCATCGTAGCCGGCAGTTCGATCCGACTCGTTAGACAGATGGGAATTTGCCGATGCAGGCCTTCAATACCGACGTGCGCAATCGCATCATCAAGCTGGTGAAGGGCATCCTCGAACAGAATTCACTCACCGCAGACGTCACGTCTTCCGCCAAGCTCGTCGACGCCGGCCTGACCTCGATGGACATGGTCAATCTGATGCTCGGGGTCGAAGCCGAGTTCGACTTCACGATCCCGCAGTCGGAGATCACGCCGGAGAATTTCCAATCCGTCGAGACCCTGGAGCGGATGGTGGCGACCCAGTTGCGGCTGGCGAACGCGGCTTAATTCGCGCCGATATCTCCCCGGGTCGTCCCTGCGTTTGCAGGGATGACACTGAATATGGGGTCCGCCCTCCTCACGACACCGCCATCCGCCTCCACCCCGTTCCAAAACCGCCGCAAAACTGGCATAGCTTAACCATGTCGCACGTGGCGGATGGGTGGAGCAGGCATGGCGCAGGCGGTATTGGGCATCATCGGCGGTTCAGGCATCTACGATCTGCCGGGTCTCGAGGATGCGCGCGAAGAGGTGATCAGGAGTCCCTGGGGCGAGCCGTCGGCCCCCTTGAGGCGCGGCAATATCGCCGGGCTGCCGATCGTGTTCCTGCCGCGGCACGACAAGGGCCATCGGCTGTCGCCCTCCGACATCAACTATCGCGCCAATATCGACGTGCTCAAGCGCGCCGGGGTCACCGACCTGATCTCGCTGTCGGCCTGCGGTTCGTTTAGAGAGGAACTTCCGCCCGGCACCTTCGTCCTCGTCGATCAGTTCGTCGACCGTACCCACAAGCGCGAGAGCTCGTTCTTCGGGCGGGGTTGCGTCGCGCATGTGTCGATGGCGCATCCGGTCTCGCCGCGGTTGCGTATCCACCTTGCGGCAGCGGCTGAAGCCGAGAATATCGCGATTGCGCGCGGTGGAACCTATGTCTGCATGGAAGGGCCGCAATTCTCCACCTATGCCGAGAGCATGACCTACAAGACGCTGGGCTATTCCGTGATCGGCATGACCAACATGCCCGAGGCGAAGCTCGCACGCGAGGCGGAGATCTGCTACGCCACGGTCGCGATGGTGACGGATTTCGATTGCTGGCATCCCGACCACGATGCCGTCACGGTGCAGGACATCATCCGCGTGTTGACGTCGAACGCCGACAAGGCGAAGGCGCTGGTGGCGCGGCTGGCGAAGGATCTTCCGCGCGAACATGAGCCGTGTCCGATCGGCTCGGACCGTGCGCTCGACACAGCGCTGATCACGGCGCCCGAGGCGCGCGATCCCGAGCTCCTCAAGAAGCTCGACGCGGTGGCGGGGCGCGTGCTGCGGGCGTGATACGAAAGGCAGAATGCCATGAAGGTCGACGGCAAGCATTTCCGCAGCATCTGGCGCGAACACGACGGCTGGTCGATCGGCGCGATCGATCAGCGCCGGCTGCCGCATGAGTTCGTCGTCGCCAAGCTGACCTCGTGCGAAGACGCGGCCGTTGCCATCCGCGACATGCTGGTACGCGGCGCGCCGCTGATCGGTGCCACCGCGGCCTACGGCATGGCACTCGCCATGCGCGAGGGTGCCTCCGACGCCGGTCTGAAGCATGCGTATGATACGCTCGTGGTGGCGCGGCCGACGGCGATCAATCTGAAATGGGCGCTGGACGAGATGCGTGCGACGCTCACGCCGATCGATCCCGTTGAAAGAGCCGAGGCCGCTTATGCGCGCGCCGACGAGATCGTCGAGCAGGATGTCGAGATCAATCGCGGTATCGCCGGCAACGGTCTGAAGCTGATCGAGGCGATCGCGGCGAAGAAGCCGGGCGAGACGGTCAACGTGCTGACCCATTGCAACGCCGGCTGGCTCGCCACCGTCGATTGGGGCACGGCGACGGCGCCGATCTATCTTGCGCATGAGCGCGGCATCAAGATCCACGTCTGGGTCGACGAGACGCGTCCGCGCAACCAGGGCGCATCGCTCACCGCATGGGAGCTCGGCCATCACGGCGTGCCGCACACCGTGATCCCCGACAATACCGGCGGGCATCTGATGCAGCACGGCATGGTCGATCTCGCCATCGTCGGCACCGACCGCGTCGCCGCCAATGGTGACGTCTGCAACAAGATCGGCACTTATCTGAAGGCGCTCGCCGCGCACGACAACAACGTGCCGTTCTACGTCGCGCTGCCGTCGCCGACGATCGATTTCGCCGTCCATGACGGCATCCGCGACATCCCGATCGAGCAGCGCAGCGGCGTCGAGGTCACCGATATGACCGGCCGCACGGCCGACGGCCGGCTGGAGACGGTGCGGATCGTGCCGGAGGGTTCGCCGGTCGCGAACTATGCCTTCGACGTGACGCCGGCGCGCCTTGTCACAGGTCTCATCACCGAGCGCGGCGTGCTGAAGCCGGATCGTGCCGCGCTGGCGGCGGCATTTCCCGAGCGCATCGCGGCCGCGGCGGGATAGTCAATCTGACAGGCGGGATGCTCCCGCACCGTCATTGCGAGCGCAGCGAAGCAATCCAGAATCTCTGCGCGGAAACACCCTGGATTGCCTCGCAATGACGGAGACTGACGCGCTACCCTAGCTTCAGCCCCGTCGCCTTCTCGAGCTCGGCGATGGCCTGTGCGCCGCTCGTTACCTTGATCGTGGTCATGCCCATCTCGCGCGCGGGCTTGAGGTTGACGCCGAGATCGTCGAGATAGACGCAGTTCTTCGGATCGACCCTCAATGTGTCTACCATCAGCGCGTAAATGCGCGGGTCCGGCTTGCGCAGGCCGATCTTGGCGGATTCGATCACGTGGTCGAACAGCACCATCACCTCGGCAATGTAGAGCGAGCGCCCCGTCAGGCTGCCGATCGCATTGGCCGGGAGGTTGTTGGTGATGCAGCCGGTCTTGAACTGCGCCTTGATGCGCTTCAAGGCCTCGACCATCTCCGGGCGCAAGTCGCCCTGCAGCAGCGGCAGCACTTCGCGGCCGCGCACCTCGGCGCCGAGCGCGCGAGATTCCTCGGCGAACAATTGATCGAACGTCTCGATATCGACCTCGGCCCGCTCGAACTTGGCCCAGGCGTTTTCCAGATGGTTGGCGGCGTTGGTGCGCCGGATGATGTCGATGGGCAGGCCACGCGCCGTCTCGAACCGCGCGAATGCCTCAAAGGGCGAACTCGTCAGCACGCCGCCAAAATCAAAGATTACAGCCTCGATCGCCAATGTCCTGCCCTCGTCAATTCCTTTCCAAGACGGCTAGCATGCGCTATCGGCAAGAGCCAGTCCGAAGCAATCTCCCGCTATCACCGATGCCGAAGCATGTTCCCATGAAGAAGCTTGCAACTCTCGTCATAGCTGCGCTGCTGACCGTCGGGCCAGCTCATGCCATCGTCGGCGGCGGCACGCCGCAGGCCGATGGTGTCGCGCGCGCAATCGTCACCATCGTCGGCTCGCGCGGCAATTTCTGCACCGGCAGCTTGATTGCGCCACGCGTTGTCCTGACCGTCGCGCACTGCGTGCAGCCAGGCGCGGACTACAAGGTGGTCGAACGCGGCGCCGACGGTGCGCCGCAATTGCTGAACGTGCGCGCGGTCGCGATCCATCCGAACTTCAACATGCAGGCGATGCAGTCGCACCGCGCCACCGCCGACGTGGCATTGCTGCAACTGGAAATTCCACTCAAGGGAAAATCCACGGTGACGGTCGGCATGCCGACCATTCCGATTCAGGTCGGCAGCCGTTTCGTCATCGCCGGCATCGGCGTCACCGTTCGCGGCGAAGGCAAGAGCGGCGGTACGACGCGTGTTGCCGCGCTTGTCGCCACAGGCCAGCCCGGCACGCTCCAGATCCGGCTGGTCGATCCCGTAACCAACGGCGTTCGCGAGGGAATCGGTGCCTGCACCGGCGATTCCGGCGGTCCCGTGTTCGAGGACAGGCCGAATGGTGCCGTTCTCGTCGGCCTCGTCAGCTGGTCCACAGGGCCGAACGGCGCCGCCGGTTGCGGCGGATTGACCGGCGTCACGCCGCTCACGCTCTATCGCGACTGGATCTTGCAGACCGCGCGGAGCTGGGGTGCGGCGCTGTGATTTGACCCGCACTTGATCTATGTCATTTTGTAGCGGAAGCGCGGCGAGCGAAACTGCCCGTCGCGGAGGAAACGCGCCGTCCGGTCAAGGGCGGCCACAAGAACAAGCAAGGCATAGAAACAACAATGAATGTCGCCGTTCGCAGTCATGCCACAACCAAGCAAGCTTCAGAGCATTTCGACGTGCTGATCGTCGGCGCCGGCATCTCCGGCATCGGCAGCGCCTATCATCTGACAAAGCAGCTTCCGGGGACGAGCTTCGTCATCCTGGAGACGCAGGCGAGCTTTGGCGGCACCTGGATCACGCATCGCTATCCCGGCATCCGCTCCGACAGCGATCTCCATACCTTCGGCTATCGCTTCAAGCCGTGGGTCGGACCGCCGATCGCGACCGCCGAAGAGATTCTCGCCTACATGAACGAGGTGATCGAAGAGAACGATCTTGCGAAGCACATCCGCTACAAGCACAAGATCAATTCCGCGAGCTGGTCGAGCGAACAGAATCTCTGGACCGTCGAGGCGGTGACGACCGATACTGGCGAAGCAAGGACGTTCACCGCGAATTTTCTCTGGATGTGTCAGGGCTATTACCGCCATTCGGAAGGCTATACGCCGGAATGGAAGGGCATGGACCGTTTCAAGGGCCGCATCGTCCATCCCCAGACCTGGCCCGACGACATTGACCTCACGAACAAGAAAGTGGTCGTGATCGGTTCGGGTGCCACGGCGGCAACGCTGGTGCCGAACATCGCGGACAAATGCGCGCATGTCACCATGCTGCAGCGCTCGCCGACCTATTTCCGACTCGGCCGCAACGCCATCGAGATCGCGGAGGAGCTGCGCCGGCTTCAGGTCGACGAGGAGTGGATCCACGAGATCGTGCGGCGCAAGATCCTGTTCGAGCAGGATGCCTTCACCAAGCTCTGCGTATCCAAGCCCGAGCAGGTGAAGAAGGAGCTGATCGGCCAGATCAGCGCCGTGCTCGGTCCCGACTACGATGTCGAGACGCACTTCACGCCGACCTACCGGCCGTGGCGGCAGCGCATCGCCTTCGTGCCGGATGCCGACCTGTTCAAGGGCATTGCCGGCGGCAAGGCCTCTGTCGTCACCGACGAGATCGAGTGCTTCGTCGAGAACGGCATCCAGCTGAAATCGGGCAAGCTGCTCGAAGCCGAAATCATCGTGACCGCAACCGGCTTCAATCTCGCCGCGCTCGGCGACATCGCTTTCGAGATCGACGGCAAGCCGCTCGCCTTCGGCGACACCGTCACCTATCGCGGCATGATGTTCACGGGCGTTCCGAACATGGTCTGGGTGTTCGGCTATTTCCGCGCCAGCTGGACGCTACGCGTCGATCTCGTCGCCGACTTCGTCTGCCGGTTGCTCGGTCACATGAAGGCGAAGGGCGCGAGGAAGGTCGAGGTGAAACTGCGCCCCGAAGACCACAACATGCCGATCCTGCCCTGGATCGATCCGGAAAACTTCAACCCCGGCTACATGATGCGCAACATGGGCCTGTTGCCCAAGCGCGGCGACAAGCCGGAATGGCAGCACAGCCAGGATTACTGGACCGAGAAGGACGAGATTCCGAAGACGGATCTGGACGACAAGGCGTTTGTGTACGGGTGAGTGGGGAGGAGGCGGCCATTGCGGCGGACGCGCTCGCCACACACTCCACTGTTGTCCCGGGGTGCGAAGCGAACCCGGGACCCATAACCACAGGGAGTGATTATGGCGCGAGCTGACCACTCCGAGTCCTCGCCAAACGTCTCCCTGTGGTTATGGATCCCGGATCTGCGCTGCGCTTGTCCGGGACGACACCGGTTGTTGGGTCGGTGGCGTGTCAACTCACGCTCACGAATTCCGCCGCGTCGCATTCGCCGCAATCGCTGCGGCTGCGGTCCGGTTCTCGACGCCGAGCTTGGCATAGATCTGCTCCAGATGCTTGTCGACCGTGCGCGGGCTGAGGCCGAGGATCTGCGCGATGTCGCGGTTGGTCTTGCCCTTGCTGAGCCAGGCGAGCACCTCGCCCTCGCGGGTGGTGAGGCCGAGCTCGCTGGTGAATTCGGGAGGCAGTGCGGTGCCGGACTCCCTGGAGAGCCGCAGCAGAAACTCGTTCGGCGCCGTTTCGCCCATGTAGTAGAGCCGGAGTTGCGGATTGTCGGGTAACGAGGTCGCCTGCGACTTCGAGCTGCCCTTGGCCTTGGCCTGCTCCAGCCATTGCAGCAGCAATGGCGACAGGACGAAATCGTCGGCCTGCGCGCCCTGATGGTCCGACATCAGCTTTTGCGCCTGCGGCGTCGCCCACAGCACGTTGCCCTGGAGGTTGACCGCGAACAGGAAGCGGCCGGAGACGTCGAGCGCGGCGCGCGCGCTCTGCGTCAGCCGGGCATTGCCGAGATGGACGCGAATGCGCGCCAGCATCTCCTCGATCACGATCGGCTTGGTCACGTAGTCGACGCCGCCGGCCTCGAGCCCGCGCACGATGTGCTCGGTTTCGGCGAGGCCCGTCATGAAGATGACAGGGACATTGGCAAGGTCCGCGTCGCGCTTGAGCCGGCGGCAGGTCTCGAAGCCGTCGATGCCGGGCATCACGGCATCGAGCAGCACGATGTCGGGCGTGATCTGGTCGACGATACGCATCGCGGCTGCGCCGTCGAGCGCCACCATCACCGTCATGCCGGCGCCGTCGAGCGCATCGGTCAGCAGCCGCAGCGTCTCCGGAGAGTCATCGACAACGAGCGCGACGTCGCGCTTCTTCGGTTCAATGCTCATGCGCATGCAATGTCTTCAATGTGTCCATGTACTGATCGAGATCGAAGCGGTCGACCAGCGACCGCATCTGTGCGACGAAGTCGGCATGCTCGGGATGCTCGCTGCCGATCTCGTCCAGCTTCAACTGGATGCCCTTGACGTAGCCGATCTGGCCGAGCCCGATCAGCGCCTCGATGTGCCGCGCCGGCGGCCTTGATCCGGTCTCGGGACGCCAGAACGGCACCGCGATCTCGTCCGAGCCGTATTGCCATTCGATCTTGAGCAGGTGGCGGATCGTCTCCAGGAGACGGGGGATGTCGATCGGCTTCATCAGATAGCCGTCGTGGAAGGGCTGCGCCAGCGGGGTGCCGTGGGCCTCCAGCGCGCTTGCCGACACCATGAGGATGCGCGCCTGGTGATGGCCGCTCGCGCGCAAGGCCTCCGCGACGGCCCAGCCGTCCATGGCCGGCATCGTGATGTCGAGCAGGAACAGATCGGGCCGGCAATGCTGTGCCAGCGCGAGGCAGCCGGGCCCATCGGGGGCGCTGAGCAGGATGAAACCGAGCGGCGTCAGCACCTCGCGCAGCAGGTCGCGATGGACGGGATCGTCGTCGGTGACGAGGATGGTCTTGCGCGCGCCGTGATAGCCGGAGACCGGCGCCTCCACCGGCGCGATGCGCCGCGGATTGGTGACCTCCGAGAGCAGAATCTTGACCTTGAAGGTCGAACCGGTGCCGACCGTGCTCGTCACCTTGATATCGCCGCCCATCACCCCGGCCAGCAGGCGGCTGATGGTCAGGCCGAGCCCGGTGCCGGTCTGCGGTTGCGAGACGCCGAGCGCGCCGCGTTCGAAGGGCGCGAAGATGCGTTCGAGGTCGTCGGCGCGGATGCCCGGGCCGGTGTCGATCACTTCGAACTCGGCGACGGGGCTGCGATAGTGCACGACGAACTGCACGCTGCCGCTCTGGGTGAACTTGATGGCGTTGGAGAGCAGATTGATCAACACCTGGCGCAGCCGCTTCTCGTCGGCATAGACCACCAGCGGCAGGTATGGCGGCCGCCGGAACACGAAGTCGATGCCCTTGGCCGCGGCCTGCAAGCGGAACATGCCGACGAGCTGATCGAGGAATTCGCCGAGGCGCACCTCGTCGCGCGACAGATACAGCCGCCCTGCCTCGATCTTGGAGATGTCCAGAATGCCGTCGATCAGGCCGGAGAGGTGGTCGGCGCTGCGGCGGACGACGCGGACCTGGTCGCGCGGCTTGGTGCTCAGCGTCGCATCCTGCTCCAGCAGCTGGGCGTAGCCGCTGATCGCGTTCAGCGGCGAGCGCAGCTCGTGGCTCAGGCCCACCACATAGCGGCTCTTGGCGAGGTTGGCGGATTCGGCCACTTCCTTGGCGCGCTGGAGCTCGGCGTCGGTGCGCTTGTGCGCGTCGATCTCCTGGATCAGCAGCGTCGTCTGCCGCCGTGTCTCGGCTTCGGCCGCGCGGCGGCTCTGCTGCGCCAGCACGAACAGCCAGGCCACCACGCCGATGATGATGCTGAGCGAGAAGAACACCTTCCACAGCACCTCGGAGACGAGCGTGTTCTCGCCATGCACGCTCGCCGACGTCTGCAGATAGATCAGCCCGAGCACCAGCGCGACGAGGCCCGCGGAGACCACGAACACGCCGATATAGTGGCCGAGCTGCGAGTTGATCCGCGCATAGAGCGGCTGCGGCATCAGCTTGCCCAGCGTCTCCGACACCTGCGCCTGGATCCGCGCGTGCGGCTTGCAGAGATCGTGACAGCGCGCGTCCAGCGAACAGCACAGGGAGCAGATCGGCCCGGCGTAAGCGGGGCAGGAGGCCATGTCCTCCGGCTCGAACGCGTGTTCGCAGATGCAGCACTGGATCGACTCGAGGTTCTGCCAGCTCCGCTTCGGCTTGCGTGCGATGTAGTACTTGCCGTCCGTCGCCCAGGCAATCAACGGTGCCGCGATGAAGGCAACCGCCAGCGCGATGAAGGCCGACAGCGCCTTCGCGGTGGGCCCGAACAGGCCGTAAAAGGCGCTGATCGAGACGATGGTCGCGATCGTCATCGCGCCCACGCCGACCGGATTGACGTCGTAGAGATGCGCGCGCTTGAATTCGATCTGCGGCGGCCGCAATCCGAGCGGCTTGTTGACGATGAGATCGGCGACCAGCGCGCCGACCCAGGCGATCGCGACGTTCGAATACAGAGCCAGCGTCTGCTCCAGGGCCTTGTAGACCCCGATCTCCATCAACAGCAGCGCCACGATGACGTTGAAGACCAGCCAAACGACGCGGCCGGGATGGCTGTGGGTCAGACGCGAGAAGAAGTTCGACCAGGCGATCGAGCCGGCATAGGCGTTGGTGACGTTGATCTTGACCTGCGACAGGATCACGAACGTTCCGGTCAAGGCCAGCGCAAGATCGGGCTGCGACAGCACGTAGCGGAACGCTTCGAGATACATGTGCGCCGGCTCGGCGGCCTCCTCGGGCGGCACCCCGTGGCTGAGCGCGAAGAAGGCGAGGAACGAACCCGCCAGCAGCTTCAGCGCGCCCAGCACGATCCAGCCGGGACCTGCGCTCATTAGCGCCATCCACCAGGAGGCCCTGGACGCGCGGCGATCGCGCGGCAGGAAGCGCAGGAAGTCGACCTGCTCGCCGATCTGCGCCACCAGCGAAAACACGACCGAGGCCGCGACACCGAACAGCAGCAGATCGAAATGTCCGTCGAGATCGCCGTGCTCGCCGGAAAACTTGTGCCATTCCGTGAAGGAGTGCGGGTTGTGCCAGGCGATCGCCGCGAACGGGATGATGTGCAGCACGATCCACAGCGGCTGCGTCCACAATTGGAAGCGGCTGATCAGCGTGATGCCGTAAGCGACCAGCGGGATGATGACGACGGCGCTGATGAGGTAGCCGACCGGCCGCGGAATCCCGAAGCACATTTCGAGCGCGGACGCGAGGATCACCGCCTCGATCGCGAAGAAGATGAAGGTGAAGGACGCGTAGATCAGCGAGGTGACGGTCGAGCCGATGTAGCCGAAACCGGCGCCGCGCGTCAGCAGGTCGATGTCGATGCCGCATTTGGCGGCATAATAGGCGATCGGAACCCCGCAGCAGAAGATGATGAGGGAAACCACGAGAATGGCGGCGGTGGCGTTGGTGACGCCGTAGTTCAGGGTGATGGTGCCGCCGATCGCCTCCATCGCCAGAAACGAGATCGCGCCCAGCGCAGTGTTGGCGACCCGGGCGGCGGACCAGCGGCGTGCGCTCTTGGCCGTGAAGCGCAGCGCGTAGTCTTCCAGCGTCTGGTTGGCGACCCATTGGTTGTACTGGCGCCTGACGCGGTCTATTCGCTGCCGCCCTGCCACGCTCTACCCCACTCCCGATACGGACCCAGAGCCCTCGCAAATTCCGTACCAAAAGCCTACGTCGGCATTTTGCGGTGCAGTATACGCGATCTTGCGTATGCTTCCGCCGCCCAGATCCGCGCCATCCTCACGGCACCAATCGCGTGTTCTCGAACAAAAAGTGGGGTGCTCATGTCGGACGAAGGAAACAAGGGCCTGTTGTCGCCGTTTCGGCGCAAGTTATTGATGGGAATGGCCGCCGTGCCGGCCATGACGATGCTGCCGCGGGGGGCATTTGCCCAGGCCCCGGCGACCTCGGCGGTCAACACCACGGGTCTTGCGGTCACCGACACCGAGGTGACGGTCGGCATCCTGCATTCGGCGACCGGCACCATGGCGATCTCCGAGACCGGCTCGATCCAGGCCGAAAAGCTCGCCATCGAGCAGATCAACGCGGCGGGCGGCGTGCTCGGCCGCAAGATCAAGTTTATCCAGGAGGACGGCGCATCGGACTGGCCGACCTTCGCCGAGAAGGCGAAGAAGCTCCTCGTCAACGACAAGGTTGCGGCGATCATGGGTTGCTGGACCTCGGCCTCCCGCAAGGCGGTGCTGCCGGTCGTCGAGCAGTATAACGGCATGCTCTACTACCCGACCTTCTACGAAGGCCTCGAGCAATCCAAGAACGTGATCTACACTGGCCAGGAAGCGACGCAGCAGATTCTCGCCGGCCTCAACTGGATCGCCAAGGAGAAGGGCGCCAAGTCGTTCTTCTTCATCGGCTCGGATTACATCTGGCCGCGTACCTCGAACAAGATCGCGCGCAAGCACGTCGAAAACGTGCTCAAGGGCAAGGTCGTCGGCGAGGAATATTATGCGCTGGGCTCGACGCAGTTCAACTCGGTCATCAACAAGATCAAGCTGACCAAGCCGGACGTGATCTTCACCGACGTCGTCGGCGGCTCGAACGTCGCGTTCTACAAGCAGCTCAAGGCGGCCGGCATCGATCTCTCCAAGCAGGCGCTGCTGACGATCTCGGTGACCGAAGATGAAATCGACGGCATCGGCGGCGAGAACATTGCGGGCGCCTATGCCTGCATGAAGTATTTCCAGTCGCTCGACAACGCGAACAACAAGGCTTTCGTCTCGGCCTTCAAGAAGATGTGGGGCGAGAAGACTGTCATCGGAGACGTCACCCAGGCTGCCTATCTCGGCCCGTGGCTGTGGAAGCTGACGGTCGAGAAGGCCGGCTCCTTCGACGTCGACAAGATCGCTACGGCTTCTACGGGTGTCGAGTTCAAGGGCGCGCCGGAAGGCTATGTGCGCATCCACGAGAACCATCACCTCTGGTCGAAGACCCGGGTGGGGCGCGCCAAGCTCGATGGCCAGTTCGAGTTGATCTACGAGACCGCCGATCTCGTCGAGCCGGATCCGTTCCCCAAGGGCTATCAGTAAGAGCCGCGGCGTCCGCCGCAGTTTCCCCAGAAGGCAAACCGCTCCCTGGCGTGGATTGCAAGTCCATGCCCAAGACCCCGCGTCGCGACACTGCATCGCGACGCGGGACCCTTATCCCCGACGGAGGACATCGATGTTCGGCGACTACTCGCTTGGTGATCTCGGCTCCATCTTCGTCATGCAGGGCTTTGCCGGGCTGATCCTGTTCTCGGTCTACGTCCTGATGGCGCTCGGGCTTGCCATCATCTTCGGCCAGATGGGCGTCATCAACATGGCCCATGGCGAGTTCATGATCCTCGGGGCCTACGTCACCTGGATGACCTCCAATCTCTTCCAGGCGTATTTGCCGGGTCTGTTCGCCGGCTACTTCTTCCTCGCGATGATCCTCGCCTTCCTCGCCTCCGGTGCGCTGGGGATGGTGGTAGAGTGGGGGCTGATACGGCACCTTTACAAGCGCCCGCTGGATACGCTGCTGGCGACCTGGGGCCTCAGCCTGATGCTGCAGCAGGCCTATCGTTCCGTGTTCGGCGCGCGCGAGGTCGGCGTCGAGCTGCCGCAGTGGATGCTGGGTTCGCTGCGCGTCACCGACAGCATTGAGGTGCCGATCAACGGCGTCTTCGTGATGTGTCTCACCGTGCTGATCACCATCGCAGTCGCCTACGTTCTCTATATGTCGCGCTGGGGCCGCCAGGTTCGCGCCGTCGTGCAGAACCGCATCATGGCCGGCGCGGTCGGCATCAACACCGAGAAGGTTGACCGCTACACCTTCGGACTCGGCTGCGGCATCGCGGGCGTCGCCGGCAGCGCGTTCACCATGATCGGCTCGACCGGGCCGACGTCGGGGCAGCTCTACATCGTCGATACGTTCCTGGTCGTCGTGTTCGGCGGCGCCGCCAGCCTGCTCGGCACCATCGCCTCCGCCTTCTCGATCTCGCAGACGCAATCGACGCTCGAATTCTTCATGTCGGGCTCGATGGCCAAGGTGCTCACGCTGCTCGCGGTCGTCGGCATCCTGATGCTGCGACCGCAGGGTCTCTTCGCCCTCAAGGTTCGCAAATAACGAGAAGCAGGCAAGTCATGATCATCAACTCACGCTTCTTCAACCGATCCGAACTGATGGGCTTCATTGCGCTTGCCGCCGTGCTGTTCGTGATCCTGCCGCTGACGCTGGACGTATTCCGCCTGAATCTGGTCGCGAAATACCTGACCTACGCCTTCGTCGCACTCGGCCTCGTGCTGTGCTGGGGCTATGGCGGCATCCTGAGCCTGGGGCAGGGCGTCTTCTTCGGCCTCGGCGGCTATTGCATGGCGATGTTCCTCAAGCTCGAGGCCTCCAGCGTCGAGAACACCAAGATCCAGTCGACGCCCGGCATCCCCGATTTCATGGACTGGAATCAGATCACGTCACTGCCGCTGTTCTGGCAGCCGTTCCACAGCCTCACCTTCACCATCCTCGCCATCATCCTAGTCCCCGGCCTGTTCGCCCTGATCATCGGCACCGCGATGTTCAAGCGCCGCGTCGGCGGCACCTATTTCGCGATCATCACCCAGGCCGTGGCCGCCATCCTCACCATCCTGATCGTCGGGCAGCAGGGCTACACCGGCGGCATCAACGGCATGACCGATCTGCGCACGCTCAAGGGCTGGGACATCCGGCCCGACCACGCCAAGATCATCCTGTACTTCGTCGAAGTGGTGCTGCTGTTCGCCTGCATCGGCATCGCGCAGTTCATCCGCCTGACCAAGCTCGGCCGCATCCTGGTGGCGATGCGTGAGCAGGAGGACCGCGTCCGCTTCTCCGGCTACAGCGTCGCCAATTTCAAGATCTTCGCCTTCTGCATGGCGGCGGTCTTCGCTGCGATCGGCGGCGCCATGTTCGCGCTCAATGTCGGTTTCATGTCGCCGTCCTTCGTCGGCATCGTACCGTCGATCGAGATGGTGATCTACACCGCGGTCGGCGGGCGCATGTCGATCTTCGGCGCGATCTGGGGCGCCATCCTGGTGAATTTCGCCAAGACCAGCCTGTCCGAATCCTTCCCGCAACTCTGGCTGTTCGGCCTCGGCGCGTTGTTCATCGCGGTCGTGCTCGCCTTCCCCAATGGTCTGTCCGGGCTCTGGGCCGACTACGTGCAGCCGCGCATCGATCGGCTGTTCGCCTCGCGCAAGGCGAAGCCGGGCTGGAACGACAATTCGGTCGCCGACGGCGCGCCGGCAGAGTGAGGGAGGCCATCATGCTCATCGGTCATCACGATGCCGATGCCACGCTGGCAGTGAGGAGATAGATCATGCTCATCGGTCATCACGATGCCGATGCCACGCTGGCAGTGAGGAGATAGATCATGCTCATCGGTCATCAGCCGAAGGACTTCCTGCTCGCCGTCTCCGGCCTGACCGTCTCGTTCGACGGATTCAAGGCGGTCAACGATCTCTCCTTCTATGTCGAGGAGAACGAGATTCGCGTCATCATCGGTCCGAACGGTGCCGGCAAGACCACGGTGCTCGACCTGATCTGCGGCAAGACCAAGGCGACCTCGGGCTCGATTCAGTTTCGTGGCAAGGAGCTCACGAAGATGAAGGAGAACGAGATCGTGCAGACCGGCGTCGGACGCAAGTTCCAGACGCCGTCGGTGTTCGAGGATCTCACCGTGTTCGAGAACCTCGAGATCTCATTCCCCCGCGGCCGCAGCGTGTTCGGCTCGCTGACCTTTCAGCGCGACCAGCTGGTGAAGGACAGGGTCGAGGAGATCGCGGAGATGATCTTCCTCAAGGACAAGCTCAATACCTATGCCGACGAGCTCAGCCACGGCCAGAAGCAATGGCTCGAGATCGGCATGCTGCTGATTCAGGACCCCGATCTCCTGATGCTCGATGAGCCCGTCGCCGGGATGAGTGTGTCCGAGCGCGCCAAGACCGCCGAATTGCTCAACCGCATCATCAAGAACCGCTCGGTGCTGGTGATCGAGCACGACATGAAGTTCGTCGAGGACATCGCGCACAAGGTGACCGTGCTGCACCAGGGCCAGATCCTCTCCGAGGGCACCATGGAGAAGGTGAAGAACGATCCCAAGGTCGTCGAAGTCTATCTGGGGCACTGAGCGATGGCGAAGGTGAGTGAAACAGTTGCGGCTCGGGCGGTGCACCTCTCCCCTTGTGGGAGAGGTCGGATCGCATCGCCGGATGCGATCCGGGTGAGGGGTGTCTCTCCGCGCGTCAAACTGCCTCGTGCATCCGCGGATGCAGACCCCTCATCCGTCGCGGACTGCGTCCGCGCCACCTTCTCCCACAAGGGAAGAAGGAAGGCGTTCGTGCCTCACCATTCACTCTGAATCAGGAACACGCTGATGCTGGCAATTTCCGATCTCCATGTTGCCTATGGCCAGAGCGAGGTGCTGCACGGGCTCAACGTCAAGGTCGCGCCCAACGAGATCGTGGCGATCATGGGCCGCAACGGCATGGGCAAGACCACGCTGATGAAGTCGCTGATGGGCATCCTGCCCGCGAGACGCGGCTCGGTGACCATGGACGGCGCCGAGCTCGGCAGCCTCAAGAGCTACGAGCGCGTCGCCAAGGGCCTCGCTTACGTGCCGCAGGGCCGCATGATCTTCTCGACCATGACGGTGAAGGAGAACATCGAGACCGGCCTCGTCGTCTCCGGTGGCTCCGAGGTGCCGGGCGACATCTACGAACTGTTCCCCGTGCTGCTGGAAATGAAGGGTCGCCGCGGCGGCAACTTGTCCGGCGGCCAGCAGCAGCAGCTCGCGATCGCGCGCGCGCTCGCAACCAAGCCGAAGGTTCTGCTGCTGGACGAGCCGACCGAAGGCATCCAGCCGTCGATCATCAAGGAGATGGCGCGCACCCTGAAGCGCATCCGCGACGAAAAGGGGCTCTCCATCGTCGTGTCCGAGCAGGTCCTGAGCTTCGCGCTCGATATCGCCGACCGCGTTCTGGTGATCGAGAACGGCGAGATCGTGCGTGACGATCCGCGCGATGCCGTCGATGCCGCGCAAGTCTCGAAATATCTGTCCGTCTAACCAACCGTAGTCAAAGGGGAGCATCTCGATGCCAGAGACACTGATCAAGGTCGATCTCACCAAATCGGCCTATGAAAATGACATGGTGCACAACCGCTGGCACCCCGACATCCCGATCGTGGCCTGGGTCAATCCCGGCGACGATTTCATCATCGAGACCTACGACTGGACCGGCGGCTTCATCAAGAACAACGATTCCGCCGACGACGTGCGCGACATCGATCTGTCGATCGTGCACTTCCTCTCCGGCCCGATCGGCGTCAAGGGCGCCGAGCCCGGCGACCTGCTCGTCGTCGATCTGCTCGACGTGGGTCCGCTCAAGGAGAGCCTGTGGGGCTTCAACGGCTTCTTCTCCAAGCAGAACGGCGGCGGCTTCCTCACCGACCATTTCCCGCTGGCGCAGAAGTCGATCTGGGACATCAAGGGCCTCTACACCTCGTCGCGCCACGTGCCCGGCGTGAACTTCGCAGGTCTCATCCATCCCGGCCTGATCGGCTGTCTACCCGATCCCAAGATGCTGGACACCTGGAACAAGCGCGAGGCCGAGCTGATCTCGACCAACCCGACCCGTGTGCCTGGCCTTGCCAACCCGCCGTTCGCGCCGACCGCCCATGGCGGCCGCGCCAAGGGCGACGTCAAGGCCAAGATCGGCGCCGAAGGTGCGCGCACCGTGCCGCCGCGCGAGCATGGCGGCAATTGCGACATCAAGGATCTCTCGCGCGGCTCCAAGATCTACTTCCCGGTCTATGTGCCTGGCGCCGGTCTTTCGATGGGCGATCTGCACTTCAGCCAGGGCGATGGCGAGATCACCTTCTGCGGCGCCATCGAAATGGCCGGCTGGCTGCACCTGAAGGTGGAAGTGATCAAGGACGGCATGTCGAAGTACGGCATCAAGAACCCGATCTTCAAGCCGTCGCCGATCACGCCGAACTACAAGGACTATCTGATCTTCGAAGGCATCTCGGTCGACGAGGCCGGCAAGCAGCACTATCTCGATGTTCACATTGCCTATCGTCAGGCCTGCCTCAACGCGATCGAGTACCTCAAGAAGTTCGGCTATTCGGGGGCGCAGGCCTATTCGATCCTCGGCACCGCGCCGTGCCAGGGCCATATCTCCGGCGTGGTCGACGTACCCAATGCCTGCGCCACGCTGTGGCTGCCGACGGAGATCTTCGACTTCGACGTGATGCCGTCGGCGGCCGGACCCATCAAGCACATCACCGGCGATATCCAGATGCCGATCTCGCCGGACAAGTGACGCTTGCGCTCCCTCTCCCCGTTCTTACGGGGAGAGGGTTGGGACGAGGGGCTATCTCCGCCTGAACGATGACAGTGAGTTTGCGGAAACTCCGTCCTCACCCGGAACGCATCTTGCGATGCGTTCCGACCTCCCCACGCAAGCGGGGCGAGGTGAAGCGGACGCTCCGCCATGACCGAACGCGAAGGGGTACACGATGCCGGTCTACGAATATCTCTGTGACGACTGCGGTCCGTTCAAGGACCTGCGCCCGATGGCGGAATGCGACGATCCGCAAAGCTGTCCGCACTGCGAGACCATGGCGCCGCGGGTGATTCTGACCGCCCCGAATTTCTTCTGCATGCCGGCCGACAAGCGCAAGGCGCATGCCGTCAACGAGCGCAGCTCGCACGCACCGCAGACGCTGGCGCAATACAAGGCCTCGCACGGCCCCGGCTGCGGCTGCTGCTCGTCGGGCAAGACGGTGAAGGACAAGGGCTCGTCGGACAAGAAGAAGCCGGCGCGGCTGATGACCAAGTCCGGAAGCGGCGCCAAGGGTTTTCCGACGGCGCGGCCCTGGATGATCAGCCACTAACGCTACACGCCAGCATCAAACAGATAAGGTACAGGAGCTCTCAACATGCTTCACGGTGACATCTCCAGCAGTAACGACACGGTCGGCGTCGCGGTCGTCAATTACAAAATGCCCCGCCTGCACACCAAGGCCGAGGTGCTCGAGAACGCCCGCAAGATCGCCGACATGATCGTCGGCATGAAGGTCGGACTGCCCGGCATGGACCTCGTGATTTTCCCGGAATATTCCACGCAAGGCATCATGTACGACTCCAAGGAGATGTACGAGACGGCCTCGGTGGTGCCGGGCGAGGAAACCGCGATCTTCGCCGAGGCCTGCCGCAAGGCCAAGGTCTGGGGCGTGTTCTCGCTGACCGGTGAGCGCCACGAGGAGCATCCGCACAAGGCGCCCTACAACACCCTGATCCTGATGAACGACAAGGGCGAGATCGTGCAGAAGTACCGCAAGATCATGCCCTGGGTGCCGATCGAGGGCTGGTATCCCGGCAATTGCACCTATGTGTCCGAGGGGCCGAAGGGACTCAAGGTCAGCCTGATCATCTGCGACGACGGCAATTATCCGGAGATCTGGCGCGACTGCGCCATGAAGGGCGCCGAGCTGATCGTGCGTTGCCAGGGCTACATGTACCCGGCCAAGGAGCAGCAGGTCATGATCTCCAAGGCGATGGCATGGGCCAACAACGTCTATGTCGCGGTCGCCAATGCCGCCGGCTTCGACGGCGTCTATTCCTATTTCGGCCATTCCGCGATCATCGGCTTCGACGGCCGCACGCTCGGCGAATGCGGCGAGGAGGATTACGGCATCCAATATGCGCAGCTTTCGAAACACCTGATCCGCGATGCGCGCCGCAACGGCCAGTCGCAGAACCATCTCTACAAGCTGGTCCACCGCGGTTACACCGGCATGATCAATTCCGGCGACAGCCCGCGCGGCGTCGCGGCGTGCCCGTATGATTTCTACAAGAACTGGATCAGGGATCCCGAAGGAACGCGCGACATGGTCGAGGCGATGACCCGCGCGACGCCGGGAACCGATGAGTGTCCGATCGACGGCATCCCAAATGAGGCGGCGGCGTCCAACTACTAGATCAGCGCTTCTGCTGTGCAGGCTTGCGCGGCGGGCGCGGGGCGGCGGCGGGTGTGGGTATCCCGCTCATCTTGTTGGCGGCTTCGCTGACATCGAGCAGTGAGCGACGGATGTCCTCGAGATAGCCCGCCGACTTCTTCTTCATGGTGTCGGCAAGCTCGTGCAATCCCTTGATCTTCTCGAACAGCTCGTCGGCCTTGCCGTCGACGAAGCCGGGCACCACGCCCTCGATCTTCGTGACCGCCTTGTCGAAGCCCGCGAAGGCGCTGTCGACCTTGGCCATCACGGAGTCGATCTCGGTGCCTTTGCTCCGCAGATCGGCGGTATAATTTTCAAACGTGCTCAGGCCCTCCTTGATTGCGGGGGCGTTGCTGACGATCGTGCGGTCGACACTATGCAGGGTCTCGACGATAGTTTCGGCGTCGCTGAGGTCGGCGGTCAGGACGGGGACGCCGTCCGAGTCCAGCGGCACCGGTGGCGCGGAGGGCGCGCCCCCGATCAGTGAGATCGCAGCGACGCCGGTGAGGCCCTGGAACTCGATGCCCGCCACAGTGTCCTTGCGGATCGGCGCGGTATTGTCGAGCATCACCAGCGCCACGATCCGGCGCGGACTCTCCAGCTTGATCGAGCGGATCTGGCCGGCCGGCACACCGTCGAAATTGACCGGGCCGCCGCGGCGCAGGCCGCTGGCGGAGCCGCCCTCGAACACCACGCGCAACTGGCTGCGGCTCTGGATGGTGCGCCATTTCTGCACGCCGAGCACGCCGCCGAACGCCACGGCGATCACCGCCAGCGTCGCCGTTCCGATCACCAGATTGCTCGCACGTGCCATATGGGGACGGTTTTACGGCCAAAACGGGGAAGTTGGAAGCAGCCCGCAATGTAAGGAGGGCGGGTTAGCGAAGCGTAACCCGCCGCCTTCTTCGCTCTAATGTCCAGCCGCACGCTTTGCCGCAGCATTGTTCAGCACGATCAGGGCATCGACGGCCACGCCGGTCCTGGTGTTGATCAGGAACGGATTGACGTCGATCGAGGCGATCCGGGCGCCGGCATCCGCGATCAAATTGGAAAGGCCGACCAGCGCCTTCACCGCGGAGGCTTCGTGCAGGGCCGGCTTGCCGCGATAGCCGCGCATCTTGATGCCGGCCTTGGTGCGGCCGATCAGGAGCCGCGCCTCGGCTTCGTCCAGGGGCGCGCCAGCGAGCGCGACGTCCTTCATCAGCTCGATGTCGATGCCACCGGTGCCGAACAGCACGACAGGCCCCATCTCGGCATCGAGCGAGGCGCCGACCACGAGCTCGAGCTCGGCCTTGACCTGCTGCGCGATCAGGATGCCGTCGAGCCTCGGCTTGCCCTTCAACCTGCTCACCCGCGCCGTGATATCGGCGAATGCCTTCTTCACCTCGGCCGCGCTGTTCAGGTTCAACACCACGCCGCCGATGTCGGACTTGTGCAGGATCTCCTCGCTGACGACCTTGGCCACGACCGGAAAGCCGATCTGCCTGGCGATCTCTACAGCTTCCGTCGCGGTCTGTGCGATCGCCTCCTTCGAGATCGGAATGCCATACGCCTTCAGGAGCTTCTTCGAGGCGACCTCGTCGAGCGCGGCGCCGCTTGCAGATCTCAGCGCCTTCTCCAGCACGGCGCGCGCGGCGGGCTTCGAGCTCGAGACGAGGTCGGGCACCTCCTTGCGCAGCTTGGCGTAGGCGAGCAGCGACTTGATCGCGGTCACCGCCCGGTCCATGCCCTGCATGACCGCGAGATGCGGCAGCGACTTGCGCAAGGATTTGGTGAACTCGGTGAAGCCGATCGACATCGCGCTGATGTAGATCACCGGCTTGCCGGCCTTGCCCGCCATCTCGTCGACGATGCGCAAATTGCGCTCCCGCAGCTCGTGCGGCGCCTTCGGCAGCTCGGCATCGACAATGACGATGTCGATATCGGGATCGTCGATCATCAGCTTGATCGACTTCATATAGACGGAGGGATCGACGACCGCGGCAAATCCGGCGTCGAGCGGATTGCCGACGATCGAGCCCGGTCCGAGCATCTTCGCCAGCTCCGAGCTGACATGCGGGCTCAGCGGCGCAAACTTCAGGCCTTCTGCGTCAAAGGCGTCGATCAGCATGCCGCGCTTGCCGCCCGACAGCGTGACGGCGGCGAACCGGTCGCCCTTGGGCACGGCCGCGTGGACGAAGCATTCGGTGGTCTCGATCAGCTCGTCGAGCCCACCGACCCGGATCACGCCTTCGCGCGTTGCAACGGCGTCGAACGTCTCGATCGAGCCCGCGAGCGCGCCGGTGTGCGCCATCGCCGCAGCGCGGCCGCCTTCGGATGCGCCGAGCTTGAGCGCGATCACGGGCTTGCTGGCGGCGCGCGCCGCCTTGCAGGCGTCGCGGAACGCCCTGGTGTTGCGTACGCCCTCGAGATAGACGACGATCACCTTGACGCTCGGATCCTCGGCGAAATAGCGCATCAGGTCCGGCGTCTCGAGTCCGGTCTCATTGCCTGTTGTCACCATGTAGCCGACACCGACGCCGCGATCCTCAAGCGCCTGACGGATCGCCATGACGATGGCACCGGACTGCCCGGCGATCGCCACCGCGCCCTGCTCCATGGTCACGACACGGTCGTCGATGTTGGTGAAGAGCTTTTCGCCGGCGCTCAGATTGCCGAGGCAGTTCGGCCCCGTGACTGCAAGTCCTGTCTCGCGCACGGCCGCCTGCAATTCGGCGGCGAGCTTTTGGCTTTCCTCGTCCTGCAGCTCGCTGAAGCCGGAGGTGACGATAGTGGCCGACCGCGCGCCGGCCGCCGCGGCGTCGCGGATCACCTGTACGGCGAAACGCGCCGGCACCAGCACCAGAACGTGATCGGGCTTCTCGGGAAGGCTCGCAAAATCCTTGTAGCAGGGGACGCCCCAGATGGCATCGCGCTTGGCGTTAACCGGATAGAGGCCGCCCCCGAAACCGTATTTGACCAGATTGTTCCAGATGCGTTCGGCATAATTGCCGGGCTTGTCGGTTGCGCCCACCAGCACGATGTTGCGCGGATGCAGCATCGCGTGGATGCCCTTGACGATGTCGCTGGCATCGGACGGTGGAGACCATGGATGGAACGCGGACGCAGCAGACACTTGGGCTTCCATGCCGTGACCTCACCTGTTGTTCTTCTTGGTCGAGCGTCACTCCGTTCTATGGCGAGTCCTTCGGACTGGCAACCACGGGGGTATGCCGTGTGGTGGAATGAGCGACGCTGCCGCGTGTCGTCGGCGCGGTGGGCGATTTGTCGGCTCCGATCAATGTCGCATGCAGGATGTAGCGCTCGGGGCCGGAGGTGACCGCGTCGAATGGCCAGCAGGTCGCGAGAACAAGCTCGAAACCTTGTGTCGTAGCGTCGATGCCCGATGCATCGAAACGAACCACGGCCGAGGAATCCGCGCGATAGCGGAAATGGCGACCGTCGCGACGTGTGACATCGATGATGTCACCAATGACGACATTGCGCAGGAAGCGGAAATGAGTGTCGCGATGGGCGGCATAGACGGCAGTCCCGCGTTCACCGGCATCGGCTGTTTGGTGGATATGGCCGGGGCCAAACGCCAGCGCCTGTCCGCTCGCGCCGTCCAGCACGATGGCGCTGGCACCGATCCGCTTGACCTCGATCCGCGCCACCGGCCAGGTGTCGGCCCACGACCACGGCTTTACCGCCTGTCCCGTCGCAATGCTTCGGTCGAACGCCCGCTCAAGCAGCATTTGGGCGAGCCATGCCTTGGCGTGGATGTAGGCGCCGTCGCCGAACAGGAAGAGGCCGATCAGGGCCAGAACCAGAGGAGATATGAGGCGGGGCATCTGCATCTCTTTGTTGGTCATTCCGGGGCGGCTCGTAGAGCCGAACCCGGAATCTCGAGATTCCGGACTCGATGCTTCGCATCGCCCCGGAATGACACCCCCAAAAAAAGACGCGCGCGGCCGTTGGTTACGGGACAGGCAGCCGCGCGCGCTAACAGAGGAGTCGGGGGCTCCTCTCTCAAGCGGCGTTGGTGAGCAATGGCCGACGCCGGTTGAACACGAACAGGAAAAGGGCGAGCACGATCAGGATCAGGCCCGCGATCATCTTCAGCTCGGCCGAGGTCGCCGTCTTGGGCAGACGGATTGAATCGGGCGCTGCGGGTGTCGGGCGCCGCATGGCCGGTGAGGTGCCCGCATCGGCATGGCGCTCGCGCAGCTGCGCCGGGATCTGCGGCCGTTCGCCGAACACCTTCTCGAAATCCCAGCCGGCCGGCAGGTTGATCGGCAATTCGCTGAGCTTGAGCAGCGCGCCTTCGGGGCGGCTCGGACTCTTGTCGACGGCGACGAGGCTGGTCAGGCGCGTGACGATCTGATGGTCGAGCGCCAGCGTCAGGATCGCCTTGTCCGCCTCCCCGGGTGCGAGCTCTCGCATGGCGCGCGCCACTTCGGCGTCACCGATCTTGCGCTTGGCCCAGAGTTTCGACAGGCCCTTGCCTTCGGCGGCATGTTGCATCGGCAGCGTCACCGACCATGGGCGGTCGCCGACGCGCCCCCTGATCTCGAGTGAGCCTGCGAGCTTGTCGAGCTTTGCCGCCAGCACCAGCGGCTCGTCGCGATAAACGTCGGGGATGATCGCCGGGGTGACGTCGGCGTTGGCCTCGGAGAACTTCGCGGTGAGACCGGTCACGGCCGGATTTTCGAGCTTGGCGAACAGGCCGCGCATGCGTTCCTCCACCTGCTCGACGGAGCCGATATGGGTAAAGGCCCCGCGGCCGAGCTCGGCGGCGCGGGTCATCAGATAGGTGTTGGGTGCCGACCCGATGCCGACCATGAAGACACGCGAGCGGCCGCGCATCGCCGTGATCGTTTCGAACAATTGCTGCTCGTTGCCGATTGCGCCGTCGGTCAGGAAGACGACCTGGCGAACCATGCCGGTGTCGCCGAGCTTGTCGGCCAGCGCTGCGCGCATCGCCGGCACCATTTCGGTGCCGCCGCGCGCCTGCAAAGCGCCCACGAACGAGGTCGCCTCGCCGACATGCGCGGCATCGGCCGGCACGGAAGCGGGAAACAACACGTCCATGGTGTCGTCGAAGCGAATGACGTTGAAGCGGTCGGTCGGCTGAAGCCGGGTAAGCGCGTAAGCGAGGCTCGCCTTGGCCTGGACCATCGACGTGCCGCCCATCGACCCCGAATTGTCGATCACGAACACGACCTCACGTGGCAGCGGCTTTGGTGTCGCCTGCTCGGCGCCGGGCGGGGTGACGAAGGCGAGCAGATAATCGGCATCGCCGACACGTTCGCGGAACAGGCCGACCGACGGCGCCTTGTCGGTGACTGGCTTCCACGTCAGCTCGAAGTCGCGGTCGGCGGGGACAGCGCCGTCGGCGAGCGTGACGATTCGTGTCGTGCTGTCCGGACTCTCGATCTTGACATTATGGTGGTGGCTCTTGACCTCGCCAAGCGCGAAGCCGGCCTTCAGGTGCACCGTGATGCTGGTCGGATTGACCGGTGCAGTCTTGGCGGGATCCAGCACGGGCGGCGAGATGCGGTCACGATCTGCTACCGGGTCCGACGTCGTCGCGCCCCAGCCCGATCCGTCGTTGCGGAAATCGACACTCTGGACGATCGGCGCCGGATTGTAGCGCGGTCCGATCACCAGCGGCAGGCGGAGCGAATATTCGTTGCCGGATTGATGCACAGGCTCCTGATATTCGATCTGCACCAGCACGGTTTCGCCAGGGCCGATATTGGCAACCGAATTGGTGAAGATGTTCGGCCGTTCCTGCTCGGTGAGCGCGGCCCTCTGACCGGCGCGGCGCGCCTCTTCGTAGATCAATCGTGCCTGCTGCCGCTCCTTGATGTCTCCCACGATGATGCGGTCGCCGACCACCATCTTCAGCGTATCGATGGCACCGCCGGTCGCGAGCGGGTAGACATAGGTCGCCTCGACCCAATCCTGGGTCGGGTTGCGGAAGGCCTGAGTGACCCGGGCGCGCAGGGTCGGGCCGGAAACCGTGATGTCGACGTCGATGCCGAGGCGGATCGGTTCCGTGATGGCGCCGCCGTCCTTCAGGAGCAGGCTTCCGGACCTGGGATCGCCGGGCTGGAGCAGGCTGGCCTGCTCGGTCGTTGCCGACCAACTCGTCCCGAAGCTGACCAGCAGGGCCACGAACGCCATCAGCATCACCGCGATGCCCTGCGCGAGAAGAAGCAATCCGAGCTTGATCAGCCCTTTCAACATGGGGTGCTCGTCGTCGTCGGCTGTGTCGTAGGTGTCCATTTGGCCTGCTCCCGAAAGGGCGTTTGCTGGCTCCGAGCATTCGTCGGGAGCGGCCGCTTTCGCGAGCAGAATGATCGGCAATGTTCCGCCACGGCCGGCCGGGTGCGCCGTGGCCGGGGTGACCATGTGCGGTTTTGTGCTGGTTTGTCCGGCCTGCTAGAATGGCCGTGCTGGAGCAGGGCCAACGATGCAGATGCAGGACAAGGTTTCCGACAAGCAGCTTTCGGACGAGCAGAGCCGCGAGATCGCTGACACCATTCGCGAGGAGCTCGCCAGACGCAGGATTTCCCGGCAGGCGCTGGCCGAGCAGGCCAAGCTCAGCCTCTCGACGCTGGAGAAGGTGCTCGGCGGACGACGGCCGTTCACCCTGGCGACGACGGTGCGGCTGGAGCAGGCACTGGGCGTATCCTTACGCAAAAGCCCCGTCGTGCCGGCGTCTCAGGCCGCCAACGATGTCGCTCCCGACAGCCTCGGCTCCTATGCGCATCGCGCCGTGACCTGGCTCGAGGACGTCTACATCACGTTGCGGCCGTCCTTCGGCGACAAGGACGCGATTTTCGCCTACCGCACCGAGATCATCTGGGAGCGGAAAGTCTCTTCTCTGGTCTTCCGCGAGGGCGATCGAACCGATGCCGCCTACGAGCATACCGGCGAGGTCGCCGTTCCCCATCAATCAGGCTTCGTCTACCTCGTCATCATCAAGCACGGCCAACATCGCGTGATCACGGTGTCGCGGCCGACGGTCGCCGGCGAGATGTACGGCATCATCTCGACGCTCCGTGCAGGCCCTGGTTCGCAGCTCACGCCGATCGCGGCACCGATCGCCTACGTGCCGCTCAGGAACGTCCCGCAGCCATCCTTGGGGCGGGTTGCGCCCAACGATGCCAACCACGCCCTGTATCGAAAGCATCTGCGCCGCACGGTGGAAGAGCCTTTTGCGCTGTTCCTGACGCAATAGTCCGCGATCGACCGGCCGGCGTGCCGGAAAGATAAAAGCGTCCGCCAAGGGCGCTGTGGTCAGGCGTTGGCGACTTTCCTGTCGACCTCGGAAGAGACCGAGAATTCCTTGCGCAAGGTCGGCTTGTGGATCTTGCCGGTGGCGTTGCGCGGCAATGCGTCGACGAAGCGGATCTGACGCGGGCATTTGAAACGCGCCAGATTGGCCGCGCAATGCGCCAAGACGTCGGCCTCAGTGAGCTTCTGGCCAGGCTTGACCGCGACGATGGCAAGGCCGACCTCGCCCCATTGCGGATCCGGGATGCCGATCACGGCAGCTTCGGCGACGGCACTGAGCTGATGCAGGACGTTCTCGACCTCGGCCGGATAGACGTTCTCGCCGCCGGAAATGTACATGTCCTTCCAGCGGTCGACGATGTAGTAGAAGCCCTCCTCGTCGACGCGGGTCGCATCGCCGGTGTGCAGCCAGCCGTCGGTGAAGGAGGTCTTGTTCGCTTCCGGCCTGTTCCAATAGCCGGGCGTGATGTTGGGTCCCTTCACCCAGAGCTCGCCAAGTTCGCCGACGTCGGCATCGCTGCCGTCCGGCCGGACGATGCGCACCTCCGTATGCAGCACCGGCTTGCCGGCGGAGCCGGCCTTGCGCGCGGCATCCTCGCGATCGAGCACCAAGACGGCCGGCGAGGTCTCGGTCATGCCGTAGCCCTGCTGAAGCGCAACGCCGCGCGCTTCCCAGACCTTGAGCAGCGGCACCGGCATCGGAGCGCCGCCGACACCGCCGACGATCAGCCGGCTGAGGTCGGTGGTCGCGAAGGCCGGGTGCTGCGCCATGAATTGGTAGATCGCCGGCACGCCGAAGAACACGTTGATGCCCTGCGCGGGATCGTTGATCAGGCCGAGCGCCGTGCCGGGATCGAAGGCGCGCATGATCATCACGGTGCCGCCGGCGTGCAGCACCGGATTGGTGTAGCAATTGAGACCGCCGGTGTGGAACAGCGGCAGCACGGTGAGCAGCACCGAGGCCGGCCCGATGCAGGCGGGGCCGCCGAGATTGACGCAGTTCCAGAAGGTCATGCCATGGGTGATGGTCGCGCCCTTCGGATGGCCCGTCGTGCCCGATGTGTACATGATGGTCGAGACGTCATCGAGCGTGACCTCTTCAGCGCGGTCGAGCGGCTTTGCGGCGGCGATGCCGGCCTCGTAGGATCCGCCCGGGCCGAGCAGCAGGCTGGTCGCGACACCGCAGCGCTTGGCGACGGCAAGTGCCGTCTCGGCGAGATCGGTGTCGTGGATCATCACCTTCGGCGCGCAATCGCCGGTGATGAACTGAAGCTCGGGAACGGTGAGGCGGGTATTCAGCGGCACGAAGATCGCACCCAGGCGACCGCAGGCGAACTGGACCTCCAGCGTGTCAGTCGTGTTCAGCGCCAGCACCGCGACGCGGTCGCCGCGCGAGACGTTCAACGTGTGGCGCAGGAACGAGGCGAGGCGCGAGACACGGGCATCGAGCTGCGAATAGGTGAAGCGGCGTTCGCTCGCGAGGTCGATCACCGCGACCTTGTTCGGTGTGCGGCGGCCATGATGGACGATCCAGTCGTAATAGCGAACGGCCAAGAATTCCTCCCTCGGCGGTCGGTGCCGCCCTCCTGCTTGCTGCCCGTGCGCGATGCCCGGCGTGGCGTTGGCGCCAGCCGGAGTCTGTGCAGCAACGTTTTTTTGAGCCGAGTTAGCCAGTGCGGGACGAAAATCGTCTTGCGTGGAGTTGCTGGGTGATAGGCTGCGGTGGAGCTGCTCCCATGGTCAGCCACTCCGCGCAAGTGAATGGCAAATGTTCCAGCCATGGTGGACCAGCGAATCCGCCAACAGGGCGAGACCAATGAAGAGCCCGTTCTATACCGCCGAGCACGACGCCTTTCGCGACGTCATGCACCGCTTCGTCGAGAAGGAGATCACGCCGTTCGCCCATGAATGGGACGAGGCCGGCGAATTTCCCCGCGCGCTCTATCGCAAGGCGGCCGAGATCGGCCTGTTGGGCCTCGGATTTCCCGAGGAATATGGCGGCATCGCTGCCGATCAGTTCATGAAGATCGTCGCGAGCCAGGAGCTGGCGCGGGCCGGCGCCGGTGGCGTCAGTGCCAGCCTGATGAGCCACACCATCGGCTCGCCGCCGATCGCGCGCGCGGCGCGGCCTGAGGTGAAGGCGCGGGTGCTGCCGCAGGTGCTGTCCGGCGAGAAGATCTCCGCGCTCGCGATCACCGAGCCGAGCGGTGGTTCCGACGTCGCGGGCCTCCGCACCAGGGCACGGCGCGACGGCGATCACTACGTCGTGAGCGGCGAGAAGACCTTCATTACCTCAGGCATGCGCGCCGATTATCTGACCGTTGCCGTGCGTACCGGCGGTGAGGGCGCCGGTGGAGTCAGCCTGCTCCTGATTGAAGGCGACACGCCGGGCCTGTCGCGCACCAAGCTGAAGAAGATGGGATGGTGGGCCTCCGACACCGCGACGCTGCATTTCGACGAATGCCGCGTGCCAGCCGAAAACCTGATCGGCGAGGAGGGGCAGGGCTTCAAGATCATCATGCAGAATTTCAACAGCGAGCGCATGGGCATGGCGGCAGGCTGCACCGCCTTCGCCCGGGTCTGCCTCGACGAGGCCATCGCCTATGCCAAGGAGCGCAAGACCTTTGGCAAGCCGCTCGCCCAGCATCAGGTGATCAGGCACAAGATCGTCGACATGGCGCAGAAGGTGGCAGCCTCGCAGGCAATGCTTGAGATGCTGGCCTGGCGGCTCGAGCAGGGCGAGAGCCCGGTTGCGGAAATCTGCATGATGAAGAACCAGGCGACGCAGACCATGGCGTTCTGTGCCTCCGAAGCCGTACAGATATTCGGTGGCGCCGGCTTCATGCGCGGCATCAAGGCCGAGCGCATCTACCGTGAGGTCAAGGTCAACGCCATCGGCGGCGGTACCGAGGAGATCATGAAGGATCTGGCGTCACGGCAGATGGGGTTGTGACGGACGCCGTCATTCCGGGGCGACGCGGAAGCGTCGAGCCCGGAATCCATCGGGCCGCACGCACTGTAGAGAAATGGATTCCGGGTTCGCGCTTCGCGCGCCCCGGAATGACGAAGAGGATAAAATGCTATTCACCGCCGACCACGACGACATTCGCCGCAGCTTGCAGAAATTCATCGCGGGCGAGATCAATCCTCATGTCGATGAATGGGAGAAGGCCGACATCTTCCCGGCGCACGAGCTGTTCAAGAAGATGGGCAGCCTCGGCTTCCTCGGCCTGAACAAGCCGGTCGAGTTCGGCGGCTCCGGCCTCGATTATTCCTATGCGCTGATGATGGCGGAGGAGCTCGGGGCCATCACCTGCGGCGGCGTGCCGATGGCGATCGGGGTGCAGACCGACATGGCGACGCCGGCGCTGGCGCGCTTCGGTTCGGACGAGGTGCGCCGCGAGTTTCTGGCACCCTCGATCTCGGGCGATTTCGTCGCCTGCATCGGCGTCTCCGAGCCCGGCGCGGGCTCCGACGTCGCGTCGATCAAGACGCAGGCCCGCTCGGACGGCGACGATTACGTCATCAATGGCGGCAAGATGTGGATCACCAATGGCACCCAGGCCGACTGGATCTGTCTGCTCGCCAACACCGGCGACGGGCCCGTTCACCGCAACAAGTCGCTGATCTGCGTGCCCATGAAGAGCAAGGGCGTCACGGTCGCCCGCAAGCTCGACAAGTTGGGCATGCGTTCCTCCGACACGGCGCAGATCTTCTTCGACAACGTCCGCGTCCCCAAGCGCAACCGGATCGGCGAGGAGGGCAAGGGCTTCACCTACCAGATGATCCAGTTCCAGGAGGAGCGGCTCTGGGGCGCGGCGGCCTGCCTGAAGGCGCATGAATACATCATCGACCAGACCATCGAATACACGCGCAACCGCAGGGCCTTTGGTCAGAGCATCCTCGACAACCAGGTCGTGCACTTCAAGCTCGCGGAGATGCAGACCGAGGTCGAGCTGCTGCGCGCGCTGATCTATCGGGCCGGCGAGCAGCTGGTCGCCGGCGAGGACGTGACGCGGCTCGCGACCATGGCCAAGCTGAAGGCCGGCCGGCTCGGCCGCGAGCTCACCGACGCCTGCTTGCAATATTGGGGCGGGATGGGCTTTACCAACGAGACGCCGGTCAGCCGCGCCTATCGCGACAGCCGCCTGACCTCGATCGGCGGCGGTGCCGACGAGGTCATGCTGATGGTCCTGTGCAAGATGATGGGCACGCTGCCGGGGAGCAAAGGAAACGCCTGATGATCACGCTCTATCATTGCGACGCCGCGCGCTCGTTTCGTCCGCTCTGGATGCTGGAGGAGATGGGGCTGCCCTATGAGCTGAAGATGCTGCCGTTCCCGCCGCGCGTCTTCGCCAAGGAATATCTCGCGCTCAATCCGCTCGGCACGATTCCCTTCATGGTCGACGGCGAGACCAGGATGACCGAATCCTCCGGCATCTGCCACTATCTCGGCGTCAAATACGGCCCGACGTCGCTGATGGTCGGACCGGAGGATCCCGCCTATGGCGCCTTCCTGAACTGGATGTATTTCAGCGATGCCACGTTAACCTTTCCGCAGACGCTGGTGCTGCGATACACCCAGCTCGAGCCGGAGGAGCGCCGCAACCCGCAAGTCGCCACCGACTACGCAAAATGGTTCTTGGGGAGACTGCGCGCCGTCGAGGCAGCGACGGCGAATGCCGAAACATTGTGCGCGGGCCGCTTCACGGCCGCTGACATCGTCATCGGATACGCGCTCCGCCTGGCGAGCAACATCGGGCTCGCCAAGGATTTTGGGCCAAATGTCGCAGCCTATTGGGCCCGCCTGCAGCAGCGCGACGGTTTCAAGCGCGCAGTTGCTGCGGAACAGAAGGCTGGCGTCGAGCAGAATGTTGCAGCGAGGGTGAGGACGTAAGGGAGGCTGTCATTCCTGGGCGATGCGCAGCATCGAGCCCGGAATCTCGAGGTTCCTGGCTCGGTCCTGCGGGACCGCCCGGGAACGACGATGCATGTTTCATGACAGCGCTATCCTCTCGTGACAGCGGCCAAATTTCCGCTAAGGTGACCTCCGTCCGCAGCGGCCAGAGAGCCGCGCGAGGAGGAACCCAATGGAAGATAAAGGTCGCGAATCCGACCATCTGATGCTGATCACGCCGGAGCGGGTATTCTATGCCGGCCTGCTCGGGCGCCCCCGCAAGCGGACCCCCGGCTGCTGCCATGTCTATGTTGCGGTGAAGGGCAGCCTGCATCTCACGATCGACGACACGCTTGTCAGCGGCGAGCTGTTCGTCACGCTGCCGAACCAGCGCCATTCCATCGCCAGCGACTATCGCACCGTGATCAGCGTGACGCTGGAGCCGGAAAGCATGCCGGATGGCGTGATCGAGGCCTTGGCCGAGCGCCTGCGCGGGCCGGACAAAGCCGCCTATGCCCGCAAGATCCTGGCCGCTTATACGTTGCTGCGCCAGCGCCGCTATGGCGACATCACCACCGCCGAGTTCGACGAGATGTGCTTTGGCGAGGCGCTGCCGCGCCGCGTGCTCGATCCGCGCATCACGCGGGCCGTCGCCCGCATCGAGCGCTTCTCCGGCGAGCCGGTGACGGCGGATACCTGCGCCGCCGAAGCCGGACTGTCCGCCTCGCGCTTCCTGCATCTGTTCAAGGAAGAGACCGGCATCTCTTTCCGCTCCTTCCGCGCCTGGAAGCGCGCGCGGCATTTGCTGCACTTCGCCAACCAGGATCTCAACCTCGCCCATCTCGCGCAGGACATCGGCTATCCCGACTCCACCCATTTCAGCCACTCGATCCGCCGCTTCTACGGATTGAAGCCGCGCGCGATCTTCGTCGGCTCGCGCGATCTTGCGATCTATCGCAGCACCGAGACGGTGCGGCTCGCGGAGGCGGGCTAGCACCGCTCTTGTAGGGTGGGCAAAGCGAAGCGTGCCCACGACTTTCGTGGGGTGTGGAGAGATGGTGGGCACGGCGCAAGAGCGCCTTTGCCCACCCTACGGTTTCTCGTCCTGTATTCAGCTTCTCCGCGCAAGAAGCCGCATGCCACCCATCACATGATCGCAAACGTTGAATTCTCAACGTGCGAGATATTGTTGGCATGAGCGACAAGGCCGTCATCACCTGCGCGCTGAACGGCGTGCTCACCGACCCCAAGCAGCACAACGTGCCTGTGACGCCGGAGCAGATGGCACGGGAGGCCAGGGCTGCGTTCGAGGCCGGCGCGTCCGTCATGCACATCCATCTGCGGCAGCAGGCGCCGGGCAAGGGCCACCTGCCGTCCTGGGAGGTGAGCGTCAGCAGGGAGATTCAGCAGGCCATCCGCGAAGCCTGCCCCGGCGTCATCATCAATCATACCTCGGGCGTGTCAGGGCCGAACTACTCCGGCGCGCTCGACTGCATCCGCGAGACCAAGCCGGAGATCGCCGCCTGCAACGCCGGCTCGCTCAATTACCTGAAGGTGAAGGCCGACAACACCTGGGCCTGGCCGCCGATGATGTTCGACAACGCGGTCGAGAAGGTGAAGGACTATCTCGACGTCATGAACGCGGTCGGCACCATCCCCGAGTTCGAGTGCTTCGATGTCGGCATCGTCCGCTGCGTCGGCATGTACCACCAGGTCGGCATGTACAGGGGACCGCTCGAATATAATCTCGTGATGGGCGTTGCCTCCGGCATGCCTGCCGATCCCGAGCTGCTGCCGATCCTGATCAAGCTGAAGCGCCCTGAGGCGCATTTCCAGGTCACCGCGATCGGCCGCGAGGAGATCTGGCCGCTGCACCAGCGCTGCGCCGAGCTCGGCGGGCACTTGCGCACGGGGCTCGAGGATACGTTCTATCTTGCCGACGGCACGAAGGTGACCTCGAACGGCCAGTTGATCGAGGCGATCGCCGCCTGTGCAAGGCGTGCGGGCCGCGAGATCGCGAGCCCGGCCGAGGCGCGGAAGATCTTTGGGACGAACAGGTAAGGTATCGCCTCACCCGTCATTGCGAGCGAAGCGAAGCAATCCAGAATCTCCCTCGGATGCAGTCTGGATTGCTTCGTCGCTTCGCTCCTCGCAATGACGAGCAGGATCAAGTCATGTCTGTCATCGAAAACACCGTTTCCCCCGGCAGCGCCGCCTACCACGCCAACCGCGACGGCATGCTCGCTTTGATCGACCGCATGCGCGCATTGGAGGAGCGCACGCGTGCCGCATCTGCCGCTGCAAAGGATCGCTTCCACAAGCGCGGCCAGTTGCTGCCGCGCGAGCGCGTCGCGCTGGTGCTCGATCCCGGCGCGCCCTTCATCGAGCTGTCCACGCTGGCAGGCTACATGTTCGACGTGCCGGACGCGAGCAAGAGCGTGCCCGGTGGCGGCGTCATCGCCGGCATCGGCTTCGTCTCGGGCGTCCGCTGCATGGTCAGCGCCAGCGATTCCGGCATCGATGCCGGCGCGCTGCAGCCCTTCGGCCTCGACAAGACGCTGCGCGTGCAGGAGCTCGCGCTGGAGAACAAGCTGCCCTACGTGCAGCTCGTTGAAAGCGCCGGCGCCAATCTCTTGCGCTACCGCGTCGAGGACTTCGTCCGCGGCGGCAACATCTTTCGCAATCTGGCGCGGCTGTCGGCGGCCGGCCTGCCTGTCGTCACCGTCACGCACGGCTCGTCCACGGCGGGCGGCGCTTATCAGACCGGCTTGTCCGATTACATCGTGATGGTCCGCGGCCGCACCCGCGCCTTTCTCGCGGGGCCGCCGCTGCTGAAGGCCGCGACCGGCGAGATTGCGACCGAGGAAGAGCTCGGCGGCGCCGAGATGCACACGCAGGTGTCCGGTCTTGGTGATTACCTCGCCGAGGACGACCGCGACGCGCTGCGCATCGCGCGTGAGATCTTGGCAGCGCTGGAATGGGAGCGGCCGGGGCGGGCGGCTCCGGAGTTCAAGCCGCCGCGCTATGATCAGGACGAGCTGCTCGGCATCATGCCGATGGACCACAAGCGCCCGGTCGACATGAAGCAGGTGATCGCGCGCATCGTCGACGATTCCGATTTCACCGAGATGGCGCCCAGCTACGGCCCGGCCACGGTCTGCGGCCACGCCCGCATCGAGGGACAGGCGATCGGCATCATCACCAACAACGGTCCGCTCGATCCCGCCGGCGCCAACAAGGCGACGCATTTCATCCAGGCCTGCTGCCAGACCCGCACGCCGCTGCTCTATCTCAACAACACCACCGGCTACATGGTCGGCAAGGCCTATGAAGAAGCCGGCATGATCAAGCACGGCTCGAAGATGATCCAGGCGGTCACCTCGGCGACGGTGCCGCAGATCACCATCTATTGCGGCGCCTCGTTCGGCGCCGGCAATTACGGCATGTGCGGCCGTGGCTTCCATCCGCGCTTCTGCTTCTCCTGGCCCAATGCCAAGACGGCCGTGATGGGCGGCGAGCAGGCCGCCGAGACCATGGCGATCGTGACCGAGGCCGCCGCCGCCCGCCGCGGCAAGCCGATCGAGAAGGACAAGCTGGACGCGATGAAGGCGCAGATCGTCGGCGTGTTCGACGGCCAGATGGACGTGTTCTCGACCAGCGCGCGCGTGCTCGACGACGGCGTGATCGATCCGCGCGACACCCGTGCGGTGCTGTCCGAAGTGCTCGCAATCTGCCGCGAGGGCGATGCGCGCGTACCCCAGCGGATGCAGTTTTCGGTGGCCCGCCCATGAGGAACGGATCAGTGCAGCACCGGCCGTTCTTCAAGGTCCTTGTGGCCAATCGCGGCGAGATCGCACTACGCGTGATGCGTAGCGCGCGGCGGCTCGGCCTTGGCGTGGTTGCGGTCTATTCGGATGCGGATCGCGATGCGTTCCATGTCAAGCACGCCGATCAGGCCGTGCGCATCGGCGAAGCCTTGCCGGCGCAGTCTTACCTCAACATTCCCGCGATCATTGCAGCGGCCAAGGCGAGCGGTGCCGATGCCGTCCACCCCGGCTACGGTTTCCTGGCCGAAAACGAGGAGTTTGCGCAAGCCTGCAAGGATGCCGGCCTGGTCTTCATCGGGCCGTCGCCGCAGGCGATCGAGGCGATGGGCAACAAGGCCGGTGCCAAGGAAATCATGACGAAGGCCGGCGTTCCCGTCGTGCCCGGCTATCAGGGCACTGAGCAGGGCGACGAAATCATGCTTGCGGAGGCCAGGAGGATCGGCTTCCCGGTCATGATCAAGGCCGTCGCCGGCGGCGGCGGCCGCGGCATGCGGCTCGTCACTGAAGCGGCCTCGTTCCCGGATGCGCTGCGCAGCGCGCGGTCGGAAGCCAAGGCCGCGTTCGGCGATCCCACAATCATCCTCGAGCGCGCGATCCAAAATCCCCGGCACATCGAGATCCAGGTGTTCGGTGACAGCCACGGCAACGCCATTCATCTCGGCGAGCGCGACTGCTCGGTGCAGCGTCGCCACCAGAAGCTGATCGAGGAGGCGCCGTCGCCCGCGGTCACGCCGGAGCTGCGCGCCAGGATGGGCGAGGTTGCGGTCGCTGCGGTGAAGGCGCTGCATTACGAAGGCGCCGGCACGCTGGAATTCCTGCTCGATGCGAGCGGCGAGTTCTACTTCATGGAGATGAACACGCGTCTTCAGGTCGAGCATCCCGTGACCGAGGCGATCACCGGGCTCGATCTCGTCGAGCTGCAGCTGCGCGTCGCGCGCGGCGAGCCGTTGCCGCTGAAGCAACGGGACATCACGTTTTCCGGCCATGCCATCGAGGTGCGGCTGTGCTCGGAAGATGCGGCGCACGACTTCATGCCGCAATCCGGCCGCATGGCGCGCTGGCAGGTGCCGGACCGCATCCGCGTCGAGCACGCGCTGCGATCGGGCACGGAGATCCCCCCGTTCTACGATTCCATGATCGCCAAGGTCATCAGCCATGGCACCACGCGCGAGGAGGCGAGGGGGCGGCTGATCGTTGGCCTCGAGCAGCTCACGGCGTTCGGCGTGACCACCAATCAGGCGTTCCTGATGTCGTGTCTGCGTCACCCCGGCTTTGCCAGGGGCGAGGCGACGACGGCTTTCATCGATGCGCACCGCGACGAATTGCTGGCGCCGCGGCCAGAGGCGGCATTCGATACGGCGCTGGCAGGCCTGCTGCTCTACGTCACCAATCCGCGCGCGCCGTCCTGGCAAAGTGGCCGGAGCCTGTCGGCAACGTTCCCGCTTCCCGCGAAGATCGAGATCGCCGGCCAAACGTTGGAGCTCGAGATCACGCGCGAACGCGACGGCGGCTATACCGTGGCCACCGACGGCCGCCAGGACAAATTCGAGATCGAGCAGCTCGCCGCTGACGCCATCCGCTTTCGCCACGACGGCGTGATGGACAGCGCCAAATTCCTTCGCGACGGCGATCGGCTCCACCTTCAGCATCGCGGTATCCCGCTTGCGGTGGTTGATCTCACCCTGGCTGCGCCGAAGGCCGCCGCAAGCAATGGCGGAGACGGCAAGGTCCGCGCGGCCCTGAATGGCCGCGTCGTCGCCGTTCTGGTCAAGCCGGGCGACCGGGTTGCCGCCGGCCAGCCGGTGATGACGCTGGAAGCGATGAAGATGGAGCACGTCCACAAGGCCGGCATCGACGGCGTTGTCACGGCGATCGACGTCGCCGAGGGCGATCAGGTGACCACGGGCAGGATCGTGGCGGAGATCGGGGCGGGGTAGCGTCGCAAACGGCGGTCTCGTAGGGTGGGCAAAGGCGCGAAGCGCCGTGCCCACGATCCATCATGAGGGGATGGTGGGCACGCTTCGCTTTGCCCACCCTACGGCGCTGAAATATCACATGATTCCAAATAGGATGGATGCCAGCTGGCGGTCACCGATAGTTTCCATTGAACATTGTTCATTTTTCGGTTACTAATACTGAACAATGTTCAATCTCGGAGAGCCCCGCATGTCGCACGCAAATGATCCCGTCCAGGCGGCTGCCAAAATCCCGTTGGGGTCGCGCCGCCTCTGGTTCGGCGCCCCGCAAGCCCGCGAAAAATATCTGACCGCGGCGCTCCTCGTCTTGGCGGTCGCGGCCCTCTTTGCGCCCGCGCTGCCTGCCGCCGCCTGGCACATCCCGCATTTCGTCGACAGCCGCACCTGGCTCGGCGTGCCCAACGCCGCCGACGTGCTGAGCAATCTTGCGTTCCTCGCGATGGGTGTCTGGGGCTCGGAGCGGCTGCGCGGCCGTCTCGACGTGCCCGTCGGTGCAAGCTGGTTCTTCGTGGGACTGATCCTCACCTGCCTGGGCTCAGGCTTCTATCATCTCGACCCCGACGCGCCGCAACGGCTGGTCGCCGACCGCCTCGGCATGGCCGTGGCGTTTGCGGGATTTCTGGGCATCGCGGCCAGCGAGCGCGTCAGCGTGCGCGCCGGCGAGGCGGTGCTCGTGCTGATGATGATCGCGGGCCTGCTGGCTGCCTGGGTGGCGCGCGAGAATCTCACACCATGGGTGGTCGTGCAGTACGGCGGCATCGCGCTCGCCGTGGGACTGGCGTTGACGCGGCCCCGGCCCGGTGCGCTTGGCGTGCCGCTCGGCGGCGTGATCTTCTTCTATGCGCTGGCCAAGCTTTTCGAGCTTGGCGATGCGATCGTGTTCGACGCGACGGGCCACATCGTCTCGGGCCACACGCTCAAGCATCTGGCTGCCGCGCTGGCGGCCTGGCCGGTGATCAGCTCGTTGCGGCATGATCCGCAATCGTAGGGCGGGCAAAGGCGCATAGCGCCGTGCCCACCATTCGTTTCGATTGGCAGAGAGGTGGTGGGCACGCTTTCGACTTCGCTCTTCGAGCTACGGCGGACAAGTCGCTTTGCCCGCCCTACGCAGTCGCGTTGCTCCGCCCCGTTCCCTCATTGAGCAGACACGCCACCCGGTGGCCGTCGCCGGCATCCAGCAGCGCCGGCCGCTCGATCTTGCAACGCTCCATCGCAAACCGGCAGCGGGTGTGAAACGCACAGCCCGGCGGCGGATTGACCGGGCTCGGCACGTCGCCGTCGACCAGCGGTGCGAGCTTCTTCGCCAGCGGATTGGCGATCGGCACGGAGGCGAGCAGCGCCTGCGTATAGGGATGCCTCGGATTGCGGAACAGCTCGTCCTTGCCGGCGATCTCGACGATGCGACCGAGATACATTACGGCGACGCGGTGGCTGATATGCGCGACCACGGCGAGGTCGTGGGCGATGAAGAGATAGGAAAAGCCGTGCTGCCGCTGCAGGTCGATCAGAAGGTTGATCACCTGGGCCTGGATCGAGACGTCGAGCGCGGAGACCGGCTCGTCGCAGACGATCAGGCGCGGCCCCAGCGCCAGCGCGCGCGCGATGCAGATGCGCTGGCGCTGTCCGCCGGAGAATTGATGCGGGAAGTTGTGCATCTGGTCGGGGCGCAATCCGACCTGTTCGAACAGCTTTGCGACCCTCGCCTCCAGCGCCTTGCCGGTCGCCAGACCATGCACGATGAGCGGCTCGCCGACGATGTCGCCGGCGGTCATGCGCGGATTGAGCGAGGCGAACGGATCCTGGAACACGATCTGCATCGAGCGGCGGTGCGGGCGTAGCGCCGACTTGGAGAGGTGCGTGATGTCTTCTCCGTCGAGGCGGATCTTGCCGGAGGTCGGCTCGACCAGCCGCAGCACGCTGCGCGCCACCGTCGACTTGCCGCAACCGGACTCGCCGACGAGCCCAAGCGTCTCGCCGGCCTGAAGGGAGAACGACACACCATCGACCGAGTGCACGGTGCCGACCTGCCGCCGCAGCACGCCGGCACGCACCGGATAATATTTCTTGAGGTCGGTGACCTCGAGCAGAGCCTCGGTCATGCCACCTCCGCGACTTCTTCCGCGCGCCAGCAAGCGGCGAGATGGCCGCCGCCCCAATCCGCCAGCGGCGGATATTCGGCCTCGCAACGTTTGATGGCGAGCTTGCAGCGCGGCGCGAAGGCGCAACCCTTCGGCAGGCGCACCAGCGAGGGCACCGTGCCGGGGATCTCGTTCAGTCGCTCCGGAGCAACGATTCCGGCTGCGGGGACCGCCGGGATCGACGCCATCAGCCCGCGCGTATAAGGATGCATTGGCGAGGCGAACAGCGCCTCGACACTGGCTTCCTCGACCTTTCGCCCCGCATACATCACGATCACGCGCTGCGCGGTCTGCGCGACCACTCCGAGATCATGCGTGATCAGCACGAGCCCGGTGCCGAGCTCCTTCTGAAGGTCGAGGATCAGCGCCAGGATCTGCGCCTGGATGGTGACGTCGAGCGCCGTGGTCGGCTCGTCCGCGAGCAGCAGCGCCGGCCGGCAGGCCAGCGCCATCGCGATCATCGCGCGCTGGCGCATGCCGCCGGACAGCTGATGCGGGTATTCCCTCGCGCGTCGCGCCGGTTCGGGAATGCGCACCAGACGGAGCATCTCGACGGCGATGTTCTGGGCCTCCCTGGCCGGGATGCTTCGGTGCAGCCGCACGGCTTCGACGATCTGGTCGCCGATCCGCATCACCGGATTGAGCGATGTCATCGGCTCCTGGAAGATCATGGAGATGCGGTTGCCTCTGACGGCGCGCATCTCGGCTTCGTCCAGCGCCAGCAGATCGGTGCCTTCGAGCGAGACGGAGCCGCCGACGATGCGGCCGGGCGGATCGGGCACGAGGCGCATCAGCGACAGCGCGGTGACGCTCTTGCCGCAGCCGGATTCGCCGACGATCGCCAGGGTCTCCCCGCGCCTCACGCTGAAGGAGAGATCGTCGACGGCCTTGAACAGGCCGGAATTGGTGAAGAACACCGTCTTCAGGTTCTTCACCTCGAGCACGAGATCGGATTGTTTGGTCATCAGCCGCGCTGCCGGGGATCGAGGATGTCGCGCAGGGCGTCGCCGAACAGGTTGGCGCCGAACACGGCGAGGCTGATGGCGATGCCCGGGAAGATCACCAGCCAGGGCGCGGTGCGGACATATTCGGCGGCGGATTCCGACAGCATGCGGCCCCACGATGGATAAGGCTCGGGAATGCCGAGGCCAAGGAAGGAGAGGGAAGCCTCGGTCAGGATGGTCGAGCCGAGCTGGGCGGTCGCGAGCACGATCAGCGGCGCCAGCGTGTTCGGCAGCACGTGGCGCAGCGCAATCCGCATCTCGCTCATGCCGATCGACTTGGCGGCTTCGACGAAGGGCTGCTCGCGCAGCGCCAGCGTGTTGGCGCGGGTGACGCGCGACACGGTCGGGATCAGCGGGATCGCGATCGCGATGATGACGTTCGGCAAGGACGGGCCGAGCGCCGCCGTCATGATCAGGGCGAGGACCAGCAGCGGCAGCGCTTGAAGCACGTCGGAAACGCGCTGGAAGACGAGATCGACCCAGCCGGACAGATAGCCCGACGTGAGCCCGACGATGACGCCGATCGTGCCGCCGAGCGCGGTCGAGCCGATGCCGACGGCGAGCGAGATGCGCGCGCCGTGGATGATGCGGCTGAACACGTCGCGGCCGAAGGAATCGGTCCCCATCCAGTGCGCCCAGCTCGGGCGAGCCAGCGCGCGCGCGGAATCGACCGTCAACGGGTCATAGCGCGCGATGAAATCGGCGAAGATCGCGGTGAGCACGAACACCGTCATGATGATGAGCCCGGCCGCGCCGAGCACGTGCCGCTGCGCCAAGAACAGCACGCGCCGCCAGCCGCCGGTGGCATGCGCGCCGGCGCGCCGTAGTTCGAGATCATAGTCGATCGCGGCCATGTCAGCTCTATCTTCCCCCTCTCCCCGCTGGCGGGGAGAGGGTTGGGGTGAGGGGGACTCTCCGCAGGGGAGGTGAGAGCTGGGCTCGCGGAGAGTCCCCCTCACCCGGATTGCTGCGCAATCCGACCTCTCCCCGCAGGCGGGGAGAGGTGAAGGAGAGCGCACACGCTGCGTGAGAGTAGATCATGCGATCAATCCGTGTACCTGATCCGCGGGTCGAACACCGCGTAGAGCATGTCGACGGTGAAATTCGCGACCACCACGACCACGGCGATGAACATCACGAGGTTCTGCACGATCGGATAGTCGCGCCAGCGGATCGCCTCGACCAGGAAGCGGGCGACACCGGGGATGTTGAACACCGTCTCGGTGACGATCAGGCCGCCGATCAGGAAGGCCGCCTCGATGCCGATCACGGTGATCACGGGCAGAATCGCGTTCTTCAGCGCGTGGCGATAGTTCACGGCGGCCTCGGAGGCGCCCTTGGCGCGCGCAGTACGGATGTAGTCCTGCCGCAGCACTTCCAGCATCGAGGATCGCGTGATGCGCATGGTCAGCGCCGCGCTGCGGAAGCCGACGGCGGCGGCCGGCACCGCGTAGGTTGCGAACGCCTCGAGCCAGGTCTGCGGATTCGGGTTGAAGATCGGCATCTGGCCGAACATCGCCACCGACGCGGTGAGAATCAAAAGTCCGAGCCAGAACGAAGGCAGCGACAGGCCGCTGAGGCTGACCACGCGCAAGGCGTAATCCAGCCGCGTGCCCTGCTTCACGGCGCTGATGACGCCCAGGGGAATTCCGATCGAGGCCGAGAACAGCAGCGCGAGGCCGGCCAGCTTTGCCGTGATCGGAATTCGCGGCAATATCTCCTGCAGTGCCGGCTTCTCGGAAACATAGGAATAACCGAGGTCGCCGCGCAGAAAACCACTGATCCAGTGCCAGTATTGCACGATCAGCGGCTGGTCGATGCCGAGCTCCTTCTCCAGATTGGCCTTGTCGGCGGGATCGACATAGCCGGCGGCGGCGAACAGGATGTCGACGATATTGCCGGGCACGACGCGCAGCAGGACGAAGATGACGACCGAGATCCCGAACAGGGTCACGAGCATCAGCAAGAGGCGTCGCACCAGATAGGCAAACATCCTTCGCCCTCCGCGAGCCGCTAGTCTTCAGCCTGCCGGTCTACTTGTCGAGCCACACATCCTCGTAGCGAAAGCCGTTATAGGAGCTGTTCGACATGATCGTGATGCCCTTGACGTAAGGCTGCCAGCACGTGCCGGCCCTTGCATGGAAGATGATCGGGCGGGCGACGTCCTCCTGCAGCTTCTTGTCGATGTCCCACACCAGCGGCTTGCGCTTGTTGGTGTCGGTCTCCTGCGATTGCACGTCGAACAGCTTCTCGATCTCCTTGTTGCAGTAATTGGTGTAGTTCCGCTCCGAGCCGCAGGAATAGTTCTCGTAGAAGGACTGGTCGGGGTCGTCGACCGAGCTGCCGGTCAGATTGAGGCCGAGCATGTAGTCCTTGCGCGCGACCTTCGGGAACCAGTTGGCGGTCTCCACGACGTCGAGCTCGCCGTTGATATAGATGCTCTTGAGCTGGTCGATCAGGATCACGGCGGGGTCGCGATATTCCGCGAGATTGCGCGTCGAGACCTTCACCGCCAGATGCTTGTCGGGACCGTAGCCGGCCTTCTGCATCAGCTTCTTTGCCTCCTCGCGGTTCGCGTTCACGTTCGGGCCGTAGCCCGGAATGGTCTCGAGCCTGTCCTTCGGCATGCCCCAGATGCCTTGAGGCGGCGGCAGCATGGTGCCGCCGATATCGGCCTGGCCCTCGAACAGGATGTCGATGAAAGCCTTGCGGTCGAGCGCAAGGGCCACCGCCCGGCGAACATCGATGTTGTCAAACGGCGGGGAGCTCGAATTGACAATGATATTGGTCGAAACGTTGGTCGGTTCGACGACGCAGGTCGCGTTCGGCGCCTGCGACTTGATGTCCTTCAGCAGCGGGATCGTGATGTGCGTCGGGAAGGTCATGTCGAACTTGCCGGCGACGAAAGCGAGGATCGCGGTCGAGCGGTTCGTGATGATCGTGTATTCGATGCCGTCGAGATAGGGCAGGCCCTTCTTCCAATAGTCCGGATTTCGCGTCAGCTTGATCGATTCATTGGCCTTGAACTCGACGAACTTGAACGGTCCGGTCCCGATCGGATGGGTGCGCATGTCCGCCGGAGAGACATGGCAGGGATAGACCGGCGTATAGCCGGACGCGAGCATCGCCAGCAGCGAGGGTTGCGGCCGCTTCAGCTCGAACGAGACCTCGAAATCGCCGCTCGTCGTGATCTCGTTGACTTCGTTGTACCAGGCCTTGCGTGGATTCTGCCGAAGCTTCTGCTGCGATTTACCCATCAGGAGATCGAAGCTGCATTTGACGTCGGCCGACGTGAACGGCTTGCCGTCGTGCCATTTGACGCCCTGGCGCAGCTTGAACGTCAGCTTCTTGTTGTCGCTGCTCCAGGACCAGCTTTCGGCAAGTTCGGGCCTCAGGGTGTCGGGACTGTTCTGCGCGATGTGCTGATCATAAATGACGAGATTGTTGAAGACCCCCATGAACGGCACGTTGACCGAATAGGTCGCGCCTTCGAGGATCGAGGCGTTGGCCGGACTGTCGCGGTGATACATCCGCAAGGTTCCGCCTTGCTTCGGCTCGCCGGCGAGCGTGGTGGTTGAGGCCATCAGCACAGATAGCGCCGCCGTTACGGCAAGCGCCCACACGCTCCGCATGCTCATCCTCCCTGGACATCGGCCTTTTGCGGCCTGTTTGTCGCGACGATAGCACGCAAGCCGGGGGAGGCAACCCCGATAGCGCCGCATGCCGCCTCGACAATTCGGATGACGGAAGGCCGCAGGGCTTTCAGTGTCTCACGATGTGAGAGTGCAGGTGCGAAGAGATGGTCCTGGTGCAGCTGTTGCGCGCAGCTGCCTCGACAAACACCGCCGTCGTCCCGGACGAGCGCAGCGAAGATCCGGGATCCATAACCACAGGAAGCGGTTTGGCCAAGACTCGGAGTTGCCGCCGCGCGCAACGACTCCTCCCTGGGGTTATGGGTCCCGGGTTCGCGACTTCGTCGCGCCCCGGGACGACAGTTGCGCGTGTGGCGCTTGCTTGCGCACCTTACGTAGCGGAAACCCTCACACGATCCTTGACGCCTTGTTTCCCCAATACCGGTCCCGCAGCAGGCGCTTGTACAGCTTCCCGGTCGGCAGCCGCGGCAATTCCTTCTCGAAATCGACCGAGCGCGGCACCTTCTGCCGCGACAGCGATTTCGCGCAGAACGCGATCAGCTCTTCGGCCAGCGCCGCGTCCGGCACCACGCCCGGCATCGGCTGCACCACCGCCTTCACCTCCTCGCCGAGATCGGCATTCGGCACCCCGAACACCGCGGCATCGGCGACCTTCGGATGGGTGATCAGGAGGTTTTCGCATTCCTGCGGATAGATGTTCACTCCCCCGGAGATGATCATGAAGGTCGCGCGGTCGGTCAGGTACAGGAAGCGGTCTTGGTCGACATAGCCGACGTCGCCGACCGTGCTCATGCTGCCGTCCGGCGAGCGCGCCTCCTTGGTTTTCTCCGGATCGTTGAAATATTCGAATGGCGTTGCCGTCTTGAACCAGACCTGGCCCGGCGTGCCGGTCGGGCACTCCCGCATGTTCTCGTCGAGAATGTGCAGATCCCCGAGCAGCACCTTGCCGACGGTGCCGCGGTGGGCCAGCCATTCCTCGCTATTGCAGGCGGTAAAGCCGAGGCCCTCGGTGGCGCCGTAATATTCGTGAATGATGGGTCCCCACCATTTGATCATGTCGTCCTTGACCAGAGCCGGGCAGGGCGCGGCGGCATGGATCGCGATCTCGAGCGACGACAGGTCGTAGCGCTTGCGGACCTCCTCCGGCAGCTTCAGCATGCGCGAGAACATCGTCGGCACCAGCTGGGTGTGCGTGATGCCCCAGCGCTGGACCAGCTCGAGGTAACGCTCGGGATCAAAACTCTCCATGATGATCACGGTGCCGCCCATGCGGATTGTGAGGTTCACGGCGGCTTGCGGTGCGGAATGGTAGAGCGGGGCCGGCGACAGGTAGACCATGCCCTCACGGTAGTGCCAGAGCTTGGTCAGGAAATCGAACAGCGGCAGATTGTGTTTCGGCGGCTCCTCCGGCAGCGGCCGCAGGATGCCTTTTGGTCGTCCCGTCGTGCCGGACGAATACAGCATGGCCGTGCCGAGCCACTCGTCCATGATCGGTGTCGTCGGCATGTCCGCGGTCACATCCGCCAGCCCGACGATGCGCTCGCTCTCGCCCGGGCCATCGGCGACGATGCAGAGCTTGATATCGGGGCAGGACTTGATCGCCTCGCGCGCGATGTCGAGCTTCGCCGCCGAGGTGATCAGAATCTGGGACCGGCTGTTGACGAGCAGATAGGCGAGCTCGCCCGGCGTCAGGAAGGAGTTGATGCAGGTGTAGTACAGCCCGGAGCGTTCGCCCGCGCCGCAGGCCTCCAGGTAGCGCGAATTGTTCTCCATGAAGATCGAGTAATGGTCGAGCCGCTTCAGGCCGTGCTTGCGGAACAGATGCGCCAGCCGGTTGCTGCGCGCCTCCAGCTCGCGGTAGGTGACGGCCTCGCCTGTGGCCGCCATGATGAAGGCGGGCTGCAGCGGGCGCAGGCGGGCGTGGCGAGCTGTGTACATCTATCCTCCGGCCTGAATCATGCGGCGAGAAGCAGGATTTCGCGCACCTGCGCCGGGCCTTCGATCTTGCGCGGATTGCGCGGCACCCAGGGCGTGCGCATCGCCTGCTCGGCGATTGACTCGAAATGCTCGGGCGACACACGCACGTCGGCGAGGCTGCGCGGCATGCCAAGCGAGCGGATGAAGGCATCGAGCACGTCGGCGGCATCGCGGCCGGGATAGCCCATGGCGGCGGCGACGATCATCTGCCGCTCGGCATTGTCGCGCGCATTCCAGCGCATCACCGCCGGCAGCATGATACAGGAGGTGTAGCCGTGCGGCACGTCGAAGGCCGCGCCCAGCACGTAGCCGATGCCGTGGCTTGCGCCCATCGGCACGCCGGCGGCGAGCGCACCCATCGACAGCCAGGTACCGATCTGCGCGTCCATTCGCGCGTCGAGATCGGCGGGGTTGGCCTTCACCCGCGGCAGCGCGTCGGCGAGCATGGCGAGGCCCTTCACCGATTGCGCGTCGGCATAAGGATGCGTCTCACGCGAGCAGATCGCTTCGACGCAATGGTCGATGGCACGGATGCCGGTCGACAGGAACAGCCATTCCGGCGTGTGCACGGTGATGGCCGGATCGAGGATGGTCGCGCGCGGCACCGTCAGCGCATGCCGCAGCATCTGCTTCACATTGGTGCTGCGGTCGGTGACGCCGGCGATCGCGCTGAACTCGCCCCCGGCGATCGTGGTCGGAACGCTGATCTGCCGCACCGTCGGCGCATTCATCTCGGGCGCGATGCCCTTGCGGACGCGGATGCGCTCGATGCCGTCGATATCGGTGATGCCATTGGCGAGGCAAAGCTGCACCGCCTTGGCGCCGTCGGTGATCGAGCCGCCGCCGACGGTGACGATCAGATCAGCCTCCGCCTCGCGCGCCGCAAGGGTGGCGGCGATCACCGCCTCGCGCGGCGTATGCGCCGGCATGGCGTCGAACAGGCCGGCGCAGCGCGGGCCCAGCGCCTGCTTGATCGTCGCGATTTCGTCGGTGTGCCGGTGGAGCGTGCCGGAGACCATCAGGAAGGCGCGGCGCGCTCCCAGCCGGTCCATCTGCGCGACGATGGCGCCGGCCGCAGGATGGCCGAACACGACCTCCTCGATCGCGCCGAAAACGACACGTCCCTGGTGCACGCCTGTCCTCCCGGACAATTCGCCTTGTTCTTGTGCGGGTTAATCTAGCCGAGCCGCCGGCACCCGTCATGTGTGAAGGCGCTGAGGGCGCTGATGCCGGCTCTTGAACTGTCAACCCGCCATCCGGTCAGGCCATGCTTCGAAGCATTGCGCGCATCGCGGTCTTGAAGTGTTCATTTTTGCCACCCATCTTGTGGCGCCCGCAGGTAGGGGCGTACCCTGCGTTTTCTGCGGCTTTTGTGCGAGGACCTGGGATGAGCGGACCGGATGGCAGCGAGCGGTTTGTCAAAAAGCACGATTTCGTTCTGGCTCGGCTGGGTGCAATCGCCGCGCTTCTTGGCGCGACATTCACGCTCACCGGTTGTGACAAGCCGGCGTCACAGGCCGCCGCTCCGCCACCTCCGCCCGTGACGGTGGCCCAGCCGGTCAAGCGCACCGTGACCGATTGGGACGAGTACACCGGGCGCTTCGAGGCGGTCGAGGAGGTGCAGGTGCGCCCGCGCGTCGGCGGCTTCGTCAACTCGGTCGAATTCCAGGATGGCGCCATCGTGCGTCAGGGCGATCTGCTTTACGTCATCGACCCGCGTCCGTTCGAGGCGGTGGCGACGCAAGCGGAGGGCCAGCTGTCGGATGCTCGGGCCAAGGTGGAGCTTGCCAAGCGCGAGCTCGATCGCGGCCTCAGCCTCGTGCAGAGCAGCGCCGTCTCCGAGCAGGTGGTGGATCAACGCCGTCAGGCCCTGCAGGCCGCGCACGCCGCCGAGACGCAGGCCGAAGGCGCGCTGAAGGCCGCCCGGCTCAATATCGAGTTTACGCATGTGACGGCGCCGCTGACGGGCCGCGTCAGCCGCCATCTCGTCAGTCCCGGCAATCTCGTGCAGGGCAGCGACAGCGGCACGTCGACATTACTGACGTCCATCGTCACCCTTGATCCGATCTACATCTATTTCGACATGGACGAGGCGACCTTCATCAAATACAGCAAGCTGTGGTTCGAGGGGCGGCGCCCAAGCTCGCGCGACACGGCGAACCCTGTGCAGGTGACGCTCGCCGGCGAGACCAAGCCGTCGCGTGAAGGCACCATCAACTTTCTCGACAACCGCCTCGACGTCTCGACCGGGACGCTGCGGAGCCGCGCGGTCGTCAAGAACACCGACCTGTCGATCCTGCCCGGCCAGTTCGGCCGTGTCAGGCTGATCGGCAGCGCGCCCTACGAGGCTCTGCTGATTCCGGATGCAGCCGTCGCGACCGACCAGTCCCGCAAGATCGTTTTCGTGGTGAAGTCCGATGACACCGTCGAGGCGCGTCCCGTGGTGCTCGGCCCGCTGGATGACGGCCTGCGCGTGATCCGCGAAGGATTGAAGCCGGAGGATCGCGTCATCGTCAACGGCATCCAGCGCGCCCGCGTCGGCGCCAAGGTCGCTCCGCAGACCGCGCCGGCACCGGCCGGTGGCAAGCCCGGTGACAAGTCATGAATCTCGGCCGTCTCTCCATCAACCAGCCCATCCTGGCGATGGTGCTGTCGATCGTGCTCCTGATCGTCGGCGCGCTCGCCTACACCACGCTGCCGGTCTCGGAATATCCGCAGGTGGTGCCGCCCACCGTGGTCGTCACCACGCAATATCCCGGCGCCTCCGCGCAGACCGTGTCCGACACGGTCGCAGCTCCCATCGAGCAGGAGATCAACGGCGTCGAGGACATGCTGTATCTCTACAGCCAGGCCACCTCGAACGGCCAGCTCACCATCACCGTCACCTTCAAGCTCGGCACCGACCTCGACAAGGCCCAGGTGCTGGTGCAGAACCGCGTCGCGATCGCGCAGCCGCGCCTGCCGGAGGAGGTCCAGCGCAACGGCGTCACCACGCGCAAGAACTCGCCCGACATCCTGATGGTCGTGTTCATGCTGTCGCCGGACGACACCTTCGACCAGCTCTACATCTCCAACTACGCGCTGCTCCAGGTCCGCGATCAGCTGCTGCGTCTCGACGGCGTCGGCGACATCCAGATCTTCGGCGCGCGCGATTATTCGATGCGGCTGTGGCTCGATCCTGACCGGATCGCCAATCTCGGCCTGACCTCGGCCGAGGTTCTGGCCGCGATCCGCGCCCAGAATGTGCAGATCGCGGGCGGCCAGATCGCCGAGCCGCCGATCGCCGACCGTGCCTTCCAGCCGAATCTCACCTTCACCGGCCGGCTGAAGGACCAGAAGCAGTTCGAGGACATCCTTATCAAGGCCGGCTCCGACGGCCGCGTCGTGCGGTTGCGCGACGTCGCCCGCATCGAGCTCGGTGCGCTGGCGTATTCCACCAACAGCTTCCTGCTACGCAAATCCGCGGTCGCCATGCTCGTGACGCAGCGCCCGGGATCGAATGCCCTCGCCACGGCAAAGAACATCAACGACACCATGACGAGGCTCAAGGAGAGCTTCCCGAAAGGTCTCGACTACAATATCGGCTACAATCCGACGGAGTTCATCGCGCAGTCCGTGCACGAGCTGATCAAGACCATCTACGAGGCCATGCTGCTCGTGGTGGTCGTGGTGCTGGTGTTCCTGCAGGGATGGCGTCCCGCGATCATTCCGATCATCGCGATCCCGGTGTCGCTTGTCGGGACCTTCGCGGTGATGGCGGCGCTGGGCTTCTCCATCAACAATCTCACTCTGTTCGGCCTCGTCCTCGCCGTCGGCATCGTGGTCGACGACGCAATCGTCGTGGTCGAGAATGTCGAGCGGCATCTCGAGCACGGCATGAGCCGGCGCGACGCCGCCCTCAAGACCATGGAGGAGGTCGGCGGCGCGCTGGTCTCGATCGCGCTGGTGCTGTGCGCGGTGTTCGTGCCGACGGCGTTTCTCGGCGGCATTTCCGGGCAGTTCTTCCAGCAATTCGCCGTCACCATCGCGGTTGCGACCGCGATCTCCTGCTTCTGCTCGCTGACCCTGTCGCCGGCGCTGGCTTCGCAGATCCTCACTCCGCACGAGGCGAAGCGGCCACCGGCGAACTGGAATGTCATCGCGCGGGCGTGGGGTGCCTTTACCGGCGTGTTCAACCGTGTGTTCGACCGGCTGGCGCATGGCTATGCCGGCCTTGCCAATTTCGTGATCCGGCATTCGGTGGTGATGCTCCTGATCTACGTCGTGCTGATCGGCAGCGCCGGCTGGCTGATCGTGACGACGCCGCAGGGCTTCATCCCGGCCCAGGATCGCGGCTACGTCATCGTATCCGTGCAATTGCCCGGCGCGGCCTCGCTGGCGCGCACCACCGAGGTGGTGCGCGAGATCGAGCGGATCGCGCTGGATACGCCGGGTATCGTCCGCGTCGCCGCCTTTGCCGGCTTCTCCGGCGCCACGCGGACGCAGGCCGGCAATGCCGCGGCGCTGTTTCCGGTGTTCGACGAACCTGAGGCGCGCATCAAGAAGGGATTGTCCGCGAACGCCATCACGGTCGAGCTGCGCAAGCGCCTGTCCGCAATCCAGGGTGCCTTCATCATCGTGATTCCGCCGCCGGCCGTGCCCGGCATCGGCACCGGCGGCGGCTTCACCATCCGCATCCAGGACCGCCAGGGCCGCGGGCCTGAAATGCTCGCTGCGGCCACCGACGAGCTTGTCGCCGCGGCGCGCAAATCGCCCTCGCTGCTTGGCCCCTCGGTGTTCTCGCCGTTCACCGCCAACACCCCGCAGCTCTTCGTCGACATCGACCGCACCAAGGCGCAGAAGCTCGGCGTTCCCATCTCGAACATCAACGACACGATCCAGAGCTATTTCGGATCGACCTACGTCAACGACTTCAACCTGTTCGGCCGTACCTATCACGTCACTGCGCAGGCCGACTTTCCGTTCCGCAAGGAGCCCAGCGATCTCGCGCGCCTGCGCACGCGCAACGCTTCCGGCGACATGGTGATGCTCGGCAGCGTGGTCGAGTTCAAGGACGTCTCGGGCCCCGACCGCGTCGCGCGCTACAATCTCTATGCCGCGTCCGAGCTCCAGGGCGAGCCCGCGCCGGGCACCAGCTCGACCACCGCGCTCAACGCCATCAAGCAGCTGGCGGACGACACCTTGCCGAGCGGCTTCACCTTCGAATGGACGGATCTGTCCTATCAGCAGATCACCGGCGGCAATGCCGGTCTCTACGTGTTTCCGATCTGCGTGCTGTTCGTCTATCTCGTGCTCGCCGCGCAATATGGCAGCTGGACCCTGCCGTTCGCGGTGATCCTGATCGTGCCGATGTGCCTGCTCGCCGCCACCATCGGCGTGCGCATCATGGGCCAGGACGTCAACATCCTCACCCAGATCGGCTTCGTCGTGCTGGTGGGGCTGGCCGCGAAGAACGCGATTCTGATCGTCGAGTTCGCGCGCGATATCGAGAATGAAGGCAAGCCACGGCTGGAGGCCGTCATCGAGGCCTGCCGCCTGCGCCTGCGGCCGATCCTGATGACCTCCTTCGCCTTCATCCTCGGCGTGCTGCCGCTGGTGATCTCGACCGGCTCCGGCTCCGAGATGCGGCAGGCGGTCGGCGTCGCCGTGTTCTTCGGCATGATCGGCGTCACCCTGTTCGGCCTGTTGTTCACGCCGATCTTCTATGTGGTGGTGCGGAACCTGGCGGAGGGGCGGAACGAGGGGAAGAAGCCGGAGCTGGCGGCTCCCTAATGTCAGTGGTGGCCACTCGCGTCCCGTTACTCCCGGTGTCATCCCCGCGAATGCGGGGCGCCCCGGGACGACACCGATTGCTTGCGCACACCTCCATACTAACGACCAACTTGAAGCGGATGGGCAGGCGCGGGGTTCTTCACTGGTATCCGCGCGATTTCAGAACAGAAACTGCTGGGAGATAACATATGAAATCAGCACTTTTGGCCGCCGTCGCAACCTCTGTCCTGGTGCTGGCGGCGCCGGCCTCTGCTCAAGGCGTCAAGATCGGCATCCTCAACGATCAGTCCGGCGTCTATGCCGATTACGGCGGCAAATGGTCGGTCGAGGCGGCCAGGATGGCGATCGAGGATTTCGGCGGCGAGGTGCTGGGCCAGAAGATCGAGCTGGTCACCGCGGATCACCAGAACAAGCCCGACCTTGCGACCGCGATCGCGCGGCGCTGGTACGACGTCGAGAATGTCGACATGATCACGGAGCTGACGACCTCCTCGGTCGCGCTCGCGATTCACGACCTGTCCAAGGAAAAGAAGAAGATCGACATCGTCGTCGGCGCCGCGACCTCGCGGCTGACAGGCGATGCCTGCCAGCCCTACGGCTTCCACTGGGCCTACGACACCCGCGCGCTCGGCGTCGGCACCGGCGGCGCGTTGACCAAGGCCGGCGGCGACACCTGGTTCTTCCTCACCGCCGATTACGCCTTCGGCTATGCGCTGGAGAAGGACACCAGCGAGATCGTCACCGCCAATGGCGGCAAGGTGGTCGGATCGGTGCGCGTGCCGCTCAACTCCTCGGACTTCTCCTCCTTCCTGCTGCAGGCGCAGAGCTCCAAGGCCAAGATCGTCGGCCTCGCCAATGCCGGCCTCGACACCACCAACTCGATCAAGCAGGCGTCCGAATTCGGCATCGTCTCCGCCGGCCAGAAGCTCGCCGGCCTCCTGATGACGCTTGCCGAAGTGCACGGCCTCGGCCTGCAGGCCGCGCAGGGTCTGGTGCTGACGGAAGGCTATTACTGGGACGTCAACGACAAGAGCCGCAATCTCGGCGAGCGCTTCCTCAAGCGTACCGGCCGGATGCCGAACATGATTCAGGCCGGCACTTATTCGGCGACGCTGAGCTATCTGAAAGCGGTCAAGGCCGCCGGCACCAAGGATCCCGATGCCGTCGCCAAGAAGCTGAAGGAGCTGCCGGTCGAGGACGATTTCGCGCAAGGCGGCAAGGTGCTCGAGAACGGCCGCATGGTCCACGACATGTATCTGTTCGAGGTCAAGAAGCCCGCGGAATCCAAGAAGCCCTGGGACTATTACAAGTTGCTCGCCACCGTCCCCGGCGACAAGGCCTTCTTCACCGCCAAGGAAAGCGGCTGCCCGCTGACGAAGTGAGAGGCGGCGTGTCCCGGACGCGCCGTAGCGTTGCACGCTGCACCGCGCCCGGGACACGGGCATGCGTGATGGCGTGCTTCACTTCACCAGCCGCAACACCACCGCGCCCAGCGCCCCCGCCCAAAGCGCCATCGCCGCGATGCTCTGGATCGCAAAGCCCGGGCCGCGCTTGGCCGCTGCCTGCGAATAGCCGATGAAATAGACGATGCGGCCGATGATCCAGACCGCGCCGAGTCCGGCGGCGATGGCGTCGCTGATATAGACCGCGAACAGCCAGAGCGCCGGCAGGACAATCGGCATCCATTCCAGCGTGTTCATCTGGATGCGGAAGGCGCGTTCGAAATCCGGATGGCCTGACATCGCGGGCACCTTGACGCCGGTCCTGGTACGCGAGCGCGAGACGTTGATGCTGGTGAAGAAGTAAAATGCGATCGCCAGCAGGGTGACGACGGCGGTGAGGTGATACATCGCGGAATCCCTTTGAAGAGGTCGCGGCTTCAATAGCCGGTCATCTCGAGATAGCCAACACCGTCATGGCTCCCGGCAAAGCCGATCGGCCCTTCCCAATAGGCGAAGCCGGTCCCCATCCAGGCTTTTGGATTGAGCGGCTTGCACAGGATCGAGAACGATCGCGACGGGATCGCGATCTGCCATTCCACCGGCAGCGTGCGTCCTGCGACCTCCGCCGTCGCCTTCGGAATCATCTGGATGTCGTCCCCCGCGATCATCTGCGTGTTGCCTGCGGCGTCGATCCAATTGCCGAACGGATAATTCTTCTCGTCCTTCTGGCGCAGCCGATACAGCATCAACTTGTCGCCCGACGACAGATGCAGCGACAGCCAGTCCCAGCCGGTCTGATCCCTGTCGAGCGGCTGGCTGCTCCATTCGCGGTCCATCCAGGCCTGGCCCGAGACATCGACCGGCTTGTCGTCGATGGTGAGCGTGCCGCGGGCGCGGTAGAACGGTTGGCTGTAATAATAGGACGCCTGCCCGCGCTCCGACTTGCGGCTGTAGCCGCGATCGCCCTGCAACACGACCGGACGATCGGCCTCCAGCGTCAGCGCGTAGCTGAAATCGGTGCTGGATGCCTTCAGTGTCAGCGGAGCCAGATGGCGATCGTCGGTGCGCTCGAGGCCCTTCATTTGCCAATCGTCGATCCAGGCATCGAACGGCTTTTCTGTGACGCCGGCCTGCCCGATGCCACCGCGTGAAAAGGTTTCGTTGAAGCGATGAGTGTCGGCGCGCGTCACCGCGGCATGGGCCATCCACACCTGCTGGTTGGCCCAGCCTTCGCCTTGCGGGCCCGGCTGCGCCGCCTGGCGGAACAGCGTCCATTGCAGGCCGCAAGCCGCACCGCTGCCGTCGACGAGGTTGGCCGTGAGATACCACCACTCGATACGAAACTCCGGATGCGGCCCGTGATCGGCCGGAAAGGCAAACGGCCTTCCCGGCGTCACCTTCGCAAAGCCATCCGCTGTCTCGCCGAGCCCGGCATAACCTTGCGCGCCGGCGCGGCGTGCGAGTGCCAGCGCGGCAATGCCGGCGGCGAAGGCGCGGCGCGACATGCGATCAGCGCTCATTGGCAAACACCTTGACGAGGCTTGCCGGCTGCATCCGCGCCAGCCGCACCACCGGCAGGAGGGCCGCCAGCAGCGAGGCCAGCAGCGCCACCGCGACCAGCCCGATCAATTGCTCCGGAAACACATGGAACGGCAGCCGCCAGCCGAAGGCCTTCACATTCACGATCGCGATCAGGCACCATGCCACCAGGAGGCCGAGCGGCACCGCCAGCAGCGCCGTGAACAGCGCCACCGACAGCGTCTTGGTCAGCTCGATCGCGGCAAGGTGCGGCCGCGTGATGCCGATCGCCCACAGCGGCGCGAGTTGCGGCAGACGGGAATTCGCCAGCGTGAGCAGGCTGGTGAACAGCGCGATCCCGGCGACACCGAGCGTAAAGGCATTCAGCGCGGAGGTCACTGCAAAGGTGCGGTTGAAGATGCGGATCGATTCCGCCTTCACCGTCGCCTGGTCGGCGACGCTGCGGTCGTCGAGCGCGAACTGCTTCTGCAGCGACGCGATCAGGCCCGAGATGTTCTCCTTTGCGACGATCAGGCCGATCCGCGTCTGCGGCGTCAGTGGAAACTGCCGGATCAAGGCCGCGACATTCACGGTCAGCTGCCCCCTCGGATTGCCGTAATCGGCGTAGATCCCGACGATGTCGAGCTCCCAGGTCCCGCCAGGTGCCGGCAACGCGACGACGTCGCCGATGCGCAGATTCAGGCGGCGGCTGAGCTGCTCGCTGATGAAGGCAGCGTTGCCGGGCACGAGCCGGGCCCAGGCCCGCGGCGCGGCGTCCAGCAGCGGCCAGCGCTCGCGATAGAGCGCGTGATCGGGCAGGCCGAGCAGCTCCACCGGCTGACCCTGAAGCTGCGCTTCGGCGCGCCCGCCGGACAGGATCGCCTGCACGTCGCCGCGCTGTTTCAGCCAGTTGCGAATCGCGACACCTTGCGAATTGTCGGAGGCGCTGACGTAGACGTCGGCGGCGAGCCGTCCGTTGAGCCAGCCGAGGAAGGTGCGGCTGAACGTCTCCACCATGGTGGAGACGCCGACATTGACGGCGAGCGCCAGCAACAGCGCCATCAGCGCCAGCGACAGGCCGGAGAGCTGCTGCCGGCTGTCCGCCCAGAACCACAGCGCCAGCGGTCTTCGCGCGGTATGTTGGCCCGCGAGCAGGAGAAGCTCGAGCAAGGCCGGCAGGATCAAGGCCGCGCCGAGCATCAGGGCCGCGAGCAAGCCAAAGCCCGCAATCAGCGATTCGCCGTAGCGCAGCAGCAGCAGCGCGACCGCGAACACGGCGCCGGCCGCACAGCTTTGCAGGATCAGCCACCGGCGCTGCCGCTGCTGCCAGGCGCGCGGCTGCGCCGTTGCCAGCACCGGCATCCTGATCGCCTTGATCAGGCTGGTCGCGGCCGCGACGAGCGCGCCCGCAATGCTGATGCCGATGCCGGCGAACCACCATTCGGGCCGCAGGCTGAGCTGCCCCGGGATCTGCGCGCCATAGAGCCCGCGCAGCGACGCCGCGACGTCGGGCAGCAGCACGGCGGCAATGAAATAGCCGCACACGAGGCCGATCAATCCCGCCACCAGCGCCAGCGCGACGAGCTCGACCACCAGCACCGTGTTGACGAGCCGCGCCGAGGCACCGCAGGCGCGCAGCGTCCGCAGCATCGGCAGCCGCTGCTCGAAGGCGAGGCCGACGGCTGAGTTGACGATGAAGAGGCCGACGAAGAACGACAGCAGGCCGAACGCCGTGAGGTTGAGATGGAAGCTGTCCGTGAGGCGCTCCAGCTCGGTCTCCGCGGTCGGCTCGATCAGCTGCAATTGGTCGCCGACAACGCTTGCGAGCGGAGCAGGCCTGCTCTTCGGCTTGCCGATCAGCAGCCGCGACAGCTGATCCGGCTTGTTCAGCAGGCGCTGCGCCACGCCGATGTCGACCACCAGCACGCCGGGCACCAGCTGCGGCAGCACGCGCAGCGGCGGCAGCGTTGCGCCGTTGCTGATCGGCGGTGCCGCGCCTTCCGCTTCCTGCAAGTCGCTCAGCGTCTCGCGGGCCACCAAGGTCTGGCCCGGCGGCGCGACGAAGCTGCTCAAATCGGCGGCACCGAGGCGCGGCGCGTTGCCGATTTCGACCGGCAGCGTCACCGGCTCGATTCCGAGCAAGCGTACGGAGCGGCCGTTGATCTGGACCCGTCCCTCCAGTGCCGGCGACACCGGCCAGCCGGCGCGGCGGAGTTTCACGAACAACTCTTGGGGAAACGTCGCTGCATGCGGCGCGACCAGCATCGCCGTGCGGGTGCCGCCGAACGTCGCCGCGGCGCGGTCATAGGCGGTGCGGGCCTGCTGGTTGATGGCCTGCACGCCGCTCCACAGCGCGGTCGCCGCGATCAGCCCGACCAGAAGCGTCGCGAACTGCATCTTGTGGCGCCGCCAATGGCTGAGCAGCACCGCGAGGATCCAGAGCGCGCGTCTCATGCGATCCGCCCCGCATGCAGGGTGAGGTGGCGGTCGAGCGCTCTGGCCAGATGCAGGCTGTGCGTCACCATCAGGAAGCCGCAGCCGGTGCGCGCGACGAGGTCGCGCGCCAGCGCCAGCACGTCCTCGGCGGTGTCTTCGTCCAGATTGCCGGTCGGCTCGTCCGCCAGCAGCAGCGAGGGCTTTGTCGCCAAGGCCCGGCCGATTGCGACCCGTTGCTGCTGACCTCCGGACAATTGCTCGGGATAGCGCTTCAGAAGTGATCCAAGCCCGAGCCGTTCGACCAGCTCCTTGGTCCAGGCTGCATCATGACGGCTCGCGATCCGCGCCTGAAAGACCAGATTGTCCGCGACCGACAGGCTCGGGATCAGATTGAATTGTTGAAAGACCAGGCCGATCCGGTCGCGCCGCAAGCTGGCGCGCCCCGCATCGGAGAGCTTGGTGACCTCGACGTCCTCCAGCCGGATCGTGCCGCCGTCGGCGGCGTCGAGCCCCGCGATCAGGTGCAGCAGCGTGCTCTTGCCGCTGCCGGACTCGCCGGTCAGCGCGACGCGCTCGCCTGCCCTGAGGTCGAGATCGACGCCGCGCAGCACATGAACCGGTTCGCCGGCCGAGGAGAAGGTCTTGGAAAGATTTCGGATGCTCAGCACGATGAATGGCGCCGGACGGAATTAACGGACTTGTTGCGTACCACACTTGCTGCGGAAATGCCGGGTTGCGTTGGTTTCGAACCCGTTGTTAGCTTCGTTGTCGGATTCCAAGACGGCCAAATCAAAAAAGTGCCAGAAAGGACATGCGGGGAGAACGATGAGCGATCAGGGAACGCCCAATGCGGCGGGCAGGACGGCAGGGGAGTCCAGGGTTTCGGCGAAGCCAACGCCGAAGGGTGCCTGGACCATTACATTTCTCCTCTTTCTCTTCATGGTCGTGAACTTCGCGGACAAGATCGTCGTCGGTCTCGCCGGTGTGCCGATCATGACCGATCTGAAGCTCTCGCCGGAGCAGTTCGGCCTGCTCGGTTCCTCGTTCTTCTTCCTGTTCTCGATCGCCGCCATCGTGGTCGGCTTCATCGTCAACAAGGTGCCGACGCGCTGGGTGCTGCTCGCGCTCGCGGTGATCTGGGCTCTGGCCCAGTTTCCGATGGTCGGCACCGTCTCCTTCACCACGCTCCTGATCTGCCGCATCGTGCTGGGCGCCGGCGAAGGCCCGGCCTTCTCGGTCGCCGCGCACGCCATCTACAAATGGTTCCCCGACGAGAAGCGCACGCTACCGACCGCGATCCTGTCGCAGGGCTCGGCCTTCGGCGTCATCCTGGCGGTGCCGGCGCTGAACTGGATCATCGTCAATCATTCCTGGCACTATGCCTTCGGTGCGCTCGGAATCGTCGGCCTGCTCTGGGTCTGTGCCTGGCTCGCGCTCGGCAAGGAAGGGCCGCTGGAGGACACGCAGGTCCTTGCCGAGACCGAGCAGAAGATTCCCTACCTGCAGCTGCTCACCTCGCGCACCTTCATCGGCTGCGTCGCGGCGACCTTCGGTGCCTATTGGGCGCTGTCGCTCGGCCTGACCTGGTTCACGCCGTTCATCGTCAAGGGGCTCGGCTTCTCGCAGAGCCAGGCCGGCTGGATTTCGATCCTGCCCTGGGTATTCGGCGCCACCATCGTCATCCTCACCGGCTGGATCTCGCAGGTGATGATGGCGCGCGGCTACAACACGCGCGTGGCACGCGGCGTGCTCGGCTCGGTGCCGCTGGCGATCGGCGGGCTGATCCTGGCCATGATGCCGCATGTTCAGGGTGCGGGCCTGCAGATCGCGCTGCTGGTGGTCGGCTCCGGCCTGTGCGGTGCGATCTATGTCGTCTGCCCGCCGATGCTCGGCGAGTTCACGCCGACCTCGCAGCGCGGCGCCATCCTCGCGATCTACGGTGCGCTGTACACGCTGGCCGGCATCATCGCGCCGGCGGTGATGGGGGCGACGATCCAGCGTGCCGGCAGCACGCTTGATGGCTACATGACCGGCTTCACCATCAACGCCGTGATCATGGTCGGCTCCGGCCTGCTCGGCCTCTTGCTGCTCTGGCCGAACACGGAAAAGGCGAGGTTGAGGCGTGGTGTCGCGGCACAGGCGGCCGCGCTGAAGGGCGCGGTGTCGCCGACGTAAGAGGGCGCGAATCGCCCACTCCGGAGTGACCAGTTTCGCGCTACGACTCCTCGCCGTGGTTACGCCTTGTCTTCCCGCTTCCGTTCCGTGAACGGCGACAGCACCACGGTGGCGACCATGAAGATCACGGACGCGCCGAACACCCAGCGCGGCGCGCTCTGGTCCATGATCCAGCCGAACAGCAGCGGTGAGACGATGCCGCCGAGATTGAAGCCGGTGGAGACGATGCCGAAAGCGCGCCCCGCGGCGCCCGCCGGTGCGGCATTGCGCACCAGCATGTCGCGCGAGGGGGCGATCACGCCGGAGAGGAAGCCCGCGACCGTCATCGCTGCGGTCAAGGCCCAGCCGGGCAGCGTCGCGAGCGCGATCAGCAGCACGATCGCCGCGTTGACAGCAAAGCAGGCCGCCGCGACATAGCCGTGGCGTTCGGTGTGATCGGCGAGGAAACCGCCGGCGAGGACGCCGACGGCGCTGGCGCCGAGGAATGCCGTCAGCATGACGTTGGCCGCCGAATAGGAGATGCTGTAGCCGCTCATCAGCGCCACGACGCCGAAATTGTTGATGCCGGCGACGGAGAGGCTGAGCAGCACGAACAGCGCCGTCAGCGTGACCAGTGCCGGGGTGATGACGGCCTGCCTCGGCGTGTTCTCCGCGCCCGGCTTTGTCTTGCTGGCGCCGGCGTCGGGAATGTTCATGACGAGCAGCAGCAGTGCCACCAGAATGCCGATCGCGCCCGATGCGATCAGCGCGCCGACGCCGCCGGACAGGGCGACGAGCGCCGCCACGATCGCCGGCGCCACCGCGCCGCCAAGAAAGCCGGCAAAGGTGTGGATCGAGAAGGCGCGGCCCATTCGCGCCTCGTCCATGTGCTCGGCCAGGATCGCGTAGTCCGCGGGGTGATAGACGCTGTTGGCGAGGCCCAGCAGCACGGCGCAGGCGATCAGCGAGACGTAGCTGAGATGCAGGCCGAGCAGGATCAGCGCGCAGCCGCCCAGCGTCAGGCCGATCAGCAGGATTTTGCGCGCGCCAAAATGGTCGACGAGATAGCCGGTCGGCGCCTGCGTCAGTCCGGACACGACCGCGAACACGGTGAGCGCGAAGCCGAGCTCGATATAGCCGACGCCGAGCTGCGCCTTGAGGAACGGAAACAGCATCGGCAGGACCAGCAAGTGAAAATGGCTGACCCAGTGCGCGATCGAGATTCCCGTCAGCGTGCGCAGCGCGCTGTCCGCCTTGCCTTGCTGCGGTGCGGCGAGAATGTCGACCATTGCAGTTCCGTTTCACTCCCTGCGAGGTGCGGAAACTATCGAACGGCGGTTATTTGTCCATGAACGCAGGCGCATGGCAGGTAGAGCGGGCGGGGCTGCTGCAATCTCGATGATGTCGTTGGACACAGTGCGCTCCCTCCCCCTTGCGGGACAGGGCTGTCGCATATGATGTGCGGAATGCAGCGGCATCGGCAGTCGGCTCCCTCCCCCGCTTGCGGGGGAGGGCTGGGGAGAGGGTGTCTCCGCGCAGGGATTATTGAGAATAACTGAGGGCGCCCCAGCGCGGCGAGAACCCTCACCCGCCGCGCTCTGCGAGCGCGTCGGCCTCTCCCGCAAGCGGGAGAGGCGGAGCAAGCCTAGACAGCCCCCGTGTCATTCATATGCGATAGCCCTGCCCTTGCGGGGGAGGAACGCACCGTTCGTGAGGAAGCTTCACACCCTCACAGCGGCTCGTCGTCCGGACCGTGCCGGTCACGCTTCGGTGTTGCGATGTCGCCGTCTTCGTAATCGTCGTCGTCGATGTCGGCCGGCAGCGGCTTCTTCGGCTTGTCGTCCGCCGGCTTCTCTTTGGCAGTCTTGGGCGGCTCGCTCGGCTTGGCGGTCTTGGTCATGGCTGGTCCCGGATGGTGATGCTGCATCCGATCCTAGTCCGAATATGTGGGCGGCTGCTGACTTATCTCAAGAAGCCGCGCGGCCGTCAGTGCACGAGCGGCCCGCCGGCCTTCTTCCAGGCATCCAGGCCGCCGGCGATGTGCGCCGTATTGGCAAGGCCGGCGTCCTTGGCGGCGGCCACCGCCATCGCCGAGCGTTCGCCGAAGGCGCAGAAGAACACGATGCGGCGGCCGGTGGCGGCTGCGACCTCGCGCAGCATGCCACCGGGCTTGAGACTCTCCTCGACGGAGGGATAGGGCGTGTGCAGCGCGCCTTCGAGCGTGCCGTGCTTCAGCCGCTCGTTGGTCTCGCGCAGATCGACCAGCAGGATGTCGGGCCGGCCGAGCGCGCGAATGGCCTCGACGGCGCTGAGCGCGCGGCCTTCCTTTTCCAGCTCCTCCTGATGCAGGCCGACATGCATGTTGGCGGGCACCGCCACGTCCATCATCTTCGGATTGGGCAGCTTCAGATTGGCCATCAGCTCGATATATTCGTCGACCGAGCGCACCTGGAGCCTGGGATTGTAGCGCTTCTCCTCGCCGATGGTGGAGACGGTGTCGCCCTTGTAGTCGTGCGCCGGGAACACCATTGTCTCGTCCGGCAGCTTCAGCAGCCGGTTGAAGATCGAATCGTACTGCGCGCGCGAGGAGCCGTTCTGGAAATCGGTGCGGCCGGTGCCGCGGATCAGAAGCGTGTCGCCGGTGAAGACGCGATCGCCCATCAGATAGGAATAGGAATCGTCGGTGTGGCCGGGCGTGTACATCACGTCGAGCGACAGGCCCTCGATCGTCACCTTGTCGCCGTCCGCGACCCGCATCGCCACCACGTCGGCCTTGGTCTGGTCGCCCATCACGGTCATGCAATGGGTGCGGTCGCGCAGCTCGCCGAGGCCGGTGACGTGGTCGGCATGCAGATGGGTGTCGACCGCCTTGACCAGCTTGAGGTCGAGCTCGCGCAGCAATTGGCAGTAGCGGTCGACCTTCTCCAGCACGGGATCGAGGATCAGCGCCTCGCCGCCGGGGCGGCTGGCGAGGAGATAGCTGTAGGTGCCCGAAACGCTATCGAAGAGCTGACGGAAGATCATGGCAGGAAGCCCGGCAGTGGAACCTATTTCGAGGATTCTACTACGTTCCGGGCCGGAAAGAGAAGCAATTCACTGTCTGCGTAGGAAAATTTGGAAGATTCTTGTTGCGGCGCAAATGTGGGAGTGGTTGGGCCATCCACACAACTGTCATCGCCCGCGAAGGCGGGCGATCCAGTATTCCAGAGGCCGTCGTGGGATACGGAGGGGGCCGCGGCGTACTGGATTCCCCGCTTTCGCGGGGAATGACACCGCGTCTGTGGCGGCGCTGTGCCCAACGAAATCACGGCCTCACCACCGTGTAGCCGTTCTCCGCCAGGAACAGGATCTGCCCGACGCCGACCTGCACCGGCGTCGCCGCGGGGATGAACTCCGGCCGCTTGCCGGTCTCGCGCTCGATCGTGTCCACCGTGTTGAGGCAGATGTCGAACCGCACGCCTTGCGCGATCAGGCTTTCCACCTGCTTGCGGCGCTCGCTGCCCGACAGCAAGAGGTCGATGCCGGGACCGAACGTCACCACTTCGAGCGCGATCTTGTCGGGGGCGTAGGCCTTCAGGAGGTTGTTGGCGACGCTGAGTACCAGTGCTTGCTTCCTCGCATCGCCGTCGGAGAGCTGCAGCACGATCTTGTGCTCGGCGAATGGCTTGTCCTGGAGCGGCACCTGTTGCGCCGAGGCCGGCGGGACGGCGGCGAAGACGAGCAGCGCCAGCATCAGCGCGGACAGGATCTGCGCGCGCCTCATCCCTGTCCCGCTATGCCTGGATTATCGTCGACCCCCTTGAGCGTGACACCGGAGCCGAGCCGCTCCTGAAACATCCGGCCCGAGCGCAGATATTTGCCGACGACGTCCCACACCGGCGCGCCTTGCTGGCCGGTGACCGAAGCCCAGCCTGCGACCTTGTAGCGATGGCCGGCGCTGATCGCTTTGCCATTATGGATCTTCAAATCCGAGATGCGGCTGCCGATCGCGGCGGTCGGTGTGCAGGTGTAGCTGAGCCCGCCGGCGCGCACCATGTCGCCGCCCTGCTGGTAGTAGGGATCGGCGTTGAAGAGGTTGTCGCAGATGTCCTCCAGCACGTCCTTGATCTGGGCGCCCGTCATCTCCTGCACATAGGTTTCGGGATAGGTGATCGCGGTTTCCGCGAGCAAATCCTCCATGGTCAGCGCTTGGCCGGAGAGCGCGGTGACGCCCCAGCGGAAGCCCGGCGACAGCGCGATCTCGGTATCGAGCTCGGTGCGGAGCGCGGTGCAGATCAGCTCGTCGACCGGTCCGGAGAAATTGCCGCGGCGATAGAGCAGGCGGTCCGGCGTTGCGATCTTCTCCGACCAGTCGGTCACACGCGGCGCGCGCAGCCGGCCGATCAGCTCGGCCATGGCCGGATCGGGCTTCAGCAGCTCGGAATAAACCGGCAGCAGATGATAATGAACGTCGCTGACCTTGCCCCTGTCGATGGCGAGATCGAGCACGGCGAGGAATTTTCCGTTGGAGCCGGCATTGGTGACGAGCGTGATGCCGCCGGCGTTCTTCACCGCGATCGGCTGCGGCACGGCATCATGGGTGTGGCCGCCGAGGATGACGTCGATGCCGGTGACGCGGCTTGCGAGCTTGAGATCGACATCCATGCCGTTGTGCGACAGCAGGATGACCGCGTCGACCTTGTCGGTGCCGCGCAAGGCATCGACATGCTTCTGCAATTCCTCCTCGCGGATGCCGAAGGTCCAGTCCGGCGTGAACCGCTTGGGATGCGCAATCGGCACGTAGGGGAAGGCCTGGCCGACGATCGCGACCCGATGGCCGCCGATCTCCTTGATCATCGATGGCTTGAACACGCGTCCTGTGGCCTTGTCGAAGGCGAGGGCGTCGTTGAACGCGGCTTCCTCGGTCAGGAAGACGTTCTGCGCCAGGAACTCGCCCTTGAAGCGCTCGAGATTGTCGCGCAGCGCCTGCTCGCCATAGGTGAACTCCCAATGTCCGGTCATCGCTTCGATGCCGAGCAGATTGGCGACCTCGACCATGTCGCGGCCCTGCATGACATTGGCAAGCCCGGTGCCTTGCCAGAGATCGCCGCCGTCGACGAGCAGCGAACGTTGCTCGCCGACGTCGCCGCGCAAGCGGTCGACCAGCGTCTTCAGGTGGGCAAAGCCGCCGAGCTTGCCGAAGCGGCCTGCCGACTTCTCGAATTCGACACAGGTGAAGGCATAGGCTTCGGCGCTGTCGGAGCGGATGCCGAACCGCTCCAGGAAGGCGCGGCCGACCAGATGCGGCGGCCGTCCGGCCATCTCGCCGATGCCGATATTGACGCTGGGCTCGCGGTAATAAACCGGGTTCAGTTGCGCATGCGTGTCGGTGATGTGCAGGATGCGCGCATTGCCGAACCGCTCGATGTCGTAAATGCTCGCGGTCTCGGCGCCAAGCGCAAGCCGCGGCAGACCGAGCGATGCGGCGGCGAGGCCTGCAGACTTCAGGAAATCGCGGCGGCGGATCGCCATCCCATAATTCTCCGCGCCCTCAATGGTCGCAAGGCTGTTCCAGTTGAGGTCAGTCTAGCGGATTTCCATCGCCTTCCAGGCCTCTTTTTCAGACGTCGCCTGGAAGATCGACGCCCTTGCCAGCGCCTCGGCCTCCCTGGCTGCGGCGATGGCACGGTCGAAATCGCCGCTATCGGCCGCTTTCCTGGCTGCGGCCAGCATCGAGACGGTCACGGTCCACTGGTTGCGCAAGCCGGCAGCCTCCTTCGATGCAGCTTCGGCGGCGGTGTACGCCGTCTTGTAGTCCGCTTCGGTCGCCGCGCGCGCCGTGGCGACGAGGCCGAGCGCGAGCAGCATGGCGAGAGCAAGTGTCCGCTTCATGGCCGCGCTCCCGGGCCTGATATCGGCAGGCCGTTGGCGACGTAGGACAGGAAATATTCGACGTCGCGGTATTCGTCCGCCTGCGGCTCCAGCGGAACCGCGCGGGTCTGGCTGTTGCAGGTGACGAAGCGGCGGCTGGTCGTGCCCATGCCGCTCCATTCGGAGCGGTAGATCGGCATCGCGTTAACGATGCCGAGCGCCGGCGCCAGGATCTCGGCGCGGATGCGCTCGCCCGGGCTCTGCACATGGCAGCTTGCGCAGGAGAAGTTCATCTGGCCGCGGCGGGTGTAGAAATAGCGCTTGCCGTTCTCGAAGGCTTCGAGCGCGCGCGGATCGTCGGGGATCTTGATGTCCATCGGCTTGCCGCGCGAGGTGTAGGCCATGTACGCGGTCAGCGAGGCCATCTCGTCCTTGACGTAGGAATAGGGCGCTTCGCCGTTGGCCTCGCGGCAGCGGTTGAGCGCGAGCTCCAGCGTGATGACCTTGCCTTCCTTCGTGTCAAAATAGGGATAGTTCTGGCGGACGCCGATGCCGCCGTTCGGGAAGCAGTCGGCATAGGTCTTGCCGTTCTTGAACGGCGTCGCAAACATTTCCTTGCCGGCCTCGAGCGCGAACTCGTAGGGCGGGAATTCTTCCTTCTCCTGCCATTGCCGCTTCAGATCGGCGTTCATGGAATACGGACCGTTGACGAAGTCCTCGTGCTTCACGTCAGGAAACTTCTGGAAGAAGAAGTTCTGGAACGCCTTGGCGTCGGCAACGGGATCGACCTTGTCGGCCGCGACGACGCGCGGAGCGGTGAGGGCGAGCGCAACGAGTGCGGCGCTGAGCGAGCCAAGCAGCAGGGCAGACCGGGTCTTCATCACGCGATCTTCGCGGTGGTCGTATCCGAGCCACCTTTGTTGTCGGTCCAGGAGATCTTGAGCTCGTCGCCCTTCTTGGCGCCCTTGAAGCTGAACTTCACATAGGGGTCCTTGGAGACCGCGGTGCCCCAATCGGCGACGAAGACGTCCTTGCCGTTCCATTCGAATTTCAGCTGCTGGATGTAGTGCGCGGGGATCAACTCACCCTTGGGATCCTTCACCAGGCCGGTATCCATGGGATGCTGGATCAGCGCCTGCACCTCGGTGATGTCGCCATTGGATGTTGCGCGCACGCGAATGCTTGATGCCATCGGACCGATCCTCCTAGCCGCCGCAGCCGCCGACGGTGACCTTCACTTCCTTGGTCGCGCTGTAGAGCTTGCCGTCAGCCTCCACGATGGCGACCAATTTGGTGGTCTTGGCCATCTTCAGTCGGTTGGCGACGCCCGGAATCGTGCCCTCGGCGATCTTGTAGGACGCGGCGAGCGCGTACGGGTTCTCGGTCACGAAGAACGAGATCGCGCTCACCTTGTCGAGCGTCGTCGTCACCGACACCGGCACGACGCCGCCGTTCTCGGCGATCTCGGGCGCATCCAGCTTGACCTTGTCGGAGGGCTCGGCGGTCTTGCCGTAGAGCGCCTTGATCGCGTCGGCCTCGTTCTTCTGCTTGAAAGCCTCGTCCGGATATTTGTCGTTGGCCGCCGCGCGCACGGGCGTCGCCGCGAACGGCAGATTGCCGAGGCCGAGCAATGCGACGGAGGCCGCGCCCTGAAGGATCAGGCGCCGCGTCGCAAGGGGGCCGGTGGTCGTGGTCATCTCTGGTCTCCTGGGCAGCCGGCCGTTACAGGGTCTGCAGGAAATCAACGATCGCGCTGATCTCCTGGTCGGTCAAAATCCGGTTCCGGCCGAACGGCGGCATCATGGTTTGCGGATTGCGCTTGGTCTCGTCGAAGATGATCGCGGTGAGCTCGTTGCGATCGGGATATTTGGCCTTGAGGTCCTTCAGTTCCGGACCGATCGTTCCCGGCAGGTCGCCGCCTTTGATGACGTGGCAGGTCAGGCAATTGCCCTTGCCGCGGTCGAAGGCGAGTTTTTGGCCGTCGGCCACAGTGGATTGCGCCTGTGCCGGAGCCGCGCCGGCGCAGAGGGCCAGCGCCAGCAGGATGGCAGGCTTGCAAGGAAAGGCGGTCAAGGCATCGTCCCGAGCGTTATGTCGATGATCTCGTTTGTGGAAATATATAGGCGTTGCAAAGCACAAAGGGCATCGCCTGACAATCAAGACTATGCACGCGGCAAAATGGAGTTAATATCCTCCGCATTGCAACCCATGAGATAGTTCGTTCATCCAACAGGGCGGCGCTAGCAAATTATTCTAGGACGTTTGGCCTTCGGGCCTTCCTTTCTGTGCGCATATTTTGGGGATCTCGCTTGGCTGAATATGTCGTTGAGTTTGGCAGGGATGGTGGCCGGGTCGAGCCGGATGGACGGCTCGATGCGCCCGCGTTCCATCGCAATCACGTGCCGATCTGGGCGGCGCTCGAACAGCACCTCACGGGCCTCACCGGCAACGTGGTCGAGCTCGGCAGCGGAACCGGCCAGCATGTGGTCCATTTCGCCCGCCATACGCCCGGCCTGGTCTGGTGGCCGAGCGACCTCAATCAGCGCCATCTCAGGAGCATCGAGGCCTGGCGCGTCTATGCGGGCCTGCCAAACATCCGCAGTCCCCTGCGCATCGATCTCACTGATCCCGACTGGTGTCCGGAGATGAAGAGCGGGCAGGCGCCGACGAGCCTTGCCGCCGTGTTCTGCGCCAATGTCATCCACATCGCGCCCTGGGCCGTGGCCGAGGGCCTGTTCGCCGGCGCCGGCCGCTATCTGCGCTCCGACGGCAAGCTGTTCCTCTATGGTCCCTTCAAGCGCGACGGCAAGCACACCGCGCTCAGCAATGCGGTGTTCGACACCTCCTTGCGTGAAGGCAATCCGGAATGGGGCGTGCGCGACATCGCCGATGTCGAACAGCTCGCGACGGCCGCCGGCCTTCGCCTCGTCGATTCCATCGACATGCCCGCGAACAATCTGACGCTGGTGTTTTCGCGGTAGCTGAGACGCGGCCGACTTCAGCCCGGGTGACGCCGCGAAAGTGGTGCGCTCCCTCCCCCCTTGCGGGGGAGGGTTGGGGAGAGGGGTAGCCCAGCAAATGCTCCATCCATCTTCGAGTGTGATGCGCGCATATCGAGAGAGTCCCGGTTTGGCACCCCTCTCCCTGCCCCTCCCCCGCAAGGGGGGAGGGAATGAGGGAGCGGCGCCTCGCTCACGTCGCGATGCGGTGAAAGCTCGAAGCGACAGCGCTGCTACGCCTCGTCCCGCCACCCGATCTTCTCCTTCAAGAACCCGAAGCCGAGCACCTCGAAACCGGCGCGTTCCTTGTTGTCCTTGCCGTAGCCGTGGCCGCCGGCGGCCGGCTCGTAGAACCAGGCCTCGTAGCCCATGGCCTGCAGCTTAGCCGCCATCTTGCGCGCGTGGCCGGGATGGACGCGGTCGTCGCGGCGCGTGGTGGCGATCAGGATCGGCGGATAGGGCTGGCCGGCCCTCACGTTGTGATAGGCCGAGTAGGTCTTCAGCCAGTCCCATTCCTCGGGCTTGTCGGGGTCGCCATATTCCGCGATCCAGCTCGCGCCCGCGAGCAGCTTGGTGTAGCGGCGCATGTCGATCAGCGGGATGGTGCAGAACAGCGCGCCGAAGCGCTCGGGATAGCGCACCAGCATGTTGGTGATGAGAATGCCGCCGTTCGAGCCGCCCTGCGCGGCGATGCGCTTCGGCCGCGTCACGCCGCGGCGAACCAGGTCGGCGGCGACCGCGGCGAAATCGTCGTGCGACAGCTTCTTGCCCGCGAGCCGGCCGGCATCGTGCCAGCGCGTGCCGAACTCGCCGCCGCCGCGCAGATTCGCCTGCACAATGGTGCCGCCACGTTCCAGCCACAGCTTGCCGAGCGAGGAATTGTAATAAGGCTTCACCGCAAGCGCGAAGCCGCCATAGGCGCTCATATAAACCGGTGCGTCGCCGGTCTCGTCCGCTGGGCCGGTCTGCACATAGGGAATGCGCTCGCCGTCGACCGAGACCGCCTCGTGCTGCGTCACCACAAGCCGGTCGGCGGTGAAGGTCTTCGGCGCCTGCTTCAGCACGATCGGGCTGGCGACGCCGCGTTCGAGCAACAGCAGCGACGGCGGCGTGAGCGGATCCTGCACGTTGGCGAGCAGATCGCCGTTGCTCTCGGAAGGATGACGATCGAGCGGCCAGACGTCGACGACGCCGATCTCAGGCAGGCCGGCAAGCGTGTCGCGGCTCCAGCCGTTGGCGGACGGCGTGCAGATTTCGAAGCGCGGGCGCAGCTCGTCGAGGATCGACAGCACGAGCTTGCCCGCCGCCCAGAACAGGCCCTGCAGCGCGCGCCGCGGCGCCGGCTCGAACAGCACCGCAAAATCGCGGCTGCCGGCGAGGAACGCCGAGAGCGAGATGCCGAGCACGGTGTCGGTGGCGTAGGTCCGCCCCCCGGCCGTCCAGTCCTTGCGCAGCTTCATCGCGAACCAGTCGCCATGGGCCTGCAGCCAGATCCCGGTCGGCAGGTCGAGCTTCGTCATGCCGCCGGCTGCGTCGCGCAGCCAGATCGCGTGATTGAAGAAATCGATCTGGTCGACGATCCAGACCCGCGGCTCGGGTCCGGTGTCGTCGACCATGCCATGGATCATCATGTGATCGGCGGTGGTCTCGATGATCACCTCCGCCCGCTCGACAGGCTGGCCGCGCCGCCACAGCCGAACCGTGCGCGCATAGCCCGAGCTCGTCGCCATGCCCTCGCCATAGGCGCTCGACAGCAACAGCGTGTCCGCATCGAGCCAGTCGAGACCGCCCTTCGCCTCCGGCAGCGTAAAGCCGTCCGTCACGAAGCTCTTCGTATCCATGTCGAATTCCCGCAGCGTCACGGCGTCGCTGCCGCCGCGCGACAGGCTCAGAACCGCACGCGAGCTTCCCGGCATCGTGGCGATCCCGCCGAACAGCCAGTCCTCGCCTTCGTGCGCTGCGAGCTTGTCGATATCCAGCACGGTCTCCCACGCAGGCGTCGTTTTGCGAAACTCCGCAAGCGTCGTCCGCCGCCACAGGCCGCGCGGGTTGGCGGCATCCTTCCAGAGATTGTGCAGATCGGAGCCGCGCCGGGCGACATAGGGAATGTTGTCGGGCCGGTCGTAGATCGCAGCCAGGACGTCGCGGTCGTACTCGTAGGCTTTGCCGCCGAACGCCTGCAGCGTCAGTTGATTCTGCCGCTCGACGAAATCGAGCGCCTGCTTGCCTTCGATCTCCTCCAGCCACAGAAAGGGGTCGTCGTCGGGAGCGCTGAGCGTGGGCCTGTCGTCGACGGACATGAATAAAACTCCCGGGAAAATCGCGGCGGATCACATTTGATCGAGCGCAAGCCGTCAAGGGTGCGAGCCGCTATCATTGCGCCGATTGCGTCAGAGGCATGGCCTGCGCCCGTTTGCGCCGGTTGCCCCTCCTCCCGCACCCCTCCATAGTGCCGGGAATCAACAGAGCCCCTCGAGAGCCCGTTGGGGCGGAAAAGCCGATGCTTGACGTGACTGCAGCCCATGAGATCGCCGCCGAGGCCCGCGTGCGCGCCAACGTGGTGCGGCTCGCCGCCGCCCAGGCGCTGACCGGCGCCAACTCGGCCGTGATCTTCGCTACCGGCGCGATCGTCGGCGCCACGCTCGCGCCCGACATGTCGTTCGCGACCGTGCCGATCTCGATGTATGTGGTCGGACTTGCTGCCGGCACGCTGCCGACCGGCGCGATCTCGCGCCGATTCGGCCGCCGCGTCGCCTTCGTCATCGGCACGGGCCTTGGCACGCTGACCGGCCTGCTCGGCTCGTTCGCGATCCTGCACGGCTCGTTCGCGCTGTTCTGCATCGCGACCTTCCTCGGCGGCCTCTACGGCTCCGTCGCACAGTCCTATCGCTTCGCCGCCGCCGACGGCGCCAGCGCGGCCTACCGGCCCAAGGCGGTGTCCTGGGTGATGGCGGGCGGCGTGTTCGCCGGCGTGCTTGGTCCACAGCTCGTGCAATGGACCATGGACGTCTGGCAGCCCTATCTGTTCGCCTTCAGCTTCCTGGTGCAGGCCGCGGTGGCGCTGATCGCCATGGGCATCGTCGCCGGCGTCGATATGCCGAAGCCCGCGCCGGCCGATCTGCATGGCGGCCGGCCGCTCGTCACGATCGTGACGCAGCCGCGCTTCATCGCGGCGGCGCTGTGCGGCGTCATCTCCTATCCCATGATGAACCTTGTGATGACCTCGGCGCCGCTCGCCATGCAGATGTGCGGCCTGTCCGTCTCCGATTCCAATTTCGGCATTCAATGGCACATCGTCGCCATGTACGGGCCGAGCTTCTTCACCGGCGCGCTGATCGCCCGCTTCGGCGCCCCGAAGGTCGTGGCCGCCGGCCTGCTGCTGGAGGCCGGCGCCGCCGGTATCGGTCTCTCCGGCCTCACGGCGATGCATTTCTGGGCGACGCTCATCGTGCTCGGCGTGGGCTGGAATTTCTCCTTCATCGGCGCCTCCGCGCTGGTGCTGGAGACGCACCGCCCGCAGGAGCGCAACAAGGTGCAGGCCTTCAACGACTTCCTGGTGTTCGGCATGATGGCGCTCGGCTCGTTCTCCTCCGGGCAGCTGCTCGCCAGTTACGGCTGGTCGGCGGTGAACCTGGTGGTGTTCCCGCCGGTGGTTCTCGGTCTCGTCGTGCTCTCGCTGGTCTCCTGGGCCCGTCGCCGCAGGGCGCGCCTGGACGCGGCCATGGGCGAGTTCCCGGACGCGGTCTAGGTTGGCAGGAGGCTGTCAGCAACGTTGATACTTCGATCCGGGCCGAAGTGATTTTCGGTGCTCGGGTTGTTACATGATGCTCGTCATCAACAGGCGAGCGTGAAGCACGGCGCTCGCGGGGGAAACCAAGGACCAGCGCAAATGCTCGACAGCCCCCGTCCCACCGCGCCAATCGACGAATCCTCCCTCCGTTACGAAGGCTGGCGTATCGTCGCGGTCTGCTTCCTGCTCGCGACCTTCGGCTGGGGGCTCGGCTTCTACGGCCAGAGCGTCTATGTCGCCGAGCTGCAGCGCGCGCGGGGCTGGCCGACCACGCTGATCTCCTCCGGCACGACGTTCTTCTATCTGTTCGGCGCGCTGCTGGTCGTGTTCGTCGGCGAAGCCGTGCGAAAGTACGGCCCGCGCCTCAGCCTGATCGCCGGCACGCTGGCGATGGCGGCAGCGGCCGTCGCGATCGGCGCGGTGCGCGAGCCCTGGCAGCTTTATCTCGCCAATGCCGTGCTCGCCTTCGGCTGGGCCGGCACCAGTCTCGCCATGATCACCAACACGATCAGCCTGTGGTTCGACCACAAGCGCGGCATGGCGATCAGCCTCGCGCTCAATGGTGCCAGCTTCGGCGGCATCGTCGGCGTGCCGCTGCTGGTCACGCTGATCGGTCATGTCGGCTTCGCCAGCGCGATGTACATCGCTGCCGGCGCCATGCTGGCGCTGCTGCTGCCGGTGATCCTTGTTCTCGTCGGCCGGCCGCCCGATCACCACGGTTGGCACGCGGCGGCGCGGGCCAAGCCGCAATCATCGACGCAAATCCGCGCCTGGGCGTTGCGCGACGTCGGCTTCCTGACGGTGACCATTGCATTTGCCTTGGTGCTGTTCGCCCAGGTCGGCTTCATCGTGCACCTGATCTCGTTCCTCGATCCCGTGATCGGCCGCGAGCGCGCCGCCATCGCGGTCGCGGTGCTGACCGCGATGGCGGTGGTCGGCCGCGTGCTGTTCTCGCTGGTGATCGACCGCCTCAACCAGCGCCTCGCCTCGGCGCTGTCGTTCCTGAGCCAGGCCGCGGCGCTGTGTGTCGTCATCAACCTGCACAATGATTACGTGCTGATCGCGGCCTGCGCATTGTTCGGCTTCTCGGTCGGCAACCTCATCACGCTGCCCTCGCTGATCGTGCAGCAGGAGTTCGACAGCGCCGCGTTCGGCGTGCTGATCAGCCTGAATACCGCGATCAACCAGGTCACCTACGCGTTCGGCCCCGGCGTGGTCGGGGCCTTGCGCGATTGGTCCGGCGGCTATTCGCTGCCGTTCTATCTCTGCATCGCGCTGGAAGTGGCGGCGGCGGCGTTGATCATGGTGCGGGGAAAGCCGCGGACAAAGCTCTCGTAGGGTGGGCAAAGGCGCGAAGCGCCGTGCCCACGATTTCTCAATGACTCACAAGGGTTCGTGGGCACGCTCCGCTTTGCCCACCCTACGGCACCTGTACGAAGGTGCGACGCCGCCTCAACGTACTCCGTCATTGCGAGGAGCTCTTGCGACGATGCAATCCAGGCTGCCTCCGCGGAAAGACTCTGGATTGCTTCGCTACGCTCGCAATGACGGGGAGAGATCGGAGTTCACCCCTCCCGCTCCCTCAGCAACCCCTCAACGTCCAGCCGCTTGGTGAACATCGCCAGCTTCCCATCCGGTCCGAACGGCCATTGCTCCCGAGGCCTGTCCCAATACAGCTCGACGCCATTCTGGTCGGGATCGCGCAGATACAGCGCCTCGCTGACGCCGTGATCGCTCGCCCCATCCAGCACAATCCCGGCCGTGAGCACACGATGCAGCGCGTCCGCCAGCGCCGGCCGCGTCGGATAGAGGATTGCCGTGTGGAACAGCCCGGTCGTGCCCGGCGGCGGTGGCGAGCCGCCTTTGCTTTCCCAGGTGTTAAGCCCGATGTGGTGGTGATAGCCGCCGGCCGCGATGAAGGCGGCACCTGAGCCCATGCGCTGCATCAGCTCGAAGCCGAGCACGCCGCAATAGAAGCCGAGCGCGCGATCGAGATCGGCGACCTTGAGATGGACGTGGCCGATCCTTGTGCCGGCGGCGACGGCGGGATTTTGCGACATGGGGATGCTCCGTTGCTGAACTCCAGATAGGGCGGGCCTCGGGACAGCGCTATTGCTCATCTCGAAACCCATCGTTTCCCGATCGGAAACTAGCTCAGCTCCGACACCTCGCCCTCGGGCAGCCCGAACTCGAACGTGTTCAGCGTCATCGATACCATCGTGTAGTAGCCGCACAGGCCGATCACCTCGACCACGCCGCGCTCGCCGAGCAGATTGACCGCCGCATCGTAGAGGCCCTTCTCGACGCCGTGGCCCTCATGCAGCGACTTCGCGACGTCGTAGATCATCTTGGCCTTGGGATCGTCGAATTCGGGCGTGCGGCGGTCGCGGATGGCGTCGATGACGTCAGGATCCATGCCGCCGGCGAGCGCGAGGCGCTTGTGCGCGTACCATTCGTAGTGCGCGGTCCAGTGCCGCGCCGTCACCAGGATCGCGATCTCCGAGAGCTTTGCCGGGAATATCGTGTCGAAGCGCATGACCTCGCCGAGCCGCGTGGCGTGACGTGCCATCTCCGGGCTGTTGAGCCAGGCCATCATCGGCGCCGGCGGCTTGCCGCGCTTGCCGGCAATCGATTCGTCATAGGTCTGCCGCTGGCTCTCGTTCATTTCGCCAGGCGAAAGAAGCTTCAGGCGCATGCGCGTTTCCTCTTTGTTTTCAAGCACCGTCGTGCCGCGACTATAGCCGACTGCGCCTGCGGAAGTGGTTGAATTCCGCGGGGGCTTGGCCCAGAGTCGTGCCCAACAAGTCTTTTTGATTGATGGAAACGACCATGAGCGACACTGAGACCGCCGATCTCGAAACATTCCGCGATGAGACGCGCGCCTGGCTGGAAGCCAATTGCCCGCCGGAGATGCGCAAGCCCGCGACGTCGGATGCCGACGTGTTCTGGGGCGGGCGCAACGCAAAGTTCTCCTCCGAGCCGCAGCGCATCTGGTTCGAGCGCATGCGCGACAAGGGTTGGACCGTGCCGGACTGGCCGAAGGAATATGGCGGTGGCGGCCTCAGCGCCGTCGAGCACAAGGTGCTGCGCGCGGAAATGGCAAGAATCGGCGCGCGTCCGCCGTTGTCGAGCTTCGGCATCTGGATGCTCGGGCCGGCGCTTTTGAAATACGGCAACGACGCCCAGAAGAAGGAGCATCTGCCGAAGATCGCAGCGGGCGAAATCCGGTGGTGCCAGGGCTATTCCGAGCCGAACGCTGGCTCCGATCTTGCTTCGCTCCAGACCCGCGCCGAGAGCGACGGCGACGACTTCATCATCACCGGCCAGAAGATCTGGACGTCTTACGCCAATTACGCCGACTGGATCTTCTGCCTGGTCCGCACCGATCCTGCGGCCAAGAAGCACGACGGCATCAGCTTCATCCTGTTCGACATGACCTCCAAGGGCGTCTCGACCAAGCCGATCCTCTTGATCTCCGGCTATTCGCCGTTCTGCGAAACCTTCTTCGACGGCGTCCGCGTGCCGAAATCGCACGTGGTCGGGCAAATCAACCGCGGCTGGGACGTCGCGAAGTATCTGCTGCAGCACGAGCGTGCGATGATCTCAGGCATGGGCGAGCGCGGCGTCGGCCGGCCGCTCGGCCAGATCGCGGCCGACTCCGTCGGCACCGATGCGCAAGGCAAGCTCGACGACGCCATGCTGCGCGGCAAGATCGCCAGCTTCGACGTGGATGAGGCCGCCCTCGCGGCCTGCGCCGAGCGCGCGGTCGATCTCGCCAAAGCAGGGCAGGCGCATCCGGCGTTCTCGTCGGCGATGAAATATTACGGCACCGAGCTCAACAAGCGCCGCCACGAGATCCTGATGTCGGCCGGCGGCGTCGATGCGCTGGAATGGGAGAGCGAGCGCTCCAGGCAGGGCGCCCGTCCGCGCGCCTGGCTGCGCACCAAGGCCAACTCGATCGAAGGCGGCACGTCCGAGGTGATGCTCGGCATCGTCGCCAAGCGCATCCTGGATCTGCCGGGAGCGTAAGCCACGCTCTCACACCCGTCATTCCGGGGCGCGCGAAGCGCGAACCCGAATCCATCTTACGGCATACATGCGGCCTGATGGATTCCGGGTCTGACCCTTCGGGTCATCCCGGAATGACGACAACAGACAAATTTCGGATCGGAAACACGCACATGGCCCTCGTCCTCACCGAAGAACAATCGATGCTCCGCGATTCCGCGCGCGGGCTGATCAGCGACAAGGCGCCGGTGTCGCATCTGCGGCATCTGCGCGACAGCAAGGACCCCACCGGCTTCTCCAAGGAGCTTTGGCATTCCTTCGCCGAGATGGGTTTTGCCGGCCTCCTGGTGCCGGAGGAATTCGGCGGCAGCGGGCTTGGATTCACGGAGGCCGGAATCGTGATGGAGGAGATCGGCCGGACCTTGATGCCGTCGCCCTTCCTCGCGACCTCAGTGGTTGCGGCCTCGGCGCTGAACCGCGGCGGCAATGCCGCGCAGAAATCGGAATACCTGCCGAAGATCGCGAGCGGCTCGCTGCTCGCGACGCTCGCGATCGACGAGGGCGCCAAGCATCGTCCGCTGCAGACCAGCCTGCAGGCCGTGCGCGCCGGCAACGGCTTCAAGCTTTCCGGTGCCAAGGCGCTGGTGGTCGACGGCCACGTCGCTGATCTCTTCATCGTCGCCGCCCGCACCGCGGGCTCAGCCGGTGAGCGTGACGGCCTCACGCTGTTCCTGGTCAACCCCAAGGCCAAGGGCGTTGCGGTCGAGCGCACCATCATGGTCGACGCGCACAATGCTGCGCGGATCGAGCTTTCCAATGTCGAAGTCAATGCCGACAGCGTGCTCGGCGAGGTCGATCAGGGCGCCGCGCTGCTCGACGGCGTGCTCGACATCGGCCGCGGCGCGGTCGCCGCGGAGATGGTCGGCCTCAGCGACGAAGTCTTTGGCCGCACCGTCGAGTATCTCAAGAACAGAAAGCAGTTCGGCAAGCTGATCGGCGAATTCCAGGCGCTGCAGCACCGTGCCGCCGAGCTCTATGTCGACATCGAGATCACCCGCGCCGCGACCATGAAGGCGCTTCAGGCGCTGGACGCGGATGTCGCCAAGGCCGCCTCAGCCGTCGCGGTTGCCAAGGCCCGCGCCGGCACCACCGCCACGCGCGCGGTGCAGGAAGGCGTGCAGATGCACGGCGGCATGGGCATGACCGACCAGTTCGACATCGGCTTCTTCATGAAGCGCGCGCGGGTGTGCGAGGAGCTGTTCGGTGACGCCAATTACCACACCGAGCAGCTGGCGCGCGCGCGCGGGTATTGAGCCGAGGCGCGAAGGCCGCGCCTCACACCCGGTGTTGTCGCCCGGCTTGACCGGGCGACCCAGTATTCCAGAGACAGCAGAAAGTTACGGAGAGGCCGCGGCGTACTGGATCGCCCGGTCAAGCCGGGCGATGACAGTTGAATGTGCGGAGAGCGCCGGCCAGAATCCGTCATTGCGAGGAGCGCAGCGACGAAGCAATCCAGCCCCCCACCACCGCGGAAAGATACTGGATTGCGTCGCTTCGCTCGCAATGACGGCGGAGGGACCTGTTACCGCATCGGCGGCGCGTATTGCACACCACCCGCGTTCCACAGCTGGTTCATGCCGCGCGGAATCTTCAGCTTCGATTTCTCGCCGATATTGCGCTCGTACATCTCGCCGTAATTGCCGACGTGGCGGATGATGCGGGCGGCCCAGTCCTTGGTGAGGCCGAGCTGCTCCCCGTAACGGCCTTCGGTGCCGACGAGGCGCATCACTTCCGGCTTCTTCGACTTCAAGGCCTCGTCGATGTTCTCCGAGGTCACACCTAACTCTTCGGCGTTGATCATCGCGTAGAGCGTCCACTTCACGATCATCATCCAGTCGTCGTCGCGCTGGCGCACGACGGGGGCGAGCGGCTCCTTGGAGATCATGTCGGGCAGGATCATGTGGTCGCCGGGCTTGGTCAGGTTGAGCCTGAGCGCGTAGAGCTGCGAGACGTCGGCGGAGAACGTGTCGCATTTGCCGGTGTCGTAGCCCTTCACCACGTCGTCGAGCTTGTCGAACTTCACCTCGTCGTACTTCATGTTGTTGGCACGGAAGTAGTCGGCGACGTTGAGCACGGTCGTGGTCCCGGTCTGCACGCAGACCTTGCTGCCATCAAGGTCCAGCGACGTTTCCTTGTTGCGCGACCGCGGCAGCATGAAGCCGACGCCGTCGTAATAGGCGACCGCGGGGAAGTAGAGATCGTAGTCGAGCTCGCGCGCCATGCTCCAGGTCGTGTTGCGCGAGAGGATGTCCACCTTGCGGCTCTGCAGTTCCTTGAAGCGCTCGTTGGCGTCGAGCGCGATGAATTTCGCCTTGCCGGGGTCATTAAAGATCGCAGCGGCCACTGCGCGGCAGAAATCGACGTCGAAGCCGGTCCAGTTGCCCTTGTCGTCGGGGATCGAGAAGCCCGGCAGGCCCTTGTTGACCCCGCACAGCACCTCGCCGCGGCGCACGGTGCGCTTCAGCGTGCGGGTGTCGTAGAATTCATAGATGATGGCCAGGACGGCGACCAGCACGGCGACCGCGAGCCCGATCAGCAGGCCGCCACGAAAAGTGCGCATCATGTTGTTCTCTCGAAAAATCGGGAAAAGGAATCAGGCGAGGGCGGGAGAGCATGATCCGATCCGGACGAGCCGCGCCGGCAAGGCGACGCGGTCGTCCGTAGAGATCACGCTCGAATCATGAGTCTCAGAGCTCAGGCTTCTGCCGGATGACCACCTTGGTGCCGACAGGGACGCGGTCGTAGAGATCGGCGACGTCGTTGTTGACGAGGCGGAAGCAGCCCGAGGACACCTTGGTCCCGATCGTGTCGGGGCGGTTGGTGCCGTGGATACGGTAGACGGTGGTGCCCAGATACATGGCGCGGGCCCCTAACGGATTGCCGGGGCCGCCGGCCATGAAGCGCGGCAGATAGGGCTGGCGCTGGATCATCTCCGGCGGCGGCGTCCAGTCCGGCCACTCCTTCTTGTTGGTGATGGTCACCAGCCCCTGCCACTGAAAGCCGTCGCGGCCGACGCCGATGCCGTAGCGGATCGCGCGCCCGCCGGGCTGCACCAGGTACAGGTGCCGTTCGGCGGTCGAGACGATGATCGTGCCCGGCGCTTCGGTGGTGCGGAAATAGACCACCTGCTTCTGCCATTCCGGCTCGAGCTGATAGCCGTCGTCGGCAACCAGGCCCGGCTCGTCGCCGCGGTCCGGCTGCTGGGCAAAGCTTTGCGGCGCGGACAGGAAAAGGCCGATCGCGGCCACGCATATTCCGGTCAGGTGACGAAAATCCGCCATTTCAATCTCTCCCCGCTGCCACAGCGCAAATCATTCAAAGCCATCAAACCTGAGGGGCAAGTTCATGGCAAGTTGATGGCGCGCCGCTCTAGTATGTCACGAGAATGCCTATGGTTTTTGACCAAGCCGGGCAATGCCACAAACAGGGGATGGCGCGAAAAGCTTAGGTCGTGGCCAAGGCGGTACTGCGCTCCCTCCCCCGCTTGCGGGGGAGGGCGGGGGAGAGGGTGTCTCCACAATGGGACACTCCCCTAGAGGAAAGAACCCTCACCCGCCGCGCGGGACGATGCTTCGCATCGCCCCGGGACGCGGCGACCTCTCCCGCAAGCGGGAGAGGCTCAGACCGAAGTCGCGGAAAGACCATCTCCGACCATTGCCAAGCGCCAGTCAGATCTTGTTGCTCTCCGGCGCGATCCCGAGCCGCCGCACGATCTCGGTCGCCACCGCGCGCGCCTCGACCCGCGATCCGATGCGGGGGCTGCGAAATCTTTGCCCCGAATGCAGCCGGATCGCCACGATGCAATGCTCGTCCTCGGACCGGCCGCGGCGCTCGACCGTGATCGTCTTCACGTCGCGCCCCTCGATATGGTCGGCGCGCAAGCTGCCGTCGCCCCACAGGCGCTCGACGCGGATGTCGGCTTGCCGGATGATCCAGAACGCGCCGGTGACGAGGTTGGCGTAGCGGTGCACGGCGAAGGCGGCGAGCGCGCCGAGCGGCAGCAGCAAGATGTCGACATGGGTCGGCGATAGCCCCCGCCAGAGCTTGTAGGCGTAGGGCGCCGCGCACAGGGCGAGGACAATGAACGCAACGATGCGGATGTCCCTTGCGGGAAACGGTTCGAGCGGATCGCCGAGACGCATCTCGAGATTGCTGGCATCGAGCGGATTGCTCGGCGCCTCGACGTCGGGAACGTCGAACTGCGCGGCGATCCGCGCCACGGTGTCATGAACATGCGTGACGTCCGAGATCGGCGGCGACGTCAACCGCTCTCCCGAGGCCAATGTGAACGCCAGCTGGAAGCGGGCTTTCGTCCTCTTGCTGCCGGGAACCTGCAAGCCGGCGATGTCGTCCTTGGCGATGATCCTGGTACGGAGCTTTCCGAACGGGCGCTGCTGTCCGATCAGGATTTCATCCGATGTGATGATCCACACCACCGCCGGCGCCATCATGATGCCGACGACGAATCCGGCGCCGACCAGCAGCGCGACCACGGAGATGACGATCTCCATGGTGTCGTGCGTGAACAGGCCGGGGGTGAAGCAGAGCGCAACGGCGGCCGCAAAGCCGGACATCACCAGCCGCTGCGCGATCGAGGAGCCTTCACGGAGGCGAATGTCGGTGCTGGTGGTGGTGTCGTCCATCGCGCGCGGATGATTGCGTTGCCTTGGAAACTCCACGGACGGGTTTGTGGAGTCAAGCAACAAGGGCGGCAACTGAAACCCGCCGCGCGATGTCCGTGCGGCATCAGTTGCTGGCGTTGAGCAGCAGGCGGCCTCGCGCAGCAAATTCGGATCGAAATCGAACAGCCAATCAGCGCACCGAGCAGGAGCGCGACCGCCGAGAGTAGGTGGCTTTGCGAGGCAACGCCTGTGGCCCCAGGGACGGTGCGCTCCCTCCCCCCTTGCGGGGGAGGGCGGGGGAGAGGGGTAGCCCAGGAAAAGGTCCATGCGCTCGTGCCACGGTCTCCGATCGAGAGAGTCCCGGAGTGGCTACCCCTCTCCCTGCCCCTCCCCCGCAAGGGGGGAGGGAATGAGAGGTCGGTGCCCGCCTCACTTGGCGCGCGGCATGAGCTCGGAGCGCTCCAGACACAAAACGACCCGGAGGGGGGCATCCCGTCCGGGTCGTTGAAGGTCCTTGGGAGGTTTAAGCAAAACCGTATGTGAGCTTTATAGGGGGGAAGTTTTTCCGCCTGATGTTGTGCTTTGTTTCAATTGTTTCGCGGACGGTAACACTTCCGTGTCCCGGACAGGGCCAAAGCAAGGTCCTATCCCATTGAAATATCGAAACTTCAGGCGGCGAAGCGCTCGACGCCGCAGCCTTTAAGCAATTCGGCCAATTGCTTGCGGGCGTAGAACATCCGCGTCTTCACGGTGCTCTGGGGAATGCCGATGATCTGCCCGACCTCCTCCACCGACTTCTCGTGATAGTAGATCAGGTTGATGATCTCGCGATGGGCGGGCGACAGCTTCTGCACGCAGGCGCGCAGGATGGCGCTGGTGTCGCTGCGGTCGAGCGAGGTCTCGGGCGTATCGTTACCGTCGGGAATCTGGCGCACGTCCTCCTGGTCGATGTCCTCGAAGCGGCGCTGGCGCATCGCGGTCAGGGCCTTGAAGCGGGCGATCGAGAGCAGCCAGGTCGAGACCTGGGAACGGCCCTGGAACTGGCCGGCGGTTCGCCACACGTCCAGAAACACCTGGCTGACGAGGTCTTCCGCCGCGGTGGCGTCGCGCACGATGCGCAGGATGAAGCGGTACACCCGCACATTGTGCCGGCAATATAGGATGTGCATGGCCGTCCGGTTGCCGTCGGCAATGCTTTCGAGGAGCATGTCGTCCGAGGTCGCCTGAGCGGCGATGATGCTCTGGCTGGCTTGGGCGTTGATGGCGATGACGTTCGGCATGGACTTGGCTCCCCGTAGCGCCGCAACCGAGCGGCGTTTCCTTGGACCAAAGTGTTAATCAGCCAACGTTTCGGGACGTCTGCACGAAAAGCGGAAAATGGTTTCGTGCGCCGCCAAATTGTTTCGTCGGAGGGGGGGCGACGAAACATCCGGGGCAAAAAAGCGTGCAAATTCAATGTACGGAAAATACGGGAGGAGGCCTTGGGAGGCGGACGGAGGCGCCACGGAACGAATCCCGGAGATTTGCGTTCGGCCGCGCCGCACCCACCTCTGTCGTCCCGGGGCCCGAAGCGGGTAGCCGGGAACGGCACTGTCGTAGGGTGGGCAAAGGCGCGAAGTGCCGTGCCCACGATCTTTCGCAATTATGGAGAGGACGGTGGGCACGCTTCCGCTTTGCCCACCCTACGGCACTGCCTGCGCTGCCCGCCGCTACGCCTTCTCGCCCTGCGGCGAGAACAGGTAGCCGCCGCCGCGGATGGTGCGGATCACGGCCGGCTTGGCCGGATCGGGCTCGATCTTGCGGCGGATGCGCATGATGCGCAGGTCGACGGCGCGGTCGAAGGCTTCGGCGTCGCGCGCATTGGCCAATTCCAGCAGGCGCTCGCGCGACAGCACGCGCTTCGGATTGGCCGCGAACACCTTCAACAGCCCGAACTCGGACGCGGTCAGCGGATGCTCGTTGCCCTCGTCGTCGCGCAAGGCCTGCGCTTCGAGATCGAGCCATTTGGTGCCGAAGCGCACCAGCTGGTCCTTGTCGGATTTCGCCGCCGCCTCCGGCGCGGCCGCCTTGGCCGGCACGCTCCGGCGCAGCACCGAGCGGATGCGCGCCATCAGCTCGCGCAGCTCGCAGGGCTTGGCCACGTAATCGTCGGCGCCGAGCTCGAGCCCGACCACGCGGTCGATCGGGCTTGCCGTCGCCGTCAGCATGATGACCGGCACGTTGATGCGGCTCTTGAGGTCGCGGATGATCGAGAGGCCGTCTTCCTCCGGCATGTTGAGATCGAGCACGACCAGATCGGGCATGCTGCCCTGGATTGCCGTGCGCAGCGACTTGCCGCCGTCGCACAGCGTCACGGTGAAGCCGTGCATCTTGAGATAATCGCCGACCATCTCCCGGGCCGGGGCTTCGTCGTCGACGATCATGATGTGCTGGCTTTGGGTCATGGTCTCTCGATCACGGCATTTCGGTCGCGGGAAGGGTGATGGTGAAGGTCGAGCCCTGGCCGGGCCCGCCGCTGTCGGCGGTCACCTCGCCGCCATGCATGTCGACGATGCGCTTGACGATGGAGAGGCCGAGGCCGGTCGAGCTCTCGCCGGCGGTCGGCTTGGCCGACAGCCGCTGGAAGCGGCCGAACAGACGGCCGAGATCCTCCGGCGACAGGCCGGCGCCCTCGTCGCTGATGCGGACGATGGTGTCGCCGCTCTCATCGCTGACCGCGACGTTGATCCTGCCGCCGATCGGCGAGTATTTGATGGCATTGCTGATGAGATTGTCGATCGCCTCGCGGATGCGGTCGATGTCGCACATGGTGACGATGTTGGCCGGCGCGGTGACGCTGATCGCCTGCTGCTTGTTGACGGCCAGCGGCTGGTTGGCTTCGGCGACCTCCTTGACCAAAGCGGCGACGTCGACCGGCTCGCGGCGGATGGTGATGTCGAAGGCGTCGGCCATCGCGTCCGAGATCAGATGGTCGACCATCGTGATCAGGCGCTTGGTGGCGTCGCGGATGTGGTCGACCTGGGCGACCACGCCGCTCTGCGACGCGGCGGTCGAGATCAGCTCCTTCAGCATCTCGGTGCGGCCGAGGATGACGCCGAGCGGGTTCTTCAGATCGTGCGCGACGGTGCCCAAAATCTCGTTCTTGAAGCCGTTGGCGCGCTGCAGCCGCAGCCATTGCGCCGAGAGGCGGCGGTTGGCCTGCATCAACGCGCGGGTGCGCTGGGCGACGCGGTCCTCCAGCTGCGTGTTGGCGTCCTGCAGCTGCTGATACAGGATCACGTTGTCGAAGGCGATCGAGAGCCGGCTGGAGAAGATCTCGACCAGCGAACGGTCTGTCTCCGACAGCTCACGCTCGGCCTGCAGCAGCACCACGACCTCGCGGCCCGACCCGGTGCGCAGATAGATCACGCTGCGATGGTCGGCGAATTCGTTCTTGCGGCGCTGGAACGCGGCCTCCACCATCTCGCGCAGATCGGGGTCGAGCGCCTTCGACGTCGTGGTGCCGATGAAGCGGCTGTAGCAGCCGCTGCCGGCGAGCACCGAGAGCTCGGGGTCGAGACCGCCATTGTCGCGCAGAACCAGGATGCCGGCGCAGTCGACGTTGAGCAGCGAGGCGAGCTGGGTCAGCACGCCCTCGGCGAGCCGCTGCATCGACTTGAAGTCGTACAGCGTCGAGGCGGCGTCGATGATGATCTCGAGCCCGCGCCTTGTCTGCACCATGCGCTCGAGCTGCTGATAGGAGCGCAGCGCCGCCGTCAGCGAGGTGAACAGCTTGTCGGCGGTGAGCTCGGTCTTGGCCTTGTAGTCGTTGATGTCGTACTGCACGATCACGCGCCGCTCCGGCGCCTGGCCGGGCTGGCCGGTGCGCAGGATGATGCGCACGGTCTCGTTCTTGATCTCGTTGCGGATGAACTCGACCAGCTCGAGGCCGGCGACGTCGGTCTCCATGATGACGTCGAGCAGCACGGCGGCGATGTCGCTGTGCTCGGTCATCAGCTTGCGGCCTTCCGCCGCGGAATAGGCCGACAGGATCTCCAGGCTCTGGCCGTTGAGGCTGTAGTCGGACAGCGCGAAGCGGGTGCCGTCATGCACCGCCGGATCGTCGTCGATGACGGCGATCTTCCACTTCCGGGCGTTGCTATCCTCCGACGCGGTACCGGTGTCGTCGATCAGGTGGAGGACATCGTCCTGTTCGGCCATTGAGAAGTCCCGTCACTTTCTGTGCTTTCCGCGCCGCCCTTGGCGACGCGGGGCATGATAATGCGAAAAGTAGTGCCTTGTCCCAGCTTGGATTCCAGCATCATGCGGCCGCCGAGCTGCTGGGTGACGAGGTTATAGACGATATGCAGGCCAAGTCCCGTGCCGCCTTCATTGCGCCGGGTGGTAAAGAAAGGGTCAAAGGCCTGGCGCTGCACGTCCGGGGTCATGCCGGCCCCGTCATCGGTGAAGATGAGCTCGACATCGTCGGTGCCGCGCGGCCGCGCCGAGATCGTGATGGTGCCGGCGCGCCCGTCGGCGAAGGCGTGGTTGGCGGCGTTGAGGAACAGGTTGGTCAGGATCTGGCCATAGGAGCCCGGATAGCCGTCGAGCAGCAGCCCCTCGGGCACGTCGACCTCGAGCGTGATCGGCGAGCGCTTCAAGACCGGGCGCAGGCTGGCGATGATCTGGTCGGTGGCCTCGCTGAGCGAGAATTGCCGTCGCTCGGCATGGGAGCGGTCGACCGCGACCTGCTTGAACGACTGGATCAGCTCGCCGGCGCGCTGGAGATTGGCGACCAGCTGCTGCGAGGCGTCGCGCGAGGACTGCACGAATTCTTCCAGCTGCGAGCGGCGCAGGCCGCCGTCGCCCCTGAGCTGGGCCTCGAAAATCTCGGTGCGCCGGGCAAAGCTCGAGGCAACCGTGAGGCTGATGCCGATCGGGTTGTTGACCTCGTGCGCGACGCCGGCAACCAGGCCCCCGAGCGCGGCCAGCCGCTCGGCATCGATCAAATTCTGCTGCGCGGTATTGAGCTCGAGCAGCGCGCTCTCGGCCTTCTCCTTGGAGGCGCGCAGCTCGTCCTCGGTCTGGCGCTTGGCGATGGCGTTTTCGCGGAACACCTCCACCGCGCGCGCCATCGCCCCGACCTCGTCGCGCGCCTTGGTGCCCTGCACCTCGCGGTCGAGGTCGCCGAGCGTGATCGCGCGCATCGCGGTCATGATCTGCTGCAGCGGCAGCCGGATCGACAGCGCGATCATCACGCCGGCGGTGAGGATGATGCCGAGGAAGATCACCGCGATCGACAGCACCCGCCGCGAAATATCCGCCAGCGTGCGGTCAAAGGTCTCCTGCGCCTTCTGCTCGCGCTGGCGCATCTTGGTGGAGAGGTCGTCGATGGCGCCGATCGCCTCGGCCTGGCTGGCGTCGATGCTGTTGCGCAGGAGCTCGGTGCGGCTCGCGAGCTGCTCGGACAGCTTGGCAAAGCCCTCGCGCAGCGCGGCGGTGCGGGCGCCGAGCCGCTGCAGCGCCATGCGCTGGAGATCGTTGTCGGCGAGATCGATCATCACGGGAATGGTCTTCTCGATCGTCTCGGTGTTGCGGCGCGCGTCGTCGGCCGCGCCCGTCGACAGCGACAGGTAATAGGAATTGGCGGCGACCAGCATCGCGGTGAAGGCCTCGCGAGATTTTCCGAGCGAGGGCCAGATCAGCGCGTCGCGGTGGCCGGTGGCGCCCTCGATGATGGAGTAGAGGCCGGCCATGTCCCGGGCCGGGCCCTGCACCTGCTCCTCATAGGTCTTTGCGATGGTGGACTGCACGCTGCGCAGCTCGCCGAAGCCGTTGAGGAAGCGGTCGGTGGTGCGCTCCAGCTCCTCGACCGAGCCCGACAGCATCGGGTCCTTGGCGGCGCGGTTGGACAACGTGCCCAGCACCGCCTCGCGCAGCAAAAGGATCTCGGCGAACAGGTCCGGGCTCGGCTGGTTGATGTAGCGGTGGATCAGATTGTGCAGCCGTCCGGTCTCGCTTTCGAGCAGCGCCAGGATCCGGTCGGATTCGCGCACCTGGCGGACATCGTCCCAGGCCGAGCCCAGCACCTGCGCGCCGTTCCAGATCATCGCCACCAGCACCACCACCACGGCGGAGTTCAGCGCGGCGATCGACAGGATGCGCCAGCGGATCGGCACCGCCCGCAGCACGCCGACCAGGCGCGCGCGCATCCGCCCGACCGGGCCGGGCGGCCGTTCCGCGTGCTCGTGATGTCCAAGCGCAGCCAACGCGGCTCACTCCACCTTGCGAATGCGTTCGATCAGCGCGGCCGCGGCGGGATCGCGCCCGGCCTTGGCGTAGATCGGGGCCATCGCGTCCTCGAACGGCTTGCGGTCGATATCCCTGATGACCGTGACGCCGGCTGCCTGCGCCTTGCGCTGCGACTGCTCCTCGAGGTCGCGCCATTTCTCCCGCATGAACCGGCTGGAGCGCTGGGCGGCCTCCCGGAAGATGTTCCGGTCGTCCGGCGCCAGGCTCTGCCAGGCCTTCAGCGAGATCACGAGAACCTCGGGGCTCATCGTGTGCTCGGTGAGGGTGTAGTGGCCGGCATGCTTGTAATGGTCCGTCGTCACGAAGGATGGCCAGTTGTTTTCCGCGCCGTCGATCAGATGGTTGGCGAGACCGGTGAGCACCTGCCCATAGGGCAGCTCGACCGGCTCGGCGCCGAGCGCGCGGACCATCTGGCTCATCAACTCCGACTGCTGCACCCGGATCCGCAATCCCTTGAGGTCCGCAAGACCCCTTACCGGGCGGACCCCGTTGTAGATCGACCGCGCGCCGGAATCGTAAAAGGCGAGCCCGACGAAGCCGTAGGGCTCGAAACTATCGAGGATCTCGCTGCCAACAGGCCCGTCCAGCACCTTCTGCATGTGCTCGATGGACCGGAACAGGAACGGCATGGCGAGCACGTTCATCGCGGGAACGAAGTTGCCGATCAGCGCCACGTTGGTCCGGTTGAGGTCGATCGCGCCGGCCCGGGTCTGCTCGATGGTCTCCTTTTCCTCGCCGAGCTGGCGGGAGTGGAACACCTTGATCTCGTGGCGGCCCTGAGTGCGCTCGGCGATCAGGGCGCCCATATAGCGCAGCGCCTGGACGGTCGGGTAGTTCTCGGCCTGGGTGTCGGCGGCGCGAAATTCGCGCGCAACGGCACCCGTCGCGCTCATGTCCATCGAGACCGCGGCAAGCAGAAGCGCGACGAAGATCACCCCGGTCCGCGAGAGTTCGGCACGGTTCAACACTGGCACACTCAACCCCTCAGTGGTGGAGTCTATGGCGGATGGAAAAGGTTCAATGCAATCTAGCAGATGGTAAAGGGAAGGCCATCCCGCGTGAGTCCGCCGACCGATTGTGCGGCGCGGCCGCCGTTCATTCCCGGTTGAAACCGGATATGCCGCGCCTTAAGCAGGGCAGCCGCCTTTGTCGCGCGGCCCGGGGAAGAGCCATCGTGATGCCAGCCTTGCGCATTTTGCGAATCGCCGCCGCCCTCGCGGCCCTGTCATGGGCTGTCCCCGTTCGCGCCGCCACCGACATCGCCTGGTGGCACGCCATGTCCGGCGAGCTTGGCCGGCAGCTGGAGAAACTGGCCACGGACTTTAACGCCTCGCAGTCCGACTACCGCATCGTGCCTGTCTACAAGGGCAATTACACCGAGACGGTGACGGCCGCGATCTTCGCCTTCCGCTCGCGCAGCCAGCCCGCGATCGTCCAGGTCAACGAGGTCGCCACCGCCACCATGACCGCGGCCAAGGGCGCGATCTACCCGGTGTTCAACCTGATGCGGGACCAGGGCGAGCCGTTCTCGCTCGCCGATTACCTGCCCGCGGTCTCCGGCTATTACACCGACGCGGCCGGCAATCTGTTGTCGTTCCCGTTCAATTCCTCGACGCCGATCCTCTACTACAACAAGACCATGTTCCGCGACGCCGGCCTCGATCCGGAGACGCCGCCGAAGACCTGGCCGGCACTGGGATTGGCGGCAAAGCGCCTGCGCGACCACGGCGCTTCTTGCGGCTTCACCACGTCCTGGCCGTCCTGGATCCATGTCGAGAATTTCTCCGCCTTCCACAATCTGCCGGTGGCCAGCCGGGCCAACGGCTTTGCCGGGCTGGATGCGGAACTGACCATCAACAATCCCACCCTCGTGCGTCACGTCGCCCAGCTCGGCGAATGGCAGAAGACCAAGGTGTTCGACTATGGCGGCCGCGGACAAGCGGCCGAGCCGCGCTTCCAGCGCGGCGAATGCGGCATCTTCATCGGCTCCTCGGCAACGCGCGCCGACATCAAGGCGAACTCGAAGTTCGAGATCGGTTACGGCATGATGCCGTATTGGCCCGACGTGAAGGACGCGCCGCAGAACTCGATCATCGGCGGCGCCACCCTGTGGGTGCTGCGCGACCGGCCGCGCGAGGAATACAAGGGCGTGGCGCGGTTCTTCGCCTATCTGTCGCAGCCCGGCGTGCAGGCCGCCTGGCATCAGAACACCGGATACTTGCCGATCACCCGCGGCGCGTTCGAGCTGACGCGGTCGCAAGGCTTTTACGAGCGCAATCCGGGCTCGGCGATTTCGTTCGAGGAGATCACCTTGCATCCGCCGACGGAGAATTCGAAGGGCATCCGGCTCGGCTCCTTCGTGCTGATCCGCGGCGCGATCGAGGACGAGCTGGAGCAGGCCTTCGCCGGCCACAAGAGCGCGCAGGCCGCGCTGGATTCCGCCGTCGAGCGCGGCAACAAGCTGCTCCGCCAGTTCGAGCGCGCAAGCCCGGAGCGGTAGCGATGCAAGGAAGCCAGGCTTGACGTTGACGCGCAAGGTCTTTCCACCGCGTCATGGCCGGGCTTGTCCCGGCCATCCACGCCTTGCCACGCAGTACGAAGAACGTGGATGCCCGGGACAAGCCCGGGCATGACGAGCTCAATCGCATCAAGCGCAATATCGATGACACTCCCTCACTTCACCGACGCGGACAGCTTCCACGCCTTTCGCTCCGCGTCCCCGCAATGGCTTGGAATCGCGCTCGACATCGCGCGCAGCCACGGTCTTCCTATCGGCGCGCCGCATGTGTTCGCGACCGGGACCAATCTCGTGGTCGGTCTCGGCGAGACGCTGATCCTGAAGATCTTCCCGCCGCTGCTCGCTGCGCAATTCGTCTCGGAGCGTGGCGCTCTGGCGCAGCTCGCCGGCCGTCTCGATCTGCCGATCCCCGAGATCGTCGCGGAAGGGATGCGCGACGGCTGGCCTTATCTGATCATCACGCGGCTATCAGGCACGCTCGGCGCGGAGGTCTGGCCGCAACTGCCGGAAGACCAGAAGGAGCGCGTGCTGCGCCAGATCGGCGAGACCATCGCGGCCGTCCAGCGCACTCCGCTCGGACCGCTCGCCTCGATCGAGCCGCGCTGGGACGACTTCATGGGGAGGCAGATGCGGGGCTGCCGTGCCAGGCACACCCGTCTCGGCCTTGCGCCGAAGTTTCTCGCCGGCCTCGACGATCTCGTGCGCGATGCAGAAGAGCTGATCCCGATGGACGCGCCGCCGGTGATCCTGATCGGCGAATACATTCCGGAAAACTTTCTGCTCGCCTGCGACGACGGCCAATGGTCGCTCAAGGGCCTGTTCGACTTCGGCGACGTGCTCGCGGGATGGCGCGACTACGACCTGCTCGGGCCCAGCGCCTTCATGGCGGCGGGCCGGCCGGGCCGGGTGAAGAGCCTGCTCGAAGGCTTCGGCTATGCGAAGCCGGACTTTGCGCTCAAGCGCCGCCTGATGGCCTTGATGCTGCTGCACCGGGCCAGCGACCTCAACAGCCACATCTGCATCGAGGGCTGGCAGGAGAAGGCGGATGATTTGATTGAGCTTCAAGAGCTGATCTGGCCCGGCTGATCGCGCCACGCCTCCCGTCATTCCGGGGCGCCGCGCAGCGGCGAGCCCGGAATCTATTGCTCCGCGCGTTCTACCGCCCGATGGATTCCGGGCTCGATGCTGCGCATCGCCCCGGAATGACGGCTTGGGCGTGCCGCTCCGTCGTGGCCTCCATGATCGCCTCCGGAATGGGCCGCGGCACCAAGTAGCCTAATACTTAGGCAAAGACATCTCTTTGTATGCAATGTTGGGTGTCGTTGCTTCCCCCTTTCTCCTTGAGGAAAGCGAATAGGCTTTTAGTCCCAGTGCCTTAGGCCAGGCATAACGCCTCATTAAGCCTTGGCACGAACCTTGCGAATCCGGTTCCAACCAAACCCTTTGTGTTGGAGCATTTCATGAAGCGCCGCGATTTCCTCAAATCCGTTTCCGGGTTGGCCGCGGGGGCGGCGCTTCCGGCCATGCCGTCCGTGATCTCCACCGCCTATGCCGACGCCCGCTCGGAGACGCTGCTGATCGTCTCGGAAGGCGGCCCCAACAATCTCGATATCCATGGCGTCGGCACCAACGTGCCGGGCTATGAGGTGTCCTGGAATTGCTACGACCGTCTGATCAGCCACGAGATGAAGAGCGGCCCCGGCGGCGTGCCCTATTACGACCGCGACAAGTTCAAGGGCGAGCTCGCCGAAGACTTCAAGATCGACGAGATGTCGGTCACCTTCAAGCTGCGCAAGAACGCCAAATTCCACGACGGCACGCCCGTCACCGCCAAGGACGTGAAGTGGTCGCTCGACCGCGCCGTCAGCGTCGGCGGATTTCCGACCTTCCAGATGAGCGCCGGCTCGCTCACCAAGCCGGAGCAGTTCGTCGTCATCGACGACCATACCGTGCGCGTCGACTTCCTGAAGAAGGACAAGCTGACGATACCCGATCTCGCCGTGATCGTGCCCTGCATCGTCAATTCCGAGCTGGTGAAGAAGAACGCCAGCGAGAAGGATCCCTGGGGTCTCGAATTCACCAAGCAGCAGACCGCGGGCTCCGGCGCCTACAAGGTGACGAAGTGGACCGCCGGCACCGAAGTCATCATGGAGCGCAACGACGACTGGGTCTGCGGCCCGCTGCCGAAGATCAAGCGCGTGATCTGGCGCATGGTGCCGCAGGCCGGCAACCGCCGCGCGCTGCTGGAGCGCGGCGATGCCGACATCTCCTACGAGCTGCCGAACAAGGACTTTCAGGAGATGAAGGCCAACGGCAAGCTCAACGTGGTGTCGTTGCCGTTCTCCAACGGCATCCAGTATATCGGCATGAATGTCACCAAGCCGCCCTTCGACAATCCGAAGGTGCGCCAGGCCGTGGCCTACGCGCTGCCCTATCAGAAGATCATGGACGCGGTGATGTTCGGCCTCGCCAACCCGATGTTCGGTGCCGCCGAGGACAAGCCGACCGAAGTGGCCTGGCCGCAGCCGCACAAATACAACACCGACATGGAGAAGGCGAAGGCGCTGCTGACTGAAGCCGGCTACGCCAACGGTTTTGAGACCACGATCTCGTTCGATCTCAACTTCGCTGGCGTCAACGAGCCGCTCTGCGTGCTGGTGCAGGAATCTCTCGCGCAGATCGGCATCAAGACCACCATCAACAAGGTGCCCGGCGCCAACTGGCGCACCGAATTGAACAAGAAGGAGATGCCGCTCTTCACCAACGTGTTTTCGGGCTGGCTCGATTACCCCGAATACTTCTTCTACTGGTGCTATCACGGCAACAATTCCGTCTTCAACACCATGAGCTACAAGTCGGCGGAGATGGACAAGCTGATCGACGGCGCGCGCACCGCGGCCGCGAGCGGCGACAAGGCGGCCTACGACAAGGACGTGAAGGGCTTCGTCGATCTCGCCTTCACCGACATCCCGCGCATCCCGCTCTACCAGCCCTTCGTCAACGTCGCGATGCAGAAGAATATCAGCGGCTACCAATACTGGTTCCACCGCCGCCTCGATTATCGCGCGATGGCGAAGGGGTAGGGGGCGAGTGGCGAATAGCGAGTAGCGAGTTGGGAGAGGGGTCATGACGGTCAGCCGCGAACGACTATTCGCCATTCGCTATTCACTATTCGCCGGCGCGGAGCGCGCCCCATGCTGACCATGATCGGCAAGCGCCTGATGTTCGCGATTCCCTCGCTGATCGGGGTCGTCATCGTCACCTTCCTGCTGACGCGCGCGCTGCCCGGCGATCCCGCCGCCTACTTCGCCGGTCCCGCCGCGACCAAGGAGGCCGTCGAGCAGATCCGCAAGAAGCTCGGCCTCGACAGGCCGCTGATCGAGCAGTTCTTCCGCTATACCAACGATCTCGCCCATGGCGATTTCGGCAACTCGCTGACGACCGGCCAGCCGGTCGCCGCCGAGATCCGCAACCGCCTGCCGGCCTCCGCCGAATTGACCCTGCTCGGCCTCATCGTCTCGGTCGTGATCGCGATTCCGCTCGGCGTGCTCGCGGCGACGCGGCCGGGGTCGTGGATCGACCATCTCTGCCGGGTCACGACGACGGCCGGCGTCTCGCTGCCGGTGTTCTTCACCGGCCTCGTGCTGGTCTATGTGTTCTATTTCCGCCTGGGCTGGTCGCCGGCGCCGCTCGGGCGTCTCGACGTGTTCTACAGCGCGCCGCCGACGGTCACCGGCTTCTACCTGATCGACACGCTGATCGCGCGCGACCTCGAGGCGTTCCGCTCGGCGCTGAGCCAGCTCATTCTGCCCGCGACGACGCTCGCGATCTTCTCGCTGGCGCCGATCGCGCGCATGACGCGCGCTTCGATGCTGGCGGTGCTCGCATCCGAATTCGTCCGCACCGCGCGGGCCAGCGGGCTGTCGCCGGCGACCGTGATCGTCACCTACGCGTTCCGCAACGCGATGCTGCCCGTCATCACCACGCTCAGCATGGTGTTCTCGTTCCTGCTGGGCGCCAACGTGCTGGTGGAGAAAGTGTTCGCCTGGCCCGGCATCGGCTCCTACGCGGTGGAAGCCCTGATCGCGTCGGACTTCGCGCCGGTGCAGGGCTTCGTGCTGACCATGGCAGTGATGTACGTGCTGCTCAATCTCGTGATCGACATCCTGTACGGCGTGATCGATCCGCGGGTGCGGTTGGAGGGGTAGCCGACCATGATCGCGTTCGATGCGAATCGCGCGGACGGTGCGCTCCCTCCCCCGCAAGCGGGAGAAGTGAAGCCAACTCCAAGCTCGCCACCCAAAGTCATGAAGCTCCAGGAGTGAAACAATGAGCTCCGTTGCGCCTGCTGTCGAACCCGTCGGTCCCGCGCGTACGTCCGGCCTCGTCGCGATCCTCGACCAGACCCGCTATGTCCTCGGCGAGAACAAGGTCACGGGCTTTGCCTTCGCGCTGCTGATCCTGATCCTGCTTGCCGCGATCTTCGGCCCCTACGTGGTGCCATATGATCCGCTTGCGTCGGACACCGCCGCGGCGCTGAAGCCGCCGTCGGCGGCGCACTGGTTCGGCACCGACCAGCTCGGGCGCGACATCTTCAGCCGCGTCATCGTGGCGACGCGGCTCGACACCTTTATCGCGGTCGCCTCGGTTGCGCTGGTGTTCCTGATGGGCGGCCTCGCCGGCATCGCGGCCGGTTACTTCGGCGGCTGGACCGATCGTATCGTCGGCCGCATCGCCGACACCATCATGGCCTTTCCGTTGTTCGTGCTGGCGATGGGCATCGTCGCCGCGCTCGGCAACACCGTGCAGAACATCATCCTGGCCACCGCCATCGTGAACTTCCCGCTCTATGCCCGCGTCGCCCGCGCCGAGGCCAATGTGCGCCGCAACGCCGGCTTCGTGCAGGCCGCGCGCCTGTCGGGCAATGGCGAATTCCGCATCCTCCTGGTGCACATCCTGCCGAACATCATGCCGATCATGATCGTGCAGATGTCGCTGACCATGGGCTACGCCATCCTGAATGCCGCGGGCCTGTCCTTCATCGGGCTCGGCGTCCGTCCGCCGACCGCCGAATGGGGCATCATGGTCGCCGAAGGCGCCGGCTTCATGGTGTCAGGCGAATGGTGGATCGCGCTCTTCCCCGGCCTCGCGCTGATGATCGCCGTATTCTGCTTCAACCTCCTCGGCGACGGCCTGCGCGACATCGTCGATCCCCAGCGGAGGACGTGATGATGGTTAGGGGCGGAGACGTGCAGCGAAGCTGTGAGGAGGGCACCTCTCTATCGCTCCCTCCCCCCTTGCGGGGGAGGGCTGGGGAGAGGGGTAGCCCAGCAAAAGGTGTTGGTGATCCGGATGCCGCGGTGTTCGCATGCGGAGAGAATCCCTGTGTAGCACCCCTCTCCCTGCCCCTCCCCCGCAAGGGGGGAGGAAGCGAGAGGCCGGTGCCTCCCTCACCGGCAAAAAACCGTCAAAAATTCCCCAACGATTCCAATGCCGTTCTACTGTGCATGGGGTTGTTTTCGACCTTTTTGATGGGCAGGCCCGCATGACCGTCCAGCCGCTGCTCGACGTCCAGGACCTAACGGTCGAGTTCACCACCCGCCGCGGCATCGTCAAAGCGGTGCAGCAGGTCAACATCTCCGTCGCCAAGGGTGAGACGCTCGCCATCGTCGGCGAGTCCGGCTCCGGCAAGTCGGTGACGTCCTATGCGGTGATGCGCATCCTCGACCGTGCCGGGCGAATCGCCGAGGGCTCGGTGATGTTCTCGGGCATCGACGTGAAGGCGGCGAGCGAAGACCAGATGCGCGATCTGCGCGGCCGCGAAGTCTCGATGATCTTCCAGAACCCGCGCGCCGCGCTCAACCCGATCCGGAAAGTCGGCGACCAGATCGAGGACGTGCTGCGCACCCATGTGCAGCAGGCCCAGGTGGCCGATCACGGTGAGAAGGCGATCGAGGCGCTGGAGCAGGTCAAGATCGCCCGTCCGCGCGAGCGCTACCACGCCTATCCGTTCGAGCTGTCCGGCGGCATGTGCCAGCGCGTCGTCATCGCCCTCGCGCTCGCCTGCAATCCGCAGCTCCTGATCGCGGACGAGCCGACCACCGGCCTCGACGTCACCACCCAGAAGGCGGTGATGGACCTGATCGTCGAACTGACGAAGCGCCGCGCCATGTCGACCATTCTGATCACCCACGACCTCGGCCTCGCCGCCGCCTATTGCGACCGCGTCGTCGTGATGGAAAAGGGCCGCGTGGTCGAGACCGCCAAGGCTGCCGACATCTTCGCCAATCCGCAGCACCCCTACACCAAGAAGCTGATGCGCGCGACGCCGCGGCTCGGTGTGTCGTTGCGGGACTTGCTGCCGGAAGAGGACGCAAGCGTAGCGGCATCCTCCGCTTCTCCCAGCACCGTGCTCGCGGAAGCAGCGCCTCACCCCGACCCTCTCAGCGCGAGCGGGGCGAGGGAGACGAGCGAGCAGCCCCTCCTTCTCGTCGACAAGCTGGTCAAGGAGTACCCCCGCCAGGGCGCCACCGCCGTGCTCGGCAAGCTGTTCGGCCGCAAGCCGCCCGTCGAGCCCGACGTGTTCCGTGCCGTCGACGGCATCAGCTTCTCGATCGGCCATGGCGAGAGCGTCGGGCTCGTCGGCGAATCCGGCTGCGGCAAGTCGACGACGTCGATGATGGTGATGCGGCTCCTGGACCAGACCTCCGGCCTGATCCAGTTCGGCGGCGAGGACATCTCCGGCATCGCGCCATCCGCCTTCGCCCGGCTGCCGCAGCGCAGCCGCATCCAGATGGTGTTCCAGGATCCGACCGACAGCCTCAACCCGCGCTTCACCGCCGCGCGCGCCATTGCGGACCCGATCATGCAGCTCGGCGACGTCAGGGGACGCGACGCGCTCCGCGCCCGCTGCGAGGAGCTCGCCACCATGGTCGGCCTGCCGCACAATCTGCTCGACCGCTTCCCGCACCAATTGTCCGGCGGCCAGAAGGCCCGCGTCGGCATCGCCCGCGCCATCGCGCTGCATCCGAAACTCGTCATCCTCGACGAGCCGACGGCGGCGCTCGACGTCTCGGTTCAGGCGGTCGTGCTCAATCTGCTTCAGGACCTGAAACAGCGGCTAGGTATGAGTTATCTGTTCGTCTCGCATGATTTGAATGTGGTGCGCTTGTTGTGCGATCGTGTCATTGTGATGCGGACGGGGCGGATCGTCGAGGAGGGCTCCTCCGAGCAGGTCTTGAGCGATCCGCAGGACGACTACACCAAGGAACTGCTGACGGCGATCCCGCATCCGCCGTTGCATTGAGAGATTGTTTGGGAGCGTGATGGCCGAGCCGCTGGACGATTATATCGACGCCGTATCGAAAGCGCTGGCGCTGCCGGTCGAGGAGGCCTGGAGGCCCGCGGTGCGCGCCAATCTCGAAGTCTCGCTGCGGCTTGGCCGCATGGTCGACGAATTCGCGCTGCCGGACGAGACCGAGCCGGCGCCGATCTTCACGGCGTAATGCTGCCATGACCAGCAAGCCAGAGATGACGGCCGCCGAGATCGCCAGCGCGGTTGCGACCCGCAAGATGTCCGCGCTCGATGCCACGGAGGCTGCGCTCGCACGCATCAAGCAGCACGACGGCATCCTCAATTCCTTTACCGATGTCACCGCCGATCGCGCCCGCGCGAAAGCACGCGCGATCGATGCCGACATCGCCGCGGGCCAGGAAGTCGGCCCGCTCGCCGGTGTCCCCTTTGCGGTGAAGAACCTGTTCGACGTCGCGGGTCTGCCCACCCGGGCCGGCTCGAAGATCAACCGCGACCTTCCGCCCGCCAGGCGCGATGCGGCCTTGATCGAGCGCATGGAGGCGGCCGGCGCCGTGCTCGTCGGCGCGCTCAACATGGGCGAATACGCCTACGACTTCACCGGTGAGAACGTCCATGACGGCCCCTCGCGCAATCCGCATGACACGACGCGGATGACCGGCGGCTCCTCCGGCGGCTCCGGCAGCGCCGTCGGTGGCGCGCTGGTGCCGATCGCGCTCGGCTCGGACACCAACGGCTCGATCCGCGTGCCGTCCTCGTTCTGCGGCATCTTCGGCCTGAAGCCGACCTATGGCCGGCTGTCGCGGGCGCGCTCGTTCCCGTTCGTCGCGAGCCTCGATCATCTCGGCCCGTTCGCGCGCTCCGCCACCGATCTCGCGCTCGCCTATGACGTGATGCAGGGCCCGGACCCGGAGGACAGCGCCTGCACCACGCGCGGTCTGGAGCCGACGCTGCCGCTGATCGCCAACCCGGTGTCGGATCTGCGTATCGCGATTGCCGGCGGCTACTTCCAGAAGAATGTGTTTCCGGAAGCCGTCGAAGCGGTCAGCCGCGTCGCCAAGGCGCTCGGCGCAACGAAGGTGATCGACATCCCCGAGGCCGCCCGTGCCCGCGCGGCGGCCTATGTCATCACCACGACCGAAGGTGCATCGCTGCATCTCGATCGCCTGCGCAAGCGCCCGAACGATTTCGATCCGGCCGTGCGCGACCGGCTGATCGCAGGCGCGATGGTGCCGGCGCCGCTGGTCGACCGCGCCCAGAAATTCCGCCGCTGGTATCGCGCGCAGCTCGCGGACATCTTCAAGTCAGTCGACGTGCTGCTCGCGCCGGCGACGCCCTGTACGGCACCGAAGCTCGGCCAGGTGAATTTCAATCTCGACGGCGTCGAGCTGCCGGTGCGCGCCAATATCGGCATCCACACCCAGCCGATCTCGTTCATCGGCCTGCCGGTCGTTGCAGTGCCGGTGCCGCTCGAGCAGCTGCCGATCGGCGTGCAGATCATCGCCGCGCCCTGGCGTGAGGACATTGCGCTCCGCGTCGCCTACGCCTTGGAAAAGATGGGCGTGGCCGCCGCGCCATCGCCGAGAGGAATCTGAGATGGAGATCGATCTCCCCGACGTGATCGCGGAAGTCAAAGCCGCGTTCGATCGCTATGAGCAGGCCCTCGTCAACAACGACGTCGCCGTGCTCGGCGAGCTGTTCCGCAACGACCCCCGCACCTTGCGCTACGGCATCGGCGAGAACCTCTATGGCTATGCGGCGATCAGCGGCTTCCGTGCCGCGCGCTCGCCCGTCGGCCTGAACCGCCGCACCGCCAAGACGGTCATTACCAGCTATGGCCGCGACACCGCGGTGGCCTCCACCCTGTTCTATCGCGACACGGCGCCCGGCAAGGTCGGCCGGCAGATGCAGACCTGGATCCGCTTTCCCGAGGGTTGGCGTATCGTCGCCGCCCATGTCAGCATCATCGACGAGCCGAAAGAGACCGCATGACGCTTGACGATCTTCCGCAAGGGGCAGCGCCGGCCGAGCCGGTGGTGCCTCGCGTCGATCGGGCGCCACCCAGCGTGCACAAGGTCACGCGGGCTGAGGAGCTGCGCCTGCAACTGGCGGACGAGATCGTGCGCGGCGCCCTCGCCCCCGGCGCACCACTGGACGAGACTGACATCGCACGGCGCTTCAACGTCTCGCGCACGCCAGTGCGCGAGGCGCTGCGCCAGCTGGTGGCGAGCGGCCTCGTCGAGGCGCGGCCCCATCGCGGCGCGGTGGTGGCGCAGCCCTCGATCGAGCGGCTGACAAGCATGTTCGAGGCGATGGCGGAGCTCGAGGCGCTGTGCGCCGGCCTTGCGGCCGAGCGCATGTCCGCGGGCGAGCGCCATGGCCTGGAGGCCATCCACGAAGAGCTGCGCGTGCTGAGCTACACCGGCAACCCGGATCGCTTCCACGAGGTCAACGAACGCTTCCACAACGCCATCTATGCCGGTTCGCAGAACGGCTATATCGCCGAGATCACGCTGGCGACCCGCGTCCGGGTGCAGCCGTTCCGCCGCGCCCAGTTCCGCAACCTCGGCCGGTTGGCAAAATCGCATGCCGAGCACGACCGCGTCGTCGTCGCCATCATGCGCGGCGACAAGCAGGGCGCGGCAGCCGCGATGCGCGCGCATATCGAGCTGGTGCGCGGGGAGTACGAGATCTACGCCGTGTCGGTGTAAGCCGCGCGCGCGGTGCCGTAGGGTGGGCAAAGGCGCAAAGCGCCGTGCCCACGGTCTTCTTATGATTCAGGGAATCGTGGGCACGCTACGCTTTGCCCACCCTACGAAAGCTACTTTGTCGCAGCTTCCTTCATATATGCGCGCCATCCCCCATAAGCCGTGATATCGCGCGCATCGCCCAGCACCTCCGGCTCGACGAGAAACCCCTTCACGCTGCGGCCATCGGCAAGCCGCACCGTGCCGATCGCCATCGGCGAGGGAATCGCGTTGACGAATTGGCCGAAGGCGGATGGCGACAGCGACCAGATCTCCAGCTCGATCGACGCGCCCTTGCCGGCGGCGACGCGCAGCATGCCGGGCTTCGGTGGGGTGGTCTCGAGCGCGTAGAGCTTGTAATCGGGCGCTGTCCTGGTCGCCTCGATCAGGCGTCCGTTCAGCGCTCTCAATTCGCCATTCAGCACCATGCCGGACAGATGCGCGCCGACCACGGCGATCGGGATGTCGTCACTGCGGCTTGCCGGCAGCGGCGCGAGCGGTGCTTGTGCCGCGCCTTTCGCGCCGAGGCTCAGCTTGGTATCCGCATGGAAGACGCGGCCGATGCTCGCCAGCATCGCATCGCGTCCGGCGGGCGCGAGCAGCGTGATGCCGAACGGAATGCCGTCCGCGCGCATCGACGCCGGCAGCGCCAGGCCGCAGAGGTCGAGCAGGTTGACGAAATTGGTGTAGGTGCCGAGCCGGCTGTTGAGCTCGATCGGATTGGCGAGCACCTGCGCGGTCGTATAGGCGGTCGGCGCCGTCGGCAGCACCAGCGCGTCGATATTGGCAAAGGTGCGTTCGGCGACCCTGCGCAGGCCCTGCAGGCGGTACAGCGCCGAAAAGGTCTCGGCGGCCGTCAGCCGCGCGCCGGCCGCGGTGATCTCGCGCGTCACTGGATGGATCGCATCCGGCGCGGAGGCGAGCAGATCCTTGATCACGAGGTAACGCTCGGCGACCCACGGCCCCTCATAGAGCAGCCGTGCTGTCTCGTAGAACGGCTCGAGGTCGAACTCGACCAGCGTTGCGCCGAGCGCGGTCCAGCGCTTCAGCGCATCGGCGTAGGCGATCTCGGCATTCTTGTCGCCGAAGAAGATCAGCTGTCCGTTGCGCGGCACGCCGAGGCGCAGATCTGCCGGGAGCGGCGTCATCGCCCCAAGCGGCCGGTCGCGTGAGAACGGATCGGCCGCCCCAAGCGGCCGGTCGCGTGAGAACGGATCGGCCGGGTCCGGTCCCACCATCACGGACAGCGCCAGCGCCGCGTCGTCGACCGTCAGCGCGAACACCGAGATGCAGTCGAGCGTGCGGCAGGCCGGCACGAGGCCGGCATTCGAGATCATGCCGAGGCTCGGTTTCAGCCCGACGATGTTGTTGAGCATCGCCGGCACGCGCCCCGAGCCGGCGGTGTCGGTGCCGAGCGACAGCGGCACGAGGCCGGCGCCGACCGCCACGGCGGAGCCGGAGCTCGATCCGCCGGGAATGAGATCCTCACGGATCGAGTTCCTGGGAATGCCGTAGGGCGAGCGTACGCCGACGAGGCCGGTCGCGAACTGGTCGAGATTGGTCTTGCCGATGATGATGGCACCCGCGGCGCGCAGGCGCGCCACCGCAGTCGCGTCATGCGTCGGCGCGGTGGAAAAGGCGGGGCAGGCGGCGGTGGTCGCAAAGCCCAGCGCGTCGATATTGTCCTTCACCGCGACTGGCACGCCGTACAGCGGCAGGCTGGCGGCATCCGCGTGCGCGGCGAGCCTCTCGGCTTCCGCGACCGCATCCTTCTCCTCGCGCAGGCTGATGAAGATGGCGGGATCGTCGTGGTCGCGGATGCGCTGATAGGTCCGCGCGATCGTCTCTGCCGGCGTCAGCGTGCCCGCGCGATGCGCGGCCACAATCGCGGCGATCGTTTCAGGCTGCTCAGCCCCCATGGCGACAAAACTCCGGCAATCTGTCCTCATCCCGGAGGAAGCAAGCGATGTGCCATTGTGTACAATAGCAGGCGGTCCGATCGCTGAGGAAGATTATAGTGTAGTCAGTGGGTTATGAGATATTTCGGCAAGCTCATCGGAGGCGGCATCATCGCCCTTTGCCGAGCGTCAGCCTAAATTATGGGCAGTCGAGATCAGGTGAAGCCAGCGAGGATCCGGAGCAGCTGCGCCCGGTTTTCCTTGCCGATCTTCTCTTCGACGTGCCGCTCGTGCTCGGCCGCGAGCCTCTTGAATTTCGCCAGCGCCGTCTCGCCCTGCGCGGTGAGATGCAGGGCATGGGAACGGCGGTCCGCCTTCGACTTGACCCGCTTGACGTACCTGCGCAGCTCGAGGCTGTCGAGCAGATGCACCAGCCGGGCGCGCTCGATGCCGAGGCGCTTTGCCACCGCCATCTGCGACAGGCCCGGATTGGCGCCGATCAGCGTCAGCACCGAATATTGCGTCGGCCTTATGTCGACTTCGCCGAGGGTCTTGATGAAGTCCTGGAAGATCCAGATCTGGAAGCGCCGCACCGCGTAGCCGGCGTGCCCGACCAGCGCATCGAGCCCGATGTCGTCGGCGATATCTTGAGGCGCCGCGCCATTGCCGGCGCGCTTGCGTGGGGCAGTCTGGGGTGCGCTGGCTGTCACATCGTGTCTCCCGCCCGGCAAGCTTAGCGCGTCAGCGAGGCAAGCAAAAGATTGTTGTTGACGACAACAATTGTCAAGCCCAACATTGTGGCCAAGCAGCCCGAACGAGGTCGCGGCCGGTCGTATCCGGACGGAGGGAGGAGACACACATGACAGTCGCCCCACGTGGTGACGTTGCAGGCCTGTTCGCAAGCCCGCGGACCGTCGCAGAGCATCGCGCCGACGGCAGCATCGTGCTGCGATCGCCCGATCCGTTGCGGGATGGCGCGCGTTGCGTCGGCGACTGGCTGGAGCAATGGGCGCGGCAAACGCCGGATGCGATCTTCCTCGCCGAGCGCGGCAATGTCGAAGCGCCGTGGACCACCGTCACCTATGCGCAGGCGCTGCGCCAGGTGCGTGCGGCGGCGTCCTGGATTTTGGCGCAGGGCCTCAGCGCGGAACGCCCGCTCGCGATTCTCTCCGACAACAGCATCGACCACGCGCTGCTCGCGCTTGCCGCCCAGCATGTCGGCGTGCCCTCGGCCGCGATCTCGCCGGCCTATTCGCTGATGTCGCGGGATTTCGAGAAGCTCAAGAGCATGATCGCGCTGCTCGAGCCGGGCGCGATCTACGTCTCTGCGACCAAGCCCTTCGCGGCCGCGCTTGCCGCCATCGCGCCGCTGCACCGGGCGCAGATCATCAGCGGCAACGCGGATGACGCAGGCGCGCTCGCTTTCCGCGCCGTCGCGGCAACGCCGGAGAGCCCTGATGTCGCAGCATCCTTCGCCGCGGTGACGCCGGACACGATCGCAAAGTTCCTGTTCACGTCAGGGTCGACCGGGACGCCGAAAGCCGTCATCAACACCCAGCGCATGCTGACCTCGAGCCAACAGGCCAAGGCGCAGACCTGGACGTTTCTCGAGCAGACGCGCGGCGATCTCGTCATCCTGGACTGGCTGCCCTGGAGCCACACCTTCGGCGCCAACCACAATTTCAATCTCGTGCTGCGCAATGGCGGCTCGCTCTATATCGACGGCGGCAAGCCCGCGCCCGGGCTGTTTGCGACCTCGCTGGCCAATTTGAAGAGCGTGATGCCGACGGTCTATTTCAACGTGCCGCGCGGCTTCGACATGCTGATCGCGGCGCTGCGCGGCGACGAGGAGCTGCGCCGCCGCTTCTTCGGCGAGGTGAAATTCGCCTTCTATGCCGGCGCTGCCCTGCCGCAGAATCTCTGGGACGCGCTCGAGGAGCTCTCGATCAAGACCGTCGGCCGCGCGCTGCCGATGGTTTCGGCCTGGGGCTCGACGGAAACGTCGCCGCTCGCGACCGATTGCCATTTCCTCGCCGAGCGCTCCGGCAATATCGGCGTGCCCATTCCCGGCACCGAGCTGAAGCTCGTCGCCTCAGGCGACAAGCTGGAGGTGCGGGTGCGCGGCCCCAACGTCACGCCGGGTTATTGGAAGGAGCCGGATCTGACCCGGCAGGCCTTCGACGACGAGGGCTTTTACCTGATCGGCGATGCCGTCAAGCTTGCCGACCATGCGCGGCCGGAGCGCGGCCTGTTCTTCGACGGCCGTGTCGCCGAGGATTTCAAGCTCAATTCCGGCACCTGGGTCAATGTCGGCACGCTGCGCGTTGCCGGCATCGCCGCGCTGGCGCCGCTGGCGCAGGACATCGTGGTCGCAGGCCATGGCGGCGACGAAGTGCGCTTTCTGGTGTTCCCGAACATCGCAGCCTGCCGCGCCCAAGCCGGCTTGGGCGAGACGGCCGATGTGAGCGAGGTGCTCGCACATGACAAGGTCAGGAGCGCCATCGCGCGAGGACTGGCGAAACTGAAGCAGCAGGCCGCCAATTCCTCTGGTCACGCCACCCGTGCGCTGCTGCTCGCCGAGCCACCGTCGGTCGACGGCGGCGAGATCACCGACAAGGGCTACATCAACCAGCGCGCCGTGCTGGCGCGGCGTGCCGACGCGGTGGCGCAGCTGAATGATGATGCGTCGTCGGAATGGGTCGGCTTGTAGTGAGCCGATGAAGGAGCGGCGTAGGAGGGGCGCCTAGCCCATCTCGCTGTCATTCCGGGGCGCGCGTGTGGCGCGAACCCGGAATCCATTTTCCCGCATAGATGGCTGCACGATGGATTCCGGGTTCGCGCTACGCGCGCCCCGGAATGACGAGCGCTATGCGAAGAAGGTGCTGGCGAAACAGGACAGCCACACGCCGTAATATATTTCCGATTCTTTTGTTGCCTAGGCAACTAATTTATGCGAACCATTCCAGGAAGCGATGACGGCAGGGAAACTGCCGCGCCTGATCCTGGAGGAAACAATGCTCGGCCCGAACGGTGCCGTCGGCAAACGCCGGCGTATGCCTGGACGTGACGGAAGGTGGCGCCTGAAGCGCGACCCGTCAGGGCTCGATGCCGCCCGTGACCGCGCCGAGATTGTCGTGCAGCCGGCGGAGCAGATCGATCAGCACCTCGCGCTCGTCCTTGCTCAGGCACGACAACAGCCGCCGTTCGCGCTCGAGCGCCGCAACGATCACCTTGTCATGCGTGGCGCGGCCCTTTGCCGTCAGCGCGATCGAATGGGTGCGGCCGTCATTGGGGTCGGTGCGGATCGAGACCAGGCCGCGCTTCTCGAGGCCGGCCAGCGTCCGGCTCACGGGCCCCTTGTCGAAGCCGATGACGTGGCAGATGCGCGAGGCCGGAATGCCGGGCTCGATCGCCAGCAGCGACATGATCCGCCATTCCGTGACGTTGACGCCGAACTCCCGCTGATAGAACGCGGTCGCGCTGTTCGAGAGCTTGTTGGCGATGAAGGTGACGAACGCGGGGACGTAGCGGTTGAGATCGAGCGTCGGCCCCGCCTCAACGGGCGCAGGCTTTTGCCGGGATCTGGTCGAAGGCGCAGGCATGTCGGGGTTCTGACTCGCGGTGGGCCTAAAGACCTAATGGCATGCGCCGCCCTTTCACAAGATCAAAATGAGGGAGGTCTTCCATGACCGCATCCGCCACCCCGGCATCGACGGGTCCTGCTTCCGTCCCGCATCTCGACGTCGATCCGTTCGACATGGAGTTTTTCGCCGATCCTTATCCCGCCCATCAGCGGCTGCGGGAGGCCGGACCGGTGGTCTATCTCGACAAGTGGAACGTCTATGGCGTGGCGCGCTATGCCGAGGTCCATGCGGTGCTGAACGATCCCGCCACCTTCTGCTCCAGCCGCGGTGTCGGCCTGTCCGACTTCAAGAAGGAGACGCCGTGGCGGCCGCCGAGCCTGATCCTCGAAGCCGACCCGCCCGCGCACACCCGCACCCGGGCCGTGCTGTCGAAAGTGCTGTCGCCGACCGCGATGAAGCAGGTGCGCGACCGCTTCGCCGCCGCGGCGGAGGAGCGGGTGGACGCGCTGCTCGACAAGCGCAGCTTCGACGCGGTCGCCGATCTCGCCGAGGCCTATCCGCTCTCGATCTTTCCGGATGCGCTGGGCCTGAAGCCGGAAGGACGCGAGCATCTGATTCCCTACGCCAGCGTCGTGTTCAACGCGTTCGGCCCGCCGAACGAGCTGCGCCAGCAGGCGATCGCGCGCTCGGCGCCGCACCAGGCCTATGTCGCCGAGCAGTGCCAGCGCGACAACCTCGCGCCCGGCGGCTTCGGGGCCTGCATTCATGCCCGCGTCGACCACGGCGAGATCACGGCCACCGAGGCGCCGCTGCTGGTGCGCTCGCTGCTGTCGGCCGGCCTCGACACCACGGTCAACGGCATCGGTGCCGCCGTCTATTGCCTCGCGCGCTTCCCCGACCAGTGGCAGCGCCTGCGCGATGATCCGACGCTGGCGCGCAACGCCTTCGAGGAGGCGGTTCGGTTCGAAAGTCCGGTGCAGACCTTCTTCCGCACCACCACGCGCGAGGTCGAGCTCGCGGGCGCCACGATCGGCGAGGGCGAGAAGGTGCTGATGTTCCTGGCCGCCGCCAATCGCGATCCCAGGCGCTGGGACCGGCCCGACAGCTACGACATCACCCGCCGGACCTCCGGCCATGTCGGCTTCGGCTCGGGCATCCACATGTGCGTCGGCCAGCTCGTCGCCCGCCTCGAAGGCGAGGTGATGCTGACTGCGCTGGCGCGCCGTGTCGCGAAAATCGAGATCACGGGCGAGCCGAAACGCCGCTTCAACAACACGCTGCGCGGGCTCGACAGCCTGCCTGTGACGATTACCCCGGCCTGACGAGGAGCTTCATGCCCGCCATCACATTCATCCATGCCGACGGCAAGTCCGAGCGCGTCGAGACCTCAGGTGAAGAGAGCGCCATGCAGGCGGCGACCCGTCACGGCCTCGACGGCATTCTGGCCGAATGCGGCGGCAACGCCATGTGCGCGACCTGTCACGTCTACGTCGATGAAAGCTGGCTCGCGCGCCTGCCTGATATGGCTGACGACGAGGATGCGCTGCTCGACGGCACCGCGAGCGAGCGGCGGCCGAACAGCCGGCTGTCCTGCCAGATCAGGATCACGCCGGAGCTCGACGGGCTCATCGTGAAGCTGCCGGAGCGGCAGGTCTGACCTGCAAAGCCAACTGATTTTTCAACCGCTCCGGCAACGGCCGGTGCGGCAACGCATCAACAGGGAAGGGAACCATGAAACATCTGAAGTGGACGCTCGCGCTGGCCGCGAGCCTGGTTGCCGGCGCGGCAAGCGCCGAGATCTCCGACAACGTCGTGCGCGTCGGCGTGCTCAACGACATCTCCGGCATCTTCCAGGACACCAACGGCATGGGCTCGGTGGAAGCCGCGCGCATGGCGGCGGAAGACTTCAACGGCGGCGGCAAGAACATCAAGGTCGAGATCGTCTATGCCGACCACCAGAACAAGGCCGACGTCGGCAACGCCATTGCGCGTAAATGGCTCGATGTCGAAGGCGTCGATGCCATCGTCGACGTGCCGAATTCGGCGGTCGGTCTTTCCATCAACACGCTGCTGCGCGACAGCCGCATGACGTTCCTGGCGTCGTCGACCGCAAGCTCCGATCTCACCGGCAAGGCCTGCTCGCCCAACACCATCCAATGGGTCAACGACACCTGGGCCACCGGCAACACCACGGCGGCTGCGATGATGTCGCGCGGCGGCAAGGACTGGTACTTCCTCACGGTCGACTACGCCCTCGGCAAGGGCATCGAGGCCGAGGCCCAGAAATACATCGAGGGCCATGGCGGCAAGGTGCTGGGCTCCTCCAAGCATCCGCTCGGCACCTCCGACTTTGCCTCCTTCCTGTTACAGGCGCAGAGCTCGAAGGCCCGGGTGATCGGCCTTGCCAATGCCGGCGGCGACACCATCAACGCCGTGAAGCAGGCCGCCGAGTTCGGCATCCAGCAGAGCGGACAGAAGCTCGTCGCCTTCCTGCTCTTCATCAACGACATTCATGGCATGGGCATCAAGGTCGCACAGGGCTTGCAGCTCATGGAAGCCTTCTACTGGGACATGAACGACGACACCCGCGCCTTCGCCAAGCGCTTCGCCGCGCGGCCCGGCATGAACGGCAAGATGCCGAGCGGCAATCAGGCGGGCGTCTATGCCTCGACGCTGGCTTATCTCAACGCCGTCGCGGCGACCGGCAGCGACAACGCCAAGGACGCCGTGCCCGAGATGAAGAAATTCAAGGGCGAGGACAAATTGTTCGGCGACACCACGATCCGCCAGGACGGCCGCGTCGTGCATCCGATGTATTTGTTCGAGGTGAAGAAGCCGGAGGAGTCGAAATATCCGTACGACTATTACAAGCTGGTCTCGACGATTCCCGCCGACCAGGCCTTCCGCCCGCTGGCGGAGGGCGGGTGTGAGCTGGTGAAGTAGCTAGCAGCGAGCGCGTCTGCTTCACCCTCCCCTGGAGGGGGAGGGTCGATCGCGCGCAGCGCGAGCGGGGTGGGGTGATCCATCCACTCGGGCACTTCATCAGTGGAGAGACTGTCACCCCACCCCGGCACGCATCTCGCTTCGCTCGATTGCGTGCCGACCCTCCCCCTTCAGGGGAGGGTCAGAGGAATGCGCGGCGAAGAGCTCCCTACACCACCTTGCTTGATCCCTGCGTGATCAGCCGCGCGGCGCGCTGGTCTCGCGCGTAGATCCAGAGCCAGCTCAAGGCGACGCTGAGGCGGTGGCGGAGGCCGATCAGGAAGTAGATGTGGGCGATGCCCCAGATCCACCACGCGATCGCGCCGCGCAGCTTGAAGCGGCCGAAATCGATGACGGCGAGCCGCTTGCCGATCTGGGCCAGGCTGCCGGCGTGCTTGTAGCGGAACGGGCCGGCCGCAGCGCCACGCAGGCGGGCCTTGATGGTCTCGGCGACGTGACGGCCCTGCTGCTTGGCCGCCGGCGCGATGCCCGGCACCGGCTTGCCGTCCCAGGCATTGATGCTGACGGTGTCGCCGATCGCAAAGATCTCGGAATGGCCGGGGATGGTGAGGTCGGCCTCGACCAGCACGCGTCCGGCGCGATCGGCGGGTGCACCCAGCCATTCGGCTGCCGGCGAGGCGCGCACGCCGGCGGCCCAGATCCTGGTCTTGGCTTCGAGCAGCTTGCCCCCGAACACCACGCCCTCGCGGTTGATCTCGGTGACGGCCTGTCCCAGCACGACCTCGACACCGATCTTCTCCAGCGACGCCTGCGCATAGGCCGAGAGGTCGTCGGCGAAGCCGGCGAGCACGCGCGGCCCCGCCTCGATCAGCACCACGCGCGCTTTGGTCGTGTCGATGTTGCGGAAATCGCCGGGCAGCGTGTGGCGCGCCATTTCGGCGATGGTGCCGGCGAGCTCGACGCCGGTCGGGCCGGCACCGACGATGACGAAGGTCAGCCGCGCCGCGCGCTTCGCCGGATCGGTCTCGCGCTCGGCGCGCTCGAACGCCACCAGGATGTGACGGCGCAAGGTGGTCGCATCCTCCAGTGTCTTCAGCCCGGGCGCCCATTGCTCCCACTCGTCGTGGCCGAAATAGGCGTGACGCGCGCCGGTCGCCAGCACCAGCGTGTCGTAGGGCACCTCGCTGCCGTCGTCGATCAGCACGCAACGTCGTGCCGCATCGACGCCGCTCACGGTCGCGAACAGCGTCGTCACCTCGGGCCGGTCGCGCATGAGATGGCGGATCGGCCAGGCGATCTCGCTGGTCGCCAGCGAGGCGGTCGCGACCTGATAGAGCAGCGGCTGAAACAGATGATGGTTGCGGCGGTCGATCAGCGTGATCTCGACCGGCGTGCCCGCGAGCCGGTAGGTCGCCTCCAGCCCGCCGAAGCCGGCGCCGACGATGACGACGCGATGGGGGTGTGCGGTCATGATACGCCCTCGAATCTCGCTGCTGCTTCTTCCTCATTTAAGTGCGGATCGGGTGTCGCGGTCCAATAGAGGCCATCAATCGCGGCATAGGCGGGGTGTATCGATCCGTCGCGATACAGCGCCAGAGCTCCGGACCGGCCCCTGAAGCCGGCCTCAGCCGAGTTAAGTAGAATTATATTTCTTGCTATCCGTAATCGGGGCGAAATATGGTGCAGGGGCAGGCGCTGAGCCATTGGCGGCTCGACAGATTTTGCGTTCAATAGAGACAGGCCCGGGGCGGCGATCACCCCGTTTCCGGGACCGATAATAAGGAGGGAGTGGTTATGAGGACGGCATTTTGGCTGGCGGGCGCAGCGGCGCTCGTGCTGGCAAATCAGGCATTCGCTGGAGACACCATCAAGATCGGCTTCGTCTCGACGTTCAGCGGCCCGACCGCCGTGATCGGCAACGACATGCGTAATTCCTTCGAGCTCGCGCTCGATCACCTCGGCCGCAAGATGGGCGGCAAGCCGGTGGAGGTGCTCTACGAGGACGACGGGCAGAAGCCCGACGTCGGCAAGCAGAAGACCGAGAAACTGGTGCAGTCGGACAAGGTCGACTTCATCGTCGGCTATATCTGGTCGAACGTGCTGCTCGCCTCGCTCAAGACCGCGGTCGATTCGAAGACCTTCCTGATCTCGGCCAATGCCGGACCGTCGCAGCTCGCGGGCGAGCTGTGCTCGCCTTACGTGTTTTCGACCTCCTGGCAGAACGACCAGACCCCGCAGGCGGTCGGCACCTACATGAACCAGAAGGGCGTCAAGTCGGTGTTCCTGATCGGCCCGAACTACGCCGCCGGCAAGGACATGCTGGCCGGCGTCAAGAGCACCTTCAAGGGCCAGGTCGTGGGTGAGGAATACACGGTGTGGCCGAGCCAGCTCGACTTCTCCGCCGAGCTCTCGAAGGCGCGCGCCTCCGGCGCCGAGTCGATCTTCGTGTTCTACCCAGGTGCCGCCGGCGTGCAGTTCCTCAATCAATATGCGCAGGCCGGACTGAAGGGTACGATGCCGCTCTACACCGCCTTCACCATCGACGAGCTGTCGCTGCCGCTCCAGAAAGAGAACGCGCTCGGGGTGCCCGGCGCGCAGCAATGGGTCAACGACCTCCCCAACGAGCAGAACAAGCGCTTCGTCGCCGACTATCGCAAGAAGTATCCCGGCCTGCGCCCGACCTTCTACGGTGCGCAGTCCTATGACGCCGCGAACCTGATCAACAGCGCCGTCGACGCCGTGAAAGGTGACACCTCGAAGAAGGACGAGATGAAGGCCGAGATGGAGAAGGCCAATTTCAAGTCGGTGCGCGGCGCGTTCAAGTTCGGCAACAATCACATCCCGATCCAGAACTTCTACCTGCAGGACGTGGTCAAGGATTCCGAAGGCCAGCTCGCGCTGAAGACGGTCGCGACCATCGTCGAGAACGACCAGGATCGCTTCCACGACAAGTGCAAGATGAAGTGAGGTGAGGCTAGCTCCGAGTGACGCTGCCCCTTCTCCCCTTGTGGGAGAAGGTGGCGCGAAGCGCCGGATGAGGGGTATGTCTCTGCAAAGTAATCTGCATCGAGTGAGCGGAGAAAACCCCTCACCCGTCTCGCCGCTAACGCGGCGAGCCACCCTCTCCCACAAGGGGAGAGGGAAAAAACCCTCATACCCGCGGCATGTTCGCAGTTTCGTAGGGTGGGCAAAGCGAAGCGTGCCCACCATTCTTATCAATCATTGAGAGGTGGTGGGCACGGCGCAAGCGCGCCTTTGCCCACCCTACGATTCCGGTCTCGTGGAGAGAAAGGCAGTCACGCCCGCGGCATGCTCATCGGCCGCACCTCGCGCGCCTGCGCTGCCAGCCTGATGGCGGCATTGGCCGCGCCAAAGCCCTGATAGCTCCGCCGCTCGACGATTTCGAAGAAGAAGCGTTCGTCGAAGATGTGGGTGTAGACCTGGAAGAACTCGCCGTCGCCCTCACGGTCGTAGAGGATGTGGTTGGCGCGCAGCTGCGCCATCAGCTCGGGCGCGAGGTCGTATTTGGCTTCGATGTCGTCGTAGTAATTGTCAGGAATATCGAGAAAATCCGCGCCGCGCTTGCGCATCTCCGCGACCGTCGTGAAGATGTCGCTGCAAGAGAACGCGACGTGCTGCACGCCTGAGCCGAAAAATTCCGAGATGAAGCGCGCCGGCAGCGTGCGGTTGGCGGAGGAGCCGTTGAGCACGAAGCGCAGGCTCTGGTCGGCGTTGACGATGGCCTGGCTCTGCACGAGGCCCCTGGGATCGGCGATCTCCATCTGCGGCAACCGCTTCAGGTCGAGGATGCCGGTATAGAACAATAGCCAGGACAGCATCTCGTCGTAGGGCATCGTCTGCGCGATGTGATCGACGGCGAGCAGCGCGTCCTGGTCTGCGTTGCCCGCGATCGCCTCGAAATCGGTGTCCCAGTTCTTGCCGGCTTGATCCAGGAAATAGAGCAGGCTGCCGCCGACGCCGTGGATCGCGGGAATCTCCAGCTCGCCCGGTCCGACCGGCTGGTAGAAGGTGCGCGCCTTCAGCATCTCGGCTCGCTGCATGGCGAGACCGGCATTGTCGACGTCGAGCGCGATGGCGCAGACGCCGGGGCCGTGGGTGACGTAATGGGAATGGGCAAAACCGTCGGTCTCGCTGTTGATGACGAGCTCGACCTTGCCCTGCGACCAGCGCTCCACCGCCTTGCTGCGATGCGCGCCGGTCTTGCGGAAGCCGAGCTGGGAAAACAGGCGGGCGAGATCGCCGGCCTTGGTCTCGTTGACGGCAAACTCGATGAAGCCGGTGCCGCGGCTCTTGGCCTTCGGCGCCAGCGGCTCGGCGGCGAATTTCGGCCAATCCGGCGCGAGCTGATCTTCCAGCAGGATCAGAGAGCGCAGGCCGTCGAGCGCGGTCTGCGCGGCCGAGCCGGCGCGGAACTGGTCGTTGAAGATCTCCAGCGACAGCGGCCCGGCATAGCCGGTCGCGGCGATCGCGGCCATGAATTCAACGACCGGCAGATCGCCCTGGCCGGGGAAGGAGCGGAAGTGCCGGCTCCACGACAGGATGTCGAGCTCGAGCTTGGGCGCGTCCGCGAGCTGCACCAGAAAAATCTTGTCGCCGGGAATCGAGGCCATCGCGCGGGTGGGAAATCCGGGCGCCAGCGCGTGAAAGCTGTCGAGGATGATGCCGATCGCGGCATGATCGGCGCGCCGCACGATCTCCCAGGCATCGCGATAGTCGCTGACATGGCGGCCCCAGGCCAGCGCCTCGTAGCCGACGCGCAAGGAGCGCTTGGCTGCACGCTCGCCCAGCTCGCGAAGGTCGTCCGCGGCGCGGTCGATGCCGCCGAGCGAGGCGGGCGAGACGTTGGAGCAGATCAGCAGGAGATCGGTGCCGAGTTCCTGCATCAGATCGAACTTTCGCTCCGCGCGTGCGAAGTTGCGCGAGCGCTGCGGCTCGGGCATGCCCTCGAAATCGCGGAACGGCTGGAACGCGCAGATCGTCAGGTTGAGATCGTGGCAGAGCCTTGCGATGTCGCGCGGGCTTGCGCCGAACGAGAGCAGATCGTTCTCGAAGATCTCGACTGCGTCGAAGCCGGCGGCTGCGATGGCGCGGAGCTTCTCGTCCAGGCTGCCCGAGAGCGAGACGGTGGCGATCGAGCGCTTGTTCATGCGGCCTGCTCCATGATCTGCCCCGGTGAGATCTTTTGTCCCGTGCGCGCCGCTTCGCTGACGGCCTCGACGACGGCGAGCGTGCCCATTGCATCCTCGACCGAAATCAGAGGCTGCTCGCGGCCGGCGATCACGGCCAGGAAATGCCGAAGCTGCTCGACGAGCGGATCGTAAGCCGAGAATGCGGCGGGCTCGCGGACCAGCGGCGCGTGCCAGCCGGGATTTTGTCGATACGACCATAGCTCCATGGTCGGCACCGAGAGGGAGCCGTTGGTTCCGGCGAAGACGTAACAGGGCTGATCCTGCTTGGGATAGACCGCGTTCTCGCCCGACGTGAGTTCCCAGCTCCATGGTGCCGGCGTCGCATCCGACACGGTCACCGTGCCGAGGGCGCCGTTGACGAAGCGCAGCAGGAGCGCCGCGGTGTCCTCGACGGCGAAGCCGCGCACCTTGTTCGAGGTCAGCGCCTGCACCTCGACGATCTCGCCGCAGATGAAGCGGAGATTGTCGATGTCATGAATCAGATTGATCAGCAGCGGACCGCCGCCCGCCTCGCGCCGCCAGGCGACTTCGAAATAATCGTCCGGCTTCTTCAGCAGCCACAGTCCGGCCACTGCGGTGAGCTGGCCGAGCTTGCCGCTTGCCACCGTCTCGCGGGCCGACTTGATGATCGGATTGTGCCGCCGGTGGTGACCGACCAGCATCGGCACGCCGGTGCGCCTCACCGCGGCGCACAGGCGCTGCGCGGTGGCAACCGTCTCGGTCACCGGCTTCTCGATCAGGGCCGGCACGCCCGCTGCGGCGCAATCAAGGGCCATCGGCAAATGCAGTGTGTTGGGCGAGGCGATGACGAGGCCGTCCGGCTTCTCCTGTGCCAGCAGCGCGCGATGATCGGAATAGCAAGGCACGTTGTGCGCCAGTGCATGATCCTTCGCGGCGGGCGAGGGATCGGCGATGCCGGCGAGCTCGCAGCCCTCGAATGCCGCGATCAGCTCGATATGGCGGCGGCCGATCAGGCCGGCGCCGGCCACGGCGATGCGTATAGCCGCGCTCATGCCGCACTCTCCTCCATCGCGCCGCCGAGGAAGAGCTGGCCGATCCGCGGATCGTTCAAAATGCGCTTGGCGTCATCGACCATGCGGGTCTGACCCAGCTCGAGCACGATGCCGATGTCGGAGATTTCCAGCGCCGACCGCGCGTTCTGCTCGATCATCAGGATGGTGACGCCGCGGCTGCGCAAGCTCTTGAGGATATCGAAGGTCTGCTGCACCATCAGCGGCGACAGGCCGATCGAGGGCTCGTCGACCAGCACCAGCTTGGGTTCGAGCAGCAGCGAGCGGGCGATCTCGAGCTGCTTCTGCTCGCCGCCGGACAATGTCGAGGCCTGCTGCGTCGACTTGCGCCGCAGCGCCGGAAACAGGTCGAGCGCCGCCTCGATCCGCTTCGGCAGGTCGAGGCCCTTCTCGACCGCGACGCCGCCGAGCTCGATATTGTGGCGCACCGACAGCTCGGGGAAGATGTTGCGGCCCTGCGGCACGTAGCAGATGCCGGCATTGAGCAGCGCGCGCTGGCTCAAATTGGTGACGTCGTGGCCGGCAAAGCTGATCTTGCCCTCGCGCAGCCTGAGCAGGCCGAAGATCGCCTTGAACACGGTGGATTTGCCGGCGCCATTGGGGCCGATGATGGTGGTGATGGTCGCCGGCGGCACCGAGAACGTCGTGCCGTTCAAGATCGTCATCTTGCCGTAGCCGCCGACGAGATTGTGAACCGAGAGGATCGGGTCGCTCATGGCTCGCTCTCCCTAATGTCCGAGATAGGCTTCGATCACGGCGGGGTTCTTGCGGACCTCGTCGGGGCGTCCCATCGCCAGCACTTTGCCTTCCGCCATCACCATGACGCGCGAGCACAGCGACATCACGAACTCCATGTTGTGCTCGATCACGACGAAGGTGGCGTTCTTCTCGCGGTTGATCGCCATCAGGCGCTCCTTGAGGTCCGCCAGCATCGACGGGTTGACGCCGCCGGCGGGCTCGTCGAGCAGCACGAGGCGCGGGCCGCCCATGAAGGCCATGGCGGCGTCGAGCAGCTTCTGCTGGCCATAGGACAGGCCGCCGGCCGGCTCGTCGGCGAGATGATCGAGCTTGAAGAAGCCGATCATCTGGTTGGCGGCCTCGGTCAGCCCGGCATCGGAGCGGCCGACCAGGCGCGAGGCCATGCTGCCCTGGTGCTCCTGGCCCGCCAGGATCAGGTTCTCGCGCACCGAGAGCTTCGGGAAGACCTGCAACAGCTGAAAGGTGCGGCTGACGCCGAGCTTGTTGAGCTCGGCGGGGCGCAGACCGGTGACGACCTTGCCGTCGAGCTTGACCTCGCCGCCTGATGGCGTGAGCTGGCCGAGGATGCAGTTGAACAGGGTCGACTTGCCGCAGCCGTTCGGGCCGATCAGGCCGAGGATCTCGCCCTCGCGCACGTCGAAGGAAACGCCGTCGACGGCGCTGATGCCGCCGAAATTCTTCTTGATCTCTGAGACTTCCAGTACCGCGCTCATTGCACCGTCTCCAGGCGCGACTTTGCGACGGCGCGCAGTGCGGACGCCGCCTTGGTGCGGCGTTCGGCGAGATAGCGATCGAGGATTCCCAGAATGCCGGTTGGCGACCAGATCAGCAGCAGCATCACCGCGACCGCGTACAGCATCAGATAATAGCCTTCGGTGAAGCGCAGCCATTCCGGCAGCAGCACCGCGATCATCGCGCCGAGGAAGGGGCCGAAATAGAAACCGGCGCCGCCGACGATCACCATCATCAGCAGGTCGAGCGAGAGCGACAGGTTGAAGGGAACAGGGTCGATATATTGCGTCAGCGGCGCATAGAGCGCGCCGGCGACGCCGCCGAGCGCCGAGCCGATCGCGAATGCCATCAGCGTGTAGCGCCGCGTGTCGATGCCGAGCGATTGCGCGCGCAAGGGATTTTCGCGTAGCGCCATGAAGGCGCGGCCCCAGGGCGAGCGGATCAGCCACCATACCGCCAGCGACACGATCGCGAGCGAGCCGAGGCAGACGTAGTAGAAGGGGAGGGGCTTGTTGGTCGCGATGCCGAAGATATGCGGCCGCGGGATGTTGGAGATGCCGTAGATGCCGCCGGTGAGCCAGCTTTCGTTGCGGAACACCAGGAAGGCGAGGGTGGAGAAGGCCAGCGTGACGAAGGCGAGGTAGTGGTGCTGCACGCGCAGCGCGGGATAGCCGAGCACCCAGCCGACCGCGAAGCTCAATGCGATCGCGACCAGGATCGCCGCCGGCAGCGGCCAGCCATGGGTGGTCATGATCGCCGCGGCATAGGCCCCGATGCCGACGAAGGCGCCCTGTGCCAGCGAGACCTGGCCGGCATAGCCGAGCGTGAGGTTGAGGCCCATGGCGGCGATGCTCATCACCGCCCATTGGCTGAGGATGAACAGGCCGTAGCGGTTGAAGTTCATGGGGATGACGATCAGGCCGGCGATGATTGCGAGGCCGAGCGCGATCTTCAGGGGTTTGCCGAAGCTGCTCATACCGTGCGCTCCTCGGCGCGGCCGAGCAATCCCTGCGGCCGGAACAGGATCACGGCGATCAGGAAGATCATCGGCACGGCGGCGCGATATTGGGTGGAGACATAGGCGGCCGCGAGATTGTCGAGCACGCCGATCAGGAGACCGCCGACGATGGCGCCGCGCACCTGGTTGAAGCCGCCGACGATCGCGGCGATGAAAGCGGCCTGGCCCAGCACCTCTCCGGAGGAAAATTTCGCCAGGTAGATCGGCGTGATCAGAAGCGAAGCCAGCGCGACCAGGAAGGCGTTGATCAGGAAGGTCAGCAGGATCATCCGCTCGACGGGCACGCCGATGATGCGCGCCACCGTCGGGTTCTGTGCCGCCGCCTGCATCTGATGCCCGAGCGAGGTGCGGTTGAGCAGCGTGGTCAGGCCGACCACGGCGAGGATGGCGACGGCGAGCACGCCGATGCTTTGCAGCGAGACCGCGTGTCCGAGGATGGAGACGTCGCCCGTCGGCACGATCGAGGGAAAGGGCTGGGCTTCGGCACTGAAGAACTGCTTGACGGATTCCTTGATGCCGATCGCGAGCGCCATGGTCGCGATCGCAAGCGGCAGCACGCCGTGACGCATCATCGGATCGACCAGCAGCAGCTTGAAGGCGAGCCCGAGCAGGATCATCGAGAGCAGGATACCCAGGATGATCGCGAGCCAGAACGGCGCGCCGGCATGCATCGCCGCCAGCATCAGGAACGCCGGCAGCATCACGAACTCGCCTTGCGCGAAATTGATGGTCTGCGAGGTCTGCCACAGCAGCGTGAAGCCGACGGCGACCAGCGCATAGATCGCGCCAGTGGCGAGCCCCGCGACCAGAAGATCGAATAGGTTGGACATTTTTCCCTCTCGCCGTTCTGTCTTCTCCCTCGCCCCGCTCTTTCGTCTCCCTCTCCCCGTGCTTACGGGGAGAGGGCGGGGTGAGGGGCTGTCTCCGCGAATTCGCTAACGGTTGGACTCGCGGAAGCAGCCCCTCACCCCGACCCTCTCCCCGCGAAGAGCGGGGAGAGGGAGAGGAGAGATATCCCCCCGCGTGCGGGGAGAGGCGAAGACGATCTCACTTCACCTTTGGCAGTACCTGCTTCACGACCTGCTTGCCTTCCACGACTTCGACCAGGAAGCTCTGGCGGTCGATGTCGCCGGTGTCGCTGAAGGTGACGTCCATCAGGATGCCCGGCTCGTCCGCAGCCTTGATGGTGAGGCCGTGCAGCGTGTCGGCGAACTTCTTCGGATCGACCTTGCCCATCTTTTCGGTGGTGGCCTTCACCATGTAGACGGCGAGATAGCCCTTCAGGCCGTTGTGATCAGGAACGTAATTGTACTTCTTGGAGAACTTCTCCCGGAACTGCTTGATCAAATCGACCGGCGCATCGGTGGTGAGGCCGACATGGCCGCGCGCGCCGTTGGCGGCGTCGCCGGCGAGCTCGATCACCTTCTGGCCGATCAGCGTGGTCTCGCCCATCAGCGGTGCGGCAACGCCCTGGCGCTTCAGCTCCTTGAGGATGCGCGCGCTTTCTTCCTCGTTGAGATAGACGAACACGGCGTCGGGATTGGCGGCCTTGATCTTGCCGACGTCGGCGGCAAAGTCGGCCTGGCCCGCTTCAGTGGAGAGATCGGCGACCACCTTGGAGCCGAGGCGATCCAGCTCCTTGATCACGACGTCGCGGCCGCCGCGGCCGAAATCGTTGTTGACCCAGACCACCGCGACAGTCTTCGCCTTCATTTCGTCATGGATGTATTTCGCGACCTTCGGCATCGAGGATTGCTGGCCGAACGAGGTGCGGAACAGGAATTTGTTGCCTCCTTGCGTCAGCTCGGCGGCCTCGCCGCCCATGATCTGCGCGATGCCGGCTTCGGCCGCGAGCGGGGCCGTGACCTTCACCGAGCCGGAATAGCCGGGCCCGAGCAGCACATAGGGCTCGGCATCGAGCGCCTTCTGGACCTGGGCGCGCGCCACGCCCGGGTTGGACTGCGAGTCGGCGTGGGTCACCTCCAGCTTGCGGCCGAGCACGCCGCCCTTGGCGTTGATCTCCTCGATCGCGAGGTCGATGCCGTTCTTCCAGTTGGTGCCGACGGTGGCGCCGCCGCCGGAGAGCTCGGCGACGTTGGCGAGCTTGATCGCCTGGGCGTGGACACTGGTTGCGGTCGCGAAGGCAAGCAGGGCGCCTGCCAGCAGGGTCGATTTCATGATGTCTCCTCCGGTTTTCCTCAGATAGGGTCCGCGGCCTTGTGTCCGGCCGCTTTGGTTACGCTGCGTGATAGGCTGAGCTTCGTGCCGCCATCACCTCGTCGAATGCCTGTCCCATGACCTCGGTCGATGGGGCAAGCCCCGTGAACAATTCGAAAGCGTCGGCCGCCTGATAGATCGCGAGCTCCCGCCCGGTCATGATCCGCGCGCCCTTGGCTTCGGCCGCCGCCAGCAGCGGCGTGATCAGCGGCGAGTAGACGGCATCCGCCACCCACAGCTTTTCGTGCAGCAGCGCGGCCGCAACCGGCATGGCCCGGTTCGGCAGCATGCCGACCGGGGTGCCGTTGACGAGACCGGTTGCGCCATGAAGCGCGTCCTCGACGCTTGCAGCGACCCTTGCAGCCCCCCTTGCGCCACCTTGCGGCGCCAGCAGGGAGACGAGCGTCGCGGCGCGCGCGGGCTCGCTGTCGAAGATGCGGATGTCGGAAACCTTCAGGTTCGCCAGCGCAAACGCGATCGCCTTGCCGACGCCGCCGGCGCCGATCACCGCGACGGCGTTCCCCGCGGGCGCCAGCAGCGGCGCCACCGCGCGCGCAAAGCCCGTGGTGTCGGTGTTGTGGCCGGTCAGGCGGCCGTTTCTGACGACCACCGTGTTGACCGCGCCCATCGCGGCCGCACCGGGCGCCAGCGCGTCGAGCAGCGGGACCACCGCTTCCTTGTAGGGATAGGTGACGTTGACGCCGGCAAAGCCGAGCCGCCGCACGCCTTCCAGCAACAGGCCAAGGCCGGCCGCATCGGCGCCGGCAATTTCGATGAGCTGATAGTGGCCGCGCAGGCCGAGCGCCTCGGCGGCACGTTCATGCATGGCAGGGGACGCGGAATGCGCGATCGGCGCGCCGATCAGGCCGGTGAGGAGCTTCTTGCTGGCGGCGTATCCGCGCGTGGACATGGTTCGCTATCGTCTCAAATGGAACGTTCGGTGCCGGTCATTAGCGGGGACACCCGCGCAATTCCAAGGGGCTTCCAGGTCTCCGACGATAGCCTTTCCTTAGGCTAACACAATTACCCTTTTAGCCGGCAAACCTAACATCATGTTATTTCTTCCGCCCGCGCACCGAAGCGGCCTTGCCGCGCGACGGCTCGACCGCGCGCATCTCGGCGCGCAGCGCCTCGATGAAAGCCTCGGCATGGAGCGACAGCGGCGCGCCGCGCTTGACCGCGATGTAGGTGTCGAACCGCGTCGGCTCGGCGATCTTCAAGAGCTCGATCCCTGGATAGCCGCCATGAGCCACAGTGAACTGGTCGATGATGGCGATACCGAGCCCCGCCTTCACCAGCGCGCAGACCGTGGTGCCGAAGCGCGCGCGGATGGTGATGTTGTAGTCGAGCCGGTTGCGCGCGAAGATCCCGGCCATGATCCGGCCGTAGGGATCGTTGGGATCGATGCCGATCAGCGGATAGCGGGTGATCTCGGCGGCCGAGACCTGCTTGCGGCCGGCGAGCTCGTGGCCGGGCGGCACGATGCAATACAGCTCGCCCGAGGCGAGCGGCATGAAGTCGAGCGCGGAATGCTCCAGTCGGTAGCTCATCGCGACGCACTCGCCGCGGCCGAGCATGAGATAGTCGATGGCCTCCTCGAGCTTGAGGATGTTGATGTCGATGCCGAGATCGGGATAACGGCGCCGGACGCGCTCGATCGCGCGGGGCACCATCACCTGCGAGATGCTCGGCACCGAGCCGATCCGCAGCTCGGACAACCCGCCACGGCCGATCTTGGAGATGATCTCGGAGAGATCGTCGACCTTCTTGTAGACGCCGTTGATCTGCTCGAAGATGTTCTCGGCTTCCGGCGTCGGGAAGTAGCGCCCGTTCTGGCGCTGGAAGAAGCGGATGCCGAGCGAGCGCTCGGTGTATTTGACGAGGCGGCTGATCCCCGGCGCCGAGACGTTGAGCAGCTTCGCCGCGCCGCCGATGGTGCCCGTCACCATCACGGCACGGATCACTTCGACCTGGCGCAGCGTCATCATGCTCTTGGCATCCGAACGAGGATCGGGGCGGCGATCTTCTCACGAGAGCCGCGCCGTCATCCAGCGGTAAGTGTCTGAGGATGTGGACGGAGGCTGCAAATCGCTCTGGTGTCCCGGACGCGCTGCAGCGTGCAACGCTGCTGCGCAGAGCCGGGACCCCTGTCACAGCGGCTGTTCTTGGTGATATGGGCCCCGGCTCTGAGCGCACCGTCAAAGAGACGCTGCGCTGCGTCCGGGGCACGAGAGCGTGGTCGGGAAGAAGGGGGACGGCAATTGTCAGAATGTTTCGATTAAAATGAGTTCGTTCGAATGGAAGGGCATCGTCGCGCGATCCGCAGCATCGGCGGCGCCTGCTGCAATTGCGCTTTAGCTCGCCGGGCCCTCGGGCGAGATGCTGTCGACCGGCTCCGCACGCTCGCTCTCCAGCACTTCGCGCGCGAACTCGATGATCTTCTGCTTGTTTGCCGTTTCGCGGACGGCGAAAAACACGCGATTCAATTCCAGGCCGAGCACGCTGTTGAGGGCGATGTCCTCGTCTTCCATCGTGGTTTTCCCGCTTCGGACACGTTCAGGTGTATAGTGCCGTCAACTCTGCCACAAGTAGTTTAAATCTTCAGGCCGGATGAGGACCGGGAAACTACGGTCGCTGCGAAATTGAGGCGGCCCGCGAATACGTGCTATAGGCGAGGGCGAAGGTCAGGAAACGCACCGATGTCCGCCGCTGATGGCGTTGATTATGGCCGCGAGGCGCTCGACTTCATCGAAGGGCTCGGAACCTGTACCAAGGTTCCGGACGCCATGGACGCGCTTGCAGCCGCGTTCGGTCGGTATGGCTTCGAACATATCATCGTGGCGGGCCTGCCCAATCCCGAGCAGCGCTTTTCCCAGATGGTGCTCGCCAAGAAATGGCCGGCGGAGTGGTTCAGCCTCTATACCGAAAAGAGCTACGACCGCGTCGATCCCGTGATCCGCAAATGCCGGCAGACGGTGAACCCGTTCGAGTGGTCCGAAGCGCCGTACGACCCGGAGCTGGAGCCGGGCGCGGTCGAGGTGATGCGGCGCGCTGCCGATTTCCGCATGTCGCGCGGCTTCGTCGTGCCGATCCACGGCTTGACCGGCTACGAGGCCGGCGTCTCGCTCGCCGGCGTCCACCTCGATCTCAATGCGCGCAGCAAGCCGGCGCTGCACCTGATCGGGATGTACGGCTTCGATCACATCCGCCGCCTGCTCGATCCGACGCCGCATCCGTCGACGCGGCTGACGCCGCGCGAGCGCGAGGTGCTCGCCTGGGCTTCGCAAGGCAAGTCCGCCTGGGAGATCGGCGAGATCCTGCACATCACGCAGCGCACCGCGGAAGAGCATCTTGCAACTGCCGCGCGCAAGCTCGGTGCCGTCAACCGGACGCATGCGGTCGCGATCGCGATCCGCCACAGAATCATCAATCTCTGAAACGTTCGCCTACTGGGAAATTTCCCAATAGTCGGCTCGGCCGTTTTCGCTGAGGCTTCCCCGCATTGCGAGCCAAGGGGGAGTTCATGATTCATGTGATTTCTGCCGTCAATCGGCACCTTTACGAAGACGTTCTCGAACAGCATTTCCGGATCCGCCACGAGATATTTGTCGAGGAGCGGAAATGGGAGGCGCTACGCAAGCCTGACGGGCGGGAGATCGATACCTACGACAATGACGACGCGGTCTACCTGCTGGCACTGGAAAACCGCCGGGTGCTCGGCGGCTCCCGGCTGTATCCGACCACCAGGCCGACGATGATGAGCGAGGTGTTCCCGCATCTCGCGTCGGTACGCGGTTGTCCGTCGGACCCGTTGGTCTGGGAATGGTCGCGCTTCTTCGTCTCGCGCGAGCGCCGCGACGGCGCATTCAATCTGCAATTGATGGCGGCGGCGCAGGAGTTCTGTCTCGAGCAGGGCATCGAGCGGCTTTGTCTCGTCATGGAAACCTGGTGGCTGCCGCGGTTCCACGACATCGGCTTCGTCGTCACGCCGCTGGGATTGCCGGCCCTGTTGGAAAATTCCTGGATCATGGCGGCAACGATCGAGGTCCGCCAGGAATCGCTCGATGTCGTGCATGACCGTATCGGGATGACGAGCGTGGTCCAGCAGGACGGTCCGCGGATCGACTGTATCGCCCGTGCCAACTTCTGCGGCCTTGCTGCCGCGCAGCGAAAGAGCGCCTGAGATGTCGAACATGATGCGGGACAGCCAGATCGTGGCGCAGACCGAGGACGAGACTCTCGGCTACATGTCCGACATGGCGCTCGAGCTGGCGCAAATGGCGGAAGACACCGGATTGGCGACGCTCGCCCATCTGTTCCGGATGGCGGCGCTGGAGGCCTCCACGGCCGACAGCGTGCTCGCCGAACTGGATAACCTGCCCCAGCGGATGACGTCGCACTAGACGCATCCCCTCACAAAGAGGTCGTCGTGCCCGGGCTTGTCCCGCCTGCGCGGCCGAAGCCGCTCCAGCGCGGCGAAGGCCCGGGCATCCACGTTCTTTGCGCCGCGGGCAAGGCGTGGATGGCCGGGACAAGCCCGGCCATGACGATGTGGAGATCATCGGGCCCAAGAAGAGCGCGGCTCGTGTCGGGTGCGGCAGGTTGACCCAGCCTGCGCGGCAGCCTTCTTGCAAGGGCATTTTGCCCGCATGCACCCGCATGCAACAAAGTGCATGTCAGGTGTCGAATCGCTCTTGCCTCGGAACGATACTGCCATTACCCATTTTTCGGCTTTGAAGAGGCAGGGGGAGCTCTTTCACTGATGGCGACATTGTTCGAACATCGGCGCGACGCTGCGTGCGCCTGAAAGAGTCTTGATGCTGCTCGTCGTCGAACAGTTCTTGAACGGATTGCAGTTCGGCCTGCTGCTGTTTCTGCTCGCCGCCGGCCTGACGCTGGTGTTCGGGATCATGGATCTCGTCAACCTCGCGCACGGCTCGCTCTATATGATGGGCGCCTATTTCGCCGCGACCTTCGCGGCCTGGACCGGCAGCTTCCTGCTCGGTGCGCTGATGGCGCTCGGCGCCACCCTGGTGCTCGGCATCGTGCTGGAGGTGAGCGCGCTGCGGCATCTCTACGGCCGCGACCATCTCGACCACGTGCTCGCGACGTTCGGCCTGATCCTGTTCTTCAACGAAGCCGTGCGGCTGATCTGGGGCCCGGCGGGCCTCGCGCTGCCGTTGCCGGCCTGGCTCACCGTGCCGGTGCCGATCCTGCCCGGCATTCACTATCCGGCCTATCGCCTCGCCATCATCATCGTGGCGCTGCTGGTCGCGCTCCTGCTCTATCTCGGCGTGATGCGCACCCGCATCGGCATGTTGATCCGCGCCGGTGCCTCCAACCGCGAGATGATCGGCGCGCTCGGCATCAACATCAAGCTGCTCTACACGCTGGTGTTCGGCCTAGGGGCCGCGCTCGCGGGCCTTGCCGGGCTGATGCAGGCGCCGATCCTCACCGTGCAGATCGGCATGGGCGAGAACATCCTGATCCTCGCCTTCGTCATCATCGTGATCGGCGGCATCGGCTCCATCCGCGGCGCGTTCCTCGCCGCGATCTTCGTCGGCATGATCGACACGCTCGGCCGCGCCTTCCTGCCCAATCTGCTGCGGCAGGTGCTGAGCGGCGCCGCCGCCTCCACCGCCGCGCCCGCGCTGTCCTCCATGCTGATCTACCTGTTGATGGCGATCGTGCTGGTGGTGCGGCCGGAGGGGCTGTTTCCGGCCAATCGTCGATGAAGGGTTTGACTGTGAGCAAGGCCGTCACGGCCCTGATGCTGGCAGGCCTCGTGCTGCTGCCGCTCTATTCGCATCTGTCCGGCAACATCTTCATCCTGACGCTGTTCACCCGCATCGTCATCCTGGCGCTGGCGGCTGCGAGCCTCAACCTCATCATGGGATTTGCCGGCCTGATGAGCTTTGGCCACGCCGCCTATCTCGGCATCGGCGGCTACGCGGTCGGCATGCTGGCGCAGGAAGGCGTGGGATCCGGCTTCATCCAGTTTGCGGTCGCGCTCGCGGCTTCCGCAATCTATGCACTGGTGATCGGCGCGCTCTCACTGCGCACCCGCGGCGTCTACTTCATCATGATCACGCTCGCCTTCGCGCAAATGGCCTATTACGTCGCCTCGGGCCTTGCGCGTTACGGCGGCGATGACGGCCTCACCATCTACACGCGGAGCGACTTCTCCGGCCTGATCGACCCGTCGAACCGAACGCAGTTCTACTATCTCTGCCTCGCCTGCCTGTTCGGCGTAATGGTCCTGATCTGGCGCATCGTCAATTCGCGCTTCGGTCTCGTCGTGCAGGGTCTGCGCTCCAACGAGCAGCGCATGCAGGCGATCGGCTTTCCGGCCAAGCGCTACCAGCTGGTCTGCTTCGTCATCTCCGGCACCATGTGCGGCCTCGCCGGCGCGCTGCTCGCCAACAACACCGATTTCGTCAGCCCGGCCGTGATGTACTGGACCCGCTCCGGCGACCTCATGGTGATGGTGATCCTCGGCGGCATGGGCACGCTGTTCGGCCCGGTCATGGGCGCGGTGGTGTTCCTGCTGCTGGAAGAGCTGCTGTCGCAGATCACCGAATATTGGGCGCTGATCTTGGGCCCGCTGCTGCTGCTGATCGTGCTGTTCGGCCGCGGCGGCATCATGGGCGCGCTAGGGAGGGCCGACCGTGGCTGAACCCTTGCTCCGCGTCGAAAAGCTGGTGCGACGCTTCGGCGGCATCATCGCGACCGACAACGTTTCGCTCGACGTCGCCAGCGGCGAGCTGCACGCCATCATCGGCCCGAACGGCGCCGGCAAGACCACGCTGATCAGCCAGCTCACCGGACATCTCGCGCCGCATTCCGGCAGCGTCTCGCTGGCGGGGCGCGATATCACTTACCTTCCGGCCTATCGGCGCTGTGCGCTGGGCCTTGCGCGTTCGTTCCAGATCACCTCGCTGCTGCTCGATTTCACCGCCGCGGATAACGTCGCGCTGGCGGCGCAGGCGCATGCCGGCACCTCGTTCCGCTTCTTCGCCGATGCGCGCAAGGAGAAAGGCCTGCGCGATGCCGCACATGCCGCGCTTGATCGCGTTGGCCTGGCTCATCGCGCCGATGTTCTGGTCTCGAGGCTCAGCCATGGCGAGCGACGCCAGATCGAGCTTGCGGTCGCGCTCGCCAGCAAGCCGAAATTGCTGCTGCTCGACGAGCCGATGGCCGGCCTCGGCGTTACCGAATCCCAGAGCATGGTGAAGCTGCTGCAGGAGCTCCGCAAGGAAGTCTCGATCGTGCTTGTCGAGCACGACATGCCGGCGGTATTCGCGCTGGCCGACCGCATCACGGTGCTGGTCTATGGCCGCGTCATCGCCTCCGGCGACCCGGCCGCGATCCGGGCCAACGAGGACGTCAAGCGCGCCTATCTCGGCGACCAGCACGTGGTGACGCATCATGGCTGACACGCTGCTCGACGTCGACGGCATCGAGACCTGCTACGGCCTCTCGCAGGTGCTCTTCGGCCTGTCGCTATCGATCAAGCCGGGCGAGATGGTCTCGCTGATGGGCCGCAACGGCATGGGCAAGACCACCACCATCCGCTCCATCATGGGCCTGACGCCTGCCCGTGCCGGCGCGATCCGTTTTGCCGGCGCCGAGGTGCGGCAGCTGCCGTCCTACCGAATTGCAAAGCTTGGCGTCGGCCTCGTCCCCGAGGGCCGCCAGATCTTCCCGAACCTCACCGTGCGCGAAAACCTGGTGGCGGCCGCCGCCGATCGCTTCGGCAGTCCCAATCCCTGGACACTGCCGGCGATCTACGTGCTGTTCCCGCGCCTCGCCGAACGTGCGACCAACATGGGCAACCAGCTCTCCGGCGGCGAGCAGCAGATGCTCGCGATCGGCCGCGCGCTGATGACCAATCCGAAGCTGCTCATTCTGGACGAGGCGACCGAAGGCCTCGCGCCGCTGATCCGCGAAGAAATCTGGCACTGCCTGTCGCTGCTCAAGAGCCGGGGGCAATCGATCCTGGTCGTCGACAAGAACGTCGACCATCTCGCCCGCATCTGCGATCGCCATTACATCATCGAGCGCGGCAAGACCGTATGGAGCGGCACCTCCGACGAGCTGTTGGCCGAGCCGGATCTCCAGCACAAATATCTGGGCATCTGAGCCCGCGCTCTCTCCCCGTCATTGCGAGGAGCCCTCGCTCTCTCAACCCCGTCATTGCGAGGAGCGGAGCGACGAAGCAATCCAGAGTCTTTCCGCGGAGGCAGTCTGGATTGCTTCGCTGCGCTCGCAATGACGGCGGCGAGAGTACGATCCGACGTCAAAACACCTCGAAATATTCGCGGTGCTCCCAGTCGGTCACTTCAGACAGGAAGCGGTCGATCTCGGCGTTCTTGATGTGGGTGTAATAATCGACGAATTCGGCTCCGAGCTTCTCGCGGAAGAACGGATCGTCCTTCAGGGCGGCGACGGCATCGCGCAGTGATTTCGGCAGCAGCGGCGCCTTGGTCTCGTAGGGCGTGTCGGCGGAGGGGCCGGGATCGAGCCTGCGATCGACGCCGTCGAGGCCAGAGAGAATCTGCGAGGCCATGTAGAGATAAGGGTTTGCTGCTGGCTCGCCGATGCGGTTCTCCAGGCGCGTTGCGGCATCACCCGCACCGCCGAGCACGCGGATCATCACGCCGCGATTGTCGCGGCCCCAGATCGCCCGGTCCGGCGCCAGCGAATAGGAGCGGTAGCGCTTGTAGCCGTTGATGGTCGGGGTGGTGAACAATGTCGAGGCGCGGGCGTGATCGAGCAGGCCGGCGAGGTAGGCCTTGCCGAACGCGCTGAGCGGCTCGCTGCCGTCTTTCGCCGTTTCCTTGGTCATGAACAGGTTCTCGCCGCTCGCGCGCGAGACGATCGACTGGTGCAGGTGCCAGCCGCTGGCAAACACGTTCGGCAGCTTCGGCCGGCACATGAAGGTGGCGTGATAGCCGTGCCGGCGCGCGATCTGCTTCACGGCGGAGCGGAACAGCACCATGTTGTCGGCAGGCTCCAGCCCCTTGCGCGGCGCGAAGGTGAACTCGCACTGGCTCGGTCCGAACTCGACCTCGACGGAGCGCAGGGGCAGGCCGAGCGCGACGATATCGCGGCGCAGGATCTCCAGCACCGGCTCCATCTGATCGAATCGCTGCTCGGTGAGATATTGATAGCCGTGACTGAGCAGGCTCACCGATGGCGGCGTGCCGGGCTGACCGGCATCCTCCGGCCGCATATGCGCATCGTCGAGCCTGAAGATGTGGAATTCGACCTCGAGGCCGGCGACGAAATCGTGGCCTCGGCCCGCGAGCTCGTCGAGCACCTTGCGATAGAGCGAGCGCGTCGCGAACGGCACCGGGCGGCCGTCATTGAAGTGGAGGTCGCACAGCACCCAGCCCGTGGTCGGCGCCCACGGCAAGACGCGAAACGTGGTGGGATCGGCGACCATCAGCACGTCGGCCGCGCCCTCCATCTCCTTCATGCCGAAGCCGCCGCCCGCGGTAAACACCGGAAACACCGTGCGGTGCGACGTGTCCTTGGCGAGCATGGTGGTGGTGATGGAGCAGCCACTCTCCAGCGCGGTAATCGCCTCGGAGGCGACGATGGTCTTGCCGCGCAGGATGCCGTGCTGGTCGGGAAAGGCGAGGCGGATCACCTCGAGATTCCTCTCCTCGACGATGCGGCACATGCGCGCCGCGGCGTCCCTTTGCTCATCCGACCACAGCGCATGACGCGCGACGAAAGTCACTTTGATCGTTCCTTTTCGCTCGATGAGAGTATAGGGCACACTGTCATCGTCCGCGAAGACGGACGATCCAGTATTCCAGAGACGGCAACGTATCCACGAGAGGCCGCGGCGGACTGGATGCCCCGCTTTCGCGGAGCATGACACCAGAGATTGCTGAGCCGCCGTCGCGACTCGCCGGCGACGATCGGCGCCATCACTCCGCCGCCGTCAGCTTATGCACGTTATCAGCGATCTCCTTCGGCACCGGCGCGGTCCACGGCGCGCCGCGGCGGCGCTTGACGTCGACTTCCATCCAGTAGGTCTCCCAGCCCCGGGTCGGGCCGATGCCGTCCATGGTCGCCGGTCCCTGGATGCTGCGCGCATTGGCCTCGTCCAGGAACAGCATCGGCTTCTCGCCGCCCGTGACCTTCTCGATCTCCTGCCGCAGCAGGCGGCGGTACTGCACGATCGCCTTGTCGCTCGAACCGAGATGCTCCTTGGTGCGGTCCTGGATCGCGCCCATCGATTCCACCGCCCATTGGTCGTGGACGTTGATGTCGTTGCCCATGCCGGTATAGGTCGCGGTGTGCTGCTCGTGCGGATCGAATCCGTAGTCGTTGCTACGGTTCTTGCGCGACTTGTAGTCAGGCAGCTCATAGAGCTCGAGCCGCTGGTCGCGCATCTTCTGCTTGTCGACCGGGGCCGCGTAGCTGGTGAAGATCGCGTACCAATAGCAGTTCTCGTCGTCGACCGGCACGTGCCATTGCGTGATCGTCATCTCCGTGCTCATGGGGATGACGAAGCCGTGCGGGAACAGCTGGTTGGTGACGCGCACATGGGTGCGCTCCTCGTCGATCTCGCGCAGCGCGATCAGGCGCAGGCCGTATTCGGTGTGCTCGACATTGATGATCGGGCGGTCGTATTCGCGCAGGATCTTCGTCATCGGCAGATCGCTGCCGGCGGAGGCGCCGCGGAATTGCTTGCCGTAGGCGGTGGAGGTGTCCTCGTCCTCGAAGAAGCGATGTAGATAGGAGGCGTGCGCGGGATCGATGCCGACCTCCAGCGCCTGCAGCCAATTGCAGGCCATGTGGCCCTTGAACGCGAAAGTGTGCGTGCCGGGGGCAACGAAACAGTCGATCTCCGGGAATGCCGGCGGCTCTCCTTCTCCAAGATACGCCCAGAGGATGCCGCTCTTCTCGACCACGGGATAGGAGCGTTGCCGGATGTTCTGGCAGAGCTTCGAATCCTTCGGTTCGGCCGGGGTCTCGATGCACTGGCCGGTGGCGTCGAACAGCCAGCCGTGGAAGGCGCAGCGCAGGCCGCCATGCTCGAGCCGGCCGAAGGCGAGGTCCGCGCCGCGATGGGCGCAGTGGCGATCCATCAGGCCGTAACGTCCGGTCTCGTCACGGAACAGCACCAGGTTCTCGCCGAGCAGTTTGACGGGGCGGATCGGGCGAGCGCCCTCGAGCTCGTCCACCAGCGCCGCCGGCTGCCAGTAGCTCCGCATCAGTCTGCCGCACGGATCCTTCGGCCCGGTGCGGGTGATCAGGTCGTTCTGCTCCTGGCTCATCATGACGCGTGCATCCCTTGTGGAGTGGCGCTTGTTCGCCTATTGAACGAATGGGCGAATTATGCCATGCCGTGATCCGGCAGCAAGCACTATTTTGCAGGATCCTCCCATGCCCAAGCTGAAGCGGAGCGAGAGCGAGGAGCGGGCGACGGATTTCGTCGAGGCGCTCGATCGCGGCCTGCGCCTGCTGCAATGTTTCGGCACCAATGCGGGTCCGATGACGCTGAGCGATCTCGCCCGCGCCGCCGATCTGCCGCGCGCCACCGCACGGCGCATGCTGTTCACGCTCCAGCGCGGCGGTTATGTCTCGGGCGATGGCAAGCTGTTCTCACTGACCCCGCATGTGCTGACGCTGGCGGCGTCTTACCTGCGCTCCAACCAGCTCGTCGCGGTGCTGCAGCCCGTGCTCGATCACGTTGCGACCGCAGCGAACGAGATCTCTTCGCTCGCGATCCTCGACGGCGACGACGTCGTGTTCATTGCCCGGGGGAGTCCGGCGCGGGTGTTCTCGGGCGGACTGGAGATCGGCTACCGCCTGCCTTCGTTCTGCACCTCGGTCGGCCGCGCCATGCTCGGCCAGCTCGACGATGCCGCCCTTGCCGCGCGCCTGAAGGCGATGGCGCGCGAGGCGCTGACGCCGCAGACACTGTCCGACCCAACGGCACTGCTGGCGCGCATCGCCGCCGACCGTGCGCTGGGCTATTCCCTGGTCGATCGCGAGGCCGAGCCGCATTTTCGTTCGATCTCGGTTCCGATCCGTCGCTACGACGGCGTCATCGTCGCCGCGATCAACATGGGGGCCCATGTCGACCGCGTGCCGGCGCAGGAACTGGTCGATCGTTTCCTGCCGCTGCTGCAGGAGGGGGCGGCGTCGCTGCGGTCGCAACTTCTGTAACTGTATTCCCGCTATCTCGAAACCGGTGCTATAATGGGCGCAATGAGAACAGGGAGGACGCCATGCATCATACCATGGTTCCCAGTGATCGCGTGGAGCGTGTCGCCGTCTACGGGCGCGACGGTACGAAGCTCGGCACGATCGAACGACTGATGCTCGACAAGATGAGTGGGATGGTTGCCTATGCGGTGATCAAGACCGGTGGACTGCTTGGCACCCACCATCACTACCCTCTCCAGTGGAGCGCGTTGAAATACGACCCAAGGCGCGAGGCGTTCCAGATCGAGTTGACGCTGGACGAACTCAGCAGTGGCCCGTGCGAGTTCGATGGCGATGCGTTCGACTGGGGTGACCGTTCGCGGTCCTACCCGCATCCGCATTACTGGTCGGTCTAGCGGCCAAGTCGGCCAGGTAGGCCGCATTCTCGGCGGACGCGCTTGGGCTCGGGCTGCGGCCGCCGAGCCGCGTCTGAGATGCAAGCGGCGCGGCGTGCCGGCCGACGGATGACATTGGGAGACGCGCCCATCGTGCGCTACCGCCCCTCCGCCTCGCGCTCCATGTCGCGGCCCGAAAGGTCCTCGCCCTGCATGTTGGCGTAATCCCGCGCCATCTCGCGCATCAGGAATTTCGCCGGGACGTCGTGATAGGTGCCGCGGTCGTTGACGTATTGCATGTAGGCGCGGCCCTCGCCGTCGAAGGGATGCAGCAGCGCGTCGGTGTGGCCGTCGAAATCGAGCGGCGCCACGCCGACCTTGGCGCAGAGCGTGTCGTTGAAGGTCGGCGTCGCCTTGCGCCAGGCGCCGTCGACGAACACCTCCGTATAGCCGTGCCAGGTGAAGATGTCGGTGCCCATGCTCGCGCGCAGCTTCTCGGTGGTGAGATGGTTCTTCACGTCGGCAAAGCCGACCCGTGCGGGGATGCCGTGGACGCGGCAGGCGGCAGCATATAGCGCGGCCTTACCGACGCAATAACCCTGGCCTGCGGCGAGCACGCTCGAGGCGCGAAAGGTCTCGGCAACGCGCATGCTGACATAGGGGTTATAGCGGATGCCGTCGCGCACCGCCTTATAGAGCACGCTCGCCTTCTGCCGCGCGCTCGCGTCCGCGCGCACGGCGTTGTCAGCGAATTGCTGCACGGCGGGATGATCGCTGTCGATGTACTCGCCGGGATCGGTGTAGAGGCGGCGGAGCGTATCGGGAAGGATGTCGGTCATGCCTGGAGCTTAGCAGGCGATCGCCGCGGAACTCAAATCGCACGATCAAGTCACACGATACGGGTGCATGGTGCCCGTTCGAATTGCGCTGAGACGCCTCGATCGCAGCGCTGCCGCAGATCCATTCGAACATGGAAGTGCTGACGTCGGTGGAGGTCATTATTGAAGCCCGAAGTTGGCTGCTCTTCATATCGTCCATTTACGGAACGAAAAGGGATACGAAGTGCTTCGGCGCGCACAACTGCGCTCCCTCGCCCCTTGCGGGGGAGGGCGGGGGAGAGGGGTGGCCCCGGAAACGGTGTTCGTTGTGGCGAAGAACGAACGTGTTGCGTGAAGGATGAGTCCCCGTGTGGACCCCTCTCCCTAACCCTCCCCCGCAAGGGGGAGAGAACGTAGCGGAGATCGGAGCTGACAACTCTCCCTACAGCGCCACACTCCGCAGTCCGAAGCTGCGGGCCTCGTTCTGCAGCACCGGCCGCACGGCCTCGACCAGCCGCGCGGCGGCTGCATCGACGGAGAGGCCGGCGGTATCGACCACTGCCGTCGCGCGCGAATACAGCGGCTCGCGGCTCAAGAGGATGTTGCGCAGCTCCGCCATGGCGGAGCGGTCGTCCGCCATCGGACGCAGATCGCCCTGGCGACGGACGCGGGCCATGTGCTCCTCGGGCTCGGCCTTGAGCCATATCGTGTAGAACGAGGTCAGGATCTGGTCGAAGGTCAGGGGTTCCGAGACGATGCCGCCGCCGGTCGCCAGCACCATCAGCTCGTTGCGCGCCAGCAGCTGTTGCAGCGCCGCCTGCTCCATGCGGCGAAAGCCCTCTTGGCCGTACAGCGCGATGATCTCGGCGACCGAGAGCCCGTTCTGCTGCTCGACCTCCTTGTTGAGCTCGACGAAGCTCCAGCCGACCTTCTTCGCCAGGATCTTGCCGAGAGTGGATTTGCCGGCGCCGCGCAGGCCGATCAGCGCGATGCCACAGAACGGCGCGCGCCGCGGCGCGGTTGCGCTGCCGCCGGCGAGCAGATCCTTGGCTTGCGCGATCTGCGCCGGCGTCGCCTTGCGCAAGAGATCGCGAAACATCTGCCAGTCCGGTGTCGGCTCGGCCGAGGGCAGCAGGTCTTCGAGATGCGCGCCCATCGCGTCGGAGACGCGGCGGAGCAGCACGATGGAGACATTGCCCTTGCCGCTTTCGAGCTGCGCGATGTAGCGCTCCGAGATACCTGATACCTTGGCGAGCACCTTGCGCGACATGCCGCGCAACGCGCGCATGGTGCGCACGCGCTGGCCGAGCTGTTCAAGGAATCGGGATTCGGCGTCGGGACTGTCGGTCATGAGCCTTCTTTAGGGGATGTCTTCTTGAAGGTTGTCCTGCGGCGCAATTTAATGAAACATAGTGCCTGCTGGCATTGACAGCAAGCGACCGCGGTGTCTTTCTATGAATTATAATTCTAAATTCGGGGGAGAAGTCCGTGAGCGAGGGATCCTATAACGCGGTGACCTGGCTGCTCGACCGTAACGTCGAGGAGGGCCGGGGCAGCAAGCTGGCCTTCGACGACACCGTCTCGCGGCTCACCTATGGCGAGCTCCAGCAACAGACCCGCCGCGCCGCCAACATGCTGCGCCGGCTCGGCGTCCGCCGCGAGGAGCGCGTGGCGATGATCATGCTGGATACGGTCGACTTTCCGGTCGTGTTCCTGGGCGCGATCCGCGCCGGCATCGTGCCGGTGCCGCTGAACACGCTGCTGACGGCGGACCAATACGCCTACATCCTCGCCGATTGCCGTGCGCGCGTGCTGTTCGTCTCCGAAGCGCTCTATCCCGTCATCAAGGACGTTGTCGGCCGCATGCCCGATCTCGAGCATGTCGTGGTCTCCGGCGCCAAGCAGAACGGCCACAAGCAACTCGCGGAGGAGATTGCCGGCGAGAGCGACCAGTTCACCACCGCGGCGACGCATCCTGACGAGCCGGCGTTCTGGCTCTACTCGTCGGGCTCGACCGGCATGCCCAAGGGCGTGCGCCATATCCATTCCAATTTGCAGGCGACCGCCGACACCTACGCCAAGCAGGTGCTCGGCATCCGCGAGAGCGATGTGTGTCTGTCCGCCGCAAAGCTGTTCTTCGCCTATGGCCTCGGCAATGCGCTGACCTTCCCGATGTCGGTCGGCGCCAGCGTCATCCTCAACAGCGAGCGGCCGACACCGGCGCGCATGTTCGATCTGATGAACCGCTACAACCCCTCGATCTTCTACGGCGTGCCGACCTTGTTCGCGGCGATGCTCAACGACGAGACCATGAAAAGCGAGCGCGGCGGCAAGGCCCTGCGCATCTGCACCTCGGCCGGCGAGGCGCTGCCGGAATCGGTCGGCAACAACTGGAAGGCGCGCTTCGGCGTCGACATCCTCGACGGCGTCGGCTCGACCGAGCTCTTGCACATCTTCCTGTCGAATGCGCCCGGCGACATCAAATACGGCTCCTCCGGCAAGCCGGTGCCAGGCTATGCGGTCCGGCTCGTCAACGAAGCCGGGCAGGACGTCGCCGACGGCGAGGTCGGCGAGCTCTTGGTCGATGCGCCCTCCGCCGGTGAGGGCTACTGGAATCAGCGCCACAAGAGCCGCCGCACGTTTGAAGGCCCCTGGACCCGCACCGGCGACAAATATGTCCGCGACGCCGAGGGCCGCTACACCTTCTGCGGCCGCGCCGACGACATGTTCAAGGTCTCCGGCATCTGGGTCTCGCCGTTCGAGGTCGAGAGCGCGCTGATCTCGCATCCCGCCGTGCTGGAAGCGGCCGTCGTGCCGGAAGCCGATCCGGAAGGCCTGCTGAAGCCGAAGGCGTTCGTCGTGCTGCGCCCCGGCGTGACGACGAGCAATCTCCAGGAAATGCTGAAGGAGCACGTCAAGCAGAAGATCGGCCCGTGGAAATATCCGCGCTGGATCGATGTGGTGGACTCGCTGCCGAAGACGGCGACCGGAAAGATCCAGCGGTTCAAATTGCGGGAAGGGGCGCATTGAGGAGCGCGTATGTCTGAGGTGACTGACACCGTTGCGGCAATCTCCGCTGCGCTCCCTCCCCCCTTGCGGGGGAGGGCGGGGGAGAGGGGTAGCCCAGCAATCGGTCTTCATCGTCGCGCGCACGGTGTTCTTCGTCACACTGGGAGTCCCGGTGTGGCACCCCTCTCCCTAGCCCTCCCCCGCAAGGGGGGAGGGAACGACGGAGTGCGCCGACGCGTCTCGTCCTCATTGCGAATAAGAGTGACACCATGACAAACCTCACCCCCACCGGCTTCCTCAACATCGGCGGCGCCAGCCTCGAATACAAATGGCTCGCGCCGCAATCGGCGGATGCGCCGACTATCGTGATGCTGCACGAAGGCCTCGGCTCGGTCGGGCTCTGGGGCGACTTTCCGGAAAAGCTGCAGCAGGCGACCGGCGCCGGCATCTTCGCCTATTCGCGCGCGGGCTACGGCCAATCGAGCCCCGTGCCGTTGCCGCGGCCGCTCGACTACATGCAGCGCGAGGCGCTGGACGTGCTGCCGAAAATCCTCGACGCCATTCCGTTCAAGCGCGGCCTCCTGCTCGGCCATTCCGACGGCGCCTCGATCGCGGCGATCTATGCCGGTTCGCACCAGGATCACCGTTTGCATGGCATCGGATTGATCGCCCCGCACTTCATCGTCGAGGACCTCTCGGTGAAATCCATCGCGGAGATCAAGACGACGTTCGAGACCACGGACCTCAAGGCAAAGCTTGCGCGCTGGCACAAGGACGTCGACAACGCCTTCTACGGCTGGAACGGCGCCTGGCTCGATCCCAAATTCCGCGACTGGGACATCTCCGAATACCTCGCCTATATCCGCGTGCCTGTCTTGATCGTCCAGGGCAAGGATGACCAGTACGGCACCCTGCGTCAGGTCGAGATCGCGCAGGAAGAGTGCTACTGCCCGGTCGACGTGAAGATCGTTTCCGATGCCGGCCATTCGCCGCATCGCGACGCGCCTGGGGCGACGCTGGAGGCGATCGAGCAGTTCGCGAGAGCGGCGCTGCGCGATGATGAGGGACTGCAAGGCCGCGCCGCGTGAGAGCGGCAGCGGTCTGACAGAACCGAACGCGCTGAACAGCAACGGGATTGGAGCGTTCGCCGTTGTCTTCCCTGAGATGAAACAAAATGCATGTGAGCTCCGTTAAGGGCTAGACGCGCTCAAAAAGATGCACTATTGTGCATCTAACGCTACGGCGAAAATGCATAATCAAGCTCAGGGATGACCCATGGCCGGGGAAGATCGGCGCCTCGCAGGCGGCGCGACATTCATCGATTTCCAGACCGAACCGTCCCGCTACAAGCACTGGAAGCTCGCGGTCGACGGCGACGTCGCGACGCTGACCATGGACGTCGACGAGAATGGCGGCCTGTTCGAGGGCTATCTGCTCAAGCTCAACTCCTACGATCTCGGCGTCGACATCGAGCTTGCGGATGCGCTCCAGCGCCTGCGCTTCGAGCATCCCGAGGTCAAGGTCGTGGTCATGCGCTCGGCCAAGAACCGCGTGTTCTGCGCCGGCGCCAACATCCGCATGCTCGCGGGCTCCACCCATGCCCACAAGGTGAACTTCTGCAAGTTCACCAACGAGACCCGCAACGGCATGGAAGATTCCTCGGAGAATTCCGGCCAGCGCTTCATCACCGTGGTGAACGGCTCGGCCGCCGGCGGCGGCTACGAGCTGGCGCTCGCCACCGACCACATCATCCTCGCCGACGACGGCTCCTCCGCCGTGGCGCTGCCCGAAGTGCCGCTGCTCGCGGTGCTGCCCGGCACAGGCGGTCTGACGCGCGTCGTCGACAAGCGCAAGGTGCGCCGCGATCACGCCGATTTCTTCTGCACCATCGAGGAAGGCGTGAAGGGCAAGCGCGCCGTGCAATGGCGCCTCGTCGACGAGATCGCGCCGAACTCCAAGCTCGAGGCCAAGATCGCCGAGCGTGCCAAGGAGTTCGCGGCGGCCTCGAAGCGCAAGGGCAGCGGCAAGGGCATCGCGTTGACGCCGCTCAAGCGCCTGATCGACGACACCAGCATCCGCTACGGCTTCGTCACGGTCGACATCGACCGCACGGCCCGCATCGCCACCATCTCGATCAAGGCGCCGGAGGCCGCGCCGCCTGCCGACATCGACGGCATGATGGCGCAGGGCGCCTCGTTCTGGCCGCTCCGGGTGGCGCGCGAGCTCGACGACGCCATCCTGCATCTGCGCATCAACGAGCTCGAGATCGCGATGCTCGTCTTCAAGAGCCATGGCGACCGCGCTCATGTGCTCGCGCACGACGCCTTCCTCGAAGCCAACAAGGCGCATTGGCTGGTCAACGAAATCAGGCATTACTGGAAGCGCGTGCTGAAGCGCATCGACGTCACCTCGCGCACGCTGGTGACGCTGGTCGAGCCCGGCTCCTGCTTTGCCGGCACCCTCGCCGAGCTCGTCTTCGCAGCCGACCGCTCCTACATGCTGATCGGCACGCGCCAGGGCGACAACCGTCCGCCGCCCTCGATCGAGCTGTCCGCGATGAATTTCGGCCCCTACCCGATGAGCCATGGGCTGACCCGGCTGCAGTCGCGCTTCCAGGCCGACCCCTCCGATGTCGAGCGCGCGGAAGCAACGCTCGGCACCAGCCTCGACGCCGAGCAGGCCGAGGAGCTCGGCCTCGTCACCTTCGCGCTCGACGACATCGATTGGGACGACGAGGTTCGCGTGTTCCTGGAGGAGCGCGCCAGCTTCTCGCCCGACAGCCTCACCGGCATGGAGGCGAGCCTGCGCTTCGTCGGCCCCGAGACCATGGAATCAAAGATCTTCGCGCGCCTCACGGCCTGGCAGAACTGGATCTTCCAGCGCCCGAACGCGGTCGGGGAGGAAGGCGCGCTGCGCCGCTATGGCAGCGGCCAGAAGCCGAAATTCGATATGACGCGAGTGTAGCGAATAGGGAGTGGCGAATGGCGAATAGGAATTTTCACTCGCCATTCGCTACTCGCCATTCGCCCCCTTAAACGAGCTAGTCCCCCACGGGAGGTCACCATGAACATGAACATCATGAACGTCGACTACTCGACCAAGATTCCGAACAACGTGAATCTCGCCGAAGACCGTCAGGTGCTGAAAGCGCTGGAAGGCTGGCATCCCGGCTACATGGACTGGTGGAGCGACATGGGGCCGGAGGGCTTCCAGGAATCGCTGGTTTACTTGCGCACGGCGTACTCCGTCGATCCGCGCGGCTGGGCCAAGTTCGACTATGTGCGCATGCCCGAATATCGCTGGGGCATCCTGCTTGCGCCGCAGGAAGAGAACCGCGTCGTGCCGTTCGGCGAGCATTATGGCGAGCCGGCCTGGCAGGAAGTCCCGGGCGAGCATCGCGCCATGCTGCGCCGCCTGATCGTGATCCAGGGCGATACCGAGCCGGCTTCGGTCGAGCAGCAGCGCCATCTCGGCAAGACCGCGCCCTCGCTCTACGACATGCGCAATCTGTTCCAGGTCAATGTCGAGGAAGGTCGTCACCTCTGGGCGATGGTCTACCTGCTGCAGAAATATTTCGGCCGCGACGGCCGCGAGGAAGCCGATGATCTCCTGCGCCGCCGCTCCGGCGATGCCGACGCGCCGCGCATGCTGGGCGCCTTCAACGAGGCGACGCCGGACTGGCTGTCCTTCTTCATGTTCACCTACTTCACCGACCGCGACGGCAAGATGCAGCTGCACTCGCTGGCGCAGTCCGGTTTCGATCCGCTGTCGCGCACCTGCCGCTTCATGCTGACCGAGGAAGCGCACCACATGTTCGTCGGCGAGACCGGCATCACCCGCGTCGTGCAGCGCACCTGCGATGCGATGAAGGCCGCCGGCATCACCGATCCCACCGACATCGCCAAGGTGCGCGCGCTCGGGGTGATCGACCTGCCGACCATCCAGAAGAAGCTGAACCTGCACTACACGCTGTCGCTCGACCTGTTCGGCTCGGAGGTCTCGACCAACGCGGCCAACGCCTTCAACGCCGGCATCAAGGGCCGCTATCACGAAACCCAGATCGAGGACGATCACCAGCTCAAGAATTCCACCTATCCGGTGCTCAAGCTGATCAACGGCGAGATCAAGCTGGTCGACGAGCCCGCGCTGACCGCGCTCAACATGCGGCTGCGCGACGATTACAGCCAGGATTGTGTCAAGGGCATGCTGCGCTGGAACAAGGTGATCTCGACCGCGGGCTATGATTTTCAGCTCAAGCTGCCCAACGTCGCCTTCCACCGCCACATCGGCGAGTTCAAGGACGTGCACGCCACGCCCGACGGCATCTTGATCGACGACGCCACCTGGGCCAGGCGCAAGGACGAATGGCTGCCCTCAGCCAACGACGGCGACTTCATCACCTCGCTGATGCAGCCCGTCACCGAGACCGGCAAGTACGCCTCCTGGATCTCGCCGCCGAAGGTCGGCATCGACAACAAGCCGGGCGATTTCGAGTACGTGAAGATCGAGTCGTAAAGAAAGTTGGCGAATGGTGAATGGCGAGTAGCGAATGGGCGAGCGTCTATTCGCCATTCGCTACTCGCCATTCGCGCTTCTCATCCCGCAATCTCCAGGCCCGCATTCGCGTACACCACGCCGCCGTCGACGGCGATGGTGTTGCCGACCACGTAGTCGCCCGCGCGCGAGGCGAGATAGATCGCCACACCTGCCATGTCCTCGTCGCTTCCGATGCGCCGCGACGGGATGCGCTGTGCGACCTCGTCGGCGTGGTCGCGCGCGGCCCGGTTCATGTCGGACTTGAAGGCGCCCGGCGCGATCGCGGTGACGTTGATGTTGTCCTTGATCAGCTTGGTCGCCAGGCGCCGCGTCAGGTGGATCACCGCGGCCTTGCTGGCGGCGTAGGAATAGGTCTCGCCCGGGTTGACGAAGATGCCGTCGACCGAGGCGATGTTGATCACCTTGGCCGGACGTTCTGCGCTTGCGGCCGCGCGCAGCGGTTTCGCCAGCGCCTTGGTCAGGAAGAACAGCGACTTGACGTTGAGGTCCATCACCTTGTCCCAGCCGCTTTCGGGGAATTCGTCGAACTCCGCGCCCCAGGCGGCGCCGGCATTGTTGACGAGGATGTCGAGCTTCGGCTCCAGCTTGATGATCTCGCCGGCGAGCCTGTCGCAGCCTTCGACGGTGGAGATGTCGATCGGCAGCGCGATGCATTCGCCGTCATATTGCGCGGTGAGCTCCCTGGCGGTCGCCTCGCACGGCCCCGCCTTGCGCGCGGTGATGTAGACCTTTGCGGCGCCGGCGCTGAGAAATCCCGCCGCGATCATCTTGCCGATGCCGCGCGAGCCGCCGGTCACCAGCGCGACGCGGCCTTTGAGCGAGAACAGGTCGTTGAACATGGTGCCTCCCTTGGTTGGCGCTGTTTTGGGCGGGGCGGGAAGGGGAGTCAATCTCCGCTAGCGGAGCGCAGCTACGCCGCCGCGATCCGGCGGAAGCCGTTCCACATTGCGGTCGCAGCGCCCGAGGTCAGCACCGGCAGGATTCGCGCGTCCTGGTAATTGCCGTTGAGCGAGACGCGCGGCAGCGCCGTCATCTGGCCGGCATTCTCGGCAAACAGCATGCCGGGCCGCGTCGTCACCGCGGTCTTGAAGCCGGCCGTCGCAGCCAGGCCGAATTCGCGCACGCCAGCGGCCTCGCGGTCGCCATAGGGATAGGCGAGGTGCAGCACGGGGCACTCGAGCGCCTGCTCGATCCGCGCCCGGCTCACGGCCAGCTCCTGCGCGGCGATGTCTTCCGCCAGCTTGGCAAGGTTGCAATGGCTGACGCTATGCGCGCCGATCGTGACCAGCGGATCGGCGGCAAATGTCTTCAGCTCGGGCCAGGACAGGCAGAGGTTGCGGCACAGCGCCGCCATGTCGACGTCGTACGCCGTGCAGAGAGCCTCGATCTCCCGCGCCAGGTCATGTTCGCCCGGCAGCGCGCGCAGCCAGTCGTGCAGGCGGTCGAACGCGGCCTGCTTGGCCGCCGGCGTCGTCGCATCGAGCCGCAGCGCGGAATGGCCGATTCTGACGTCGACCTGCTCGGCCTTGGCGACCACGGCCTCCAGCGCCGTCCACCACAGCCGTCCCGTGCCTTCGGCAAAATCGCTTGCGACATAGACCGTCAGCGGCGCGTCAAATTCGCGCAGCACCGGCAGCGCGTGGTCCAGATTGTCGCGGTAGCCGTCGTCGAAGGTGAAGGCGGCGAAGCGGCGGTCGAAGCGGCCCTGCACCAGCCGCTCATGCAGCTCGTCCATGGTGACGATGTCGATGTCGCTCGCGCGCAAATGGCACAGCGTCGCGCGCAGGAATTCGGGGGTGACCTCGAGATGCCGGTTCGGCTGGAACGCGGCCTCGCGGGCCGGCCGCACGTGGTGCAGCATGAAAATGGCACCGACGCCCGACAAGAGCGGGCGCAGCAGATGGTGTGCCCCGCTGAAATAGAGTGCTCCCAGCCCGGCGCGGATGACGTTGTTACGCAGTTGTTTCATGACCCGTCGGCGGACTCTGGCATTCCGTCTTCAACTTACGGAAGAACCCTTGAAGAAAAAGTTATTCCGATTGTCCAGGCCATGCCTTCGGAAGGGCGCCATTTCCGGTTTGACAGCCTGCCAAGGGTTTGTTTTGTCTCCGGTTCCAGAGTTCGGGTCGTCGAATGCAGAAGCTTTTCAGGTGGGCCGGCAAATGGTGGCCGGGGCTGATTCCCCTGGCCGTCATGTGGGGATTTGCGGCCTGGAATAACACCTTACCGGTGGAGGCCGACCTGTCGGCCCGCAGCTCGGCGGCGCTGAAGGGGACCGTTCTGGACAAGACCCGGATCGCGGTCGACGGCCGCGACGTCAGCCTGGTCGCGGACGCGTTCTCCGAGGAGGGGCGCCGCGACGCCGTGACGGCGGTCGAGACCGTTCCGGGCGTGCGCCTGGTCGACGACCGGACCCGGCTTGTTCCCGAAGCCCAACCGTTCGTCTGGAACGCCGAGCGCGACGTGGTGCGGGTGACGCTGTCGGGCTCCGCGCCGCTGCCGTCGATCAAGGGCCGGCTGACCGAGGCGGCCCGCAAGGAGATCGGCGGGGCCGAGGTGGCCGACCAGATGGGGCTGGCGCGCGGTGCGCCGCCGCGGTTCGAAGCCGCCGCGATGCTGCTGCTCGACCAGATCGGCAAGCTGAAGGACGGCAAGATCACGATCACGGATACCAAGGTCAATCTGTCGGGCATGGCGCGCGAGCTCGGCGGCCGCGAGGCGATCGCAGCCGCGCTGAAGAACCTGCCGGAGGGCTTTTCGGTCGCCGCCAACGACGTCAAGGCCCCGCCCTACATCTTCCAGGCCTACAAGGATCCGGTCGCGGCGACCGTGACGCTGACCGGCTACGTCCCCGACAACAATGTGCATGCGGCGATCGCCACCAGCGCCGGGCGAAAGTTCTTCACCGAGAAGGTGGTCGACAATCTCAAGGCCAGCCTCGGCGCCCCCGGCTCCTTCAACACGGCCGTGGTCGCCGCGCTCGGCGCGCTGTCGCGGCTGTCGACCGGCACGCTCGTCGTGTCTGATCGCGAGGTGAAGCTGTCGGGCGATGCGCTCTACGAGGGGGCCGCCAACGAGATCCGTGCAGGGCTCGGCAAGGACTTCCCGAAGAACTGGCAGTACAAGCCGGAGATCACCGTGAAGCCTGCGCCAGGGCCGGTCGACGGCACCGTGTGCCAGCAATTGTTCACGGACCTGCTGGCCAAGGGCAAGATCCGCTTCACGCCCAAGCGTGCCGACATCGATCCGGATTCCGCCGGCATCCTCGATCATCTGATCGAGACGGCGCTGCGTTGCCCTGCCGTGAATATCGAGGTTGCCGGGCATACCGATGCCGACGGCGAGGACGGCTTCAACCGGGCCCTCTCCGAGAAGCGCGCGCAGGCGGTGATTGACTATCTGGTCAGGGCCGGCCTGCCCGCGAGCCGCTTCACCGCGGTTGGCCATGGCAGCACGCAGCCCGTCGCCGGCAACGATACCGACGACGGCAAGGCGCAGAACCGCCGCATCGAATTTCTGGTGAGGTGACGATGCCCTATCTCGTCTCGTTCCATCTGGGTTGGCTGATCGGCTCGGTGCTGCTGGGCTTCTGCATGGGCTGGATCTCGGTGGTCCAGCGCGGCAACGGCACCTCGAAGGTGACCGCGCGCTGGCTCGCCGCGCTCGCCGCCGCGCTGGTCGCGGCCTCGTTCGCCCATGTGGTCCCCGGCCGCTTCGGCTATTGGCTCGACCTCGGCCTGATCATGTTCGCCTGCTACCTCGTCGGCTGCACCATCGGCGCCTGGCTGCGCGACCGCGTGGTCGCGCGCAGCATGCGGGCCGGCTGAGGCTCCGCCACCAAGCTCCCCATTATCCCGACACGGGTCACCGAGCGGAGGAAATCTCAGCGCTTGACAATAATACGTACGTACGTATTATTCCCTCATGCCCAAGCCCTCGCTCAAAGACGCCATCCTCGACGCCGGCCTCAAGGTCATGTTCCGGACCGGCTATCACGGCACCAGCGTGCGCGATGTCACCGCCGCGGCGGGCGCGCCACAGGGGTCCTTCACCAATCATTTCCGCTCCAAGGAAGCGTTCGCCTCGGAGGTGCTCGATCGCTATTTCGAGATCACGAAGGGATTGGTCGCGGAGGCCCTCGAAGACGGCTCGCTGACCCCGCGGGCGCGGCTCAAGCGCTATCTCGACATCATCACCGGACGGCTCGAAGCCGACGGCTACGGACGCGGCTGCCTGATCGGCGATCTCAGTCTGGAAGCGGCCGGCAGCAGCGAGATGCTGCGCGCCCGCCTTGCTGAAATATTTGCCGAGTGGCGCATGCCCTTCGCCGCCTGCATCCGCGAGGCACAGGAAAGCGGCGAGATCGACTCCGAATTCGCGCCTGAGGAGCTTGCCGACTTCCTGCTCGCGTCCTGGCAGGGCGCGATCCTGCGCATGAAGGTCGACCGCACGCCCCAGGCGCTCGAGCGCTTCAAGACCATTGCATTCAAGACTGTCTTCAAGGAGCCGACATGAGCCAGCAAGCCGAGATTCAGATCCGCAGCGCCGCCGTGCTGGGAAGCACGATGGCCTATCGCGAGACGGGCGCGCAGGACGCGCCGGTCGCGCTCTTCCTTCACGGCAATCCGACCTCGTCGCACATCTGGCGAAACATCCTGCCGTTGGTGGCGCCGGTGGCGCATTGCATTGCGCCCGATCTCATCGGCTTCGGCCGCTCCGGCAAGCCCGACATCGCCTACCGCTTCGTCGACCATGTGCGTTATCTCGACGCGCTGATCGAACAGCTCGGCATTTCCTCCGCCTATCTCGTTGCGCAGGACTGGGGCACGGCGCTTGCGTTTCATCTGGCGGCGCGCCGGCCGGCGTTGGTGCGCGGCCTTGCCTTCATGGAATTCATCCGGCCGATGCCGACCTGGCAGGATTTCCACCAGGTCGAAGCTGCGCGCGAGACGTTCCGCAAATTCAGGACGCCGGGCGAGGGGGAGGCCATGATCCTGGAGGCGAACGCCTTCGTCGAACGCGTATTGCCGGCGGGCATCCTGCGCAGTTTGAGCGAAGGCGAGATGGCGCCATATCGCACGCCCTTTCCCACCCCGGCGAGCCGCCGTCCGGTTCTGGCATTCCCGCGTGAACTGCCGATCGCCGGCGAGCCCGCCGATGTCTATCAGGCGCTGCAATCGGCTCACGCCTCGCTGAAGGCGTCCTCATATCCGAAGCTGCTGTTCGCGGGCGATCCGGGCGCGGTCGTTACGCCCGAGTTCGCCGCGACGTTCGCGGCCTCGCTCCAGCACTGCGCGCTCGTCCGCCTCGGCCCCGGTAGGCACTACCTCCAGGAGGATCATTCCGACGCGATCGGCCGTTCCCTGGCCGGCTGGATCGCCGGCATCGAAGCTGTGCGCCGGCAGCTTGCGGCCTGACGGAGGGCGGGATGTCGGAGGTGACCATCATCTATTGCCGGCCGTGCGGCTACGAGAAGCGCGCCAAAGAGGTGGCTGCAGCGCTGCGCCGACAGCTGGGGCTGGACGCCGATCTCGTCCCCGGTAAGGGCGGTATTTTCCAGGTCAAGCTCGGCGACCGGATTGTCGCCAGCCGCAGCAAAGGCCATTTTCCTGACGGCGACGACATCGTCGCTGCCGTCAACCCCGCGCGGGAATGAGCCGGGAGGGTTTTCGCAATGGCGATCGTCTGGGTTGACGATCTCGCCGGGACCGACTGGGACGAGCTGTCCGAGCTCTATCGGATCGCCCCGCTCGGCAACAAGACGCCGGCCGACCTTGCGCTGGTATTCGGCAACAGCATGTTTCGCGCCTTCGCCATGGAGGACGGCCGCATCGTCGGAGCGGGGCGCGTGCTGGCCGACGGCCGCGACTGCGCCTATCTCTGCGATATTGCCGTCCACCCGGACCGCCAGGGGCAGGGTCTTGGCCGCGACATCATCGAACGTCTGCTTGTGCGTTGCCGCGGCCATCGCAAGATCATCCTCTATGCCGTGCCCGGCAAGGAAGGGTTTTACGAGCGCCTGGGCTTCAGGCGGATGACCACCGCCATGGCGATCTTCGACGATCAGGCCGGCGCCTATCGCCGCGGCTATCTGACCGCGCCTTGAGGGCAGGTCACGGCCCCGCGACCTTCCGGCGCATCGGGACAATTCGCGAACGATGCCCAGGATGCCCCTCTTTCAACAGGCGGGCGCCGTCCATAGATTGACGTCGGCTTAAGGCGTGACGGAACATTGTGCGGCCGAAATCATCAAAACTTCATGGCGTCTGCGCAGGATTGCCAAGGAGATTCGCCTCAAGCTTGCCGCCGAAGGCGCCAAACCCTGCATCAGGAGCCAAGACCCTGCCTAAAATATTGAAGGCACGTGTTTTTGTTCGAATTGGCGAATTCCACTCCGGCTCAAAACGCGCTAGTGGAGAGGCAGGGGGCATGCGCGATGCCGGAGCCGGCGGCGAGGGGTCGTCGCGTGCCTGTGCGCCGTCCGTCTGTCCGCCGGCCGTTCTGGCCGCTGAAGCGTTGTTCGAGGTCTAGATGCTGGAAGCCATACGCAGGGCGACGTCGTTTCTGCGCGAGAAGCAAATCCTGCATAAGCTTGGCGTTGTGATCAGCGTCGCGGTCATCGGCATCGCTTGCTATGTGCTCTACCACATGCTGCGCGGCATCGACTTCAACGAGGTCCTCGAGGCGATCAAGAGCACCGAGCCGAGCCAGATTGCGATGGCGGCGCTGTTCGTCGCCGCGGGCTATTTCACCCTGACCTTCTACGACCTGTTCGCCGTGCGCGCGATCGGCCGTCCCAATGTGCCCTATCGCATCAACGCGCTCGCCGCCTTCACCAGCTATTCGATCGGCCACAATGTCGGCGCCTCCGTCTTCACCGGCGGCGCGGTGCGCTATCGCATCTATTCGGCCTATGGGCTGAACGCGATCGACGTCGCCAAGATCTGCTTTCTCGCCGGCCTGACCTTCTGGCTCGGCAATGCCGCCGTGCTCGGCCTCGGCATCGCCTATCATCCCGAGGCCGCCGCCTCGATCGATCAGCTGCCGCCGTGGCTGAACCGGACGCTGGCGCTGATGATCATCGCAAGCCTGGTCGGTTACGTGGCCTGGGTCTGGACCCAGCCGCGCGTGGTCGGCCGCGGGCCCTGGACCGTGGTGCTGCCGGGCGGCCCGCTGACGCTGCTCCAGATCGCGATCGGCATCATCGATCTCGGTTTCTGTGCGCTGGCGATGTACGTGCTGGTCCCGGACGAGCCCAATCTCGGCTTCGTGGTGGTCGCGGTGATCTTCGTGTCGGCGACGCTGCTCGGCTTCGCCAGCCATTCGCCCGGCGGGCTCGGCGTGTTCGACGCCGCCATGCTGGTCGGCCTCTGGCAGATGGACCGCGAGGAGCTTCTGGGCGGCATGTTGCTGTTCCGCGTCCTCTATTATCTGTCCCCCTTTGTCATCTCTGTAATCTTGCTGACGTTTCGCGAAGTTATCATCGGCGCGCGATCTAAGCGCTTGCAGCAGGCGGCGCTCAAGCTCGACCCCGGCCCGGCACGCGAAGCCGCCTATGTCAGAGAGCGTAGCGACAGCGGCGCCTGACGGCGCCAAGCTTTGAGACAAGCCCCCAGGAGAAGTCCGCCCCGATGGCGATCGACGCCCCATCTTCTCCCTCCGCCCAGCCCTGGTCCGACCGGCTGCGGCACTCGACGATCATCCTGATCGCTGCGGCGCTGGCGCTGGCCGTCATCGTCTCGCTTGGTGAATTGGCGGCGCTGCCCGCCGCGATCGTATTCCTCTGCATCGCCGCCGCTGCGCTGATCCCGTGGCGCCTGCACGATCCCGCCGCTTCGCGTGACGACGTCGGGCGCATCAATCCGGTCGAGAGCGCGGCGGTGGCTGCGGTGGTGGCCGGCATGCCGGATCCGGCGGTGCTGCTCGACCGCGCCGGCCGCGTCATCCACCTCAATGCCGCCGCCGCCCAGCTCGCGCCGGCGCTGCGCAGGAACGAGCTCGCCCAGTTCGCGCTGCGCTCGCCGGAGATCATCACGGCGCTGCGCGAGGCGATCGCGACCACCGAGCCGCGGCGCGCGACCTATCTCGATCACGTCCCGGTCGATCGCTGGATGGAACTCATGATCACGCCGGTGCCGGTGCCGACCAGCTTCGGCGGCGCCGACAAATGCATGCTGATGACCTTCCACGACCAGACTCCGCTGCGCCGGGTCGAGGAGATGCGCGCCGACTTCGTCGCCAATGCCAGCCACGAGCTGCGCACGCCGCTGGCCGCGCTATCGGGCTTCATCGACACGCTGCAGGGGCAGGCCAAGGACGATCCCAAGGCGCGCGAGCGCTTCCTCGGCATCATGCACAACCAGGCCACCCGCATGGCGCGCCTGATCGACGATCTGTTGTCGCTGTCGCGGGTCGAGCTGTCGGCCCATGTCCGGCCCGACACCCTGGTCGACCTCTTGCCGATCATCCGCCAGGTCGCCGACGGGCTCGAGCCGCTGGCGCGCGAGCGCCAGGTCGAGGTCGAGATCCATTTGCCGGATAGCCCGGTGATGATCGCCGGCGACCGCGAGGAGCTGCTCCGCCTGTTCGAGAACCTGATCGAGAACGCCCTCAAATACGGCGCCTCCGGCGGACGCGTCATCGTGTCGCTGACCTCGGCCGCCGCCCCTGACGGAACACAGGAAATCCGGATCATGGTCCGCGATTTCGGCCCCGGCATCGCACCCGAGCACCTGCCGCGGCTGACCGAGCGGTTCTACCGCGTGGACGTCGGCGACAGTCGCTCGCAGGGCGGCACCGGCCTCGGATTATCGCTGGTGAAACATATTCTTAACCGCCATCGCGGCCGGCTCCTGATCGAAAGCGTGCCCAAGCAGGGCGCCACTTTCACCGCCTGTTTTCCCCAAATCAGGACTTCCGAGGCGACCTGAAATCCAAGCAATATCAATTGCTTGCCATTGTCATCCGACTGTCACGAAACCTTCGTAAAAGCACAGCCGACCGCTCCTAAACGGGCGGCGCGGGGAGCGCGATCGGGCGCGGATTGCGCTTCGCTCCCCTGTATGGAGACCAGCATGAATTTCCTCAAGACGATGGTCGCTGCCGGCTTGGTCGCCGCATCGACGACGGTGGCGCTTGCCGCCGACATCACGGGCGCCGGCGCGACGTTCCCGTTCCCGATCTATTCGAAGTGGGCTGACGCCTACAAAAAGGAAACCGGCAACGGTCTGAACTACCAGTCGATCGGCTCCGGCGGCGGCATCAAGCAGATCCAGGCCAAGACCGTGACCTTCGGCGCCACCGATGCGCCGCTCAAGGCCGAGCAGCTCGAGAAGGACGGCCTCGTGCAATGGCCGATGGTGATGGGCGCCATCGTCCCCGTCGTCAATCTCGAGGGCGTGAAGCCGGGCGAACTGCTGTTCGACGGCCAGACGCTGGCCAATATCTATCTCGGCAAGATCACCAAGTGGGACGACGCCGCGATCAAGAAGCTCAATCCGAACCTGAAGCTGCCGTCGGACGCGATCACCGTGGTCCGCCGTTCGGACGGCTCGGGCACCACCTTCAACTTCACCAACTACCTCTCCAAGGCCAGCGCGGATTGGAAGAGCAAGGTCGGCGAGGGCACCGCGGTCGAGTGGCCGGTCGGCGTCGGCGCCAAGGGCAACGAAGGCGTGTCGGGCAATATCGGCCAGACCAAGAACTCGATCGGCTATGTCGAATACGCCTATGCCAAGCAGAACAAGCTGACCTACGCCGGCCTCGTCAACAAGGCGGGCAAGCCGGTGCAGCCGACCGTCGAAGCCTTCCAGGCGGCCGCCTCCAACGCCGACTGGGCCAAGGCGCCCGGCTATTACGTCATCCTGACCGAGCAGCCGGGCGAGAAGTCCTGGCCGATCACGGCGGCGACCTTCATCCTCATGCATAAGGATGCCACCGACAAGGCGGCCTCGCAGGAAGCCATCAAGTTCTTCCGCTGGGCCTTCAAGAACGGCGGCAAGGCGGCCGAGGAGCTCGACTACATCCCGATGCCGGACAGCGTCGTCCAGCAGATCGAGAAGACCTGGGCTGCCGAGATCAAGAGCTGAGACCCTCGTGTCCCGGACGCGCTGCAGCGTGAAACGCTGCTGCGCGGAGCCGGGACCCAAAAGAGCTGGCCCCCCGGATCAGCGTCGCGATACTTCGCGCCGCATCCGGGGCCCGGGACCAAACCGGCAAGAACAAGTATAATCAGTACAGGGGATCGGCGTGGCAGAAATGGCCGTTCAGAGCGATGTGATCGACGACGCCGGACCGTATGACCGCGCCAAGGCCTTGAGCGCGTTCAAGCTCGGCGACGTTACCTTCTACTGGATCACGCGGTTGTCCGCGATCTCGGTGCTGCTCATTCTCGGCGGCATCATCATCTCGCTGATCGTCGGCGCGTTCCCGGCGATCAAGGAATACGGCCTCTCCTTCCTGTGGACGCAGCGCTGGGCGCCGTCGGCCGATCCGCCCGTGCTCGGCGCGCTCGGACCGATGTACGGCACGCTCGTCACCTCCTTCATCGCGATGCTGATCGCCATTCCCGTCGGCCTCGGCATCGCCATCTTCCTGACCGAGCTCTGCCCGCAATGGCTGCGCCGCCCGATCGGCATGGCGGTCGAGCTGCTCGCCGGCATCCCATCGATCATCTACGGCATGTGGGGCTTCTTCGTGCTTGGCCCGTTCCTCGCCAACACCTTCCAGCCCTTCATGATCAGGGTCTTCGACGGCGTCCCGGTGCTGGGCGCGATCTTCGCGGGTCCCCCGTCCTATCTCAGCCTGTTCAACGCCGCGCTGATCCTCGCCATCATGGTGCTGCCCTTCATCACCTCGATCTCGGTCGACGTGTTCAAGACGGTGCCGCCGGTCCTGAAGGAAGCGGCCTACGGCGTCGGCTGCACCACCTGGGAAGTCGTCCGCAGCGTGGTGATCCCCTACACCCGCGTCGGCATCATCGGCGGCGTCATGCTGGCGCTGGGCCGCGCGCTCGGCGAGACCATGGCGGTGACCTTCATCATCGGCAACTCGTTCCGGATCTCCTCCTCGATCTTCGCCCCGGGCACCACGATCTCGGCGGCGATCGCGTCCGAGTTCGCCGAGAGCGACGGCCTGCATCAGTCCGGCCTGATCCTGCTCGGCCTGCTGCTGTTCGTGCTGACATTCTTCGTGCTCGCGGCCGCGCGGCTGATGCTGATGCGGCTGGAAACCAAGGCCGGGAAGTGAAGCCATGAACCCGATCTATGCACGCCGCCGCCGCTGGGACATCGTCATCCGCGGCCTCTGCATCGCCGCCGCCGCCTTCGGCGTCACCTGGCTCGCGCTGATCCTGGTCACGCTGCTCTACAACGGCATCAGCGGCCTGAACCTGGAGCTATTCACCGCGGACACGCCGCCTCCGGGCTCGACCGACGGCGGCCTGCGCAATGCCATCGTCGGCTCGATCATCATGACCGCGATCGGCGTCGGCATCGGCGCGCCGCTCGGCCTGTTCGCCGGTACCTACCTCGCCGAGTACGGCCGCAACGACAAGCTGACCTCGGTGATCCGCTTCATCAACGACATCCTGCTCTCGGCGCCTTCCATCATCATCGGCCTGTTCATCTACGGCGCGGTGGTGGTGCCGATGCGGGGCTTCTCGGCGATCGCGGGCGCGCTGGCGCTCGCCGTGATCGTGATCCCGGTCGTGGTGCGCACCACGGAGGACATGCTGCTGCTGGTGCCGAACCCGCTGCGTGAAGCCGCCAGCGCACTCGGCCTGCCGCGCTCGCTGGTGATCAAGCGCATCGCCTACCGCGCGGCCCGCTCCGGCCTCATCACCGGCGTGCTGCTCGCCACCGCCCGCGTCGCCGGCGAGACCGCGCCGCTGCTGTTCACCGCGCTGTCCAACCAGTTCTTCAGCCTCGGCCTGGACAAGACGATGGCCAACCTGCCGGTGACCATCAACAACTTCGTGCAGAGCCCCTACGCCTATTGGAAGCAGCTCGCCTGGAGCGGCGCGCTGCTGATCACCCTGACTGTGCTTGCCCTGAATATTGGCGCCCGCATCCTTGGTGCCGAGAGGACCGCAAAATGAGTGAAATGTCTGTTTCCGTCAGCGCGCCGAGCGTTCATCCCGGCTCGCAGCCGCTGCCTGAGGCGCCTGCCAAGGTCACCGCGCGCAACCTGAATTTCTACTACGGTGAGCACCACGCGCTGAAGAACATCAATCTGGCGCTCGGCACCAACCGCGTCACGGCCTTCATCGGCCCGTCCGGCTGCGGCAAGTCGACCCTGCTGCGCATCTTCAACCGGATGTACGACCTCTATCCGGGGCAGCGCGCCACCGGCCAGCTGCTGCTCGACCACACCAACATCCTCGATCCCAAGCTCGACCTCAACCTGCTGCGTGCCCGGGTCGGCATGGTGTTCCAGAAGCCGACCCCGTTCCCGATGACGATCTACGAGAACATCGCCTTCGGCATCCGCCTCTACGAGAAGATCTCGAAGTCCGAGATGGACGACCGCGTCGAGAAGGCGCTGCGCGGCGGCGCGCTGTGGAACGAGGTCAAGGACAAGCTCAACGCCTCCGGCCTGTCGCTCTCCGGCGGCCAGCAGCAGCGCCTCTGCATCGCCCGCACCGTCGCGGTGCGGCCCGAGGTGATCCTGTTCGACGAGCCCTGCTCGGCGCTCGACCCGATCTCGACCGCCAAGGTCGAGGAGCTGATCCAGGAATTGTCCGAGAACTACACGATCGCGATCGTCACCCACAACATGCAGCAGGCGGCGCGCGTCTCCGACAAGACCGCCTTCATGTATCTCGGCGAGCTGATCGAGTTCGACGACACCAGCAAGATCTTCACGTCGCCGACCGACCGGCGGACGCAGGACTACATCACCGGCCGGTTCGGCTGAGGAGACGCAATATGGGTACTGAACATACCGCAAAGGCCTTCGACACCGACCTCCAGGAGCTCACCCGCCTGGTCGCCGAGATGGGCGGGATCGCCGAGCGCATGATCGTCGATTCCGTCGATGCGCTGATCCGCCGCGACGTCGCGCTCGGCCAGCGCGTCGTCGCCATCGACGCCGATCTCGACGCGCTGCAGAAGCGCATCGAGGAGCGCGCCGTGCTCACCATCGCCCGCCGCCAGCCGATGGCGGTGGACCTGCGCGAGATCGTCGGCGCCATGCGGGTTGCGACCGATCTCGAGCGCATCGGCGACCTCGCCAAGAACATGGGCAAGCGCGTCGCCGCGCTGGAGACCGACTTCCATCCGCTCAAGCTGTTCCGCGGCCTGGAGCACATGACCGACCTGGTGCAGCAGCAGGTCAAGTCGGTGCTCGACGCCTATGCCGCGCACGATCTGCCGGCGGCGATGGCGGTGTGGAAGGGCGACGAGGAAGTCGACGCGATCTGCACCTCGTTGTTCCGCGAGCTCCTCACCTACATGATGGAGGATCCGCGCAACATCTCGTTCTGCATCCATCTGATGTTCTGCGCCAAGAACATCGAGCGCATCGGCGACCACGCCACCAACATCGCCGAGACCGTGTTTTACATGATCGAGGGCCAGGCGATCACCGACAAGCGGCCGAAGGGCGACATGACGAACTTCGCCACGACGATCCCGAATACCTAAGGAGCGACGACACCATGGGCGCACGCATTATGGTGGTTGAGGACGAGGAAGCTCTCACCGAGCTGCTGCGTTACAACCTCGAAGGCGACGGCTATGACGTCGAGACGGTGATGCGCGGCGACGACGCCGACACCCGCCTCAAGGAGCACATTCCCGATCTGATCGTGCTCGATTGGATGCTGCCGGGCCTCTCCGGCATCGAGCTGTGCCGGCGCCTGCGCACCCGGCCCGAGACCAAGCAGCTGCCCATCATCATGCTCACCGCGCGCGGCGAGGAGAGCGAGCGGGTGCGGGGTCTTGCGACCGGCGCCGACGATTACATCGTCAAGCCGTTCTCGGTGCCGGAGCTGCTGGCGCGCGTGAAGGGCCTCTTGCGCCGCGCCAGTCCCGAGCGGCTCGCCACCGTGCTCGCCTATGGCGACATCGAGCTCGACCGTGACAAGCGCCGCGTCGCGCGCTCGGGCCGCCCGATCGATCTCGGCCCGACCGAATATCGCCTGCTGGAGTTCTTCCTGGAGCATCCCGGCCGGGTGTTCTCGCGTGAGCAGCTGCTCGACAGCGTCTGGGGCCGCGACATCTACATCGACGAGCGCACCGTCGACGTCCATATCGGCCGCCTGCGCAAGCTGCTCAATCTCGGCCGCGAGCAGGATCCGATCCGCACCGTCCGCGGCGCCGGCTACGCACTGGACGATCGCTTCGCCAAGGCGGAGCAGGCGTCGGGTTAGCAGGCGTTGGGTGTAGCGGCTGTAGCTGCACTCTCCGTGTCGTCCCGGACAAGCGTCAGCGCAGATCCGGGACCCATCACCACAGGACGTGGTTTGGCGAAGACTCGGAGTCACCATCTCGCGCAACAATTGCGCCCTGTGGTTATGGATCCCCGCGTTCGCGGGGATGACACCGAGTCATTGGAGCCGTCATCGTGTGACGGCTGCAGTCTAGGCGATCAGTTAATTCCGCGAGCTCACCGCGTGGGCTTCGCCGGTGCGCGGCGGCGATCGGCCGCCGGCTGATACGCCACGCGCGAGTGCTGGGCGCAATAGGGCAGGCCGGACAGCGCCTTGCCGCCGCAGAAGAAGAAATCCGGGCTCGAGGGATCGCCGACCGGCCAGTGGCAGGTCGCCTCGTTCAATTCGAGCAGCGACAGCCGCTGGCTCATCGGCACCACGTTGTCGTAGGTGACGGGTTCGGCTTCGATCTCGACCTCGAAGGCCTGCGCCAGCGCGGTGTTGCCGCGCGCGATGGGGCGGGTCACCCGCATCATGTGCTGGGCGGGACGCGCCTTGCGCGGCCGGGGCGCGGCCGACGAAGGGCTCTTGGCGCGGCCGGACAGGCCGAGCCTGTGCACTTTGCCGATCACGGCATTGCGGGTCACATTGCCGAGCTCTGCTGCGATCTGGCTGGCCGAAAGTCCGGCCTCCCAGAGCTTTTTCAGCTGCTCGACGCGATCGTCGGACCAGGTCAAAACCGTCATTGCACCCTTTCCCTCGCTGCGCGGCTGCCATCCTGGGGCCCTCGCAACGATTGTCTAAGCCTTCAAAAACCCGTGCCGCCAGAATCCCTTAAGGCTCGCCGGGCGCGCTCAAGACGCCCGAACGTTTACGCCGGTACATGAGGACTTAAGGGATCAGAACTGCTGCACGAGATGTCGTATCTGACAGTCCAAACGCTACAATATGGCGTGACTCCCGCGCAAGAGTCCGCCGACTCGCGTCCACATGTTCCGTGGTGAAAAACCCGCAAAATCGGCACCGCAAGACTACGGATTCAGCGTTTCGCGGGGCTTTCCGGGCGGCATTGACACCCGTTTCACCAGGCCTAAGATGGTCGCGCGTGCCGCCCTTAAAAGGCGGCACGTTTCGTTTTCCGGGCCGGTCAATGGTGCGTTGCGCAAAGCACGCCTCACACCGTCCGCAACATCAAGTGGCCGTCATGACTAACAGCGCAGCCCCGCATTTGCTCCCCGTTTTCGCCAGGGCCAACCTCGGTTTCGAACGCGGCGAAGGCTGCTGGCTGATCGCGACCAATGGCGATCGCTATCTCGATTTCACCTCGGGCGTAGCCGTCAATGCGCTCGGCCATTGCCACCCGCATCTGATCAAGGCGTTGCAGGAGCAGGCGACGAAGCTGTGGCACATGTCGAACCTGTTCCAGAGTCCGGACGGCGAGAAGCTCGCCGCGCGCCTGTGCAACGAGAGTTTTGCCGACTTCGTGTTCTTCTGCAATTCCGGCGCCGAGGCGCTGGAGGGCGTGATCAAGCTGGTGCGCCATCATCACTTCTCCAAAGGGCATCCGGAACGCTACCGCATCATCACGTTCGAAGGCGCCTTCCACGGCCGCACGCTGGCGACGCTCGCTGCGACAGGCTCTGCAAAATATCTCGAAGGGTTCGGTCCGCCGATGGACGGCTTCGACCAGGTGCCGCATGGCGACCTCGATGCCGTCAAGAAGGCGATCGGCCCCGACACCGCCGGTATCCTGATCGAGCCGATCCAGGGCGAGGGCGGCGTGCGTTCGGCACCGCCCGCTTTCCTCAAGGCGTTGCGCCAGCTCTGCGACGAGAAGGGCCTGCTGCTCGCCTTCGACGAGGTGCAGACCGGCATGGGCCGTGCCGGCGATCTGTTCGCGTATCGGCGCACCGGCGTCACGCCTGACGTGATGTCGCTGGCGAAGGCGCTCGGCGGCGGCTTCCCGATCGGCGCCGTGCTGGCGAGCGCGGATGCGGCGGCCGGCATGGGCCCCGGCTCGCACGGCTCGACCTTCGGCGGCAATCCGCTGGCGATTTCCGCGGCCAACGCCGTGCTCGACGTCATGCTCAAGCCCGGCTTCTTCGACCACGTGCAGAAGATGTCGCTGCTGCTCAAGCAGAAGCTCGCCTCCGTGATCGACCGTCACCCCGACATCGTCAACGAGGTGCGCGGCGAGGGCCTCCTGATCGGCATCAAGGCCGTCGTGCCCTCGGGCGATCTGGTGGCCGCCTTGCGCGACGAAAAGCTCCTGACCGTCGGGGCCGGCGACAACGTCGTGCGCTTCCTGCCGCCTTTGATCGTCACCGAGGCCGAGATCGAGGACAGCGTCGGGCGGCTGGAGCGTGCCTGCACCGCATTGGCGGCCGGCCAGAGCAAGCGGGCGGCAAGCTGATGAGCAAGTCTCCCACCAAGACGCCGAAGCACTTCCTCGACATCAACGAGCTGCCCTTGTCGGAGCTCAAGCGCATGCTCGCCGCATCAAGCGCCATGAAGGCGAAGCAGAAGGCGCAGCAGCCGGTGCGGCCGCTCGAAGGCAAGACGCTGGCGATGATTTTCGAGCGTCCCTCGACGCGGACCCGGGTGTCGTTCGACGTCGGCATGCGCCAGCTCGGCGGCGAGGCGATCATGCTCACCGGCGCCGAGATGCAGCTCGGCCGCGGCGAGACCATCGCCGACACCGCGCGCGTGCTGTCGCGCTATGTCGACGCCATCATGATCCGCATCCTCAATCACGATGCGTTGCTGGAGCTTGCGGCCAACGCCACCGTGCCCGTGATCAACGGCCTGACGCGGCGCTCGCATCCCTGCCAGGTGATGGCCGACCTCATGACCTACGAGGAGCATCGCGGCCCGATCGAGGGCAAGACGGTGGCCTGGACCGGCGACGACAACAACGTTCTGGCGTCCTGGGCGCACGCCGCCGAGCGCTTCAAGTTCCAGCTCAACGTCGCAACACCTCCGGAGCTCGCGCCGAAAAAGGCGATGCGCGACTGGGTCAAGGCGACGGGCGCGCCGATCGTGCTCGGCACCGATCCGGAAGCCGCCGTGCGCGGCGCCGATTGCGTCGTCACCGACACCTGGGTGTCGATGGGCGACAAGGAAGGCGAGCATCGCCACAACGTGCTCAAGCCCTACCAGGTCAACGGCAAGCTGATGTCACTTGCCAAGCCCGATGCGCTGTTCATGCATTGCCTGCCTGCCCATCGCGGCGAGGAGGTCACCGACGAGGTGATCGACGGCCCGCAATCGGTCGTGTTCGACGAGGCCGAGAACCGCCTGCACGCGCAAAAGGGCATCTTGGCCTGGTGCTTCGACGCGGTGAAATAACCGCGCTGGCGGTCCGGCTGCCGCCTCATACGCAAGTGTCGTCCCTGCGAACGCATTGCGAACGCAGGGACCCATACCGCGGAATCGTTCTTGTGGCAGGCTGGGCGACGCCAACAGTCTTCGCCAAATCGCAGCCTGTGGTTATGGATCCCGGGCTCGCGCTTCGCGCGCCCCCGGACGACATCGAATTTGAGGCGGCTTGCCACCGCTCAACCCGCACCCGGAACATGCCACCTCCGCGCCCCTTCCATTTCCCACCTCCGACCCCAGATAGAGCGCCATGGTTTTCCAATCTCCTGACATGAAGACCGGGTCCGAAGGCCCGGTTCGCGCGCCATCCGCAGTTCCGATCGATGACGCCGTGCTGCCCTACGAGGTCGATGCACTCGACGTGCGTGGGCGCCTGGTGCGGCTTGGTCCGGCGCTCGACGACATCCTGACCAAGCACGATTATCCCGCGCCCGTCGGCAAGCTGCTCGGCGAGGCCATCGTGCTGACGACGCTGCTCGGCTCGGCGCTGAAATTCGAGGGGCGCTTCATCCTCCAGGCCCAGACCGACGGTCCGGTGTCGTTCCTGGTGGTGGACTACCAGGCGCCGGATCGCCTGCGCGCCTATGCCCGCTTCGATGCCGCGCGTCTCGGCGACGCCAGGGATTCCGGCGCGCTGCTCGGCCGCGGTCATCTCGCCATGACCATCGACCAGGGCCCCGACATGAGCCGCTACCAGGGCCTGGTCGCGCTCGACGGCGGCAGCCTGGAAGACGCCGCCCACGAATATTTCCTGCGCTCCGAGCAGATCCCGACCAAGGTGCGTCTCGCGGTCGGCGAGGAGTGGCGCTCCAACGACGGCGGCAAGCATCGCTGGCGTGCCGGCGGCATGCTGATGCAGTTTCTGCCGAAGGCGCCGGAGCGCGCGCGGCAGGCGGACTTGCATCCCGGCGATGCCCCTGATGGCGTCGAGGTGCATGCCATCACCGAGGACGATGCCTGGGTCGAGGCGCGTTCGCTGATCGAGACGGTCGAGGACGTCGAGCTGATCGATCCCGAGCTCTCCGGCGAGCGGCTGCTGTTCCGCCTGTTCCACGAGCGCGGCGTGCGCGTGTTCAATCCGCTGGTTCTCAAGGCGCAGTGCTCCTGCTCGCGCGATGCGGTTGCCGCGATGCTCAAGAGCTTCTCGCCCGACGACCGCGCCGCCATGGTCAAAGACGACAAGGTGGTCGTGACCTGCGAGTTCTGCAGCTCGGTCTACCAGTTCACGCCGCACGAGGCGGGCGTGGAAAATGCGTAGCGAGCTCTGGTAGGGTGGGCAAAGGCGCAAAGCGCCGTGCCCACGATCTCTCGATGACGGCAGCTCAGCTCCTGTAGCCCGGATGAGCGGAGCGATATCCGGGGCCGCCCGCCTGCATCCCGTGCTGTCCCGGATGTCGCTCCGCTCATCCGGGCTACGGCACCCCTTGCTGTGTCGCCCTCTGTCAATCCATCCAAGCAAAAATATTCCACTTTACCGAAATTCGGTTTTGGCGTATGTGTCGGCCATCCCGGCTCATCCAGGAGGGGCGATCTTGCGGTCGTCAATTTCGCGAGCCGGGCTTGCGGTGGACGCGGCAGCGTCGGC